>NZ_VFVM01000001.1:0-754395 GCF_006442845.1 Mesorhizobium sp. B2-4-2 | reverse complement strand
CCCAGCCTCCATCCGCTGGCGATAAAACCGGACAACTCACGTGCTACCTAATCCGGACAACTCATCTGCTTACGACACCCCCGTCGACTTCCTCTTGGCAATGGGCCGGCCGGCTTGTATAGAGCCCGCCACTCCCAATCCAACCAGACAAGGACGACCCAATGGCGCTCGAACGCACCTTTTCCATGATCAAGCCGGACGCAACGCGGCGCAATCTCACCGGCGCTATCACCAAGATGCTGGAAGATGCCGGTCTGCGCGTCATCGCTTCGCGCCGCGTTTGGATGAGCCGCCGCGAGGCGGAAGGTTTTTACGCCGTCCACAAGGATCGTCCGTTCTTCGGCGAGCTGGTGGAATTCATGTCGTCGGCGCCGACGATCGTGCAGGTGCTGGAAGGCGAGAACGCCATTGCCAGGAACCGTGAGGTGATGGGCGCCACCAACCCGGCCAACGCCGCCGAAGGCACCATCCGTAAGGTGCATGCGCTGTCGATCGGCGAGAATTCGGTGCACGGTTCGGACGCGCCGGAAACCGCTGCGCAGGAGATCAAGTACTGGTTCTCCGACACCGAGATCGTCGGCTGAGCCGACCCTGACATTGTGACCGAAAAAGGCCGGCGGATTGCCGGCCTTTTTCATTGAAACGGATCGATCCGGCACTGCCGTTGAACCCTTGCCCGCGCTAAAGTCGGTCAGGCACAGGGAGCCGGCGAAGCATGACCAGCACCATTCCCGGCTTCTTCCAGGGCACCGAGATGCCATCGAGCGGCTGGTGGGAGGTGCTGTGGCCCGACCCCGGTGCCGTGCTTTCGTCAACGGGACTGAAGCCGGGCATGGAGGTGGCCGACCTCTGCTGTGGCGACGGCTGGTTTACGTTGCCCATCGCCAGGGTCGCCCGCCATGTCGTCGGCATCGATATCGATGCCGACCTGCTCGACGTCACCCGTCGCCGGCTCAATGAAAACGGCACGAGGAATTTCGATCTCGTAGCGGGCGATGCCTATGAACTCGCGAGCCTGATATCCCGCCCCGTCGATTTCATCTTCATGGCAAACGCCTTCCACGGCGTGCCGGACCGGCCACGGCTGGCGCGAGCCGTTAGCGAAGCGCTCGTCCCTGCCGGACGCTTTGTTGTCGTCAACTGGCATCAGCAGCCGCGTGAACAAACCACGGTGCTCGGCGAGCCCCGCGGACCGAAGACCGAATTGAGGATATCGCCGGAACAGACCATCACGGCCGTCGAGGCGGCCGGCCTCAAATTCATCGAGCTGGTCGAGGTGCCGCCCTACCACTATGGCGCCGTGTTCGAAAAAATGAGCGGCTGACCTCCGCCGACAGCCGTTTCACGGCATCAGCTCGCGGCGCTGAAACGCAGGATTTCGCGGCCGTTCCCGTCGGCGATGGTCAACTTGCCGGCACCGACTTTATACGAAGCCGCCTTTGCCAGAGCCTCGAACAGCGCCTTTTCCTCCGCCATCACCTCGGGCGCGCAGGCCTTGTAGGTCGAGCCGATGTCGCTGATCGCGATCTTCTGGCCATCGAGGTTGGCGGTGGCAAAATAGCTGTTGCAGGGACCGTTGCCGCCGGCCTTGCCTGCTTCACTCACCCGGAATGTCGCTTGCGGCGCGGCGATGGCTACGCCGTCGACATAATCGAGAAGCCAAAGCTGATCGAGAACGGAAGCAGTGGGCTCGGGGCTTGGCGTCACCATCTTGAGCATGATGGTTTGCGGCGCATCGGTCAGCGGATCGACTTGATGGCGCTCATCCGAGATGAACAGGAGCCTGTCGCCGACGGTGATGCGGGCCTGCAACGCATAGGTCATCCGCCGCTGGATCCGGGACGGATCGAATTTGACCGTAAAACTGATCGGCACCTGGCCTGCCGGCGTCAGCTTCTGTTCGCCGACGATTTTGGCGGGCGCATCGGCCAACGAGACATCGGCAAGCTGGACCGAGAGCACGGCATTGGGCGGCAAGGCGATGCGCTCGCGGTAGGTCACCTCGCCTTTCAGGGCTTTTTCGGCGGCCACGGAGAGTTCCGGCACGGCCAGTATACCGACGACCAGAGGCACGAAACCGAAGACGAAGAACTCCGCTATCCTGTCCAGCACGACCATCTCCCTTCCCCGGGCTGGCCACAGCCCAGGCTGACCAACAACGAATTGGCCAAAGGATTGCGGTCAATGCGTGGCTGATGCAAAATTATTCGGACGGTGGCCTTTTCCAGCGCCCTGCCGCCTGCTCGTCTTTCTCCTTGGCCTCGACCCAGCCGCCCTCGGAGCCGTCGGCATGATGCTCCTTTTTCCAAAAGGGAGCCTGCGACTTCAGATAATCCATGAGGAAATTCGCCGCCTCGAACGCGGCTTGCCGATGCACGGAGGCCGCCACCACCAGCACGATGTTCTCGCCTGGCCGGATCTTGCCATGACGGTGGATGGCGGTGATGCCCTGCAGCGGCCAGCGCTGAACCGCTTCGGCCGCGATGCGGGCGATTTCGGCCTCTGCCATACCCGGATAATGCTCGAGCTCAAGGGCCGAGAGCGTCCCCTGCTCGTCACGGCACAGGCCCGAGAAGGTGACCACAGCGCCGATGTCGGCGCGGCCTTGCGTCAGTCTGGCGATTTCGGCGGCGACGTCAAAATCCTGCGCCTCGACGCGCACGACAGGTACGACCGCGCCGGCCATCTCAGCCCCCGGTCATCGGCGGAAACAGCGCGATCTCGCGCGCGCCAGATATCTTTTCGCCGTGCTCGACATGTTCCTGGTTGATAGCGACGCGGATCACGTCGGGATATTGCAGCGCATGGTCGTATTCCTCGCCGCGCGACTTCAGCCAGCGCAAGAGGTCCGCGACCGTCTCGACGCCATGCGGCAAGTCCACGTCTTCGTCCGGCTTGCCGATTCGCTCCCGCACCCAGGCGAAGTAGATGAGCTTCGTCATCCTATTCGTCCATGATGTGCTTGAGGCCGGCGCGGAAATAGTCATAGCCGGTGTAAAGCGTGACCAGGGCCGCGATCCACAACAGCACCAGGCCGGTCTGTGTGGTCAGCGGAAAAATCTTGTCGCCGGCCGGACCGGCGAGCAGGAAGGCGATAGCGACCATCTGGATGGTGGTCTTCCATTTGGCAAGCTGCGTCACCGGCACGGAGACCTTGAGCGCCGCCAGATATTCGCGCAGGCCCGAAACCAGGATTTCGCGGCACAGGATGATGATCGCCGCCCACAGCGACCAGCCGGCAATGCCGGCATGGCGGTCGGTGTCGGCGGCAAGCAGCAGCAGGCATGTCGCGACCAGCAGTTTGTCGGCAATGGGGTCGAGCATCTTGCCGATGTTCGAGGTCTGCTTCCAGGCGCGGGCGAAATAGCCGTCGAAATAATCGGTGATGGACGCCAGCAGGAAAATGATCAGCGCCGACCAGCGGGCGAAGTCGCTCGACTTCAGATGTCCCTCGAGGAAAAAGCACAGCACCACCAGCGGCACCGCGATAATGCGGGCGTAGGTGAGGATGTTCGGAAGGTTGAACGCGCGCTGAGCCATATCCGGGGGAACTCTTTCTGCCTGCGTACTCAAATCAGAAGCTGATGTAGGGGGTCAACAGGCCAAAATCGATTGGCCAGCAAAAATAGGCCAATCTTGTCATCTCGCGGGCTACGCCGCGCCGCTCCTTGCTTCGCCCGGGAGCCGACGGTCGCTTTCGGGCGACATGCATCAGTTCTCGTGGAAATGGTTGTAAACCAGTCTGGCCACCTGCTCGGAAATGCCTTCGACCTTTACCAGGTCCTCGATTGCCGCGCGACCGACCGCCTTGGCGGTGCCGAAATGCATCAGCAGCGCCCGCTTGCGGCTGGGGCCGATGCCGCCGATCTCGTCGAGCGGGCTCTTGACCATCTCCTTCTTGCGGCGGGCCCGGTGCGAGCCGATGGCGAAACGGTGAACCTCGTCGCGTAGGCGCTGGACAAAATAGAGCACCGGGTCGCGTACCGGCAGCGAAAACGAGTCCCTGCCCTTGACGAAGAAGCGCTCGCGGCCCGCGTCGCGGTCCTGGCCCTTGGCGATGCCAATGGCCACGACCCGGTCCTCGATGCCGAGATCGGCGAGGATCTTGCGCACGGCGCTCATCTGGCCCTGGCCGCCATCGATCAGGATGACGTCGGGCCAGGCAGGGAAGCCGCCCGACATGTCGCCCTCATCGCTGTCCGCCTCGCCTGCCGCGGCATCGTTGGGCGTCACATCGCCATGCTCCTTGAGCAATCGTGAAAAGCGCCGCTCCATCACTTCGCGCATCATGCCGAAATCGTCGCCGGGCGTGATCTCGGTCGAGCGGATATTGAATTTCCGGTACTGGTTCTTCACAAAACCTTCCGGCCCGGCGACGACCATGGCGCCGACGGCGTTGGTGCCCATGATGTGCGAATTGTCGTAGACCTCGATGCGCACCGGCGGCTTTTCGAGCCCGAAGGTCTCGGCGAAGCCGGCGAGCAACCTGGCCTGCGTCGAGGTTTCGGCCAGCCGACGGCCGAGCGCCTCGCGGGCATTTTGCAACGCGTTGTCGGTCAGGTCCTTCTTCTCGCCGCGCTGCGGCACCGAGATCGATACTTTGCGGCCGGCGCGGGTCGAGAGCGCCTCGGCCAACAGTTCCTGGTCCTCCACGGCGTGCGACAGCAGAATGGCGCGCGGCGTCGGCTTGTCGTCATAGAACTGCGCCAGGAACGAGCCCAGCACCTCGGCCCCTTCCAGCGCCGGATCGGCCTTCGGGAAATAGGCGCGGTTGCCCCAGTTCTGGCCGGTGCGGAAGAAGAACACCTGGATGCAGACCTGGCCGCCCTCCTGATGGATTGCGAAGACATCGGCCTCGTCGACGGTCTGCGGATTGATGCCCTGGTGGCTCTGCACGTGCGAGAGTGCCGCCAGCCGGTCTCGATAGATGGCGGCGCGCTCGAAATCGAGGTCTTGCGAGGCCTGCTGCATGGCGGCCGAAATCTCGGTCTTCACCTTCTGGCTGCGGCCGGAAAGAAAATCCTTCGCCTCGGCAACCAGCTCGGCATAGTCGCTATGCGAAATCTCGCCGGTGCACGGACCGGCGCAGCGCTTGATCTGATAGAGCAGGCAAGGCCGCGTGCGGTTCTCGTAGAAGGAGTTGGTGCAACTCCTCAGGAGGAAGGCGCGCTGCAAGGAATTGATGGTGCGGCCGACCGCGCCCGCGGAAGCGAAGGGGCCGAAATAATCACCTTTGCGCGAACGCGCGCCGCGATGCTTGTAGATGCCGGGCGAGACATGGTCGCCCGTCAAGAGAATGTAGGGAAACGACTTGTCGTCGCGCATCAGCACGTTGAAACGTGGCCGCAGCCGCTTGATGAGGTTGGCCTCCAACAGCAGCGCCTCGATCTCGGTGCGGGTGACGACGAACTCCATCGTCGCGGTCTCGCGCACCATGCGGCCGATGCGGTTGGTGTGGAAGCGGCCTTGCGCGTAATTGGTGACGCGCTTCTTCAGGCTGCGGGCCTTGCCGACATAGAGCACGTCGCCATTGGCATTCATCATGCGGTAGACGCCCGGCGCATTGGGCAGCCGCTTGACCAGCGTCTGGATCACTTCGGCGCCGACCATGCCGTCGGCATCGCCGGCATGCGGCGTCCAGTCGATGGCGGTGAAGGCGACGTCCGGGCCGGCCGGTTCGACGATCTCCTCCGCCGCCTCGTCCTCGAGGTCGATTTCGGGTGGCAGATCGTCGGCGCCGCCACGCATCTTGTGTTTCTGCTCTGCGGGACTCATTCCGTCATGCCTGTCACATCAGGTGTGCGCCATGCAAGATGCTGGCCGCCATCAAGCGCGATCATCTGCCCGGTAACCGAGCGGGCTTCCCAGAGATAGCGGATTGTGGCGCCGAATTCCGGCAATTGCGGGCCGCGTTTCAAAATGAGACCGGCGAGTTGCGCGGCAAAGTCACTGTCGTCCTGGTGCGCGTTCTTCAAGGTCGGGCCAGGACCGATGGCGTTGACGCGGATGCGCGGGCCGAGCGCCTGCGCCATCATCTGGGTTGCCGTCCACAAGGCGGACTTCGACAGCGCATAGGAGAAGTAGCGCGGCGTCGGCCGCCAGACACGCTGGTCGATCATGTTGACGATCAGCCCCTCCTGCCCGTCCGGCAGGGCCCGGGCAAAGTTCTGCGTCAACAGTGCCGGGGTCTTCACATGAATGGCGAAGTGGCGGTCCCAGCCCTGCCAGTCGAAATCAAGAACCGAATCGTCCTCGAACAGCGAAGCGTTGTTGACGAGCAGCGAGATCGGCCCGAGCGCGGCTTCGGCGCGGCCGACCAGGTCGCCGACCTCGGCCATATCGGTCAGATCGGCGGCGACCACGGCGGCGTGGCCGCCGGCGCGGTTGATCCGCTGGGCAAGCGCATCCGCGTCGTCGCGCGAGCGGTTGCAGTGAATGGCGACGGCAAAACCGTGGGCGGCGAGATCCTCGACAATCGCGCTACCGATCCGTTTTGCCCCGCCCGTCACCAGCGCCGCGGTGGCTTTGCTCATCTGTTGTCAATCCTCGGTTTCGGCACGAAGGAGGGCGCCGGCAAATTATGGCCCGCCACCCGTTAAATGGCGTTCGCAGCTGCGGCAACATTGTGGCGAAACGGCCGGTTCGGCATCTCGAGCCGGCCGGCAATGAGCCGGCCTCAACACAATATAGGAGGCTGGACTCCTTGCACCAAGCCACCTGCGGTGCAGCACGGCCAATCTGCTGACATTTCGCTGTTGCGAAGATGCAACGCCAAATTTCTGCCTCATTCGCGCCGGGGAATGACCCAAGTTCAGGTTCGCTTCAGCCGTATTTCGACACGACATTTGGAACCGACGAACGCCAGATCCGTTTCACCCCCCGGACGGGTTGATGGGCGATCGTAAGAACAAGCCTGTGTCCTGTGGCTTAAGGAGTAAACAACAATGCAAGCCAATCTCAAATTCGCACGGCCGCTGGCCGTAGCGCTCGGGCTCTTCGCCCTCGGTGGAACTGCCTATGCCGCCGATGTGGTCCAGGAAGAGCCGCCGGCGCCTGCCCCGGTCGCCGAACTGCCCGTCGCGTCCTGGGCCGGCCCCTATGCCGGTCTTAATCTTGGCTATGGCTTCAGCGGCCGTACCAAGGAAAAGGATTTCGACGTTGAAACCGATACCAAGGGCTTCATCGGCAGCGTCTTCGGCGGCTATCAGTGGCAGCAGGAGAACTTCGTCTACGGCGGTGAAGCCGAACTCGGCTACAACGGCGTCAAGGGCGACGATAATGGCATCGATTCCAAGGCCGGCTTCGAAGGCTCGCTGCGTGCCCGTCTCGGCTACGCTGTGACCCCGGAAATCCTGCTCTACGGCACCGGTGGTCTCGCCGGCAGGAGCCTGAAGGTGGAGGACAGCGTCCTCGGCGCCAGCGACCGCGCCACCATGATCGGCTGGACCGCCGGTCTTGGTACCGACATCAAGCTGACCGACAATGTGTTCGGCCGCGTCGAATACCGCTACACCGACTTCGGCAGCAAGGACTTCGATGGCATTGGCAAGGTCAAGGCCACCGACAACCGCGTCACCTTCGGCGTCGGTATGAAGTTCTGAGTCGTTCAAGCCACGACACGAAGAAGCCGGGCCTCGCGCCCGGCTTTTTTATTGTCGGCCGCTCACGCGGGAACGCAGGGTTTCAGGTCCGGGAATTTCTCATCGAAGCGCGCGGCCCAGCGGACCAGCCGGTTGCGGCCTTTTTCCCATTTCCCGGCGAAACGCAGCGCCAGGTAGCCAAGGCAGGCGCGCAGCGCCATCTGGCCGGCGGTGATCTTCTTCGGCAGTTTCGGCGGATTGGCGTTGAGTAGATCGAGCGCGGCGGTGATCTTCGCCCACTGGCGATCGAGCCAGGGCTGGTAGACCATCTCCTCGGGCCGCGTGCGGCGCTCATAAACCATCGACAGCGCACAGTCGCAGATGCCGTCCGCCAACGCTTCCAGCACTTCCGCTTCCAGCCGCTTGTCGGGATTGCGCGGAAACAGCGCGCTCTTCGACATCCGGTTGAGCTGCTGGGTGATGGCTCGGCTGTCGTGGATCGAGCGGCCGTCGTCGAGCACCAGCACGGGGATCTTGCCCAGCGGATTGGCGCCGATCAGTTCGGCCGGCTTGTCTTCGGTCTTGACAGGCGCCAGGTCGACCGCGATGCCGGCATAAAGGGCCGCCATTCGTACCTTGGAACTATAGGGGGACGTGGAGGCGTAAAGCAGCTTCGGCATGATCGGGTTCCTGTTGGCAGCCCGTCACTGTTGACCGGGCGCCCTTCCCCGCGCAACAGCCAGAAGCGGAAAAACCAGCCGCCAGCAGCCGGCGACCACTCCTGCATGCCTTGGTCTCTTGTACGCCTTGATCAGGATGCGCCACATGGTGACGGCGGCAAACTCCGACAGGCCGACAAGACCAACGATCGTCCCGTCGCCGCGTGATGGCGCGGGCAACAAAAGCCCACCGGACTTCGCCCTGCGGCGAAGTCCTGGGAGCTGCGAAAGATATCTGGCGTCCGCCCCTCTCGTTGCGCCCCAATGCCAGAGCAGAGGGCGAGGCCTCAACGGCACCTGCCCTCATTTCTGCCGACACGGTCCCCGGCGCGAAGAAACGTGACTACTTCTTCGCGCCCTTCGCCGGCGCTGCTTTCTTGGCGGCTGGCGCCGCCTTCTTCACCGGTGCCGAAGACTTCGCCGCGGCAGCCTTGGCCGGGGCTGCCTTCTTGGCAGCGGGCTTGGCCGCGGCCTTGGCAGCCGGCTTCCTGGCCGGAGCGGCTTTCTTTGCCGGAGCGGCCTTCTTGGCCGGTGCAGCCTTCTTTGCGGATGCGGCGCTGGCCTTGGCGGGCGCTGCCTTCTTCGCCGCCGGTTTCGCGGCTGTCTTGGCTGCCGGCTTCTTGGCCGGTGCCGCCTTTGCCTTCGGCGCTGCCGCCTTCGGCTTGGCAGCGGGTGCCGCTTTCTTGACCGCGGTCGCGGCTTTCGCCGCCGCCGCTTTTACAGGTGCTTTCTTTGCCGGTGCCTTGGATGCCGGCGCTTTTGATGACTGCTTAGCCATGCGATGCCCCTTGCGTTATGCCGACGACCGTTAATGGCCCGGCGTGTCATGCTTATCTGACTCGCGCCTCGCTAGCCAGCGAAGCAATGATATGATTTTCTCAGCTTAAATTTTCGTTGCGATCGACACATGATCACACTCATCATCGCAAAAATATGGCGTTATCTTCCGATATCGCCAGCAATTTGGCATCGACATTCTCGATGCGCTGCGTGGGCGCGCCTGCCATGAAGCTGCAAAGATCAGCAAGCAGCTTCGCGCATTGATCTTCGGCCGCGAATATCATGAGCTGCGGCTTATAGAGAATGATCATCTTTTGCAGGCGACCGGTCCCTTCGGATTACAAGTGCAATGCGATGCGCCGATCTGGAGATCACCTTGTCAAGCCTGGCTTCATCACTGAATTGACAGATTACTCTGTATGCCAGAGTATTCTGACAAGTGTGTTCGATGTCGTTCACAAAGGCGAATGGTTAGTACTGCCCGAGGCTGCAGAGCCGTAGGGTGACAGCTCAAGGTCCGCAGCATTGGAGCCATTGATGAGTGCCGACGACATCATCCATCAGGGTACACGGCTCAGGATCATGGCCGCCCTGAACACGCTGGAAAGACGCGAGGCGCTGGAGTTCACGCAACTGAAAGCCATGATCGAAACCACCGACGGAAATCTCGGCGCGCATCTCGATACGCTGGCCAAAGCGGGCTACGTCGATGTTGAAAAGCTTTTCGTCGGGCGGCGGCCGCGGACACGGATCAAAGCAACGACGATCGGGCGCCGCGCTTTTCGCGGTCACGTTGCCTTTCTTCGAAAGATCATCGGTGAAGCCGAGGCGACGCGAGGCAGGAAATAGCACTGCGATTGGGCAGAAATTGTCGGCGCGTGCCGCGCGGCACATATTTTCGTCAGGGCCGATACCCCGAGTCGCAGAAAAGGCCCGCGGCTTGAGCCGCAGGCTCTAACGAAATCGAGACTGGAAACCGCCCGCTACCGCAGGATGCGGCAGCGGCCGTTGTAGACCATCCAGCGGTCGAAGCCCGAGACGCAGAATTCGACATTGTCGCCGATCGAGGCAAAGCCCTGGCCTTCCTCGATCAGGTACCAGATGGCGCGGTCGCGGCCATCTGACAGGGCGACCGTGGCGCCGCAATAGCGCCGGCCGATCGGCCATTCCTCGCTGGCCGGCAAGTAGCGGTGCTGGTGGATGCGGTGGAAATCGGTGATCGCGACATCCGGCAGGTGCGGGACGTGCCGCACCTGATAGGAGAAGCGGCTGGTGATCTTGTTCAGCACCCAGGCTTCGCCGCAAATGCCGCTGTCCTCGTCAGAATAGACGGCAAGATCGGCGGCTTGCGCCGCCTGGGTGAAGCCAAGCGATGTGCCAAATGGCGTGCAGAGCGAGATCAGGGCGGCAAGGGCGGAGCGGGCGAAGCGAGTCATGGCAGCCTCTCAAGGTCGATTGCGCGCACTGTGCGGGATTCGCCGGGCGGCGGTCAAGCGATTGCATTGACAATGGTTTCCAGGGCGTGGCCGCCGACTTTGGCCGCCGGCCATCAGCCGGGGCGCGCCGCCAGCAGCAGCCCGCCGATAACGGCGATGTTGACCAGGAAGGCGGACCTCAGCGCCTGCCTTTCCGGCCCGTGATGGCGCCAGAAGGGCAGGACGAGCAGGTTCGCCGCCACCGTGAACAGGATGAGCGCGCCGGCGGCATAGGGCACCGCGGCGCCGATGGCGAGGCAGAAGCCGGCCACCAATTCCAGCGGAGCGGAGCCGGGCCGGCCGCAGACCCGCTTTAACTGTTTGTCTTGGCGCATCTGTAAGGACGCCGCTCGCAGCCTGCATCCCGCTGCTACTCCCCTGCCAGCCAGTTCAGCGTCCAGTGCGCCGGCTTTTCCAAGACCAGCAATTTGTGCAGGGCCGGCAGGAGAATGCGCAATTCACCTTCCAGCGTGAAAGGCGGGTTGGCCACGACCAGGCCGCTGCCGTCGAGGCTGGGCTCTTGCGACGCGGGCCGGATTTCGAATTCGATGTCGAGCAATTTCGGAACGCCGGTTTCCTTCAGTGCCTTGCGGAAGCCAATCACCGCCTTGCGGTCCTTGATCGGATACCACAGCGCATAGATGCCGCCCGGCCAGCGCTTGTGCGCCTTCGCCAGCCCGTCGACGAGGCGGCCGAACTCGCCCTCTTCCTCGAATGGCGGATCGATCAGCACCAGTCCTCGCTTTTCCTTCGGCGGCAGGTGTGCGCCGAGCGCCAGCCAGCCGTCGAGCTCGATCACCCTTGTCTGGAAATCGCCGGCGAATTCCGTCTTCAGCTTCGCGACATCCTTCGGGTGCAGCTCGATCGCCGATAGCCGGTCCTGCTTACGCAGAAGGTGCCGCGCGACCAGCGGCGAGCCCGGATATTTTTTCAATGGACCGTCTGCGTTGCACGCACGCACCGCGTCGAGATAGGGCGCGAGCAGCATTGCGGCCTGGGCTTCGGGCGCGGCATCGACCAGCCGGCCGATGCCGCCTTGCCATTCGCCGGTCTTCTGCGCCTCGAGCGAGGACAGATCGTAGCGGCCGATGCCTGCATGAGTGTCGATGACGCGGAACGCCTTGTCCTTCTGCTTCAGATATTCAAGCAGCCGCGTCAGCACGACGTGCTTGACGACGTCGGCAAAATTTCCGGCGTGATAGGCGTGGCGATAGTTCATGTGGAACCCCTGCCCCAACGTGGCGGCGGTGGCTGTGAATTCGGATTTTGCGGCCGGCCGCCGGCAGAACGCAAGGACAGCAGGAAGCCGATCAAGCCGATCGCCATCAGCGCGAAGCCAACCGGTCGCGCACGGCTGTCGGTCTCGCCCACACCGGAGCGCAAGACAAGATCGACCGCGCGTATCGGGATGTCGTCGGCGTCGCCGGGACCGACGGTGAAGACATAGGGGCCGGGGCCGACGGTCCGGATCACGCCAGCCTCATCGCGGAAGATCTTGTCGGGCAGTTGCGGGCTCGCCTGACGCGGATTGTCGGAATGATTGAACTGAAGCGTCGAGGCAAGCACCGTGCGGCCGCCGGAGGCGGCTGTCAGCGTCAGCACCGTGCGCTGCTGCGAAACGATGCGCTCGGCCCTCGCGGTCAAGTCGACCAGCACCCTGACCGGCGCATCGCGCGCGGCAAGCGGCACCGTGACCTGCCTGAAGCGGCCGCCCTCATAGACCCGCCAGCTGCCGATCTGGTGACCGGAGAAATTAGTCATCGCCCATGGATAGATGGCGCCGACGCCGATGCCGGCGAGCAGGATCAACAGGAACAGAAAGCGCATTCAGGGAATCACCTTGTAGTCGGACGTTGCCGGACAATTAGGCTGCATTGGCGCTGTCGCGCAGGCGCTCCATTTCGTCCAATAGCATGTCGAGGCCGAGTTCGAATGTCTTGTCGAAACCGCCGGTGCCGAAATAGGTCCCGGCCGCCATGACACTGGGGAAATCCTTCGCCAGTTGCTCGTCGTCGACGGTGGTCACCGCCGACGGGCCCTTGGCGTAGCCCGCGGTCTCGTCGAGGATCGCGCCCATGAGATAATAGCTGGCGGTGCGAAACAGCCTGGCGCTGAGTTCCGGGCCGAAACCGCCAGCCTCGAACAGGCCGATGACGCCGTTCAGCATAGCAAGGCAAGGCGGCGAATTCATCCGGTAGACGACAAGGAATGGCGCAAAGGCCGGGTGCTCCCTCGCAACACGGCGAAACTCATGCATGACCATCCGAATCCTGTCGCGCCACGGCATGCTGTCGTCGGGGATAACCATCCCGCTGACCTGGCGATCGACCAACGCCTCATAGAGGTGCGCTTGCGAGGGGAAGTGATGATAAATGCTCATCGCCTCGCAGCCGAGCACGGCGGCGAGCTTGCGCATCGAAAAACCGGAAAGGCCCTCCTTCTCGATCACCTCGAAAGCGGCATCCTCGATCATCTCGCGGGACAGCCGTCCGCGTGCTCGCTTTTTTTTGATCGATGAGTCCATGGCCGCGCTTGACAACTTACAGCGTAAGGTTCATTTTTCACTTCACCTTACACAGTAAGGCTAACAAAGACCAGAGGAGGAAAACATGTCACACCATCGCATTGCCAAATCCGTGCATTCGTCCCTCCATCGTGCGTTGGCTCTAACCGCCGTGGCCTGCGTCCTCGCCGCGGCCCCTGCCTATGCCGACGACTACGATGCAACCATAAAGGACATCCAGTCGACCATGGGCGGCGTGCCGAGCTTTGTGAAGCAACTTCCCAAAGCCGGTCTGCCCGGCGCCTGGGCCGAGGTCAAGGCCATCGAACTCAGCGACAAGACGGCGCTGCAGCCAAAGGTAAAGTCATTGATCTCGCTGGCAGTGGCGGCGCAGATCCCGTGCAACTACTGCATCTGGTCGGACACGCAAAACGCCAAGCGCGCCGGCGCTACCGATGAGGAAATCCAGGAGGCGGTGGCGATGGCGGCGCTGACCAGCCATTGGAGCACCATCTTCAATGGCATGCAGGTCGATTTCGACACGTTCAAGAAGGAAATGGGCGGGCAGTGAAACGACACCCGCGGTGGTCCGCGCCTGCGGGCCACCGCAGAACTGCCCTCATCCGACAGCCATCATCTTCGCCTTCGATTGTCATCCAGCGGGAAATGCCGCATTGAAAGTGCAATCGCAAAGCATGGACGAGGCCGCAAATGGCGCCGGTCAAGGTCGACCCCGACAAGGTGCACGAATTCGAGGACGCCGAGAGCTTTTATACCTGGCTCGGTGAACATCATGACAGGGAAACCGAGGTCTGGATCAAAATCCACAAGACCGGCTCGGGACTGAAGTCGATCTCGGCAAAGGAGGCGATCGAGGTCGTGCTGTGCTGGGGCTGGATCGACGCGGTGCGCAAGGGGCTCGACGACAAGAGCTTCCTGCAGCGTTACACGCCGAGGACGAAGAAAAGCATCTGGAGCCAGATCAACATCGACAATGTCGCCCGGCTGATCGACGACGGCCGGATGACGCGGCATGGGCTCGCCGAGGTCGAAGCCGCCAAGGCCGATGGCCGCTGGGCGCGTGCCTATGCCAGCGGCAAGGACATGAAAATTCCCGATGACCTGCAGGCCGCGATCGATGCCGAGCCAGAGGCTCGGCAAATGCTCGAAAAACTCAGCGCGCAGAACCGCTTCGCGCTCGCCTTCCGTATCCACAACATGAAGACCGAAGCCGGGCGCAGGAAGAAGATCGAGACTTTTGTCGAGATGCTCAAACGCGGCGAGACGATCCATCCGCAGGGGAAGAAATAAGGCTGCTCATGTACGAGCGACAGGTTTCTTCCGGCTCGATGATCGCGACCCCACATACCAGCAGGGTAGCGATCAGCCACCGGTGACGTCCCTTAGGCTTTGCGCTCCCAGCGGCGGTCGGGCGTCTGCTGCCAATACGTCACCGCGTGGCCGGCGTCTTTCATCGTCTTCCAGTGCCCGCGGGCGGCCTCGACCTGGGCCGCATCGTGGCCGTCGAACAGGAACACGGCGCGCTCGTAGCCGCCAAGGTCCGGCGGCGCAGCGCCGTCCACCAGGAAGCGTATCTGCGCCGCGTTCGGGTTGCCTTCGCCGGTGGTCAAAAGGATCGGCTGTTCAGCGGGATGGGCTTCGCGATCAGTGGCGTGCGCGAGGAAGGAATCGTCACGGAACGTCCACAGATGCTGGTCGAGCGCGTCGCGCCGCTCCTCGGTGCCTGTCTGCACCACGGCGCGCCAGCCGCGATCGACGCTGCGCTCAAGTAGGCCGGGCAGCGCATCCTCCAGCGTCGATTCGGTCAGGTGATAAAACAGCACGTCGGCCATGGGTCCCGATCAGCTCTCGTAGTGATCGCGCACGAGCCGGTCGAGCAGCCGCACGCCAAAGCCGGAACCCCAGGACTGGTTGATTTCGTTCGACAGCGCCCCCATGGCAGTGCCTGCGATGTCGAGATGCGCCCAGGGCGTGTCCTTGACGAAGCGCTGCAAGAACTGCGCGGCGATGATGGCGCCGCCATAGCGGCCGCCGATGTTCTTCATGTCTGCATTCTTGGAATCGATCAGCTTGTCATATTCGGGACCGAGCGGCATGCGCCACAGCCGCTCCTGCGTCGACTGCCCGGCTGTCGCCAGGCGTTCCGCCAGTTCGTCATTGTTGGAGAACAGGCCGGCATAGTGCTGGCCGAGCGCGACCATGATCGCGCCGGTCAACGTCGCCAGGTTGACCATGAACTTCGGCTGGAAGCGGTCATTGCAGTACCAGAGCGCGTCGGCCAGCACCAGGCGCCCCTCCGCATCGGTGTTGAGCACCTCGATGGTCTGGCCCGACATCGAGGTAACGATGTCGCCGGGACGCTGCGCATGGCCGTCGACGGCGTTTTCCACCAGCCCGATGATGCCGACGACATTGGCCTTCGCCTTGCGGGCGGCGAGCGCATGCATCAGTCCGGTCACCGCCGCGGCGCCGCCCATGTCGCCCTTCATGTCCTCCATGCCGGATGCCGGTTTCATCGAATTGCCGCCGGTGTCGAAGGTGACGCCCTTGCCGATGAACGCGACGGGGCTGTCCTTGGCCTTGCCGCCGTTCCACTGCATGACGGCCATGCGGGCGCCGCGCGGCGAGCCCTGCGCGACTCCGAGCAGCGACCCCATGCCGAGTTTCTTCATTTCCTTCTCGGCCAGGATCTCGACCTTGACGCCGAGGGCCTCCAGTTCCTTGGCGCGGGCGGCAAACTCGACAGGTCCCAGGACGTTCGCCGGCTCGTTGACGAGGTCACGTGCCAAAAGCACGCCGTCGATCACCGCCTCGGTCTCGGCGAAGGCCTTCTTCGCACCCGCCGGATCGGCGGTGTGGATGGTTATCTTGGCCGGCTTTTTCGGCTCGGCCTTGTCGCCTTGGCCATCGTCCTTGTCTTTCCTGGTCTTGTACTTATCGAAGGAATAGCTGCGCAGAAGAATACCCGCGGCAAGGCTGGCCGCCTGCGCACCGCTTGACGAGGCGCCGACCACGTCGAGCACCACCGCCACGTCCGTCGCCTTGCGTAGCGACCCCGCGATGGTGCCTCCAAGCTTCGTCCAGGCGTATTCGTCGAGCCCGGATACCTTGCCGGCGCCGATCGCGACCAGCCTGTCGAGCGAGCTTGCCTGTGGCGTCAGCACTTCCACCACGCTGGCGAACTTGGCCGTGAATTCGGCCACAGGGAAGGCCCGTTCCAGCGTCTTGCCGGGATCATACGCCGCGGCGGTTTCGCTCAGGCCACCATCATCCGCCGCCAGCACGAAGACCGTCCCCCTTCTGTTCGCGGCGGTCTGCGGCGCGGCGAATTTTGCGAAGGCGATCGAGGGTCTCTGGTTCATCATGTCCTGCTTTCGGGGAATGCGCGGCTCGCGCGAAGCGGTTGGGAGCGATCCGCGACATTTGGTCGTTTTCCGGCATTTGGCAAGACTTTGCCAAACGGGCTCCCCATATGGCACATGAATCGACGGCGATTCGTCGCGGCACGGCTCCGCTTTTTGGCCGCAACCTGTTGTTAACCATCGATGTTCGCCCTTTCTTATCCAATCCCGCCGACACTCCGGCCCAACGTGGCGCGCGATGTGGGACGGGAACCGGATCGTCTGCCTGACAGAGCCCGACGCAGCCAGTTGTGCGGGCGTCGCCGGACGGCTACCCTTATCCGGTGGCATGATGCCGTTCGAGAAAATTGAGAAAAGCCTTCATGAAGGTCGTTGAACGCTACATCATGCGCCGCGCTTTCGTGGTCTTTATTGCAGCGCTGGCCTGGACGCTGGCCATTGTCTGGACGACGCAGGTGCTGGCCAAGATCGACCTCGTCACCGACAGCGGCCAGTCGGCGCTGACCTTCTTCGAGGTTGCGGCCCTCATTCTTCCCTCGATCATTCCGATCGTGGTGCCCTTCGCGCTCGTGGTGGCGGTTGCCCAGACGCTCAGCGTCATGAATTCGGATTCGGAGCTCGCCGTCGTCAACGCAGCGGGCGCCTCGCGCTGGACCATCGTGCGGCCGATCATGATTCTCGCGGCCGCGGCCAGCGTCTTTTCCTTCGCCGTCGACAACGGCATCGACCCTTACGCGCGCCAGAAGAACCGGATGCTGGTGGCGGAGTCACGCGCGGATCTTCTGTCGCTGATCATCCAGGAGGGCACATTCCGCAAGATCGATGATGGGCTGTTCCTGCAGATCGGCGAGCGGCTTCCCGACAACCGGCTGGGCGGCATCTTCGTCGCGGATTCGCGCGAGGAAGGCGTCAACCTCGTCTATTATGCCAAGACCGGCAGCATCGTCGAACGCGGCGGCGAAAAGGTGCTGATGATGAATGACGGTGTCATCCATCGAAAGACGCTGACCGGCGACCTCTCGGTTATCCGCTTCACCTCCTATGCCTTCGACATGTCGGCCTTCATGGCGGCAGCGTCGGAGGTGACGCTGATGCCAAAAGACCAGACGACCCAGTACCTGCTCAACCCGAGTGCCAACGACAAGGTCTACCAGCAGCGCCCGAACGAATACCGGGCGGAGGTCGACCAGCGATTCTCGGAATGGCTCTATTCCATGGTCTTCGCGCTGATCGCACTGGCGGTCGCCGGAGACGCACGCTCGCATCGCGAGGCGCGCGTCAATCCGCTGATCACGGCCATCGCGATATCGCTGTTCGTGCGCTGGCTGGGCTTCTTCGCCGCCAGCAAGGCCGACGAGGTCCCGCAATATGCGTATATGGTCTACGGCGTGCCCATCGTGTCGTCGGCGGTGGCAATCTGGTTCATCGCATCCAACCGGACGATGGAACTGCCAGTGGCCTGGGCAGATTGGCTGACGAATCTCGCAAGCCGGATGGCTGACGCCTGGAATGCCGTCAAGCTGCGCCTCTCCAGGCGCAGCGCCTCGGGCCAGGGGGTCAGCTGATGGGCTGGACGCTGGGACGCTACTTCTTCTTCCGCTATGTCACGATCACCGTGTGGTTCTTCATCGGCCTGCTTGCGCTGGTGTTCCTGATCGATTTCACCGAGCTTTCCGGCCGCACGACCGGCCTGCCCGGCTTCACCTATGGAACGGCGCTGGCCATTTCCGGACTCAGGATGCCGATGATCATGCTGCAGACCGTGCCGTTTGTCGGTCTCTTCTCGGCGATGGCGACGCTGGTCTCGCTCAACCGCAGGTATGAACTGGTCATAGCGCGCTCAGCCGGCGTTTCGGCCTGGCAGTTCCTTCTGCCGTGCTGCATCGGAGCGCTGTTGTTCGGCGTCCTGTCGGTCGGTCTCATCAACCCGCTCGCAGCGCACGCCTTTTCCTGGTCCGAACAGATCGAAACCCAGTTGCGCTCGGGCAAGTCGAATACGGTGTCGGCCGACGCCGCGCCCTGGATCCGGCAGAAAACCAGCTCCGGAGACACCATCATCGGAGCGCGCGCCATCCTCAACCAGGGCCTGGAGATGGCTGACGCTGTCTTTTTCATCCTCGACCCGCAAGGCGATATCGTCGAGCGCAAGGATGCCGCGCGCGCCTACCTGCGGGACGGCTACTGGGAATTGCAGGACGTCAAGACCTTCAGGAACGGCACCATCCAGCCTGCGGCAAACGATCGCGTGCCGACCAATCTGAAGCCCGAATTCGTGCAGGAGCGGCTGGCGCGCCCGGAGACCATTCCATTCTACGATCTGCCGGGAAAAATCGAGGTTGCCCGTTCCTTCGGCCTCAAGGCAAATGCCTTTGCCATGCAGTTCGATTCGCTGGTGGCGTTGCCGTTCCTGCTCGTCGCCATGACGCTAATTGCGGCAACAGTTTCAATGCGATTTGCGAGGATGGGGCAATCGGCAACGATGATTCTGGGTGGCGTCGTTGCCGGGTTTCTGCTTTATGTCGTTTCGGTGCTGGTGAAGGCATTCGGCGTGGCGGGGTTCGTGCCGACTGTCGTAGCTGCCTGGGTGCCGGTCGTGGTAGCTATGTTCTTCGGGGTGACTTTCCTGCTATACAAGGAAGACGGCTAGTGAGGGAGGCCTTTTTGCCCAGTAACAGGCAGGCCGGTTTGGCGCGCCTTTATGCGGCGACCGCCTTGGCATGCCTGTTTGCATGCGCGGTTCCGCTGCCTGCGATCGCGCAGGATGTCGGCGACATGGCGACCAAGGTGCCGTCCGGCTCGCAGATGCTGCTGGCGGCCGATACGCTGGTCTATAACAACGACAATCAGACCGTGACCGCCGTCGGCGGCGTGCAGATCGACTATGGCGGCAACCGACTTGTCGCGCAGAAGGTCGAGTACAACCGCAACACCAAGCGCATGGTCGCAAGCGGCAATGTCGAGGTGATCAACAGCGACGGCACCAAGATCAATTCGGATCATATCGACATCACCGACGACTTCGCCGACGGTTTCGTCAACGCGCTCCGCGTCGAAACCATCGACAAGGCCTATTTCGCCGCCGAAAGCGCCGAACGCATGGGCGGCGTGCTGACCACCTTCCACAATGGCGTCTACACTGCCTGCGAACCGTGCGAGGACAAGCCCGACAAGGCGCCGACCTGGCGTGTGAAGGCCAGGAAGATCATCTGGAACGGCGAAAAGAAGACGGTCCGCTTCGAGAACGCGAATTTCGAATTCTTCGGCTTCCCGCTAGCCTACCTGCCGGCGTTCGAGATCGCCGACCCGACGGTGAAGCGCAAGAGCGGCTTCCTGATCCCCGGCATCGTCTTCAAAAGCGATCTGGGCGTGGGGGTGAAGGTCCCCTATTATTTCGCGCTCTCGCCGACCTACGACCTGACCGTCACCGGCACCGGCTTTACCAAGCAGGGCTTTCTCGGTGAGGCCGAGTGGCGCCAGCGCTTCAACAATGGCGAATACAGCCTGAAGATCGCGGGGATTCAGCAGCGAGACCCCGACGCCTTCATCGACGCCGCCGGCCGCAATATCGATTCGGGCAAGGCTGGCGATCCCAACAAATTCCGCGGCATGATGGGCACACAAGGCCAGTTCGCCATCAATTCGCGCTGGAATTTCGGCTGGGACGTGCTGCTGCAGACCGACAAGAACTTCTCGAATACCTACGCCATCGACAAATACAACGGGTACGTTCACCAGTCGTCGGTTTACCTGACGGGGCTCGACGGCCGTAATTATTTCGACCTGCGCGCCATGCATTTCGAGGTGCAGGAAAACACGCTCGACAGCAGCATCGCTGCGCGAAGCGGCCAGCAGCCCTGGGTGCTGCCCTCGCTTGACTATGCCTACATTCCGGATACATCGGTCGCAGGCGGCCAGCTGTCGTTCAACGTCAATTCGCGCGTCATCCGCCGCGATGACCTCGACGAGACCTATTTCACTCCCTACTTCCCCCCTTCAGGCACCCAACGTGTGCGCGGCATCGAGGGCGAAGCCGGCCGGCTCACCGCCCAAGCCGAATGGAAGCGGTCATTTGTCACCGATGACGGGTTGGTGCTGACACCCTTGCTGGCGCTGCAGGGCGACGTCGACTATGTCAACGCGTCATCAGCTTCACTCGCAGCCGTCAACCAGATGGCGACGAATTTGGGCGAGCAGGATGACATGCGCTCGTCTTTCGCCCGCTATATGGCAACCGCCGGACTCGAGATGAGCTGGCCGCTGCTGTTTTCGATGGCCAGCGGCTCCAGTCATGTGTTCGAGCCGATGGCGCAGGTCTTCCTGCGCCCGAACGAACAATATGTCGGCGGCCTTGCCGTCCCGAACGAAGATGCGCAGAGCATGGTTTTCGACGCGAGCACCCTGTTCGAGCGCGACAAGTTCTCCGGCTATGACCGCATCGAAGGCGGCTCGCGCGCCAATGTGGGCCTTCGCTATTCCGGTTCCTACATCAACGGCTGGGGCACCAACGCCATCTTCGGCCAGTCCTACCAGATCGGCGGCGAGAACTCCTTCGACGCGCCGGACCTGGTCAATGTCGGCGCCTATTCGGGCCTCGAAAACACCAAGTCGGACTATGTCGGCCTGTTTGGCGTCAGCAGCCCGAACGGGTTCGCCGCCTCGGTCAGCGGCCGTTTCGACGAGCAGAGCTTCGAGGTTCGCCGCGCCGAGGTAAAGGCCGCCTATTCCGGCCTACCGGTGTCGCTGAGCGCCAAATACGCCTTCATCCAGGCTCAGCCGCTCTATGGTTTCACCACCGACCGCCACGAGGTCACGCTCGGCGCGTCCACGCATCTTGCCGAGAACTGGCGCGTGTTCGGGACGGGAACCTATGACCTCGAGGAAAGCCTGCTGGTCAAGGACGGGGTCGGTTTCGCCTACAATGATTCCTGCTTCACCTATCTGATGACGTACTCGCAGTCGCGCGACCTGCACACCAGGGAGGTGACGCAGAGTGTCGGCTTCAACCTGTCGTTCCGCACCCTCGGCGATTTCGGATCGTCGAGCAGCGCCTTCGACACCACCCAGTAGTCCGCGACATCGTTTCGCCGCATAGGGCTGGCAGGGACTTCACAAACCCCGAAGAAGGATGAAGTTGGGCGGGACCGGGATAGAATTGGGATGTTTGCGATGAGGAAATACCTCTTTTCAGCAGGGTTGGCGCTGCTTGTGGTGGCGACATCCGTGTCGATGACCGTCATCACGCCGCCGGCTTTCGCCAGCGAGATCAAGTACGTCGTCAACGACATACCGATCACCAGCGGCGACATCGCGCATCGCGCCGCCTTCCTCAAGCTGCAGCGCAAGAAGGGCGACGCCGGCCAGGAAATGATCGATCAGACCTTGCGCATGGCCGAAGCCAGACGGCTTGGGATTCACATCAGCGACGCGCAGGTCGAGGCCGCGTACCAGCGCTTTGCCTCGAGCAACAAGATGCAGCTCAGCCAGCTCGACGGCGTCATGGAAAAGTCCGGCGTCAGCAAGGGCCATTTCAAGGAGTTCATCCGCGCCCAGATGGCCTGGAATCAGGCCTTGAGCGCGCGGTACCGTTCCGGCGAGGGCGGCAGCGTGACCGAGCAGGACGCGGTCAGGCGCATGCTCGACAAGGGCGGCTCCAAGCCGAGCGCCACTGAATACATGCTCCAGCAGGTCATCTTCGTCGTGCCAGCGGCCGAACGCAGCGCGACGCTGGGCAAGCGCAAGCGCGAAGCCGACGCCATGCGTGCCCGCTTCAATGGCTGCAACACGACGCGGCAGTTCGCCAAGGGCCTGATCGACGTCACGGTTCGCGATCTCGGCCGGGTGCTGGCGCCGCAACTGCCGCCGGACTGGGCCGAGCAGATCAAGGCCACCAAGGTTGGCGGCGCCACGCCTACCCGCCAAACGGAGCGCGGTGTCGAGTTCATCGGCATCTGTTCGTCGCGCGAGGTGTCGGACGACAAGGTCGCCCAGATGGTGTTCCAGAGCGAAGGCTCCAACGACAAGGCGGCCGACGATCTCAGCAAGAAATATGTCGACGAGCTGAAGGCAAAAGCCCGCATCGTCAAGCGCTGAGGTGGACAGGGCGATGCGCGCGCTGGCGTTGAGCGTCGGCGATCCTTCCGGCATCGGGCCGGAAATCGCGATTGCCGCGTTTCTGGCGCGTACCGCCGCGGCCCTTCCGCCCTTCTATCTCCTCGCCGATCCCGCGCTGATCGCCTCGCGGGCGCGCCGCCTCGGCGTTTCGCTGCCTATCGAGGAAACGACGCCAGCGCAGGCAAGCGAGGTCTTTGGCCGCGCACTGCCGGTCGTTGCGCTGGCTGCCCGCTTCATCGACAGCCCCGGCCAGCCGGACCCGGCCAATGCGGCGGGCATCATCGAAGCGATCGATCGGGCGGTGGCCGCCAGCCTCGCCGGCGACGCCGCGGCCGTCGTCACCTGCCCGATCGCCAAGAAGCCGCTCTACGACGCCGGCTTCCGCTTTCCTGGCCACACCGAATATCTGGCGTATCTGGCGGCGCGCCACAGCGGCGTGGAAGCGATGCCGGTGATGATGCTGGCAGGCCCCGACCTGCGCACCGTTCCCGTCACCATTCACATCGCGCTGGCCGAAGTGCCGAAGGCGCTGACCACAGACCTGATCCTCGCCACGACGCGGGTCACCGCCGCCGACCTCAGGGACCGCTTTGGCATCGCCAACCCACGGCTCGCCATCGCCGGCCTCAACCCGCATGCGGGCGAGGATAGCTCCATGGGCCTGGAGGACCAGCGCATCATCCGACCGGCGATCGAGATCCTGCGAGCCGAAGGCATCGACGCGTTCGGGCCGTTGCCCGCGGATACCTTGTTCCATGCCCGGGCCCGGGCCGGCTACGACGTGGCGCTGTGCATGTATCACGACCAGGCGCTGATACCGGCCAAGGCGCTGGCCTTCGATGAAGCGGTCAATGTCACGCTCGGCCTGCCCTTCATCCGCACCTCGCCCGACCACGGCACCGCCTTCGATATCGCCGGCAAGGGCATCGCCCGGCCCGACAGCCTGATGGCGGCGCTGCGGCTTGCACGGCAGCTGGCCGACACCGACGCCAAACTTGTCACGCAATGAGGCTCAACTCATGAGCATGGATGGGCTGCCGCCGCTGCGCGAGGTCATCGAGCGCCACGGTTTGCAGGCAAAGAAGGCACTGGGCCAGAATTTTCTGTTCGACCTCAACCTGACCGGCAAGATAGCGCGCGCCGCCGGCAGCCTGGCGGAGACGACCGTAATCGAGGTCGGCCCCGGCCCTGGCGGGTTGACAAGGGCCCTGCTTTTCAACGGCGCGCGCAAGGTCGTCGCCATCGAGCGCGACGAACGCTGCCTGGCGGCCCTCGCCGAGATATCGGCCCATTATCCCGGACGGCTGGAGGTCGTTTCCGGCGACGCTCTGAAGATCGACTTCCCGACGCTTGCCGCGACCGCCGGAGACGGCGGTCCGGTCAGGATCGTGGCCAACCTGCCCTACAATATCGGCACGGAACTGCTGGTCCGCTGGCTGACCGTCGCGGATTGGCCTCCCTTCTATGCCTCGATGACCCTGATGTTCCAGCGTGAGGTGGCCCAGCGTATCGTCGCCGCGCCTGGCAGCGAAGCCTATGGCAGGCTCGGCGTGCTGGCGGGGTGGCGCACGCAGGCCAGGATAGCGTTCGACGTGCCGCCCCAGGCGTTCACACCGCCGCCCAAGGTGACCTCCTCCGTGGTCCATCTCGAGCCGCGTGTGACACCGCTATGCGCCGACGTGAAAAAACTCGGCCGCGTCACGGAAGCCGCCTTCGGCCAGCGCCGAAAGATGCTGCGGCAGAGCGTGAAGAGCCTCGGCGGCGAGGCCCTGCTCGAACGCGCCGGGATCGACCCGACCCGGCGCGCCGAGACGCTCGATGTCGAGGAGTTCGTGCGGCTGACCAATGCGGTGTAATGCCGCCGGCCGTGGAAGCGCGGCGCAATCCGATCCTTGTCGGGCGCATGCTTCGAACTACACGCCCAACACCGCTTTCACGCGCTCGCGCGTGTAGGGCAGGTCATAGATGCGTTTTCCCGCCGCATGGCGGAAGGCGTTGGCGATCGCGCCGGCTGTCGGGCCCTGCGCTGCTTCCGCGACGCCGAGATAGGGCGTGCCGGGATTGTCGACGACATGCACTTCCACGCTGTCCGGAACGGCGCTGAAGCGCAGGATCGGATAGGCTGACCAATCCGCGCTCAGGATGCGGGTGCCGTCGAAATGGACGGCCTCGTAAAGCGTCCAGCTTAGCGACTGCAAGATACCGCCTTCGGTCTGGTTGATGATCGAATCCGGCGCCACCGCTTCGCCGCAGTCGACCGCCGAGACCACATGCGAGATGGCGATGGCGCCGCTGTCGCGATCGACCTCCGCTTCAAGCGCGACTGCGAGATAGGCGGCGTGATTCTTGTACTTGGCGAAGGCGAACCCCCGACCGCGGCCCTCCGGCGTAGGATCATTGCTCCAGCCGAATTTTTGCGCCGCAACCTCGATCACCTTCCTGGCGCGCGGGTCCTTCATGTGCCTCAGCCGGTATTCCACCGGGTCGGCGCCGGCCGCGAGCGCCAGCTCGTCCATGAAGCTTTCGATCGAGAAGACGTTGCAGTAGGCGCCGAGACCGCGCAGCGACGAGACGCGCACCGGCATGTCGGCGACGAAATGCCAGTTCACCCGCTGGTTCGGCACGTCGTATAGCGGGATGGCGTTGCGGTCGCCGTTGCCGAGCGGCGAAATCTGCAGCTTGGCCGGATCAGGCGGGAAATGCTTCGCCACCAGCCGGCCGGCGATCAGCGAACCTGCCGTTCCCGGCCGCGTGCCGTGGCTGTTGCTCCACAGGTCATAGTGCCAGTTGACGATCTTGCCGCCGGCGTCGAGCGTTGCGCTGGCGCGCGTCAGCATGCCAGGGCCATAGGGCTCCCACAAATGCTCCTGATCACGCATCCACTGCACGCGCACCGGCGTGCCGGGCAGCGCCTGCGCGATCAGCGCGGCGTCGGCCGCCGCGTCGTCGGCGCCATTGTGGCCGTAGCAGCCTGATCCCTCGGTGTGGATGCAGCGCACCTTTTCCGGTCCGACGCCGAGCATCTCGGCAATCGCCTTGCGGTCTGGATAAACGCCTTGAGTGTGCGTCCACACCGTGATGAGACCCTTGTCCGACAGGGCAACGGCAGCCGAGGGGCCGATCGACCCGTGCATCTGGTAGGCGCGGGTGAACTGCGCCTGCAGCGTCTTTGCGCCGGCTGCCGTGTCCGCGCCGACCGAGGTCACGGTGCCGACCTCGGCGACCGAGCGTTCGAGGAAGGCGGGGATATTGTCCTGGTCCGGCAAGGCCGGCTGCTCCTGCCACTTCGCCTTGGCGGCCATGGCGCGCATGGCCTGGACCGCCTGGAATTCCTGCCTGGCCACCACGGCCAGGAAGTCGCCGTCGCGGATCACCGCCAGCACGCCCGGCATCGTCTTGATGGCGGCCTCGTCGACGCTGACGAGCTTGGCCGAATAGCTTGGTGGGCGAACGACGCGGGCATGCACCATGCCGGGAAGCCGCATGTCCTGAACATAGGCCTCGCCGCCCGTTACCTTTGCCGGAATATCGACGCGGGCAAACGGCTTGCCGATCGCGTGATAGCTGTCCGGCGATTTCAGCGCTGTGTCGGCCGATGCGTCCACATGCAGCAAATCCGCCACCACCAGTTCGCCATAGCCCACGGACTTCCCATCCGGCCCGGTGATCCTGCCGCTTGCCGCCTTGAGCTGGTCGGCCAGAACGCCGAGCTTCTCGCTGGCCTTGGCGACCAGGATCTGGCGCACCTGCGCCGAGGCGTAGCGTATGGCGGTGCCGCTGTTCTGGATCGTCTGGCTGCCGGCGGTATAGCCCTCGTTCGGCGTCAGCGCGGTGTCGGCGGTGATGAGCTTGATGGAAGCCGGCTCGACCTCCAGTTCTTCGGCGGCGATCTGGCGTAGCGACGTCCTGGTGCCTTGACCGAGTTCGGCCTTGCCAGTGAAGACGGTGATCGAACCGTCGGCATCCAACCTGATCCAGGCGTCGAGCGAGGGCGCATCGGCAAGGCTGCCCGGCAATTTCTTGGCCGGCGCCGGCGTCGCGGGCGTCTGCGCCGTGGGCGCGGCCTCCTGAGCCTGCACGGGAATGGTGAAGGACACGACCAGCGCGCCGGTCCCGGCGAGAAAGCCGCGTCGTGTCAGGTCGGGAAAGGTTGGCGCGTTCATCATGCCCTCCCCGCGGCCGCGGCCGGCGCCAGGCCGGCCGATTTCGATTTCATCAGGTCGCGCGCGCGGCTCACTGCCCGCAGGATGCGCATATGCGTGCCACAGCGGCAGAGGTTGGGTTCCAGCGCCTGCCTGATATCGGCGTCACCGGCATCGGGTTTGGCCTCGAGCAGCGCCTGCGCCCGCATCATCATGCCGGCGATGCAATAGCCGCATTGCGCCGCCTGCTCCTCGATGAACGCTTTCTGCATCGGACCCGGGTTCTCGATCGTGCCCAAGCCCTCGACGGTCTTGACCTCGCGGCCTTCCACCAGCATCGCTGGCGTCAGGCAGGAGAAGACGGGCTTGCCGTCGACCATCACCGTGCAGGCGCCGCATTGGCCAAGGCCGCAGCCGAACTTGGCGCCGTTCAGCTTCAAATCGTTGCGCAGCACGTAAAGCAGCGGCGTCGCGGGATCGACGTCGACGTCGTGGGAGATGCCGTTGACGTTGAGTTTGATCATCTGTCCTTCGCTCCTACATTGTCCGGGCCGCGCTCGATGCCGTCCGAGGGCCGGACGCTGACCTGGTATTTTCCGCTCCTGGTGTCGGCGATCCTGGCGGCCGCATCCTGCCAGGCCGGCTTGCCGGCGAAAGCATCGCGCAGATAGGCCAGCAGATCATTCACCTGATCGTCCTTTAGCGTCGCTGCGAATCCCGGCATGATGGCGCTCGGGCGCCCACTCGCCGCCGGCAGGCCAAACAGCACCGTGTTGATGACGTTCTGCGGATCTGGCGCGTTGACCGCGCTCGACAGATGGAAATTGATACCGCCGAAAGGCGGCGGACGGCTGCCGTCGTGGCAGGTGGCGCATGCCGCCTGGTAGATGACGGCTCCACGCGCCGCCGGCGTATCGGCGGATGTCGGCGCCACGCCGGCGGTCGACGCCGGGTCGGCCGCGGCGCGGCCGCGGATGGCCCGCGCGGCGGCCGTCCGTTCGGCGGATGGTTCGCCCATGAGCGACATGACGTAAGTGGCCATGGCGTCGATGTCGGCATCGGGAAGCCGGCCGAGATTGCCCGTCACTTCGCCCATCGGGCCATTGGCGACGCCGTGGTCGGCATGCCAGCCTTGCCTGAGATAGGCAAACAGGCTGTCATGCGTCCACGGTATCGGCGCCGGTGAAGTGCCCTCGAGCGCAAAGGCCGTCCAGCCTTCGGCCTCGCCGCCGGCCATGTGCGACCCCTTCTCTTCCGCGCCGAACCGATTGCGCGGCGTGTGGCAGGCGCCGCAATGACCGAGCCCATCGACCAGATAGGCGCCGCGGTTCCACTGCGTGCTTTGCGACGCATCGTTTTGATAGGCGCCCCTGTCGAAGAACAGCAGCTTCCAGCCGGCCAGCACCAGGCGCATATCGAGCGGGAAAGGCAACTCGTTCGGAGGCGGCGGGTTGTTCACCGGCTGGCGCGTCATCAGATAGGCGTAGAGCGCGCGGTTGTCCTCATCGGAGACACGCGTGAAATGATCGAATGGGAAGGCCGGGTAGAGATGCCTGCCCTCGCGGTCGACGCCTTCGCGCATGGCGCGGTCGAAGGCTGCCTGCGACCAGCGGCCTATGCCGGTCTGCGGATCTGGCGTGATGTTGGTCGAATAGATGGTGCCGAACGGCGTCGGCACGGCGAGCCCGCCGGCATAGGACTTTTCACCGGGCCTGGTGTGGCAGGAGGTGCAATTGCCGACGGAGGCCAGTACAGCGCCTTTCTCGATCAACGCCGGGTCGAACGACGATCGTTGCGGCGGCTCGACAGGATCGATCGCCGGCTTCCAGGCATAGGCGAAAAATCCGGCGCCGCAGACAATGACGATGGCAAGAACGCCCAGCCAGAAGCGTTTCAAGATCTGCTCTCCCTCATGGCGGTACGCTGAAACGCTGCCGCCCCGGCCGTTACCGGCGCCGCGGATGCGTTCGTGCGGGAGAAACTAGGGGCGCTGCCCTCTTCGTCAATTGTCTGATTTATGGCGCCGAAAAGCGCATCTTGCAGGCGCGACCTGCCCGGGCACATCGTTTGGTGCTGCCGGCCTTCGGCTTGTCCGCCGGCCCATCTTCGTGGGCAAAGGAAAGGCTAGCTCGTCTTCTCGTCCAAAAGTCCCGAGACGAAGTCGAACAAGCCGGGCCGACGATCGCGCCGCAACCGCTCGGCGACAACGATGCCACGCACTTCGGCGAAGGCGCGATCGAGATCATCGTTGACGATGACGAAATCATACTCCTTCCAGTGCTCGATCTCGTTGCGCGCGTTCTTCAGCCGCGTCTCGATCACCGCTTCCTGATCCTCGGCGCGGCGCTTCAGCCTTGCCTTCAACTCCTTCATCGACGGCGGCAGGATGAAGATCGAGACGATGTCGGCGCGCATCTTCTCCTTGAGCTGCTGGGCGCCTTGCCAATCGATGTCGAACAGCATGTCGCGCCCTTGAGCGAGCGCAAGTTCCGCCGGTTCGCGCGGTGTCGCGTAGCAATTGCCATGCACCTGCGCCCATTCGAGCAGGGCGTCCGAATCGCGCAGCCGCTCGAACTCGCGCATGGTGCGGAAATGATAGTGAACGCCTTCGATCTCCGAGCCGCGGCGCGGCCTGGTGGTGACGGAGACCGACAGTTCGAGGCTGGAATCGCTCTCCAGAAGGTTGCGCGCAATCGTCGACTTGCCGGCGCCCGACGGCGACGACAGCACGAGCATCAGGCCCCGGCGGCGAATGCGGGACCCTAAATCCCTGGCGACCATCGGCTACTCCAGATTCTGGACCTGTTCACGGAACTGATCGACCACGGCCTTCAGTTCCAGTCCAATGGCGGTGACCGCGGCAGCGTTCGACTTTGAGCACAGCGTATTCGATTCGCGGTTAAATTCCTGTGCTAGAAAATCGAGCTTGCGTCCCATGGCGCCGCCGCCGGAAAGCAATGCACGACCGGACGTCACATGCGTCTTCAAGCGGTCGATCTCCTCGCGAATATCGGCCTTGGTGGCGAGGAAGGCGGCTTCCTGGTGCAAGCGGCCGACATCGAGGTTGGCCGAAGCATCCATCAAGAGCCGCACCTGTTCGGCGAGGCGCTCGCGGATGGCCGCCGGTTCGCGCGACGGATCCGCTTCAGCGCCCAGCGTCAGCGCCTCGATGGCGTCGATGTGGCCCAGCAGAAGCGTGCGAAGTGCCGCGCCCTCACCCTCGCGGGACCGCTCCAGCCCCTCCAGCGCCACCTCGAGTGCCGCCATGACGGCGTTGTCGAGCGCCGTGCGCACATCCTCGGTTTCGGTGGTCTCGGGAATATCGAGCACGCCGCGCAGCGACAACAATCCGTCGGCGCTCGCAGGAGCAACACCAAATTGTTCCTCGATCCGCTTGGCGAGCCCGGCCAGGTCCTTGAGGAAGGCCTCGTTGACAACGGGCTGGGACTGCATTCCGGCGGCGCGCGTGATGGTCAGCGTCGCCTGAAAATTGCCGCGCGCGAAACGTTTCTGAAGCGTCTGCCTGATGGCCGGCTCCAGCCGCTCGAAGCCCTGCGGCAGCCGCAGCCGCACCTCGATGCTCTTGCCGTTGACGGATTTGACCTCCCAGGCAATCGAGGTGCCGTCATGCTCGGCGACAGCACGCGCAAACCCGGTCATGCTCTGCAAATTCATGGTGCCTGCATACCCCCTGGCGCGTATTACGGATACTGCGTGATCCGGCCTCGCGCACCTTCAGAAAGCCGAAATGCCCGCCTGCCAATCGGCTTACGAGGCCCCGATAAATCCAAACGCTCCTGCTTTCAATCGACAGCGTGGACGAGTTGGAAAACCGTGCGCCGCTACTGGGCCGCCCCCGCGTCGCCGTCAATGGGCGCGTCGGTCTGCCCCTCCACCTTGGCATCAGCCTTGGCCGCGTCGTCGACTTGCTTCTTCTGCTGGGCTCGATAGCGCGCGACGTTCTCATTGTGCTCGTTAAGCGTGGCGGCGAAGACGTGTCCGCCAGTGCCGTCGGCAACGAAATAGAGGTCGTCGGTCTTTGATGGATTGGCTACCGCCTCCAGCGCCGCGCGGCCGGGATTGGCGATCGGCGTCGGCGGCAGGCCGTTGATCACATAGGTGTTGTAGGGCGTCGGCTTCTGGATGTCCGACTGATAGATCGGCCGGTCGGCGGGTTTGCCCTTGCCGCCGAACAGACCGTAGATGATGGTCGGATCGGATTGCAGGCGCATGCCCTTGGCCAGCCGGTTCAGGAAGACCGCGGCGACGCGCGAGCGCTCATCGCCCTTGCCTGTTTCCTTCTCGACTATCGAGGCCAGCGTGACGAACTCGTCAATGCTGGCGAGCGGCAGGTCGGCGGCGCGCCGCTGCCAGACCTCCTCGACCAGCTTCTTCTGGTCGGCCAGCAGCTTGTCGATCATCTGCTGGCGCGTGGCGCCGCGCGTGAAGCGCAGCGTATCGGTGGCGAGACTGCCCTCTGGAGGCACGGTGGCCGGCATGTCGCCGCTCAAGGCGGGCTCGCCTGCGATGCGCGCCAGCGCCTGCTCGACTGTCAGCCCTTCGGGAATGGTCAGCGAGTACATGACCGATTTGCCGCTCTTCAGCAATTCCATGATGTCGCGCATGGACGCCCGGGGCTTGATCTCGTATTCGCCGGCCTTCAGCGCCGAATCATTGCCGAAGGCCCTAACGCCAAGACGGAATATGCGGGCGTCGCTGATCAGGCCGCGCCGCTCGAGCTGGTCGGCGATATCCTGGACGCCGGTGTTCGGCTTGACCAGGAAGGTGTCGCCATTGGCCGATGGGCCGGGCTCGGTGAATTCCTGCTTGCCGAAGTAAAGCGCGATACCCGCCGCCAGAACCATCAGCATCACCAAGGAGATGATGAAGTTCATGAACACGACGACCTGACTGCGCGAAGCACGCGAGCGCTTCGGCGGCGGCGTGCCGGCCTCCGGCCGCAAGGCTTCGGCGGCTGTCTTCGGTACGATCGGTCCCGATGTCGCCTGCCCTTGCCCGAACTCTCCGTTGCCGGCCGGATTTGTGTTCATTTCGCCCTACCGTTTGATCTCTCAACGAATCCCCTGCGGCAGAGTAGGGGCGAATATGGCAAAATTGACGACACGCCGAAGCGCCGTCCGGCAGGCGGACGGTCAGCCATTGTAGCGCTGGAAGACCAGTGAAGCGTTGGTGCCGCCGAAGCCGAAGGAATTGGACAACGCCACGTCGATCTGGCGGGGACGCGGCTTGTTCGGCACCAGGTCGATCGCGGTCTCACGCTCCGGATTGTCAAGGTTGATGGTCGCCGGCGCGATGTTGTCGCGGATGGCGAGGATCGAAAAGATCGCTTCGGCAGCCCCTGCCGCGCCGAGGAGATGGCCGATCGACGACTTGGTCGACGACATCGAAATCTTCGATGCGGCATTGCCGACCAGCCGCTCGACAGCGCCGAGCTCGATCGTGTCGGCCATGGTCGAAGTGCCGTGCGCGTTGATGTAATCGACATCGGCGGGCGTCAGCTTTGCCCGGTTCAACGCCGCCGTCATGCAACGGAATGCGCCGTCGCCATCTTCAGCCGGTGCGGTGATGTGATAGGCGTCGCCGGTCAGGCCGTAGCCGGTCACTTCCGCATAGATCTTCGCGCCGCGCGCCTTGGCATGCTCGAGTTCCTCAAGCACGACGACGCCGGCGCCCTCGCCCATGACGAAGCCGTCGCGATCGCGGTCATAGGGCCGCGAAGCCGTTTGCGGCGCGTCGTTGCGCTCGGTCGAGAGCGCACGGCAGGCAGCGAAGCCAGCGATCGACAGTCGCGTCACCGGCGCTTCGGCGCCGCCGGCGACCATGACGTCGGCATCGCCCCAGATGATCAGCCGGGCTGCGTCGCCGATCGCATGCGCGCCGGTCGAGCAAGCGGTGACGACGGCATGGTTGGGGCCTTTCAGCCCATGCCGGATCGAAACCTGGCCGGAGACGAGATTGATGATCTGGCCGGGGATGAAGAAGGGGCTGATGCGGCGCGGGCCGCGCTCCTTCAGGATCATCGCGTTCTCGGCGATGCCTTCGATGCCGCCAATGCCCGAACCGATCAGAACGCCGGTGGCGCACTGCTCGGCATGGGTCTTCGGCTGCCAGCCGGAATCCTTCAGCGCCTCGTCGGCGGCTGCGATCCCGTACAGGATGAAGTCGCCGATCTTGCGCAGTTCCTTCGGCTCGAGCACCGCCTCGGGATTGAAGGTGGCGTTGCTGCCGTCACCACGCGGAACGACATGGGCGATCTTGCAGGCAAGATCCTCCACCTCGAACTCGGTGATGCGCTTGGCGGCGCTGCGGCCGGTCAGAAGTTCCTTCCAGCTGTGCTCGAAGCCCATGCCGAACGGCGACAGCAATCCAAGGCCCGTGACGACGACACGCCTCATCGCAGGTCCTCCCCGGTGATGACTGCGGAAAGCGTCAGGCCGAAGCCTTGTCGATGTACTTCACGGCATCGCCCACCGTCAGGATGGTTTCAGCCGCGTCATCGGGGATCTCGACGCCGAATTCTTCTTCAAACGCCATGACGAGTTCGACCGTGTCGAGACTGTCGGCGCCCAGATCGTCGATGAAGCTCGCCTGCTCCGTCACCTTGTCGGCATCGACGCCCAGGTGCTCGATGACAATCTTCTTGACGCGCTCTGCGGTGTCACTCATTTGGGGCATCCTCGTCTTTTGGTTGTCTGTCTTCGTTAGCGGGCGGAATGCCGCTAATCAAGCTGAAAGATGGTCCCGCCGGAAACGCAATGGCCGCAGACCGGTTTTTGCCCGAACCGCCGGGTTGCGGGCCGCATTACACGAAAAATCGTGGGCGTCCAAGCCGAAATGGTCGCTTTTCACAGCCCGCCCAGGCGTTGCCTGTCGCCGTCTCAAAGCCACCGCGAATACCCGGGCCCGGCCCGAAATGCATGCTTTGGCCGACCCGATCAGATCATCGCCATGCCGCCGTTCACATGGATGGTTTGGCCGGTGACGTAGCCGGCCTCGTTGGAGGCAAGATAAGCGACGGCGGACGCCACTTCGGCGCTGGTGCCCATGCGACGCGTCGGGATAGCGGCCATGATCGCCTCCTTCTGCTTGTCGTTGAGCTTGTCGGTCATCGCCGATTCGATGAAGCCCGGGGCGACACAGTTGACGGTTATGCTGCGGGTGGCGATCTCCTGCGCCAGCGATTTGGAAAAGCCGATCATGCCGGCCTTGGAGGCGCAGTAGTTGGTCTGGCCGGGATTGCCGGTGACGCCGACCACCGAGGTAATGTTGATGATGCGGCCGTGGCGACGGCGCATCATCGGATGGGTCAGCTCACGCGTCAGCCTGAACACGGCCGTCAGATTGACTTCGAGCACGCTGTCCCAGTCGGCGTCCGACATGCGCACGAACAGCCCGTCCTTGGTGATGCCGGCATTGTTAACCAGGATGTCGACGCCCTCGAGATCGGCCTCCGCTTTCTGGCCGAGCGCCTTGACCTCGTCGCGGTTCGACAGGTCGGCCGGAAACAGCTTCACCCGGTCGCCCAGGTCGGCGGCCAGCGCCTCCAGTCTCTCGACGCGCGTGCCGTGCAGGCCGACGATGGCGCCTTGCGCATGCAGCACCCTGGCGATCGCCTCGCCGATGCCTCCCGACGCGCCGGTGACAAGTGCCTTGCGGCCGGTCAGTTCGAACATGTGTTTTCCTCTTTGGTTTCGGAAGCTCAGCGAGCAACCTTATCTGTATACGTCTCGCGGGTATCCGATTGCCATCACCAACGGAATATCTTCAGCGATACAAGCCGCGCCATCAAATTCACACGCGGCGCCTCACCCGAGCGCCGCCAGTGCGGTTTCGACCTCGGCTGCGGAACCGACCGATGCCGTGGCGATTTCGCGGTTGATGCGCCGGGCCAGCCCTGAAAGCACTTTTCCCGCGCCGACTTCATAGAGCGTGGTGACGCCGTTCGCGCCGAACCACTCCACCGTCTCGCGCCAGCGCACGCGGCCGATCACCTGTTCGAACAGACGGCGCGCAATGATTTCGGGATCGCTGGTCGGAGTGACCGTGACATTGGAGACGAGCGGCACGACAGGCGCGTTCTTGGTTACCCCGGCCAGCGCCTCGCGCATGATCTCGGCGGCGGGCGCCATCAGCGCCGAATGGAAGGGCGCGGAGACCTGCAGCATCAGCGCTCGCTTGGCGCCTTTTTCCGTGCACAGTTTGGCAGCCAGTTCGACCGCTGCCTTGGCGCCGGAAATCACCAGCTGGCCACCGCCATTGTCGTTGGCGATCTGGCAGACCGATCCTTTGGCAGCCTCGGCGCAGGCGGCTTCGACATCGGCCTGCTCCAGTCCGATGATCGCCGCCATGGCGCCTTCGCCGGCGGGCACCGCCGCTTGCATGGCATTGCCGCGGATGCGCAGCAGCCTGGCGGCATCGGCAACCGAGACGAAGCCGGCGGCGGCAAGCGCCGAATATTCGCCCAGCGAATGGCCAGCGACGTAGGTAATCTTGTCCTTCAGCGAGAAGCCGCGCGCTTCCAAGGCCCTGATCGCGGCCAGCGATACGGCCATCAGCGCCGGCTGCGCGTTGGCGGTGAGCGTCAGCGCCTCTTCCGGCCCTTCCCAGATCAGCTTCGACAGGTTTTCGCCGAGCGCGTCGTCGACTTCGCTAAAAACCCTACGCGCCTCGGGGAAGGCATCGGCGAGGTCCTTGCCCATGCCGACAGCCTGGCTGCCTTGTCCCGGAAAGGTGAATGCAACGGCCATGTGTGGGCTCCCAAAGCTCGGTTCTGCTTGCCTGATACACGAATTTTCCTGCCTGTGACGCAACGCGGCCTGCCAAGTCAAGCCCGGTTCGACCCGGCCCCTTGGCAGCTTTGCCGGCCGAGTGCCTGTTCCAAAAGGCTTTTTGGCGATCACTCCTGATGAAAACCGCTCACGAATCGTTTGCTGGCTCTTCTTATTTCCGCCACAGGCGCTAGCTTTGCGTGACAATTCCATGACAATCGAGTGACGGGTCTGTCGCTGGGTGGGGAAGTTAAAGTGGCTAGGATTTCGAAAGGCGCAGGCAAAGCCGCGCCACAGTTTCTGGAAGACGATCCTTCCACCGGCTACCTGCCGGGACGGAAGTGGCCGACCATACGCTATGGGCTGACCAGCCTGCTGATCGCGGCCGTCCTGGTGTTCGCCATCGAATTGATCGTGCGCGGCGACTTCGCCGGCACGGTTTCCTTCTTCCTGCAGCCGCTCAAGCCGGGCTGGACCACGATCGTGGTGTTCGCACTGGTTCTGGTCGGCCTCGATGCCGTTTTCGGCCGCAGCTATCAAAGCCTGATGATCGTCGCGCCGCTGACGCTCTCGCTGGCTTTCATCGGTCACCAGAAATCGCATTATCTCGGCGATCCCCTCTACCCGACCGATTTCCTCTACTCCCGCCAGATCGTGGCGCTGCTGCCGCTTCTGGTGCGTGACCGTCCGATGACTGCCCTTGCCATGATTGTCGGCATCGTCGCCGGCCTGTCGCTGCTCATCTATGGCTGGCGGGTCTGGCGTCGAAAAGTGCCCATACTCAGCCGCAAGGGCCGTCTCGCCCGGCTGACGCTGGCCGTGCCGCTGCTCGCCTTCTTCGTCTCGATCATGGACTATGCCACCTTCTCCTGGACCCGGGACCGGCTGCAGATCATCCCGATTATGTGGGACCAGAAGGAAAATTACGCCTCCAACGGCTTTGCGCTCGCCTTCGCGCTGAACGTGCCGATGGCGCATGTCTCGGCGCCGCCAGGCTATTCGGAAAAGGCGATCGCGGCCATCGACAGGCCGCAGGTGACCGCCTCGGTGCCCCAGGAAAAGCCCGACATCATCGTCGTCATGAGCGAATCCTTCTGGGATCCGACCAAGCTGCCCGGGGTCACCATCACGCCCGATCCGATCCCTAACGTGCGGGCGCTGCGTTCGGGCTCCATGTTCTCACCCGAATTCGGCGGCATGACCGCCAATATCGAGTTCGAGGCACTGACCGGCTTCTCCAACGCCTTCCTGCCGGCCGGCAGCATCCCCTACCAGCAATATGTGCGCACGCCGACGCCGTCGCTGGCGACCTTCCTGAAGAGGGAGGGCTACAGGGCGCGCGCCATCCATCCGGGCACCAACTGGTTCTGGAACCGCGGCGCGGTCTATGCCGATTTCGGCTTCGACGACTTCAGATCGGAAGAGACGTTGCCGCCGATGCAAAAGCGCGGGCCGCTGGCATCCGACGCGGCGATGACGGACGAGATCATCAGCGAGGCCGATGCCAGCGATGCCCCGGTGTTCTTCTTTGCCGTCAGCCTGCAGAACCACGGCCCTTACGAGCCGAACCGCTACTACAACCCGACCCACACCGTGCAGGCGCCGATCAGCCAATGGGCGCGTGAATCGCTGCTGAGTTACACCGAGGGCTCGGCCGACGCGGACCGCGGTCTCGAACGCCTGATCGAATGGGCAAAGAAACGCTCTCGCCCCACCGTCATCGCCTTCTTCGGCGACCATCTGCCGCCGCTTGGGCCTGTCTATGTGGAGACCGGGTTCATGAAGGACAATGTCGCGCCGCGCAAGGAGGCTTCCGCCGAGGCGGCGCTGGAGCATCATCAGACGCCACTGGTCATCTGGTCAAACCGCACAGGCCCTGCCAAGGACATGGGCGCCGTCAGCCCCGCCTTCCTGCCCTATCACATCCTGAAAACGGCCGGCATCACCCACCCCTACTATACCGGCTTCCTGGGCGAGATGCGCGAACGCTACCGCGTAGTCGACCGCAATCTGCTGCTGACGCCGGCGGGAGAAGCCACGCCCGATTGGGCGCGGCAAAAGCAGATCGACCCGGCGATCCGCGACTTCCGGCTGCTGCAATACGACATGATGTTCGGCAAACGCCACGCGGCGCCCGACTTCTTCCCCGAAACGGTGGACAAGGTCGTCGCCCATATGAGCTGAAATTCGCGGCATCCTTCCAGGATGCCGCCCAGCGGGGTCGAGCGTTCAATTCGTCAGTTGCAATTTCGAGAATTTGTTGGCGATCTGCTGGAACACGTTCGGCAATTTGTTTGGATCGTTGACGGCATAGTAGTCGCTGGGATCCGAGGCGCAGGCGCTGTAGAGCGTGCGGTTGGCGGCGGTGTCGGATTGCAGCACCATCGTGTAGATTTCGGCGCCCTGCTTCTTCAGCTGCGTGCAGACGCTTTTGGTCCATCCGTCGACATTGCGCGCGGCGGTCGTCTGGTTGTCCGATCCAAGCCGACCGGCAGCGCCATAGTCTGAGCCCGCGAGAAAACCATAGGACGTATAGTCGGACTTGGTCGTCTCGTTGCTGGCGCCGTAGACGACATTCTCGCCGTCGGTGAGCAACATGACGATCTTGCTCACCCCAGGCGTCTTCCAAGGCGTCCCCTCGGCATATGGCGCACTCGGCGACAACACTCGCTGGCCCCAGGCCAGGCCCTCGGAAACATTGGTGCCGGACCCCGCCCATGCAAGCATCTTGGCGGCCTCGTTGCGAAGTTTTGTAAAGTCTTCGGTCAAGGGGACGATTGGCGAGGGACAGGACCGGTTTGGCCCCACCGTCAATTGCAAGGCGTTTGGATCGTTTGTGACCGCGGTGGCAATGGCGGTGTTCTGCGGCGCCACATATTTGGCGACTGTTTCAAGATCACCCCGCAAAAGCCCGGCAGCACTTCCAAGCAGGCCGCTCAGGTCTATTCCGAGAATATTCAGTCCGCCATTCCGAGCAAGTTTGGCCTCATCAGGGGCGTCGTCGATAAAGGAATTGTTGTAGTGATAGGCATCGTTTGAATAGCCGCTGGAAGGTCTCGTCCCCTTTCCCGGACTGTCCGGCGCGAAATAAGGCACGAACAGAGTGTCAGGGTAACGTGGATCAGGCGGCGTATCGGCGATATTAAGGACACCAGGCCGCGCCTCGACGCAGCCTTTCCAACCCGTATCCTCCCCCTTGCCGTCCTTCCACCCCGTCAATTTGGCGGCAGAGGCCGGATCTTTCATCAACTGCCTGAACAGCGCCATATGATTGGGACGCTTGTCGTTGATGACGGGGAAATTGATTCCATTGGTGGATGACTTGCCGTCCATGTCGATCCAGGACGGGTCGAACCCGTCGCCGTTGACATTGACAGCCGTGACGAAGGGTACCAGCGCCACGCGGACCTTGCGCGTCGGTGATTGCGCCGCTTCCAGATATTTGAGCAGATTGTCCGTCGCTGTCTTGAGGGCAGCAATTTTGGCGCCGGCCATCGAGCCGGTGTTGTCCAGAACCAGCACGACTTCGAGCTGGTTGTTCGATTCGACCGCCGAGGCATCGACCACGATGTGCCTGCTCTCACCGAGCAGGAAGGCGAAGTTCAAATCGACGTCAGCCGAGGCGACGGCCTTCGTCTTGACGAAGTTGACGCCCCTGTCGACCGTCAACGTGGCCCGCGCATTTGTGAGTTCGCCATGTCCGGCTACGTTGGCCTGGAAATAGCGGTTGAAGGCGTCGGTGCGGGTGATGTCCAGATCGCCGAGATGCGAGGAGGCGAGATTTGCCGCGTCGAGCGCATTCTGCAGGTTGCTCTTGGCCCGCATGATGGTGGAGACATCGGCTGCGAAGGCCACCGCCGACAGGATGGCCGGCAAGCCGATCCCGAGCAAAAGCGCGAAGTTGCCGCTTTTCGAGCGCCAGAATTTCTTGAGAAGCATCCTTACCCCCGGAAATGCCTAGCCCGTTGCTGACAGCGGGATGCCGCTTTTTGCGCCAGACATGATGAATCGGCGGTTGATGCCGGGGCCGCAACCCCATACAACCTGTCATGGTGGTTAAGGCCTGGTTTCCGGGAACCACGGAGTCCTATCGCCGCACATGCCGGTTTTCCGGCCCTGCGACATCCGGGATTGCCGCCTGCTCTTGCCTTCCACGTGGATTGCTATATAGACGCCGCCAATCTGCCGGTCCCAGCTGGGGGCTGAACGGAGGGCCGGAGGTTTTCGAAAACCTTCGCGTGAAGCCAGAAGCGCTTCCGCCTCCCGTGTCTCCGCTCTCGACCGTCTCGTCATGCTCCTTTCTTCCCCGCTCCTGGCGGGTCAGAGAAGTTGCAGAGGCTTTTGCCGCCGGGAACCGGGAGAGAAACGAAGAAAGGCGAAAAGACATAATGGCTCTTTACGAACATGTGTTTCTTGCCCGGCAGGACCTCTCGCAGCAGCAGGTCGATGCGCTTGTCGAACAGTACAAGGGCGTCATCTCCGCCAATGGCGGGTCCGTCGGCCGGGTCGAGAACTGGGGACTGAAGTCCCTCACCTACCGGGTCAACAAGAACCGGAAGGCATACTACACGCTGATGGATCTTGACTGCCCGCCGGCAGCGCTCAACGAAATGGAGCGCCAGATGGGCCTGTCCGAGGACGTGCTGCGTTTCCTGACCATCAAGGTCGATGCGCATGAGGAAGGTCCCTCCGCCATGATGCAGAAGCGCGAAGAGCGCTCGGAACGCGGCGGCTTCGGCGACCGCGACCGCGGCGACCGTGGTCCACGCTCGTTCGGCGACCGTGATCGCGGCGATCGTCCGCCACGCAGCTTCGGCGGCGACGCTGGTGGCGATCGTGGTCCGCGCCGTCCGCGCGAAGGCTTTGAAGGGGGTGCAGAATAATGGTCGACATTAACCAGATCCCGACCCGGCGCCCGTTCCATCGCCGCCGCAAGACCTGCCCGTTCTCGGGCGCCAACGCGCCCAAGATCGATTACAAGGACGTGCGCCTCCTGCAGCGCTACATTTCCGAGCGCGGCAAGATCGTGCCGTCGCGCATCACCGCCGTCAGCCAGAAGAAGCAGCGCGAGCTCGCCAAGGCGATCAAGCGCGCCCGCTTCCTCGGCCTGCTGCCCTACGTGGTTCGCTAATCCTTGACGCGGGCGGCTCCGCCGCCCGCTTCTCTTCCACGGCGACGGGCGCCGCTGGGTTGCGCATCAAATCCCGAGTTGAGGCCAAAAGCCTCTAACTGCCGCGACAGGCAGGACAGCGACAACGGCGGCAACGCCCTTTTGCTTCCTGACCTGTTCCAAAGAATTTCGCACCGATCCCGTGATTGGCGCCCTAACCAAAAGGAACAAAACCATGGAAGTCATTCTTCTCGAACGCGTTTCCCGCCTCGGCCAAATGGGCGACACCGTCAAGGTCAAGGACGGCTTTGCCCGCAATTTCCTGTTGCCGCAGGGCAAGGCGCTGCGCGCCAACGAAGCCAACAAGAAGAAGTTCGAAGGCCAGCGCGCGCAGCTCGAAGCCCGCAACCTCGAGCGGAAGTCCGAAGCCTCGCAGGTCGCCGAACAGCTCGACGGCAAGAGCTTCATCGCCGTTCGCTCGGCCGGCGAGACCGGCCAGCTCTACGGCTCGGTGTCGACGCGCGATATCGCCGACCTGCTGACGGCAGAGGGCTTTTCGGTCAACCGCAACCAGATCCAGCTCAACCAGCCGATCAAGACCATCGGCGTGACCAATGTGGCGATCGCGCTGCATCCGGAAGTCGAGGTCACGATCACGCTCAACATCGCCCGCACGGCCGACGAAGCCGAGCGGCAGGCCAAGGGCGAGACGCTGACCACCGCCGAGGCCATCTATGGCGAGGACATCAACGACAATGCCCGGCCGGAGAACTTCTTCGACCCGAACGCCGAGTTCGAGGGCGGCGAAGAGAACGCCTGACATCGGCGCGGCGCGCCTGCCGGCGCGCCGCATTCGGCTTCGGCCTCAATCAGTTCAATCAGACTGGCAGCTCCGATCAGACCGGCAGTTCAAGTCAGACTGGACCAATGCCCGGGTTCACCACCTGGGCATTTTTGTGCCAAAAGGAACTTTTCGAAACCCTATATATTGATGCAGAGTAGGACAGCCTGTCTGACCGAGAGGGGACATTTGGGTCATGAATATTCTGTTGAAACGCGTTCTCGACCGCCTGGTGCGCACAGGCAATCTCAAGGTGACCGGCCCACAGGGCACGACATTCGTGTTCGGTGACGGCAGCGGCGAGCCGGTGCATCTGCACATCAAGACCAGGCACGCCGAGCGCGCCATCACCTTCGATCCGATGCTGGCCGTGCCGGAAGCCTACATGGATGGCGAACTCGACATCCTCGAGGGCGGCGTACTTGGCCTGATGCGCATCGCTTTCCAGAACATGGGCAGCGGCGGCATCGACGCGACGTGGTCGAAAGCCATCGAAGGCCTGCGCCACGCTTTCCGCCGCCTGCAGCAGATCAACACCGCGTCGCGCTCGCGCCGCAACGTGCAGCGCCACTATGATCTGTCGGGCGACCTTTACCGGCTCTTCCTTGATGAGGACATGCAGTATTCCTGCGCCTATTTCGAACAGCCGGACATGACGCTGGACGAGGCGCAGGCAGCCAAGAAACGCCACATCGCCGCCAAGCTCAGGCTGAAGGCCGGGCAGACGGTGCTCGACATCGGCTCCGGCTGGGGCGGGCTGGGCCTCTACCTCGCCAAGGCCTTCGACGTCGACGTACAGGGCGTGACACTGTCGACCGAGCAGCACGGTGTCGCCACCGACCGGGCGCATGCCCAGGGCCTGGAAAACCACGTTCACTTCGAGCTGAAGGATTACCGCGAACTCAACGAACGCTTCGACCGCATCGTTTCGGTCGGCATGTTCGAACATGTCGGGGTCAATCACTACCGCACTTTCTTCGACAAGAGCGCGACGTTACTGAAGCCTGATGGCGTCATGCTCCTGCACACGATCGGCCGCTCCGGCGTGCCGTGGGCGACCAGCGCCTTCATCCGCAAGTACATTTTCCCGGGCGGCTACATTCCCGCGCTTTCCGAAGTCATGCCGGCGATCGAGAAGTCAGGCCTCGTCGTCACGGACATCGAAATCCTGCGGCTCCATTATGCCGACACGTTGAAGCATTGGGGCCAGCGCTTCGCCGTCAACCGCGACAAGGCCAAGGCGATCTATGACGAACGCTTCTGCCGCATGTGGGAATTCTATCTGGCAGCCTCGGAAGCCGCCTTCCGCTGGCAGGATCTGGTCATCTTCCAGATCCAGCTTGCCAGGAAGAACGACACCCTGCCGATGGCGCGCGACTATATGGTCAAATGTGAAAAGGCGCTCGAAATGCGCGACATGGGCCATCGCGAAGCGGCTCTGGTCGAAGAGCCCGCCAAGCCCGCCCGGCGCCGCAAGGTGGCGGAGTAGGAACAGACCGCTTTGCCGCATTGGCGCTTGCCATTCCCGGCTCGTGCCCTGAAAAAGGCCTCGTGATCGTCGCGAGGCCTTTTTCATGACCTACCTCCTCTATGCAGCCGCGGCGCTCGCCGAGATCGCTGGCTGTTTTTCGGTGTGGGCGTGGTGGCGGCTGGAGAAATCGCCGCTGTGGCTGCTACCAGGGTTCGTTTCGTTGCTTGTGTTCGCCTGGCTTCTGGCCCTGGTGGACACCGGCGCGGCCGGCCGCGCCTATGCCGCCTATGGCGGCATCTACATCGCGGCGTCACTGGCCTGGCTTTGGCTGGTGGAAAGCGTGCGTCCCGACCGGTGGGACCTTGCGGGGGCGGCGCTCTGCATACTGGGTGCCTCTGTCATCCTGCTCGCACCACGAGGGGCATGAGCCGTGGAACTGCCCGCCCCGCTTCGACAGGCCGTCGACCGTGCCCTCGAAAACGTGCCGCTGCCGGTGCTCAGGCAGGCGGCGAAAACCCTGTCGGACCGTTACCGCGCCGAGATGCGCGACGGCCGCCTGCATATGGCGCAGGATATGGCGGTCAAGGCTTATCTGGCGACGCGGCTGCCGGCGACCTATGCCGCCGTCCGCGCCAGCCTTGACGCGGTGAACGAAGCCCAGCCGGAATTCGCGCCGAAAACCCTGCTCGATGTCGGCGCCGGCCCGGGCACCGTGCTTTGGGCCACGGCGGACCTGTGGCCCGATCTTCAGCATGCCGTTTTGCTGGAGGCCAGTGCTGCGGTGCGCAAGGTCGGCGAGGCGCTTGCCGCCGATGCGATCGCTGCCCGGATCGCCTGGCAGGCCGGCGATGTGACCATCGACCTTGACGGTTCGCAGCCGGCGGACCTCGTCACCTGCGCCTATGTGCTGGACGAGATCACACCGGCATCACTGCCCAAAATGGTCGATCGGCTGTGGCAGCTCACGACAGACACGCTGCTGATCGTGGAGCCGGGCACGCCGGCGGGCTGGCAGCGTGTTCTCGCGGTTCGTCGGCAACTGATGGAAGCGGGCGCGCATGTACTGGCACCTTGCCCGCACGAAGCCCCCTGCCCGCTCATCCCGCCCGACTGGTGCCACTTTTCGCGGCGCGTCGCCCGCTCGCGCCTGCACCGGCTGGCTAAGGACGCCGAAGTGCCATGGGAGGACGAGAAGTTCATCTATGTCGCGGCTTCGAGGCAGCCGGCACCAGTCCGCGCGGCGCGGGTGATCGCGCCACCGAAAACCGGCTCGGGCAAGGCGGCGCTCAAGCTTTGCCGGCCGGACGGCAGTGCCGGCGAGACGCTTTTCAGCAAGCGTGACGGTGAACTGTTCAAGGCGGCACGGCGGTCGGACTGGGGCGATGTGCTCGATACAGCCTAGGGATTCGGGTGACGATTGTTCTTGCTTTGTTCCAAACCGTCGCGTAGAATCAGCACCTTGTCGAGTCAATCGGAATCAGGGCACGGGAATTCTGTCCTGTGGACGGTTTTTTGTTTCTGTGAACAGTGGGCATCAAATCTGCTTGGGTGATAACTGTTGCAGATAAGTCAGCACTCAATTTTCCGATTCTGATATCGAGAGACCGGGATCGAAATCGGGGACATCATGGCAGAGGCAGCGCGGAAATTCGGCGTGGCGGAGCAACCGCTCTATCGCGAGGCGCCGAACAACATCGAGGCGGAACAGGCGCTGCTCGGCGCGATCCTGGTCAACAACGATGCCTTCTATCGCGTCTCCGACTTCCTGAAGGCCAGCCACTTCTACGAACCCCTGCATCGCAAGATCTTCGAGATCGCGGCCGAGCTCATTCGCATGGGCAAGGTGGCGACGCCGATCACGCTGAAGACCTTCCTGCCGGCCGACGAGAAGGTCGGCGACATGACGGTGGCGCAATATGTCGTGCGCCTGGCGGTCGAAGCCGTCACGGTCGTCAACGCCGCAGATTACGGCCGCGCCATCTATGACCTTGCGACGCGTCGGGCCCTGATCACCGTCGGCGAGGACATGGTCAACATCGCCTATGACGCGCCGGTCGACATGTCGCCGTCCGAGCAGATCGAGGATGCCGAACGGCGCCTGTTCGAGCTGGCCGAAACCGGACGCTATGACGGCGGCTTCGAGAGCTTCACCGACGCGGTCAAGACCGCGGTCGACATGGCCAACGCCGCCTACATGCGCGACGGCCACCTGTCGGGGTTGGCCACCGGCATGCGCGACCTCGACCGCCGCATGGGCGGCCTGCAATCGTCCGATCTGATCGTCCTTGCCGGCCGTCCGGGCATGGGCAAGACGTCGCTCGCCACCAACATCGCTTTCAACGTCGCCGAGGCCTATGTGCCGGCGCAGCAGGCCGACGGGTCGTTCAAGGCGGCGAATGGCGGTGTCGTCGGCTTCTTCTCGCTCGAAATGTCGTCGGAACAGCTCGCGACCCGTATCATCTCCGAACAGACGGAAATCTCCTCCTCGAAGATCCGCCGCGGCGAGATCACCGAAATGGACTTCGAAAAACTGGTCGCCTGTTCGCAGACCATGCAGAAGATCCCGCTGTTCATCGACCAGACCGGCGGCATCTCGATCGCCCAGCTCTCGGCCCGCGCCCGGCGCCTGAAGCGCCAGCGCGGCCTCGACCTCATCGTCATCGACTATATCCAGCTGATGCAGGGCTCCAGCGCCAGGGCCTCGCAGAACCGCGTGCAGGAAATCACCGAGATCACCACGGGCCTCAAGGCACTGGCCAAGGAGCTCGCGGTGCCGATCATCGCGCTGTCGCAGCTCTCGCGCCAGGTTGAAAGCCGCGACGACAAGCGCCCGCAGCTCTCGGACTTGCGCGAATCCGGCTCGATCGAGCAGGACGCCGACGTCGTGATCTTCGTCTACCGCGAGGAATACTACCTCAAGAACCGCGAGCCGAAGCTCGGCACCGACGAGTACATCAAGTGGGAAAACGAGATGAACGAGATGCGCGGCAAGGCCGAGGTGATCGTGGCCAAGCAGCGTCACGGACCGACGGGCACGGTCACGCTAGCCTTCCACGGCGAATTTACCCGCTTCTCGGATCTGGCGGAGGAACATCATATCGCGGAAAGGTTTGAGTAGCTTTTTTGACTCACCGTCACGCTCCGTCACACCCCCTCTGTCCCGCCCACCTATCCAGCATCGGCGATCTCGAAGCAGGCCTCGCTAATGGCTAAATCCCGCGTCCAGTTCATCTGCCAGAACTGCGGATCGGTGCATCAGCGCTGGGCCGGCAAATGCGACGCCTGCGGCGAATGGAACACGCTGGTCGAGGAAGGTACGTCCGGCGGCATCGGTTCCGGGCCGGCCAATACGCGCAACGCCCGCAAGGGCCGCGCGGTGGTGCTGACCACGCTTTCCGGCGATATCGAGGACGCGCCGCGCATCGTGTCGGGCATCGGTGAGCTCGACCGCGCCACGGGCGGCGGCTTCGTGCGCGGCTCGGCGCTGCTGGTCGGCGGCGATCCCGGTATCGGCAAGTCGACGCTGCTCACCCAGGCTGCTGCTGCCCTTGCCTCGAGGGGCCACCGCATCGTCTATGTCTCGGGTGAGGAGGCGGTCGCCCAGATCAGGCTGCGCGCGCAGCGCCTCGGCGTCGCTTCCACACCGGTCGAGCTTGCGGCCGAGACCAATGTCGAGGATATCCTTGCCACGATCGCCGACGGCAAGCGGCCGGACCTGGTGATCCTCGATTCGATCCAGACGCTGTGGACCGACCTCGCCGATTCGGCGCCCGGCACCGTCACCCAGGTGCGTGCGGCCGCCCAGGCGATGATCCGCTATGCGAAATCCACGGGTGCTGCGATCGTGCTCGTCGGCCATGTCACCAAGGAAGGCCAGATCGCCGGCCCGCGCGTCGTCGAGCACATGGTCGACGCCGTGCTCTATTTCGAGGGCGAAGGCGGCCATCACTACCGTATCCTGCGCACCGTCAAGAACCGTTTCGGCCCGACCGACGAGATCGGCGTCTTCGAAATGTCGGACAAGGGCCTGCGCGAGGTTGCCAATCCTTCCGAGCTGTTCCTCGGCGAGCGCCATGCGAAATCGCCGGGAGCGGCGGTTTTCGCCGGCATGGAAGGCACAAGGCCGGTGCTGGTCGAAATCCAGGCGCTGGTCGCGCCCTCCTCGCTCGGCACGCCGCGCCGCGCCGTCGTTGGCTGGGACGGCGCCCGGCTGTCGATGATCCTGGCGGTGCTCGAGGCGCATTGCGGCGTGCGCTTCGGCCAACAGGACGTCTATCTGAACGTAGCCGGCGGCTACCGCATTTCCGAGCCCGCGGCCGACGTGGCGGTGGCGGCCGCACTGGTTTCCTCGCTCACCGGTCTTGCCCTTCCCGCCGATTGCGTCTATTTCGGCGAAATCAGCCTTTCTGGCGCCGTGAGGCCGGTTGCGCATGCGCAGCAGCGTCTCAAGGAGGCCGAAAAGCTGGGTTTCGCAAGCGCGGTTCTGCCCTTGGGCAGCGAGGAACTTGCCGGAGGAATCGGGGCCGGCGCTTTCCAGCCCACCGAGCTCGCCGACCTCGTGGCGCGCATAGCCGGCTCAGGGCGCAGCCGCGCCAACGACGAAGAATGACGGGCTCACCTGGTGGTGAGCGACAGGGAGTGGGGCGACAAAGATGCCGATAACGCTGCTTGACGGAATTCTCGTCGGCTTCACCCTGGTCTCGGCGATGCTCGCCATGGTTCGCGGCTTTTCACGCGAGGTCCTGTCCATCGTGTCCTGGGCGGCGGCAGCCGCGGCGGCGTTCTTTTTCTACAAGCCCGTGCTGCCCTACCTGAAACCCTACATCGACAATGAAAAGATCGCCATGGCGGCCTCCGCCGGCGTCGTCTTCATCATCGCTTTGATCGTCGTCAGCGTCATCACCATGAAGCTCGCCGACTGGATCATCGATTCCCGCATCGGCGCGCTCGACCGCACGCTCGGCTTCCTCTATGGCGCCGCCCGCGGCATTCTGGTGGTTGCCGTGGCCCTGCTGTTCTTCAATTGGCTGGCCGGCGCCAAGGCACCGGCCTGGGTCACGGAGGCCAAGTCGCGGCCGCTGCTGGAACAGATCGGCGCCAAGCTTGAAAGCCTGCTGCCCGAGGATCCGGAAAACGCCATCCTCAAGAAGCTCAATCCGAATCAGCCGGCCGCCGAAACGCCCGCCGCACCGGACGCACCGGCCACGGATGCCCCGGCGGGAGGGGACGATGCCAATGCGCCGGCTCCTGACGACAGCGATGCCGGAACGCCTCCCGCGGACAACGCACCGGCCAATCCGGCCCCGGCGGCGCCGGCGAATTGATGAGTGATCGGGCGCCGCAGAACAGGCGCCCGAGACTGGCGGTGATCGTGAACCATCGCCGGGCGCGTTGCTTTTACGACGCTGTCGCCTTATATGGCGATTTTAGCGGAGCTTGAGCCCCATGGCAGACGCAGACCACGTGCTTTCCGCGGAAGCTGACGATCACTTCCACGACGAATGCGGCGTGTTCGGCATTTTCGGCCGGCAGGACGCGGCGGCCATCGTCACGCTCGGCCTGCACGCGCTGCAGCATCGCGGCCAGGAAGCGGCCGGCATCGTCTCCTACGACGGCACCCAGTTTCATGTCGAACGCCATGTCGGCCTGATCGGCGACACCTTCACCAAGCAGCGCGTCATCGACAGCCTGCAAGGCAATCGCGCCATCGGCCACACGCGCTACGCCACGACCGGCGGGGCCGGCATGCGCAACATCCAGCCCTTCTTCGCCGAACTGGCCGATGGCGGTTTTGCCGTGGCCCATAACGGCAATCTGACCAACGCCATGACCGTGCAGCGCGCGCTGCAGAAGCAAGGCGCGATCTTCTCCTCGACCTCCGACACCGAGACGCTTCTGCACCTCGTCGCCACCAGCAAGGAGCGCGATCTCAACTCGCGCTTCATCGATGCGGTGCGCCAGGTCGAGGGCGCCTTTTCGCTGGTGGCGATGACGGCCAAGAAGATGATCGGTTGCCGTGACCCGCTCGGCATCCGCCCGCTGGTACTGGGTGACCTCGACGGTGCCTGGATCCTGGCCTCCGAAACCTGCGCGCTGGACATCATCGGCGCGCGTTTCGTGCGCGACCTGAAGCCAGGCGAGATGGTCGTCGTTACCTCCAAGGGCATCGAGAGCCTGTTCCCGTTCGAGCCGCAGAAGACCCGCTTCTGCATTTTCGAATATGTCTATTTCGCACGCCCGGACTCTTCGGTCGAAGGCCGCAACGTCTACGAGGTGCGCAAGCGCATCGGCGCGGAACTCGCGCAGGAAAATCCCGTCGAGGCCGACATCGTCGTGCCGGTGCCGGATTCCGGCACGCCGGCGGCAATCGGCTTTTCGCAAGCCGCGGGCATCCCCTTCGAGCTCGGCATCATCCGCAACCACTATGTCGGCCGCACCTTCATCCAGCCCGGCGATTCGATCCGCCACATGGGCGTCAAGCTGAAGCACAACGCCAACCGCCGCATGATCGAGGGCAAGCGCGTCGTGCTGGTCGACGATTCCATCGTGCGCGGCACCACCAGCCAGAAGATCGTGCAGATGGTGCGAGACGCCGGCGCCAAGGAAGTGCATATGCGCATCGCCTCGCCGCCGACCAGCGCCTCCTGCTTCTACGGCGTCGATACGCCGGAAAAATCGAAGCTTTTGGCATCACGTATGTCGATCGAGGAGATGGCCGAATTCATCCGCGTCGATTCGCTCGGCTTCCTGTCGATCGACGGACTCTATCGCGCCGTCGGCGAGGCCAACCGCGACAACGAGCAGCCGCAATTCTGCGACGCCTGCTTCACCGGCCAGTATCCGACCCGCCTGCTCGACTTCGAAGGCCACGACAATGTGCGCACGCTGTCGCTGCTGGCGACGAGCGGCGCATAGGATTGCCGCACTGCCAGTTGCCATAGCCATATTTCCGGAATCTATCGCATGACCTTCGACCTTTCCGGCCGCGTTGCGGTCGTCACCGGCGCCTCGCGCGGCATCGGTTACTTCATCGCCAGGGAACTGGCTGCCGCCGGCGCCCACGTCATTGCCGTGGCGCGCACCGTGGGCGGGCTGGAAGAACTCGACGACCAGATCAAGGCCGAGCGCGCCAAAACCGGCAAGGGCGAAGCGACGCTGGTGCCGCTCGACCTTGCCGACATGGCCGGCATCGACCGCCTGGGCGGCGCCATCCATGAGCGGTGGGGCAAGCTCGACATTCTCGTCGCCAATGCGGGCGTGCTCGGCGTGATCTCGCCGATCGGCCATGTCGAGGCGAAAACCTTCGAGAAGGTGATGACCATCAACGTCATCTCGACCTGGCGGCTGATCCGCTCGGTCGACCCACTGCTGCGGCTCTCCGACGCCGGCCGGGCCATCATCCTGTCGTCCAACGCTGCTCACTCGGCGCGCGCCTTCTGGGCGCCCTACGCGGCTTCCAAGGCGGCGGTCGAGACGATGATGCGCTCCTGGGCACATGAGACGCAGAGCCTGCCCTTGCGCGTCAATGCCGCCGATCCGGGGGCCACCCGCACCGCGATGCGCGCGCAGGCCGTGCCCGGCGAGGACCCGGAAACGCTGCCGCATCCCTCCGAGATCGCCAAACGCATCGTGCCGCTGGCAAGCCCCGACCTGAAAGAGACAGGATTGATCTTCCAGGCCAAGCACAACCGTTTCGTCGCCTACCGACAGCCGGAATAGCCGCATCTTTTTTATCGGAAGAATTCGGCTCCGGGCGGCGTTCCTCGAATGTACATTCGAAGCTCAAACCCGGAGGACCGACATGCGCAGACTTATTCTCATCGCCGCCACCGCCATTGCCTCAGCCTTGGCCGCCGGCACAGCCTTGTCACAAGATGCCAAGATGAGCTTCTTCGTCACCAGCGTCGGCTCGGGCAAAGGGGCAGACCTCGGCGGCCTGAAGGGCGCCGACGCGCATTGCGCCTCGCTGGCGGAAGCAGCCGGCGTCACCGGCAAGACCTGGGCCGCATATCTGTCGACCAGCACCGAGGATGCGCGCGACCGCATCGGCAAGGGACCGTGGGTGAATGCCAAGGGCGTCAAGATAGCCGACGACGTCGCCTCGCTGCACGGCGATGCCAACGGCATCACCAAGCAGACGGCGCTCACCGAGAAAGGCGAGATGGTCAACGGCCGCGGCGACACGCCGAACCGCCACGATATGCTGACCGGCTCGAAACCCGACGGCACCAGGATCGCCGACCAGACCTGCGGTGACTGGACGATGAGCGGCACGGAAGGGGCAGCCATGATGGGCCATCACGACCGCACCGGGCTCGACGATTCAGCTGCCGCCAAATCCTGGAACTCTTCGCATGCTTCGCGCGGCGGCTGCGGCCAGGAGGCGCTGAAAGGCACCGGCGGCGACGGCTTGTTCTATTGTTTCGCAACGAATTGACCAGACCCCGCCCGCCCGCCACATCACGCGGCTGTGATGTGGCGGCGGAAAGCTGAGTCGCGGTCATGCTTTCGTCATTTCCGCAGAGTTGATAGGATCGCATAGATTCCCACAACAAGCCCGGCTGGGCAGAGCAAGGAAATTCCCATGGCTTCGAGCGTAGCGTTGGTCTGGTACCTGGTAATCGCCGGCCCGCAAGGCGGCATGGTCGTGTTGCCCAGCACGTTCGACAAGCGCGAACAATGCACCGCCGCCATCACCGAATACCAGAAGCAGCCGGCCCCGACCGGCTGGTCGCTGCAATGCGTGCCGAGCGCGTCACCCTTCACCGATGAGGGCGACGCGGAGGAACCGGCAGCGCAGTAAGGCGCGATGCGGCGTCAGCGCCGTGCGCTGACCGTCAGTTCCGGCTTCTGGTTGATGGTCTGGAACACCACGCAGTAGCGTTCGGTCAGCTTCAGCAAGGAATCGATGCGCTCCTGCGGCTCATCGGTGTCGAGACTGAAATTCAGCCTGATGGCGCGAAAACCGACCGGCGCATCCTTGGCAACGCCAAGCGTGCCGCGAAAATCAAGGTCGCCTTCGGCCTCGACCGTGGCGGCGCCGAGCTTGAATTCGAGCGCCGTCGCCACCGCCTTGAGCGTCACGCCGGCGCAGGCCACAAGTGCCTCCAGCAGCATGTCGCCCGAGCAAAGCTCGAGCCCCGAGCCGCCGGTTGCGGGATGCAGACCGGCAATCGCGAGAGCCCTGCCCGTCTCGACCTTGCAGGCGATCGACTGGTCATCGAGACTGCCTCTGGCCCTGAGCGTGATGAGCGCGCGCGAAGCATCATCGCGATAGGTCTCTTTCAGCGGCGCCTGCATGGCCTTCAGTGCGGTGGCGTCCATTTCGCTGCCCCTTTCGACGATCGTTTCTGGCGCTGGCGTGCGTCAAGCCACCGAGATTTGACCCGATCACACCGGAAAGCAAACATAATCATCGCGCTGGGACACAGGCGCGCAATCACTATCCCAAATGGACATTGACGGACGAGGTCTCAAAGACCGTCCGAGCCGTGCGAGTGCCGTCGTCCCATTTTCTGGTGACCGACTCGGGTCAACAAGGGCTGGCGATGGGCAGTCGGGTGTGCCAACGGTTTCTCCTGATAGGAATTTTTTCTTGACAGGGTGAAGGCAGCTATGGTACATTCCTGGTTATGGTGCTGAGTTGCGCCACGGACCCGCCGTACAGGCGGTTTTTTTATTCAATGCTCTCTCAATAGCGCGTCGAGAAGGCTTGCACGGAACCCGCTGACCCGGATTCGTTGCTGATGGCAGGCGATCCGTCTTCAGCCGGACGAGCCTTTCCTTTGACTTCGATCGCATCGGCTATAGCTATGCGACAAGCGTTCTCGCGGAGGCGTCATGCCGTTCAAGTTGAAACTGCTCTCTCTCATCCTGCTGATGCTTGCTGCCTTCGAACAGCCTGTCCTGGCTGAAACGCCGGAGAGGCCGGCGCCGACCGGCGGTGTGCTGTCGCTGCTGCCGCCGCCGCAGGTCACCAGCCATTCGATCACGGTTGCCGGACGCAAGCTGGACTATCAGGCCAAGACCGGCACGCTGTCGCTGCTTTCAGGCAAGGCCGACGTCACGGCGGAGATCTTTTATGTCGCCTATACGCTGCGGCCACCGGCCGACGCGGCAAAAACGGCACCACGCCCCATTACCTTCGTCTTCAATGGCGGCCCCGGGGCGGCTTCCGCCTATCTGCATCTCGGTGCGCTCGGTCCGCGCATCATCACGACCGGAGCCGATGGCGAATTCCTGCCGCCGCCGCAAAAGATCATCGACAATCCGGACAGCTGGCTCGACATGACCGACCTCGTCTTTGTCGATCCGGTCGGCACCGGCTACAGCCGCGAGGCTCCCGGGCAGAACACCCACGACTTCTGGGGCGTCAACCAGGACGCCAGCTCGATCGGCGCCTTCATCCGGCTCTATCTGGCCCAGAACGGCCGCAGCGGCTCGCCGCTTTTCCTGGCCGGGGAAAGCTATGGCGGGTTTCGCGCGGCGCTGCTCGCCAGGACTTTGCAGGAAGATGTCGGCCTTAGCCCGAGCGGCATCGTGCTGATCTCGCCGGCGCTGGAATTCATGCTGGTGCAACCTGACGAATTCGAGCCGCTGCACTGGGCTCTCGAACTCCCCTCGCTGGCGTCGGTGCGGCTCAGTGCCGACGGCGTTACCGGCGAGGCGCTGCGGGCGCAGTTGGCCGCGGTCGAGCGCTATGCGCTTGGCGACTACCTCACGGCGCTGGCCAGCGGGCTGGAGCAAGGCGGGCGGCTGGCCAGCCAGCGGGTGGCCGAGATCACCGGTCTGCCCCTCGACCTCGTGCAGCGGAATTTCGCGCGTATACCGACCAGCCTTTTCGCGAGGGAGTTCGCCCGCTCGAAAAGCAAGGTACTCAGCCCCTATGACGCCATGATCGGCACGGCCGACATCGCTCCTGAAAGCGCTCGCACCGCCGGACCCGATCCGGTGCTCGACCGCAGCGTTCCAGCGTTGACCTCGGCTTTTGTCGGCTATGCCCGGGACGAATTGAACTACCACACCGATGTCAGCTACCGGCTGCTCAATGGCGAGATCAGCCGCAATTGGGACTACGGCACATCGCGGCAGGGCTATGCCGGCGTGATGAACGATCTGCAGCGGGCGCGCTCGCTCAATCCCGCGCTCGGCGTCGTCATCGTCAACGGCTACACCGACCTCGTCACGCCCTATCTGGCATCTCGCTATCTGGTGAACCAGGTACCGACGCTGGCCGGTGCAAAGCCCATCCGCGTCGATGTGCTGGACGGAGGACACATGATGTATTTCAGGCCGGACGGAAGGCGGGCGCTCAAGGCAGCGGCGGCGGAGCTTTACCAAGCGACGCAGTAAGCGTCGCTTGGTAGCACCGGAGTGACCGGCAGTCCGCGACACGCTGGCGGGACAGTGCCCTCCTCTGTCCTCCAGGCAAGGGAGCCGCGAAGGACATTGCAGTTCATCTTGGCGGCCGGCCGCCTTCAACCGGCCTGCGGCGCCGAAGCGATCTCACACCCGTGGCTGTGACTTCACATGGGCAATGTAGCCGCGCACGTCGCTGGCCGGGTCTGCATAGGCCTTGCCGAGCTTCTTCTCCATCGCGGCCATGTAGTCGCTGGCCCATTCCGGCAGGGCATAGTCGATGACGGCGAGAAATTCGAGTGTCGCCGCCAGGCGGATGTCGGCGATAGACGGGTTCTTGCCTCCAATGAAGGGCTTGCCGTCCCTGAAGAAGGAGTGGAACACCTCCAGCGGTTCGGAGATGGCTGCGATCGCCGCCTTCTGCGCCTCGGCCTTCCTGTCGGGATGAGCGTCGCTGTGGCCGACCTCTCCGGCATATTGCGGGAAACCGAGCGCCGGATAGGTGGCGCGCGCCACATAGGGATAGAGCGTACCGATCAGGTAGAACATGGCGCTGTCGATCATCGCCCGCTTGGCAGGCGCCTTGGGGTAGAATTTCTCCAGCCCGTGCTTGTTGGCGAGATACTGCATGATGGCGCAGCTTTCCCAAAGCACCCCTCGCGGCAGGCCCTTGTCCTCGATCATCGGAGTCAGATGGGCCGGGTTGCGCGCCATGAATTCGGGCGAACGCGTGCTGCCCCAGGCGTCGGCCTCGGCATGGTCCAGCCCGGCGGCGCGGGCAAACACCCGAACCGTCATGTTGTTGACGCTCGGCTTCAGCATGCTGATCATCAGGGCGGGTTTCTTCGCCGACTTCCCCTTGGTCCTGGACGCGGCTTTGCCGGCAGTTGCTGCTTTTGACGTCGCCTTGGCCGAAGGCTTTGCCGATATTTTTGGCGCCGGCTTGGCTGAAGCTTTTGCTGCTGGCTTTGCCATAGCCTTTGGTGTCGCCTTGGCCGCCGGCTTCCTCGCACCCTTCGTCGCTGTCTTTGCCATCTGTTCCTCCCTTTGTTTATTCAAAATCAATATGGATTGCGCGGCGCCCTGTCGGCCGACAATGTCGCGCGCAAGCGCTCGACCAGCGCCTGGATGGCGTCGGCCAGATGCGCCTCGGCGATGTTGTAGTCGCCACGCGCGACGCGGAGCTTGTGCGCTTCCATCAGCACGTCGGCATGGCTAAAGCCGGCCGGCGGCTCGAAACGGTAGGAAGCAAGTTCGATCAGCAGGCCAAGCGGATCCTCGAAATAGATCGAATCCATGAAACCGCGGTCCTTGACGCCACTGTGCTTGATGGCGCGCTCGTCAAGCCGGGCGACCGCCTGCAGGAAGGTCACGCGCGACACGGCAAAGGCGATGTGGTGGACGCAGCCCGTGTCGGTCGGCGTGCGGCGCTTTGCCGGCGTGCGGGTCTCGTCGGTAAAGATGGTGATCAGCCGCCCGTCGCCCGGATCGAAATAGAGATGGCTTTCGGCTGCCTTGTCGAGGTTGGGTTGCTCGAAAATGAATGGCATGCCCAGCACGCCTTCCCAGAAATCGATCGACGTCTGGCGACCGGCGCCGACCAGCGTGATGTGATGGACGCCTTGCGATTGCAGTTTCTGCATTGCGTTCTCCCCCTGATGTCGGCGTTTCGATATCCGTAAGTGCCGGCTGTCAGCCCGCCGCCATGATGCGAATGGCGTCTCTTATGCGAGCGCTGGCTTCCTGATCCGCGCCGTTCCCTTGGCTCGCCGAACCTTACGCGCCGGCTTTGTGAGACGATGCTAAACCAATCAGTCGCGCCGCGCCAGAAGCCGCATCCGGGATCGGCCCTGCCCCAACGCAAGCACGGCGCTGGAGCAGCGCCATGCAAGGTTTCGCCCCTATAGCTGGCGGGAGCGGAGCCGACAGGGGCCGGAGCCGTTTTCACACAAGGCCGCTTGTCGCATGGCCGATGTCGCCATTCTCGAAACACGCGAAAGGGTTCTCGCCGGTATCCTCCTGACCGGCGCCGCCTATTTGCTTTTTTCGACGCAGGACGCTTCGATCAAGCTGCTGGTAGCCGGCATGAGCGTCTGGCAGATCCTGTTCTTCCGCAGCATCACCATACTGACCGCCTGCGCGGCGATCGGCGGACGGCATCTCTATGCGGAGACGGCGCGGTCGCCGATCGTGTGGCCGATGCTGTTGCGCAGCGTCTTCACCCTGGCGGCGTGGCTTTGTTATTACAATGCCGCGCGCAGCCTGCAGCTCGCCGAACTGACCACCGTCTATTACGCGGCCCCGATCATCGTCACCGTGCTTTCGGTGGTGATGCTTGGCGAAAAAGTGCCAATGCTGCGCTGGCTGGCGGTGGCAATCGGCTTCGCCGGCGTCTTTGTCGCCTGTGACCCTGCCCATCTCGGGCTGTCCGTGCCGGTGCTGCTGGTGCTGGCCGCCGCTTTCCTGTGGGGCATCGCCATCGTGCTGTTGCGCAAGACAGCACTTGCCGAGCGCTCGATGATCCAGCTCATGCTCAACAATTTCTATTTCCTGATATTCTCGGCGGTGCCCGCGCTGCTCTGGTGGAAGATACCCGGCTGGAGCGAACTGCTTCTGCTTGCCAGCGTCGGCGCGCTCGGCGGCTTGGCGCAGTATCTTCTCTTCGAAGGCATGAAACGGACGCCGGCCTCGATCATCGCGCCGCTGGAATACACTTCGCTGTTGTGGGCCTTCGCGCTCGGCTTCGCCATCTGGGGCGACGTGCCGCGTCGCGAAGTGTTTTTCGGCGCTGCTCTCATCATCACCGCAGGGCTGCTGATCGTCGGCGGCGAGCATTTCCGCAAACGGCTGTGACGGGCCAGACTTCTGACACTACGATGTCAGGACAGAACCACGTAAATTGGCTTTCATGACCGATGTAGCAGCCGCCACCGACACCGCAGAACGGACACTTGGCATCATCCTGGTGTCGTCGTCGGCGGCGGTGTTCGGATTGACCGGCGTGCTGACCAAATCGATCCATGCCGATCCGCTGACCATCACCTGCTGGCGCGGTTTCGTCGGCTCGATCCTGATCAGCCTCTATGTGCTGTGGCGCCGCCACCGCTCCGGCAACCGCCAAACGCTGCGGCTCGGCTGGCGCGGCTGGCTGCTGGCGGTGGAAGGCGCGCTGGCCAGCATCGCCTTCATCTGCGCCTTCAAATTCACCTTCGTCGCCAATGTCACGGTCATCTACGCGACGTCGCCTTTCATTGCCGCGCTGCTCGCCTTCCTGCTGGTGCGCGAGCCCTTCCGCCTGCAGACGATGTTAGCCGCCGCCGTCTCGCTTTGCGGCGTCGCGGTCATGGTCTGGTCGAGCTTCGGCACAGGCAATCTGTTCGGAGACGGGCTGGCGCTGCTGATGACGGTCGGCAGCGCGCTCTACATGATCATGGTGCGCGCCTTCCGCGACACGCCGGCGGTCTGGGCAGGCGCGGTCTCGGCCCTGCTGTTGTTCATACTCGGCTGGTTCGTCACCGACCCGCTTGCCGTCTCGGCAAGGGATGCCGTGCTGCTCGTCGCCTTCGGCTCGAGCTTCGCACTCTCCTCGATCCTGTGGACGGAAGGCGCGAGGCTCATCCCGGCGGCTGAATCCGGCCTGCTCGGCTCTGCCGAAGTGCCGTTCGCGATCCTGTTTGCCTTCCTTTTCCTGGCCGAGATACCGCCCATGGCCAGCATGATCGGCGGCGCAATCGTGCTTTGCGCGGTCTTTGCCCATGCCGGCCGCGACTGGCTGTCGGCAAAGCAGCAACAAGCGCCAGGGCCGTTGTGAAAGCCGAGCCCAAAAAAATTTGCGCAGTCACGGAACCATCATCCGGTTCAGGCATTGTTGAGCCGACGGACCACCCCCCGAGTCCCCCCAAACCCCTCGGTCCGTCCTACTCCAAGCCGACCGCAAGGTCGGCTTTTTCTTTGGCCCCACGCCTGAAGACAGGCAGCTGTCAGCCAAAAAGTCCTGGCACAGCCAGGCCGGCGCCGAGCAGTGCGGCCAAATCCCGCGCCGGGTTCTCGGTATCGGCGCGCAGCCGGATGGCGAATTCGGCAACGGGCACGGGCGGCAGGTCGAACGTGCGCGGTGCTTCGACGATGCCGGAATGGGCAAAGCGCGCGGTGCGCAGCGTCAGCGCAATGCCGGCCTTGACCGCCGTGCGCAGGCCGGCCAGGCTCGCGCTGCCGGCCGCAACGCGATAGCGCCGGCCGGCCGAATCGAGCGCCGAGATCGCCGCTTCGCGGAAGCCGCAATGCGGATCGAGCAGCGCAAGCGGCAATTCGTCCTGTCGCGCAGCCAGCCCTTTTTGCGAACAGAGCCACATCATCGGCTCGCGCAACATGCCGATTTCGTCCGGCGTCGCCGCCTGCCGCATAACGACCGCCAGATCCAGGCTACCGCCCTGAAGGGCTTGCGCCAGCTCGGCGGAGCGGCCGACGCGCAGCTCGATCCTGACACGCGGATGGCTTTCGGCGAAAGCACGCAATAGATCGGGCAAGCCGCTGTCGGCGAAATCCTGCGTCGTGCCGATCGCGATGCGTCCGTCGGCCTTTGCGCCCTTCAGGCCGAGCCAGGCTTCACGATGCGCTGCAAGGATACGCCGGGCATGGCCGACAAGCTCCTCACCGGTCGGCGTCAGGCTGCGGCCCCTGCCCTGCGGTGCCAGCAGCGGTTCGCCGACAGCCTCTTCCAGCCGCTGCATCTGCGCCGTCACAGCCGACGGTGAACGGCCGACGATAGAGGCCGCCTGCGCCAGCGAGCCGCCGTCGGCGAAGGCGAGGAATGTCCTCAAGAGGTCGGGATCGAGCGTTTTCATAATTCGATATTATCGAAGTATTCTCTGAAAACAATTCGATTTTCATGTTTCCTGGTTGGTGACAGAGTTGCGTCATCGGCTGACTGAGGCCGCCAGAACCAAGGAGAAGGACAATGCCCATCATCAACGTCAGCGTCACCGGGGAAGCCCGACGCGACGCTGTCCGCCAGGATCGCCAAGGAGGCGACCGAACTCACCGCCACGCACCTTCGCAAGGATCCGACCATAACGGCGGTTGCCGTCTCTTATCTCGATCCGCAGCACTGGTTCGCCGGCGGCACGTCGCTGGCCGAGCATGGGACCAATACGTTCTGGCTCGACATCAAGGTGGTCGACAGCACCAACACCAAGCTCGAGTTGGAAGCCTATCTCAAGGCGATCTTCGCCGCCTTCGGGCGCCTGCTCGGGTCCGTGCACGAAGAAAGCTACGCCTTCGTCCACGAAGTGCCGGCCGCCGCCTACGGTTTTGGCGGCAAAACGCAGGAATTCCGCTTCATCAGCGGGAGACTGAAGGCGGCGTAAAGGATGCCGCTTTTGCCTTCCCTTCGTGAGAGGCGGCAAGAGGCCCTTGCGCATTGACCTTGCCCGCACATCGTCTAGGTTCTTGCCGAAGCGGCCGCAGAGCCGAGGTGCAAGGAACGTTGGGAGAGACGCGGCATGATCCTGACACTGGCGCTGCTTGCGGGTCTGGTCGTGGCCTGGCTGCTGATCGGGGTAGTGGAAAAGTTCCGCCTCGGCCTGAGCTTTGCCCAGGCGCTGCTCTACGTGCCGTTCAAGCTCGCCTACCGGATCAGCGACAGCCGCATCGCAATCGCGCGCGATGCGGCGGCGCCAGTCATCTATGTCATCTCACATCAGTCGCACTTCGAACCGGCGCTGATGCTGTCGCTGCTGCCTGACGACACGCTGCACATCCTCGACGGAGCCTCGGCCAGGGCGCCATGGCTGGAGCCGTGGCGCGAGCTTGGCCGCACCATCGCCTTCAACGCCGAACACGTCTTCGTCAGCCGCAGGCTGGTGCGCGTGCTGAAGGGCAAGGGCCGGCTTGCCGTCTACCTGCCGGACGCGGTCGAGCCCGACGTCAAGTCGTTCCGGCTGTTTCGCGCTGTCACCCGCATCGCCATGCAGGCCGACGCCCGCATCGTGCCGATCTTCGTCGGCGGCGCCCGCGACCTTCCTGTCTCGCTGACGCCGGCCAGCATCGCGCCAAGGCGCTGGTTCCCTCGCCTGTCGATCAGCGCATTGGAACCAATGACCATCGCCGAGCTGGTGGCGCGCATTCCCGACCAGGCCTCGAACACCAACGCGCTGTTCGACCGCTTCGCCGAGGCGCGCTTCGCAGCCGCCGATCTCGATCGCGGCCTGTTCCTGGCCATGCGTGACGCCGCAACCAGGGTCGGCGCATCGCATCCGATCATCGAGGACGTCGTCTCGGGCGCGCTCAGCTATCGAAAACTGTTCATCGGCGCGCGCGTGCTGGGCAGGCGTTTCGAGGCGGTGACGGCGCCCGGCGAAGCGGTCGGCCTGCTCCTGCCCAACGCCAATGGCGTGGTGCTGTCCCTGGTCGGGCTGCTCTCGGCCGGTCGGGTGGCCGCGATGATCAACTACACCGCGGGTCCGGCCAGCGTCACCGCCGCCATCCGCACGGCGGTGATCCGCACGGTCGTCTCCTCCCGCGCCTTCATCGAGAAGGCCGACCTCGGCGATATCGTGACGGCGGTCGAAAAGGGCGGCGCGAAATTTCTCTGGCTGGAGGATACACGCGCAAGCGTGACGGCGCTGGAAAAGCTTACCGCCGCCTTGCTGTGGCGCTGGCCGCTGCAGCGCCAGGACGCAGCCAAACCCGCGGTCATCCTGTTCACCTCCGGTTCGGAAGGCACGCCGAAGGCGGTGGTGCTGTCGCACAAGAACCTTTACGCCAACGCCATGCAGGCGGAAGCCCGTATCACCATCTCGCCGGCCGATATCCTGCTCAACGTATTGCCTGTGTTCCACTCCTTCGGGCTGACGGGCGGCACCATCCTGCCGCTGGTCACAGGCGTAAAGTTGTTCCTCTACCCCTCGCCTCTCCACTACAAGATCATCCCCGAGATCGCCCGTAAGGTGAAGCCGACGGTCATGTTCGGCACCGACACTTTCCTCGCCAATTACGCGCGCACCGCCAAGGACGGCGATTTTTCCAGCCTGCGCTTCGTCGTCGCCGGCGCCGAAGCGGTGAAGCCGGAAACCCGCCGCACCTATCGCGAGCGTTTCCAGGCCGAGATCATCGAAGGCTTTGGGCTGACCGAGGCCGCGCCCGTGGTTGCCGTCAACACCGCCATCCATAGCCGCGACGGCACCGTCGGGCGGCTGCTGCCGGCCATCCGCATGAAGCTCGAACCCGTCGACGGCATCGATGGCGCCGGCCGTCTGTGGCTCGACGGCCCGAATATGATGATGGGCTACATGACCGCCGACCGACCGGGCGAATTGCAGCGGCTCGAGGGCTGGCACGACACCGGCGACATCGTCTCGGTCGACCGCGAGGGCTTCATCACCATTCGCGGCCGGGCCAAGCGTTTCGCCAAGATCGCCGGCGAGATGGTGTCGCTGGGTGCGGTCGAGATGCTGGTGCAGTCGCTGTGGCCGGAAGAGCGCCATGCCGCCGTGGCGGTGCCCGACAAACGGCGCGGCGAGCGCATCGTGCTGGTGACCACCGCCGACGATGCGAGTGCCGAGGAACTGCGCCAATTCGGCAAGAAGGCCGGGGCGGCCGAACTGATGGTGCCCAACGACATCGTCAAGGTGGAAGAGATCCCGGCGCTGGGCTCGGGCAAGACCGACTATGTGTCGGCCCGCAGACTGGCCATCGATCGTCTGGGGCTGAGTGCGGCGGCGTAGGCGAACGGCCTGAAGGGTCGTCTCGCCTAAATCGCAGGCCCGGGCGCAAAGCGCTGGCCTTCAATGCACCCTCTGTCGCCTTCGGCGACATCCCCGCCTTCAAAGAGGGATAACAGCGTTATCCTATATCCGAAGGCGGCACCTGCTCGCCTTCCAGCCTGGCGCGCTTCGAATAGGCACGCACGCTGAAGGGCAGGAAGAGGAGATAACCGGCGACGGAGGCCGTCAGCGTGTACCAGGGATAGGTCATCAAGAGCAGGATGTAGAGCACGACCCCCAGGATGACCGGCAATACCTTGTCACCCGGCACCTTGACGCTCTTACCCGAATAGACCGGCAAACGGCTGACCAGCAGGAAGGCGACCAGTACGGTGAAGCCGGTGGCGATGAAGGCGGCCGGGCGGCCGGGCTCCAGCCCAAGCCGCAGGAAATACAGATAAAGCGGCAGCATCACCAGCACGGCGCCCGCCGGCGCCGGTACCCCAACGAAATATTCGGTCTGCCATGCCGGCCGCTCGGCCTTTTCCTCGTCAAGAACATTGAAGCGGGCGAGCCGCATGCCGCAGGCGATGGTGAACAAAAGGGCGGCAATCCAGCCCGGCGATCCCGCGCGGTCGAGCAGGAAAGCGTAAAGCACCAGCGCGGGCGCGACGCCGAAATTGACGATGTCGGCCAGCGAATCCATCTGCGCGCCGAATTTCGACGTCGCCTTCAGCATTCGCGCCAGCCGGCCGTCTATGCCGTCGAGAAACGCGGCGAGCAGTACCATGACCACCGCGGGCTCGAAGCGGTTCTCGAAAGCGAAGCGGATGCCGGACAAGCCGGCACAGATGGCGAGCACCGTAACCAGATTGGGCAGCACCATGCGCATCGGGATTTCGCGGATGCGCGGGCCGCCGCTGGCATGTGCCTCGAATTTCTTGAACGGCGCGCCCACCGGTCAGGATATCCGCACGAGAGGCGTGGCGGCGATACCGCCGAATTCCGCCAGCACCGTTTCGCCGGCGACCGCCGTCTGGCCGACGGCCACGCGTGGTGTCGCCGCCTCCGGCAGGAAGACGTCGACGCGCGAGCCGAAGCGGATCAGGCCGAAACGCTCGCCGATGGCGATCGAGCCGCCGGTCTCGGCCCAGCAGACGATGCGCCGCGCCACGAGGCCGGCGATCTGCACCGCCGCGACGGTGCCGTTGGGGCTGTCGATGACCAGCCCGTTGCGCTCGTTCTCGGTGCTTGCCTTGTCGAGTTCGGCATTAAGGAACTTCCCGGGCCGATGCTCGATACGGGAAATCTTGCCACGCACCGGGGCGCGGTTCACGTGGCAGGAAAAGACGTTCATGAACACCGATATGCGGGTCATTTCGGCATTGCCGAGGCCAAGCTCGCGCGGCGGCACGGCCGGGCCGACCGCCGAGATGACGCCGTCGGCGGGGCTCACCACCAGACGGTCGTCGACCGGCGTCACCCGCTCGGGATCGCGGAAGAAATAGGCGCACCAGGCGGTGAGGATGAGCCCGATCCAGAACAGGATCGAGGAGAAATAGCCGAGGAAAAGCGTGCCCGCGCCAAAGGCGGCGATGAACGGATAGCCCTCGCGATGGATCGGTACGAACGCGTTCTTGACCGTATCGACAAGGCTCATGGGATGGGGCAGTCCCTGTTTCAGGTCCGGCCTCAATAACCGAAACACCCTCTGCCCGCAACGCGACAATGGTGAGGGAGGGGCGCGCAGTAGCCTTTTAGAATTGTCGGCCGCCATGTCGGCAAGCCATACGCTCGCCCGTCCTTGGCAGGACAGTGCCCCGCGACGCCTTCGGAACGGTGACGTGGGTCACGCAGCCAAGGAGCCAGCAATGTCATCCGTTGCCGAGAACGCCAAGATTATCGCCAAGGGCCTCGCTTTCGGGGAATCGCCGCGTTGGCATGAGGGACGCCTGTGGCTCTGCAACTGGGGTACCGGAGAGATCGTCGCCGTGAGCGAAGACGGCAAGAGCAGGGTGATGCTCACCGTGCCAGCGGTCCTGCCCTACTCCATCGACTGGCTGCCGGATGGCAGGTTGCTCGTGATTTCAGGCCGCGAAGGCCTGCTGCTAAGGCAGGAGGTGGATGGCAGGCTCGTCACCCATGCCGATCTGCGCGACCTCTCGAAAAGCCCCTGGAACGAGATCGTCGTCGATGGGCGCGGCAATATCTATGTCAATGGTGGCGGCCCGGCGCCGGCACCCGGCCAGCATTTCGGCCCGGGCACGATCGTACTGATCACGCCGGACGGGACGGCCAGGCAAGTGGCTGGGAATATCGCGTTTGCCAATGGCATGGCTGTGACCCCGGACAACAGGACGCTGATCATTGCCGAATCCCACTCCAACCGGCTGACCGCCTTCGACATAACCGCCGACGGCACTCTGGCTAATCGGCGGGTGTGGGCCGATGTCGACGGCTATCCCGACGGCATCTGCCTCGATGCCGAAGGGGCGGTCTGGTACGCGGATGTTCCCAACAAGCGCTGTGCGCAGGTACGCGAAGGCGGTGAAGTGATGCAGACCGTGACCGCCGATCGCGGCTGCTTCGCCTGCATGCTGGGCGGTGTCGACGGCAGGACGCTGTTCATCACCGTCGCCGAATGGCGCGGCTTCGACCACATGACAAGCGACGCCCGCACTGGTCAGGTGCTGGGCGTCGCTGTTTCCTCGCCTGGCGCGGGATGGCCGTCTTACATTTCGGGCACACGCTGATTGGCGAAAGCGACGGAGATAGCCAACGCCGCTACGACAGCTCCGACGTGCGCCTGCGCACCACCACACCCAGTTCGTCGCTTTCGCGGGCGATGCGCAGACGCTCCTCGGCTTCGGTCGCCTCGCGCTGGCGGTCCCACATCGAGGCGTAAAGCCCGTGCTTGCGCATCAGATCGGCATGTGTGCCGCGTTCGGCGATCTGGCCGTCCTTGAGCACGATGATTTCGTCGGCCGTGATCACCGTCGACAGCCGGTGGGCGATGACGATGGTGGTGCGGCCCCGGCTGACCAGGTCGAGCGCGGCCTGGATCTCCTGTTCGGTATGGCTGTCCAGCGCCGAGGTCGCCTCGTCGAGCATCAGGATCGGCGGCGCCTTGAGGATGGTGCGGGCAATTGCCACGCGCTGCTTCTCGCCGCCGGAAAGCTTCAGACCGCGCTCGCCGACCATCGAGCGGTAACCCTCGGGCAGCCGCTCGATGAAGGGGCCGATCTGGGCGAGTTCGGCCGCCTTGCGCACCTCCTCCTCGCTGGCGCCGATGCGGCCGTAGCGGATGTTGTAGGCGATGGTGTCGTTGAACAGCACGGTGTCCTGAGGCACCATGCCGATCGCCGCGCGCAGGCTCTCCTGCGTCACCTCCCTGACATCCTGGCCGTCGATCAGCACCTGGCCCGACTGGATGTCGTAGAAGCGGAACAGCAGCCGCGAGATGGTCGACTTGCCCGCGCCCGAAGGACCGACGATGGCGACCGTCTTGCCGGCCGGCACCTCGAAGCTGATGCCTTTCAGGATCTTGCGGTTCGGGTCGTAGGAGAAATGCACGTCACGGAATTCGACCTTGCCGGCCTCGATGGCGAGCGGCCTGGCATCAGATTTGTCGACGATCTCCTTCGGCACGTCGAGCAGGCCGAACATCTGCTCGATATCGGTGAGGCCCTGGCGAATCTCGCGGTAGATGAAGCCGATGAAATTGAGCGGCACCGAGAGCTGCATCAGCATGGCGTTGATGAAGACGAAATCACCGACAGACTGCGTACCGCGCTGCACTTCGAGCGCGGACATGCACATGACGATGACCGTGCCCAGCCCGTAGATGACGCCCTGGCCGAAATTCAGCCAGCCGAGCGACGTCCAGATCCTGGTCGCCGACATCTCGTAGCGCGCCATGGAGCGGTCGAAGCGCTCGGCCTCCATGGCCTCGTTGTTGAAATATTTGACCGTCTCGAAATTGAGCAGTGAGTCGATCGCCTTGGTGTTGGCGTCGGTGTCGCTGTCGTTCATGTCGCGGCGGATCGAAATGCGCCAGTCGCTGGCGCGAACCGTGAACCAGACATAGAGCCAGACGGTGACTGCCACCACGGCTACGTATTTCCAGCCATAGGTGTAGGCGAAGATGCCCGTGGTCAGCGCGAATTCGAGGATGGTCGGCGCCGTGTTGAGCATGATGAAGCGCACGATCGTCTCGATGCCCTTGGTGCCGCGCTCGATGATGCGCGACAGGCCGCCGGTGCGGCGCTCGAGATGGAAGCGCAGGGACAACTGGTGCATGTGGACGAAGGTGCGGAAGGCAAGCTGGCGCACAGCGTACTGGCCGACGCGGGCAAACAGCGCGTCGCGCAACTGGTTGAAGCCGAGTTGCACGAGCCGCACGACATTGTAGGCGACAACCAACATGACCGGGGCGAGCAGGAAGGCGGGCAGCGGCGGCGTCGATCTGCCGTCACCGGCCAAGGCGTCGGTCGCCCATTTGAAGAAATAGGGTCCCGCGACCAATGTCAGCTTGGCAACCACCAGCAGAATTGTCGCCCAGGTGACGCGCGCCCGCAGATCGGCACGATCCGCCGGCCACATATAGGGCCAGAGGTTAAGCAGCGTCTTGAAGGTCGGGGAATCGGCGGAGACGGTTTTTTCGGCCACTTTTCTTGCCTTTTGGGTGAGAGGGTCAGCGGCTGGTCGAGCAGGAAACGACGAGCGCGCTCAGCGAAGCCGACACGCCGGCAAGCGCGGCTTGGTCCACCTCGTAGCGCGAGCGCTGGCGGTCAGGCGCGAAGCGCACCAGCCCCGCCTCGACCAGGATCTTCAGATGCTGCGAGACGGTCGACTGGGCGAGATCGAGGTGGTCGACAACGTCCCGACAGCAGCAGAAACCGCTGGCAGACAGGCGTTTCAGGATCTCGATGCGCGCAGGGTGCGAGAGCGCGGCGAAGCGGGCAGCGATGGAGTGGCTGTCGGTGGTGCAAGAGGTTGGCGCGCTCGTCGCGCGGTCTTGTTCAGGCAGGGATTCGGTCATCGTTCATCGGCGATAGACGATGAACAGTGACGAGGCAAGCTGGCCGGATGGGGAGATTGCAGGCGGAGGGCTGCGAAGGATCGGCTTCGGAACGGCTTGCAGCCGCCCCGCTGACGCTTGCCTACTCCGTCTTCGCCGAATGCGTCGTCATCTGGTCACCCATCGCCTTGAGGTCGGCGGCCTCGCCTTCCTTAGACCGTGGCGGGACCTTGAACACCTGTCCCGGCCAGATGCGGTCGGGATTGCGGATCTGGTCCTGGTTGGCGAGATAGATGGTCGAGTAGCGCATGCCATAGCCGTAAACGCGCCGCGAAATCCGCCACAGCGTGTCGTGACGGCGGATGATCACGGCGCCGTTGGCATGTTCGAGCTTAGGTGAAACAGTCTCGGCCACATCGGAAGGCGGCGTGGCCACTGCATCGGCCGGAGCCGGTTCCGCCGGGTTGGCGGGCGCTTCAGCGGCAGCCGACGGTTCGGCAAACTTTGCATCGGCCGCCTTGGATCCAGCAGGCGCCACGGCGGCGACCGCCTCGCCCGGTTCGCGCTCGAACGGTACGGCGGCGCGGGCCACCACCTTCACCCCGTCGGCATCGAGGCCATCGACACGGATGGTGTAACTGCCGACCGGTACGTCGCGCCTCGCCTCAACCAGGAAATGGCCATTCGGCGATGTCTGCGCTTCGCCAAGCAGGATGTCGTTGGCATAGGCGCGCACCTTGCGGCCCGGGTCGGCGAGGCCGGCGACAAAAATCTTGCTGCCGTCAATCTCGACCGCTTCGACGACGATCTTGGGTTCGGCCACGGATGGCGCGGGCGGCGTTGTCGGCGCCGCAGGAGCAGGCGTTGCTTCGATGGCGGCGGACGCGCCTGGCGCCGGAGCCGCGGCTGCAGGCGCTTCCGGTGTTGTCTGCGGCTGGGGCACGGTCAGCAGTTCGGCCGGCTTGCCCGGTTCCTCGACCATGGCCAGCACCTGACCGCTCGCATTGGCGGGAATGGAGACGACGGCCGTCTGGGCCGAAGCGGTCACCACATCGCCGGCGGTGGAGCGCAAGGCAATCGTATAGTCACCGGGCTTCAGCGGATCATCGAGCACGATGACGAAGGCGCCATCCGGACCAGCGACCGTCGAGCCGATCACGGTCGAACCGTTGAGGATCTCGACCTTTGAATTGGGCGCGGCATTGCCGGCGACGACGATCGAACCATCGCCTTCAACGCGCACCACGTCGAAGGTCGGGGCGATCGGACCCGCGACGGCAGGCGCGGTTGCCTCAGAGGTGGGAGCGGACGGTGCCGCAGCCTGCGGCAGCCGCGCTTCCGTGCCCGGATTGGCCGGCTTCGGCGCCACAGGCGGAGCCTGCGCCGCGACGTCCGCCGGCGGCGTGCGATTGAAATATGGGTCGAGCGCGCCCGACACATAGGCGGTTCCCGCGACCGCAACGGTCCCACCCGCCGCGAACAGAAACGCCTTCAAAGGATTGATCGCCATCTACTTCCCTGCCCCTTAGCCATCTAACGCCGGTCTAGCCTGTTTTACCATCACCGACAAGAAAAAGCCCGGACTTCTCGGCCCTTAGGGCTTGACCGCGCTTTCAGACCCAATCACCAATCATCGGCATGAATACGATTCGATCCGTCTGCGTGTATTGCGGCTCGTCTCCGGGCCGTGATGAAACCTATGTCAAGGCTGGTCACCTGCTCGGGCGATCGCTTGCGCGCTCCGGCCTCAGGCTGATCTATGGCGGCGGCACCAAAGGCATCATGGGCGCCGTCGCTGAAGGCGCGCTCAAGGCCGGCGGCAAGGTCACCGGCATCATTCCCCGCTTCCTGATCAACAGGGAAGCAACCGAAACCGCGCTAGACCGGCTCGACGAGCTCGTGATCACCGAAAACATGCACGAGCGCAAACATAAGATGTTCGAGAAATCCGACGCCTTTGTGGCGCTGCCGGGCGGCATCGGCACAGTCGAGGAGATCGTCGAGGTCATGACCTGGGCGCAACTTGGCCATCACCGCAAGCCGATCGTCTTCGGCAATGTCGGCGGATTCTGGGATCCGATGCTGGCGCTTATCGACCATATGGCAACCGAAGGCTTCATTCACACCGCACAGCGGGTCAAGCCGCTGGTCGTCAATGACCCCGAGGCAATCGTCGCCGCCATCATGGTGGCAGGCTCCTCGGTCGATGCGCCGACGGAGGGCGTGCAGTCGGTGATAGACAAGATGTAAGGCAGTAGCTGAAGACAGAACCTACTGCCCTACTGCCCTACTGCCCTACTGCCCTACTGCCCTACTGCCGGCCAGCCGCAGATCATCGATTACCGCTCGCCGATCCTGGCGCCGCCAGGCGAGATGGATCGAGACCTTGCGCTCAAACCATGGCAGGTCCCGAAACAGGATCCCGGGCGGCGCGGCGATGCGCAGGCTCGACTGGACGGTGGCAAGGCCGAGGCCGGCGCTGACAAGGCCGAGCGAGGTCAACGGGTCCGCCGTCTCATAGGCGATATCGGGCAGGAAACCCGCCTTGGCGCAGGCGGCCAGGAACTGGCCGCGATTGGTGTCGTCGGGCTGGCGCACGACGGTGATCCAGACGCGGCCGTCGAGAGGGTGCGGCTGGATATCGGCCACTTCGGCGAGCGGATCGCCTTCGGGCATCGCCAGCGCCAGCGGCTCGTGGCGCAGCGGCATGCTGGCGACATCGGGATCGTCCGCGGCGGGCGGCGAATAGACCAGGCCCAGATCCAGCGACCGCTGCCGCAGCTCCTCGATCTGCGCCGCCGAGCGCAGGCTTCTCAACTGGAGATGAAAATCCGGCCGGTCGCGGCGGAATTGGCGCAGCATCGCGGCGACAAGCCCGGCGTGCACGGCGCCTTCGACATAGCCGATGGCAAGACGCCCGACAGACCCGCTGGCAAGGTTTCGACCAAGTTCCTCCAGCCGGCGCGCGTTCGACAGCAGCGCGCGGGCCTCGGCGAGAAAGGCGCGGCCCTCGGCATTGAGATGGACGCGCTGTTTTACTCGTTCGAACAGGGTTACGCCAAGCTGCTGTTCAAGCTGCATGATCTGCCGGCTCAGCGGCGACTGCGAAATATGCAGCAGCTCGGCGGCGCGACCGACATTGCCGGTTTCCGCGACGGCGACGAAATATCGGATCTGGCGCAAGTCGAACATTTTTTGCTCCGCGCGGCATCAAGTCTTCAAAAGTCTCAACTTTAGCCTAATCAGTCTTGGACAGTCTGACTATCCAGCGCGATACCTGCCGTCACCTACCGCTGACAAACAGGAGACCGACATGCAGTTCTTTGCCCTCCTCACCCGCAACACCGAAAAATTCGCCGATGCCGATTTCGCGCCGCTGCTGCCCGGCGAGGCCGAGCAGCGGCGCACGCTCTACGCCCAGGGCGCGGTTCGCCAGGTCTGGAACCGTGGCGACATTCCCGGGAGCGGCATGATGTTCGAGGCGGCCAGCGATGCCGACGTGCGCAGCCATCTCGGCAGCTTGCCGCTGGTCAAGGCCGGCATGATGGACATTGCCGCAATCGTGCCGCTGAACCCTTATCCCGGTTTCGGTCCGAAGCGCTAAGTGTGGCAGTCGCAATGCGGTGGCGGCGAAAGGCGCCGCCGCACTGACGCGGCCGCTCGAGAGAGTGTGATCGGCTGTCAAGGAACCGTCACACGAAACCCCGCCGCCCATGCTAGATGTTGCAATCACGCGCCGCCAAGCGGTGCGATGCTCGAAATATGCATCCGGCACCACACCATGGATACTGCTCTCGCCCCGGAAGGCGCCGACCTGTCGCCCTACCTGCCAGACGAGCATGGGCTGTTCTTCATCTATCATTTCACCGCCGACGGCCTGCGCACCAAGGATGCCGCCGGCGCGCAATGGACGTGGCGCAGCTACCAGCTTTCCGACATGCGCGCACGCCACGAGATCGCCGCCGAACAGGCCCTGCCGGCGCCAGTGCGCGAGGCCTTCCTGTCCGCCAGCCATGGCTGCCACATCGACCTCGAGGATGACTGGCTCTACGGCGACCTGCCGGACCTGCGTCACGACTATTCGGCGGAAGCCGGCGGGCTCGGCCATTTCCGTTTCGCCCTCAACGACACCATGCTGGTCGGCGCCCGCAAGCAGCCCTTGCAGTCGGTCGACAATATCCGCAAGGCGATCGAGAACGGCTCGCGCAAGTTTCGCTCGCCGGCCGAGCTGATCGAGGCGGTCGTGGGCCAGTCGTTCGACGGCATGGCGGTGGAACTCGCTGCACTTGGCGACAGTCTCGACGGCATCGAGGACCGCATCGTCTGCGACGCATGGCACAATGAGCGGCAGGCGCTCGTCGATGCGCGCCGGCACCTGGTGGTGATTCACCGGCAGATGGCGACCCTGACCAATCTGTTTCGCCATCTCGACCATTCGCACCGCAACGACCTGCCCGATTCGATCAACGACATGGCAGCACGGCTTTCGCACCGCGCGCAGACGCTGCACTATGATGGCGAGCAGTTGCAGGCGCGCGCCAGGCTGTTGCAGGACGAGCTGATGGCCAAGCTGACGACGCAGTCGAACCGGCTGCTCTACGTGCTGTCGGTGATGACCGCGGTGCTGTTGCCAATGACGATCATCTCGGGCCTGTTCGGCATGAATGTCGGCGGCTTGCCGCTGGTCAACACGCCGATAGGCTTCTGGGTGGTGACTGCCGTTTCGATGCTGATCGCCGGAGCGACCTATCTCTTCGTCAGGCGGCTCGGGCAGATGTAGCCCGGCGCGCCGTCGCCAGCATCGACCAGGAATACATGGCCAGCGCCGCCCAGATCAGGGCAAAGGCGACAGCCTGGGTGGTGTCGAACGGCTCTTTGAAGATCAGCACGGCGATCAGGAACACAATGGTCGGCGCAATATATTGCATGATGCCTATGGTGGAGAGACGCAAAAGCCTGGCGCCGAATGCGAACAGCAGCAGCGGCACCGCGGTCACCGGCCCGCAACCGGCCAGCAACGCTGCATCGACGCCGTTGCCGGAAACGAAATGGTCCTGTCCGGTGGCGATCAGCCAGGCGATATAACCCAAGGCCGGCACCGACAACAGAAGCACTTCGAGCAGAAAACCCTGGCTGGGGCCGATCGGCAGCGTCTTGCGGAAAAAACCGTAGGCGGCGAAGGAAAAGGCCAGCGCCAGCGATACCCATGGCAACTTGCCAGCCTCGATCGTCAGCACGGCGACCGCGATCGCCGCAAGCACCACGGCCGCGATCTGCAGCCGATCGAGCCGCTCGCCGAGCAGCAGGGCGCCGACCACGACGCTGACCAGGGGATTGATGTAATAGCCAAGGGCGGTTTCTACGGTGCGGTCGACGGCGATCGCCCAGACGTAGACGCCCCAATTGACCGAGATCAGCGCCGCCGTCAGCGCCGCCATGGCGATCGTGCGGGGCGAACGGATTGCCGCCTTGAAATCCGCCGTGCGGCCGGCCCAGACCAGAACCGCGGCGGCGATCGGCACCGACCAGACGATGCGGTGGGCAATCACCTCGGCAAGCGGCAGGTGCGCAACCGCTTTCATGTAGAAAGGCAGCAAACCCCACAAGAAATAGGCAGCCAGCGCCAGCAGGAAGCCGCGGCGGGCTTTTGAAACTGCGTCCTGGGTAATTGCTTCAGCGGCCATGGCCCAACGCTATGGCCCAGTAACCTTGGCAAGACCATCGCAAAGTTCTGATGGATCAATGGACTTTCGCTGATGGTTCAAACTTACTCCGCCGCCACCAGACCCGCCATGTCCCGGTTCTTCATCAGCTTGTAGATGATGGAATCCATCAGCGCCTGGAACGAGGCGTCGATGATGTTTTCGGAAACGCCGACCGTCCACCAGCGGGCACCGGTCGCATCATGCGATTCGATCAGAACGCGAGTGATCGCCTCGGTGCCGCCATTGAGGATACGCACCTTGAAGTCGGCGAGTTCCAGATCGGCGATTTCGCCCTGGTATTTGCCGAGATCCTTGCGCAGCGCTATGTCGAGCGCGTTGACGGGGCCGTGCCCCTCGGCCACCGACATCTTCTCCTCGCCCTCGACCAGCACCTTGACCACCGCTTCCGACACCGTCTTCAACTGGCCATTGGCATCGAAGCGGCGTTCGATCATGCAGCGGAACGATGTGACGTGGAAGAACTCGGGCAAGCCGTGCAGCATCTTGCGCGCCAGAAGCTCGAAGGAGGCGTCGGCGCCCTCATAGGCATAGCCGGAGGCCTCACGCTCCTTGACCACCGATATCAATGCGTCGAGCCGGTGATCGTCCTTCGGCACATCGATGCCGCGCCGCTTCAGCTCGGCCAGGAAATTGGCCTTGCCGCCCTGGTCGGAAACCATGACGCGGCGGCGGTTGCCAACCGCTTCCGGCGGCACATGCTCGTAGGTCGCAGGTTCCTTGGCGAGCGCCGAAGCGTGGATGCCGGCCTTGGTGGCGAAGGCGGAAGCGCCGACATAGGGCGCCTGCGCCTCCGGAGCGCGGTTCAAGAGTTCGTCGAAAGCGCGCGACAAGCGCGAAATGCCGGTAAGCGCCTCGGCGGAAATCCCCGTCTCGAAACGGTCGGCGAAGGCCGGCTTCAACGCCAGCGTCGGCACGATGGAGATCAGATTGGCGTTGCCGCAGCGTTCGCCAATGCCGTTCAGCGTGCCCTGGATCTGGCGCACGCCCGCTTCGACCGCGGCCAGCGAATTCGCCACCGCCTGGCCGGTGTCATCATGGGCATGGATGCCGAGATGGTCGCCGGGAATGCCCGCGGCGACGACCCTTTCGACGGTTGCGCGTAGTTCCGAGGGCTGCGTGCCGCCATTGGTGTCGCACAGCACCACCCAGCGCGCGCCGGCATCATAAGCGGTCTTGGCGCACGCCAGCGCATAATCCGAATTGGCCTTGAACCCGTCGAAGAAATGCTCGCAATCGACCATCGCCTCCTTCCCCGCGGCAATGGCGGCTTCCACCGAGGCCTTGATGGACTCCAGATTCTCCTCATTGGTGCAGCCGAGCGCCACACGGACATGATAGTCCCAGCTCTTGGCGACAAAGCAGATGGCGTCCGACCGCGACTGGACGAGTGCGGCAAGCCCAGGATCGTTGGAAGCCGACACCCCCGCCCGCTTGGTCATGCCGAAGGCGACGAACTTTGCCTGCGCGGTGCGCTTTTCCCTAAAGAAGGCCGTGTCGGTCGGGTTGGCGCCGGGGTAACCGCCCTCGACATAGTCGAGACCGAACTCGTCGAGCAACTTGGCGATAGCGATCTTGTCCTCGACCGAGAAGTCGACACCGGGCGTCTGCTGGCCATCGCGGAGGGTTGTGTCGAAGAGAAACAATCTTTGTTTTTTCATGATGGCAAGGCGCTTGAGCACCCCCCTCTGGCCTGCCGGCCATCTCCCCCGCAAGGGGGGAGATCAGCAGCTTTGCCGACAGCGCTGATACGGCAACGTCGGCGATTGGCGAAAGCGAAAGCGACATCCAATCTCCCCGCTTGCGGGGGAGATGTCCGGCAGGACAGAGGGAGGTGTGACGGAACGCCGTACATAGACTAATTCTTCCCCACAAACCGATCCGTCGCCCGGATCAGCCGGTCCAATATCCCTGGCTCGGAATAGGCATGGCCGGCACCCTCGATCAGGTGAAAATCCGCCTTCGGCCAGGCCTTGTGCAGCGCCCAGGCGTAGCGTGCCGGGCACGGCATGTCGTAGCGGCCGTGGACGATGGTGCCGGGAATGTCCTTCAACTTCCAGGCATCGCGCAGCAACTGTCCCTCCTCCAGCCAACCGGCATGGACGAAGTAGTGGTTCTCTATGCGGGCGAAGGCGACGGCGTAGTCGTCCTCACCAAACGGTCCGCTGGTCTCCGGCTCGGGCAAAAGCGTGATCGTCTCGCCTTCCCACAGGCTCCAGGCGCGGGCCGCCTCGATCTGCGCGTTTCTGTCGGACCCCACCAGCCGCTTGCGATAGGCGGCCATCATGTCGCCGCGCTCGGCCTCGGGGATCGGCGCCAGGAAGCGCTCCCACTTGTCGGGAAACATCTCGGAGACGCCGAACTGATAGTACCATTCGAGTTCGGGGCGGGTCAGCGTATATATGCCCCGTACGACGAGCTCACTGACGCGTTGCGGGTGCGTCTCGGCATAGGCGAGCGCCAGCGTCGAACCCCAGGAACCGCCGAAGACCAGCCATTTGTCGAAGCCGGCCATTTCGCGCAGGCGCTCGATATCGGCGACCAGGTGCCATGTGGTGTTGGCCTCCAGCGAGGCATTCGGTGTCGACTTGCCGCAACCGCGCTGGTCGAACAGGATGACGTCGTAGAGATCGGGATCGAACAGCCGCCGATGCTTTGGCGAGATGGTTCCGCCCGGCCCGCCATGCAGGAACACCGCCGGTTTGGCGCCTTTGGTGCCGGAGCGTTCCCAATAGACCTGGTGGCCGTCGCCGACGTCGAGCATACCGCTCTCGAAAGCTTCGATCTCGGGATAAAGCGTGCGCAGTTCAGAGCTCATAGTTGCAAACCTTTGGACGGCCAGTCCGTCGTTTCATGGTCGGGATGCTGGAAGGAGATGATCTCCTCCTGCCTAGCATAATAGTCTGGATCCTGGTGGACGGGCTGGTCGAAGATCGTCTCCACCCAAGGCAGCCGCCCGGCGTAATTGACCTGGATCTGCGGCGCCAGGTCGGAGCGATCGTCGAAGGCGCCGATGGCGATCTCCAAGCCGCCGGGCTGGCGGTAGGTCAGCGGCGTGCCGCAGCGGGCGCAGAAACCGCGATCGATGTTGACCGAGGACTGGAAATAGCTCGGCTCCTCACGTGTCCATTCGACGCCGTCCTTCGGCGCTGTCACCAGGGCGCCGAAAAAGGAACCGAACTGTTTCTGGCACATGCGACAGTGGCAGATGGACGGGCGTCCAAGCTTGCCCTTGATGCGGAAGCGCACGGCGCCGCACTGGCAGCCGCCGGTTCGAATGGTCTCGCTCATGATGTTTTCTCCGGCGGCCATTGCTCGGTGTCGTGGTCGGGATGCTGGTAGGAAACAAGCTCTGCCAGATAGGGGGCCGAACCCATATCCGCCATCGTATCCTCGCCCGGCAATTCTGGAATGGAATCCACGTAAGGCAGCTTTGCCTCGGTGCCCCACTGGATGGTCGGCGCGATATCAGCCGGAGCGTCGAAGGCGGCAATCGCCAGCGCCATGCCGTCCGGCGCCTCGAAAGTCAGCGGCGTTCCGCATTCGGCGCAGAACCCACGCCAGGCAGCGTTCGACGAGCGGAAGCGCTTGGGCTCGCCGCGCGTCCAGTCCACCTTGGCGCCGCGCACCGAGACCAGCGGAAGGTAGAAATTGCCGCTCGCCTTCTGGCACATGCGGCAATGGCAGACCGAGGCATCGCCGAGTGCGCCCTCGACGCGAAAGCGCACGGCGCCGCACTGGCAGCCGCCGGTGTAGATCGGCCGGTTGTCGAGGCTCATGGCAGGTCACTCCGCATCATGGCAGACGGCCTCGACATTGTTGCCGTCGGGATCGAAGACGAAGGCGCCATAGTAGTCCGCATGATAGTGCGGGCGCAGGCCCGGCCCGCCATTGTCCTTGCCGCCGGCGGCGAGAGCGGCAGCATGGAAAGCATCAACCTCGGCGCGGCTGCGCGCGGTGAAGGCAACGTGCTGGCGGGCCTTTTGCCCCTCCTTGCCTTCCTGGAGCCAGAACACCGGCCGATCGCGGCCGTAGCCACCGACCTTGGCGCCGCCGGTGTATTCCAGCGGCACCATATAGAGCAGCGAGGCCCCAAGCGGCGCCATCGCCTTGTCATAGAAAGCCTTCGAAGCGTCAAAGTCAGCAACGTCGATGCCGAGATGGTCGATCATGGAACGAACTCCTCCGTTGCTGGTTCCGGCACTTCCGCGCCAGCCAGGCCGGCCGCAATCACGATATGCTGACAGACATTGTCGATATCGCGGATCACGTCATCGTTCCAGAAGCGCAGGGTGGTCCAGCCGAGCGCTGTGAGCTTGGCTGTTCGCGCGGTGTCAGACGCCGAGACCTCATGAGAGGCGTGCTGAGAACCATCCAGCTCAACGATCAGCTTCCTGTTAGGGCAAGCAAAATCGACGATGTAGCCCGCTATTGGCATTTGACGTCGAAACGCCAGCCCCATGAGTCGGTGTGCGCGTATCTCATTCCAAAGCTTCAGTTCGGCGTCGGTCATAGCCTTGCGCATCTTGCGCGCATTGCCTCGATTGACAGGAGACACACGATAATGGATCACGGCGAGGCGCCCCCCTCTGTCCTGCCGGACATCTCCCCCTCAAGGGGGGAGATCGGCAGTTTCGCTGACGGTGCCCAACCTCCAACGTCAGCGATTGGCGAAAGCCTCGGTGATATCCAATCTCCCCCCTTGAGGGGGAGATGTCCGGCAGGACAGAGGGGGGTGCTTCGCGCCAACCTCTCCATTCCCGCCACAAGAACAGTCGCCCTCACCGCTTCACCTCCCACGTTGTCACACGCGCGCCCGTGACCGGGTCCTTGCCGTCCTTCAACTGCACGCCTTGCGCCAACAACTCGTCGCGGATGCGGTCGGCTTCGACCCAGTTCTTGGCGGCGATCAATTCCAGGCGCCTGGCGATCGCCTTGGCGACCGCGGCCTCGTCGACCTTGGCCGCCCCGACATCGAAACCCAGGAAGGCAAGCGCACCCTTCAGCGAGGCCGCTGCGGCGTTTTCGCCATCGCCGCTGAAGTCGACCGCCTCGCCGGCCAACTGGGTCAAAACCTGGAAGGCGGCGTAGGTGGCGAGATCATCCGACAACGCCTGCACGACCTCGGCCGGCAATTGCCCGACCGCCGGCGCCAGATCGGCCGCGCGTTTCCACTTGCGCAGCGTGTTCTCCGCTTCCTCGAGCTTGCGCACGGAAAAGTCGATCGGTTCGCGATAATGGGTCATCAGCATAGCCAGCCTGAGCACCTCGCCGGGCCATTTGCGGCCGCCGAACGTTTCGGTCTCCAGCAGCTCGTTGATCGAGTAAAAATTGCCGAGGCTCTTCGACATCTTCTGCCCTTCGACCTGCAGGAAGCCGTTGTGCATCCAGATGTTGGCCATCACATCGGTGCCGTGCGCGCAGCGTGACTGGGCGATCTCGTTCTCGTGGTGCGGGAAGATCAGGTCGAGACCGCCGCCATGAATATCGAAGACCTCGCCCAGATAGGCGGCGGACATGGCCGAGCATTCGATGTGCCAGCCCGGCCGGCCCCTGCCCCATGGGCTCTGCCAGCCCGGCTCCTCCGGGGACGACAACTTCCACAGCACGAAGTCGCCAGGATTCTTCTTGTGCGCGTCGACTGCAACGCGAGCACCGGCCTGCTGCTCGTCGAGATTTCGCTTCGACAACTGGCCGTAGTCGGGCATCGAAGCGGTGTCGAACAGCACTTCGCCTGCGGCAACATAGGCATGGCCGCGTTTGATCAGGCTTTGAATCAAGGTGATCATGTCTGCCTTGCCGTCGGCACGGGGCTCGACGAACTCGGTGGCGCGCGGCTCGACTGTTGGCTCCAGGCAGCCGAGCGTCGCGACGTCCTTGTGGAATTGGCCCGCGGTCTTCTCCGTCACCCGCCTTATCGCCTCGTTAAGCGACAGTCTGCCGGCTGATATCTCGCTGCCGAAATCGCGCAGTGCGCGTGCATTGATCTTGTCGTCGACATCCGTGATGTTGCGCACATAGGTGACGTACGTCTCGCCATAGAGATGGCGCAGCAGCCGGAACAGCACGTCGAAGACGATTACGGGCCTGGCATTGCCGATATGGGCGAAATCGTAGACGGTCGGACCGCAGACATACATGCGCACGTTCAGCGCGTCGATCGGGACGAAATCCTGCTTCGCGCGCGTCAGCGTGTTGTAGAGGCGCAGGCCCTTCGGTGCGTCAGACATTCCATGCCTTTCCGGTTCAGAACTTTTGCCTGGATGAAGCCAGCTCCGCGCCGAGGCGCAAAACGGACTCCAGCCTGCTGGCCGGGGCGTTTGTCCAATCTAGGGGAAGATGAGGCGAAAACGTCCGGACCAGCGCGAAGCTAGCCAATAATGCAAATGCCACAAATGGCGAAAGACGTTTTCATAGGCGGCTTTATCGCCTTGGCCAGTGTTGCCGTCAAGTCGCTTATCCCGAGAAAAACGACGCCAGAACTGGCAAATGCGTCGCCCGATCACACGGAATCAGCCACTGAAACATTTTATTAAACATGTCGGCACAGTGATGAAACATACGCCGGCTAGATCAACCTGCGTCACGATTTGGTCGGATTCGGCCGCCAAACGCAGACACGGAAACGTTATCTGGGAAGAGACACATGCCTCGAAGCAAGCAGGAAGCCAACCGCGCCAAGCAACCAGCGCTGGCAAACCATTATCGCGCAATCGGCCCGGCCGCGATCGTCGCCGCCCTGCTCCACACCGCGAAGAAGAAAAAGCCGGTGCAGAAAATCGTATCGCCCCGCGCTGCCTGAAGCAGTGCGCAATCGGCCCAAGGGTCCGAACGAGGCGCCAAACCGCACCTCGAACAGAGTTCCTGCTAAAACAACGTCATCTGACTGTCGTCCGCGCCGGGTTTCCGGCGCCTGACCTTCTCGGGCTCGGGCCCGATCTCCCCCTTCTCCTGAATCTCCGGCCCGGTGTTGGCGACCTTGTTGACGAGGTCGGAGACCGGAATTGCTTCGAAGAAGTCGCGCTGCGCCGGCCGCAACAGGTCGGCGACGTCGCGCGGCTCAAGTCCTCGGCAATCGAGCCAGCGGGTGAAGTCTTCAGGTGCGATCACCACGGGCATGCGGTCATGGATATGCGCGATGTCGGCATTGGCCTCGACCGTCAGAATGGCGCCGGTATCCAACTCCGAGCCGCCCGGTTCGGCATAGGTCTCAATCAGCCCGGCAAAGGCGACCAACCCGCCATGCCGCGGCCTGATCCAGTAAGGCTGCCCCTTCCTGCCGCCCGCCTCTCCGGGCCGCGCCTGGCGCCATTCGTAAAAGCCGGATGCCGGCACCAGCGCCCGGCGATGGCGCATGGCGGCTTTGAACGAGGCCTTTTCGATTACGCCTTCGGAGCGTGCGTTGAACAGCAGCGGAAATTCGCTGACATCCTTTACCCAGGCGGGGATCAGGCCCCAGCGCACCAGCATCGGCCGGCGGTCCGGCAGGTTGGAACCCGGCGCCCGCGGCGGGCCTGAGATCGCCATCAGCACCGGCTGCGTCGGCGCTATATTGTAGCGCGTAGGAAACTGCTCCACCTCCGCCAGCCCGAGGAAAGCGGCTGTCTGGTCCGGTGTCGCGGTCAAGGCAAAACGTCCGCACATGTCTATTGGTCCTGATGTCCGGTTCGAAAGTGGCGATGGAACAGCAGCACTGCAACCGTTAAAGCTGTCCGGCGTCGGCCGGTCCACAACAGGCTGCCGTAAATCAAGGCGATCGGATATCCATGGACGAAGTGCGAAAAGTCATTCCCGCGGTCTCGGTCGCCGTTGTGCGCGGCGACGCCGTGCTTCTGGTCAAGCGGGCGCGACAACCCTCGCAAGGGTTCTATGCATTCCCGGGCGGCAAGGTCGAAGCCGGTGAGACGCTGGAACAGGCGGCACGGCGCGAATTGCTGGAGGAGACGCAATTGCAGGCCGAAAACTACCGACGGCTGCGCGAAATCCTCATCGACGGCACGCTCGACGGGCATCCGGTCGATTACCTGCTGACGGTATTCGGTGCGGCCCATGCCGGCGGCGAGGCCGTGGCCAGCGACGACGCCGAGACCGCCGCCTTCTACACGCTGGCCGAAATGGCTGATCTGCCGCTTGCCGGTTCGGTGCTCGCGGTCGCCGAGGAACTGCTCGGACGGCCGTCGCAAACCCCTGAGCGACCCTGAAATCCGGAATTCGCCCGGCACAATCGCCTTGCAGGCGGCAAATTGTTTGGCCAGATTGACTTATGCGTTGCCTTCCTCTCCTTCTCGCGACATGCCTTGCCGTCAGCCCTGTGGCGGCACGACCGGCGTTCAGCGCCGAGGCACCCTTCGAACCGGGGCTGATGCGGCTGGCGGAGGTTCTGGGGTCGCTGCATTTCCTGCGCAATCTGTGCGGCGAAAAGGGCGACCAGTGGCGCGGCGAGATGCAGAAGCTGCTCGAATCGGAGAACCCGGATCCGCAACGGCGCGCCCGCTTCATCGCCAGCTTCAATCGCGGCTACCGCTCATTCGGCGGCACCTACACGCAATGCACCGCGTCGGCGACCGAAGCCATCGGCCGCTACATGAAGGAAGGCGAGACCCTGTCGCGCGACATCGCCTCGCGCTACGGCAACTAGCGCATATCGCCCAAAGTGCCCTCGCAAGAGCGCATCCGGCCTTCATCAACAGATATCCGGTCCATTGGCGACGACTGCGGGCATATCCAGCTTGTGTCGAGAACTGTCATGGTGCAATCCTTTTGTTGCGCTTATGCAACAGCGTTAATGAAACGTTAGCGCGCGGATGTGGAATTAACTCAAACTGAAGGTTTTCACCCCGCAGGCACGCCTAATCGGCTAAGTTTGACCAGGATTGAATGCAGCTTCGCAAGCGCAACCGGCCTCCTGTAAAGAACGATCAAAAAAATGTCGTATTTACAAAGACTTATTTGCGGCTGCGTGTAAACGGAACAGATCAAGCCTGATCCATCGACGGATCGCTGCTTGCAAGGGTGGACATCGCTTATGGAACATGGTGTCAACGACATCGACGCGCTGGTCAGGGAAGAAAAGCGCCTGACCGCGGTGGAGAGCCACAGCGAGGCCTGGGCCGAAGGTCTTTCGGCAGGCATAGAACCCGAGATCATCGCCGAAGCGGCGCTTGAAACCGCGTTCGGCGAAATGCTGCGCGCCAACGGCGAGACATCGGCCCTTGCCCTGCTCGACCGCATGCGTGAAAAGGTCATTGCTGGCGCCTTCGAACCCGAACGGCTGCGGCACTGAACCGACGTCCGGTTCTTTGACGGCAAATGCCGCTCGGGCATCATGCCCGGAAGCAGGGAGAAACGGGCAGTGGATTTTTCGATGTCAGGCAAGCCGCGCGGCTTGGTCCTTTGCATCTGTTTCGCCGCGTGCAGTGCCGCAATTCCCTTGGTTGCGTGTCTGCCAAGCAGCCCCGCTTATGCGCTGAGCGAGATCAAGCGCGAAGAATTCCCGTCGCCGGTCCAACCGATGGTGGACGACGACGTGTCGTCGCCGGGAAGCACCGAGCCGATACCCGATCCGGTCGGAACGCCATCTTCGACCAGCCAGCCAACCACTCCGGACAAGGCCGAGCCGGTCACCCCGCCGAACGGCGACGGTGCCACCAACAGGCCGCGCGTCGATCCCGACGCGCCCACGCCGGAGGTCGTCTACGACCTCGGCAAGCTGCCTGAACCGGTGCGGCGCATGCATGACCTGATCATCGAAGCCTGCGAGAGCGGCGACGTCGAAAGACTGAGGCCTTTGATCGGCAAGGGCGACGGCATGACCCAATTGTCACTGACCGACATAGATGGCGACGCCATTACCTTCCTCAAGGGGCTCTCCGGCGACCAGGATGGCCAGGAGATTCTTGCCATACTGGAGGAGGTGCTCAATGCCGGCTATGTCCATGTCGATGCCGGGACGCCACAAGAGCTCTATGTCTGGCCGTATTTCTTCGCTCTACCCTTGGACAAGCTCGACGCCAGGCAACGGGTCGAGCTGTTCAAGATCGTCACCGCGAGCGACTTCGACGACATGAAGCAGTTCGGCGCCTACATCTTCTACCGCGTCGGCATCACGCCCGCTGGGCAATGGACGTTTTTCGTCGCAGGGGATTGAAACTCGGACACGCGAGTGCCTATTCGTGCGGATCGTCTCGGCGAATGCCTGCATCGGGCCATAGGCGGATAGCTTCATCCCGAAGAGCCGAGATCGCCTTTGTGGCCATGTCGGGATTCATTTGCAGGACTTCGGCAGCGTTGCGTAGCTCGTCCTGGTCCTGAAGCTTGTTTGCGACCCAGGCAACCTTGTTCTGGATATCAGGGCCGTAGGCGGTCTGCGCCTTGACGCGAGCCTGCGCCGGGATGCGTCCATAGATGCCAATCAAGATCCCAAGATCGATGGCATCGCGATATGCGGTCGCGCGATCCTGACACCGATCGGCATTGGCCAGCAGCTTCTCGGCAAACATGTCCGCTGCAACGAGGACGGGCACCTTTAGATCATTGTCGACATGACCTTGAAGTTGGATGCGCCCTTCGCGGATCACTTCGAATTTGATCGGTTGGCCCTGCAATCTTACGATTGTCCTCAAACCATACTGATCGATCTGGAAATCTCGGACGGCTTCGACGGGTTCGGGGAAAAATGCCCTGATCCCTCGTTGGACCGCATGGGTCCGCAATTCACGATAACCATCGGCATCGGCACACAGGAAATCAACATCCAGGGATCGTCGGTACTCGCCGAATTTCATGACAATCGCCGTCCCACCCCCAAACCAGCATTTGTTCGCGGTCAGGAGATGGTGGTCCATCAAGCCGAGAGCCTCAGCGATGATCCGGTGTTCGGGCTTCTTGAATTCCTTCATGATTTCCGCTCGCGTATGTTCTTGTGAATATTCCAGTTGCGGAGAAATCAGGAAGGAAACGAAACTTCAGCCAGTGGTCAAAAGAATGCCCTGGCCGAATTTTTCCGCCAGGTTCTGGATAAGCAGCCTTTCAGATGTTGTAAGGCGCTCTTGATCGACAAACCGCCAGTTGCGCTCGTAGATGGCGAAAGCTTCCTCGGGAGGAATTGGGCGCGTTGCATCGCGGCTCCAGACGAGTGCCTGGAGCTCCGGAAACTCAGCGGGAACAATCATTGGCGTGATATCTGTGCGCATAACCCACTCAACTTAGTGGATCGTGCCTAAGAAATCCAACGATGTGAAATGGCTATGCGGGCAACGCCTCGGAGAACTCCACTGCCCTGCCCTGGCCCGGCGTCACGATCTCGCCCTCCCACATGATGCGCTGGCCTCGAATGACAGTGCCGACCGGCCAGCCGGTGACTTCCTTGCCGTCATAAGGCGTCCAGCCGGCCTTCGAGCCGGCTTGTGCATTGGTGATGGTCTCGCGCCGCTTCATGTCGACGATTGTGAAATCGGCATCATAGCCGGCGGCGATACGGCCTTTCCTGGCCATGCCGAAGATGCGCTGCGGGCCGTGGCTTGAAAGATCGACGAAGCGCTGCAAGGTCAGCCGACCGGCATTGACATGGTCGAGCATGATAGGCACCAGCGTCTGCACGCCGGTCATGCCCGAGGGCGATGCCGGATATGGTTTTGCTTTTTCGGCCAATGTGTGCGGGGCATGGTCGGAACCGAGTACGTCGACAATGCCTTGCGCGATGCCGTGCCAGACGCCGTCGCGATGGCGCGGGGCACGGACGGGCGGGTTCATCTGGATCAGCGTGCCGAGCCGTTTGTAGTCGTCCGCCGACAGTGTCAAATGGTGCGGTGTCGCCTCGCAGGTGGCGACATCCTTGTGCTGTTCGAGGAACAATATCTCCTCGGCCGTGGAGATGTGCAGGACGTGGATGCGGGCACGGGCGGCCCGCGCGACGCGCACCAGCCGCTCGGTGCAGCGCAAGGCGGCGATCTCGTCGCGCCAGACCGGATGCGATGAAGGATCGCCCTCGATGCGCTCGCCAAGGCATTCGCGCAGCCGGAACTCGTCTTCCGAATGGAAAGCGGCGCGGCGGCGGGTGTTCCTGAGGATCGAGGCGACGCCTTCATCGTCCTCGACCAGCAGGTCGCCGGTGGACGAGCCCATGAAAACCTTTATCCCGGCCGCGCCCGGCAGGCGCTCGAGCTCGGCGACATCGTTGGCGTTGTCGCGGGTGCCGCCGACCCAGAAGGCGAAGTCGCAGTGCATACGGCCGGTGCCGCGTCGGACCTTGTCGGCAAGCGTTTCTTCGCTGGTGGTCAATGGATTGGTGTTGGGCATTTCGAACACGGCGGTGACGCCACCGAGCACCGCCGCCCGAGATCCAGTCTCCAGATCCTCCTTGTGCTCCAGTCCCGGCTCGCGGAAATGCACCTGGCTGTCGACGACGCCCGGAAGGATATGCAGGCCCCGGCAGTCGATCGTCTCGCCGGCCGAGGCCTGGCGCAGATCGCCGATGGCGGCGATGCGCCCATTCTTCACGCCGACATCGCGTTGCCCCTCGCCGTCATGGTTGACCACCATGCCGCCTGTCAGGATGAGGTCGTAGGTGTTGGCCATGCTGATCGATCTCTTGCAGGGGAAGTGTCAGCGGCTTACGTAATGGCCATCTGTTTTGCAAGATCAGGCTTTTATCCGCCCCATGCCCTTTGCCCTGCTGAAAGACCGCGCGCTGATCTCCGTCTCCGGTCCGGATGCCGAACACTTCCTGCAGAACATCCTGACCACCGACCTCGACGCGCTCGGCGCCGGCGAGGCAAAACCGGGCGCGCTTTTGACACCGCAAGGCAAGATCCTGTTTGACTTCCTGATCTCACGGGCCGGCGAAAACGCGTTCCGCCTCGAATGCCGCGCCGACATCGCTGACGATTTCGTACGCCGGCTGATGCTGTACAAGTTGCGCGCCAAGGTCGAGATTGCCAAATCCGAACAGACGCTTGTCTCCATTGCCTGGGGAAATGAGTCAACTCCCTCACAAAAGGATTCAACCGTGCTGGCCGACCGGCGCTTTCGCGATGAAAGCGTCACCCGCTCCTATGGCAGCGCTCAAGAGACTGACGACGGTGCCGCATGGCAGGCCTTGCGCATCGCGCATGGCATTGCCGAGAGCGGCACCGACTACCAGCTCGGCGACGCCTTCCCGCATGACGTGCTGCTCGACGAGACCGGTGGCGTCGGCTTCAGGAAAGGCTGCTATGTCGGCCAGGAGGTCGTCTCGCGCATGCAGCATCGTGGCACGGCAAGGCGGCGGGTGCTGATCGTCAGGGCCGAACGGGCCTTGCCTGAGGCCGGCGCCGAATTGACCGTCGACGGGCGATCGGTGGGCACTCTCGGCTCGAATGCCGGCACGATCGGCCTCGGCATCGCCCGTATCGACAGGGTCAAGACAGCGCTCGACGCCGGCCAGCCGATCCTGGCCGGAGACGTGCCGGTTACGGTGGCCATTCCACCTTTCGCCAAATTCAGCTTTCCCCAGGAAGCCGCCGGCACGGAGGAGGCCTGATGGCGGCCGACCGCATCGGTGCGCCGCCACGCGCCTGGCAGCGCATGCTGTCCGGCCGCCGGCTCGACTTGCTCGACCCCTCACCCCTCGATATCGAGATTTCGGACATCGCCCACGGGCTCGCCCGCGTCGCGCGCTGGAACGGCCAAACCCGCGGCGAGCACGCCTTCTCGGTCGCCCAGCATTCGCTGCTGGTGGAAGCGCTGTTTTGCGACCTGATGCCCGATGCGCCGGCGGACGCCCGGCTTATGGCATTGCTGCACGATGCGCCCGAATATGTCATCGGCGACATGATCTCGCCGTTCAAATCGGTGATGGGCGGCAGCTACAAGGACTGTGAACTGCGCTTGCAGCGCGCCATCCATCTGCGCTTCTCGCTACCGCCGGAACCAGGCGCCGGCCTGCGCAAGGAGATCAAGCGCGCGGACCAGATCGCCGCCTATTTCGAGGCAACGCTGCTCGCCGGCTTTTCGACCGCGGAGGCGACCGAGTTCTTCGGTCGTCCACGCGGCTTCAGTGCCGAGCGCTTCGATTTCACGCCGCGCTCGGTAACCTGGGCACAGAATGCCTTCCTGAAGCGTTTTTCCGCGATCGAGAAGTCGCGGCGCAAGGTTGCTACGGCGGTAGGATAGAAAACGCTAAATTAACCGGAACAGCCGACAGTGCGGTGTTCGATCACGAGCCGCAGGCACGCCTCATGCCCGTCGTTGACGACAAGGATGGTTCGACCGTCCCTGAACAGGGGGCCGAAGGCGTGGATCGTCGTGATATGGAAGACGAACTGCGCGAACAAAACGAACGCTTTTCGGCCGCCGTCGAGAACATGTCGCATGGTCTTTGCATGTTCGACGCCGACGAGCGTATGATCATCTGCAACGGCAACTATATCAACATCTTCTGCCTCGACGCCAACGTGGCGCAGCCGGGGATCCGTTTCATCGACATCCTGCGGCACAGCGTCGATGTCGGCATCGCCTCGCAAAGCGCCGAAGAACTTTACGCCATCCGCAAGCCCTATATCGATGGAGCGAAACCCTCGACCTATGAGGAGGCGCTCTCTGATGGACGCATCATCAGCATCTCGCACCGGCCATTGGCATCGGGCGGCTGGGTTTCGATCTACGAAGACATCACCGAGCAGCGGCGCGCCGAACAGGATCTCAAGGAACAGCATCGCCGCTTCGACGCGGCGCTCGAGAACATGTCGCAGGGCCTGCTGATGTATGACGCCGGCGGCAGGCTGATCGTACGCAATCAGCGCATCCTGGAGCTTTATGGTGTGACCGAGGTGGATCTGCCGCTCGGCATGACTCACCGCGAACTCCTCGAACGGCTGGTGCGCCTTGGGGTCTATGCGCCCATAGATGTCGAGGACGAAGTTTCGAGGACCGAGGCTCGCGTGCTGGCCGGCCAGACGCGGTCGACCCCCCGCCGGCTCGCCGACGGACGAACGCTGATGGTTGCCCGCCGGCCGATGAGCGGCGGCGGCTGGGTCGCCACTTTCGATGACGTGACCGAGAGCAGGCTTGCCGAGGAGCGCATGACCCATCTTGCGCATCACGACGTGCTGACCGGGTTGCCCAATCGCTCGGTGTTTCGCGACCGGCTCGACCGGGCACTGGAGGATGCGGCCGCGGGACCGCTGGCAATCTTCTCGCTCGACCTCGACCGCTTCAAGGTCGTCAACGATACGCTGGGGCATCCGGCTGGCGACCGGCTGCTGAAAGGCGTGGCCGCAAGACTGCTGCGCTGCGTGGACAACGACGCAGATATCGTCGCCCGTTTTGGCGGCGACGAGTTCGTGATCGTCCAATTCAACGTCGAGAGCCTGGCGAGCGCGGAAAAACTGGCGAAACGCATTGTCGAGGCCATCGCCAAACCATTTCATGACAAGAGCCGGGACATGCATGTTGGCGTCAGCGTTGGCATCGCGCTTTCTCCCGGCGATGGCAGGGACGCCGATACATTGCTGACAAACGCCGACATGGCGCTCTACCGGGCAAAAAGCGAAGGGCGCAACCTGTACCGTTTCTTCGAGCCCGGCATGGATGCCACGGTGCGCGCGCGCCGGGCGCTCGAAGCCGATCTCGATACGGCGCTGCCGAGCCGGGAATTCGATCTCGATTTCCAACCGATCATGGCCATAGCTTCGGGCGAGATTGTCGGCGCCGAGGCCCTGATGCGCTGGCATTCGCCGTCGCGCGGCACTGTGGCGCCGGACGAATTCATTCCGGTCGCCGAGGAAACCGGGCTGATCGTGCCGCTTGGCGAATGGGCGCTGCGAAAGGCCTGTGCGACGGCGGCAGCCTGGCCACCTGGCCTGCGCATTGCGGTCAATGTCTCCGCCGTGCAGCTCAAAAGCGGCGGCTTTGCTCGCAGCGTCATCTCCGCCCTGGCCTTTTCGGGCGTGCCGGCCAGACGACTGGAACTGGAGATCACCGAAACCGTGCTGATGGACGAGAGCAAAGCCGTCCTGAAGACGCTGCGACAGTTGCGTGAACTCGGCATCCGCATCGCGCTCGACGACTTTGGCACCGGCTATTCCTCACTCGGCTATCTCAGGCGCTTTCCCGTCGACAAGATCAAGATCGATCGTTCCTTCATCTCCGATATCGGCAATCTCGACACCGCAGCGATCGTGCGCACCATCATCGGACTGGGCGCCGAACTGGGCATCACCGTCACCGCCGAAGGCGTAGAAACCGAAGCACAGCTCGACATGCTGCGCCGAAACGGCTGCGTGGAGGCGCAAGGCTATCTGATCGGCGTGCCGTCAAAGGCGGCGGAGATTCAGCACCTGTTGAAATCGAGCGCGGTGCGCAGCCAGACCGGCTGACGCCATAGATCAGCGCAGCGTCTCGATGTATTTTTCATGGAAGCCGATATAACCCGGCTCGACAACCTTCAGATGCCGCTCGATCAGCGCATGAAACTCCGGCAACCGGTGGAAGGGCACGCCCGGATAGGCGTGATGCTCGGCATGGAAGGGCATGTTCCAGGCAAGCTTGCGCACAGCCCAGTTGGTCAGCGTCGTCCTGGTATTCTCCAGCATGTTTGCGACGAAGGGGCAGCGGCCATGCTCGGCCAGCAGATAGAGCCGCAGGAACGGCTGGCCGAGCAGCGCGGGAAAGATCCAGACATGGAGCAGCACCGTCGCCTTGAACCACAGCGCGAGCATCAGCACGACGGCGTAGAAGGCAATCATCGCGCGCGCCTCGGCGCGTACCTTCGGACGCCCCTTGGGGGGCACGTAGCTGTCCTGGCAACGTCCCACGGCATTGGCGTAGAGCGTCTTCAAATGCCCCAACCACACTGGAAGTCCGGCAACGTGGACCAGGTACTGCCGCCAGGTTTCCGGCTTCGGGAAAGCCAGCTCCGGATCGCGTTGGGGATCCTGTGTGAAACGGTGATGGGCGAAATGGAAATAGCGGAACCAGTCGGCCGGCAGCGCGATCGCCAGGCTGCAGACACGCGCGACTGCGTCGTTCAGCCATTGCCTTTCGAAAGCCGTGCGATGCACCGTCTCATGCAGCAGCGTGAACAGGAACACGATCAGTATGCCTTGCGGCAGCATCAGCAGCGGCCAGAACGGCACCTTGGCGGCGATCAACGATCCGAGGAGCAGGATCGCGCCGAGGTGGAAAGCGAGCTGAACAAGGCCGGGCCCATCCGACTTGCCGGTTAGCCGGCTGCGCTCCTCATTCGTCAGCGAGGCGATCACGTCACGATGATCCATAGGGGCATCCCGGCTGATTGAATTCATTCGGTCAGCATACCCCAGCAAGAAACCTTTCTAACAACGAGGATTTCTGCAATATAGATAAGCTGAACTTATCTTTTTGGTCACCGCCATGGTTGCAATGCCATCGTTGCGAGGTCTTCAGGCCTTCGAGGCGGCGGCGCGCACCGGCAGCTTCGCCGCGGCGGCGGAAGAGCTTTCGGTCTCGGCCGCCGCAGTCAGCCAGCTCATCCGCATGGTCGAGGAGCAAGTCGGCCGCAAGCTCTTCCACCGCGCCAACCGGCGTGTCGTCCTGAGCGAGGCTGGCGTCGAGATGCTGCCTCGATTGACCATGGCCTTCCAGGAAATCGGCAGCGTCTCGCGCCAGCTTGCAGGCGATGCGTTCCGCCCGCGGCTCGTCGTCTCGGTCCCGCCGTCCATGGCCATGGGCTGGCTTTCCGAGCGCCTTGCCGGCTTCATCGCCATCCACGGTGCCGTCGACATATCTCTCAGGGGCGATGACGACCCGGTGTCGTTCGACCGCGACCTGATCGACCTCAGGCTCTCCTACGGTCCGCACTATCGTGAGCACCCGATCGAGGACATTGTCCAGGACGCGGTCTATCCCGTCTGCGCGCCAAAGCTCGCCAGCGTGCTGGAGGCGGATGGCGGTCCGCTCGCCGGGCTGCCCCTGATCCACACCGACTGGGACCGACCGGCGCATCCTTTCCCTCATGGCGCAGTTGGTTCGAGGCGGCCGGCATAGCGCCTGGGCGCGGCATTCAGCGCGGCCTGTCGGCAAACTCCTCGCGCGCGGCGCTCGACCTCGCCATTTCGGGACTGGGCGTGGCGCTGGCGCAAGGGATCTATTGCGCCGAGGCCGTGGAGGACGGCCGGCTGGTCCGGCCTGTCGCCAAGGCGATTGCGCTGCGCCAGCCCTATTGCCTGACGATTCCGCAGCGGAGCGCAAGAAGGGACGTCGTGGCGGCGTTCCGTGACTGGCTGGTCGATGAATGCCAGCGCGTGGTGAGCTCGCCGGCGCTCCGCTGAGCCGGCAAGCGGCGATGGTCAGAGGTGCCCGCTCAATGCCTCGACCATGTCCTTGTTCGCCGCCACCGGCACGATCTCGAACTCCACCAGATCCGCCCACTCGATCACCCAGCGCTGCAGCAGCGTGACGTCGTCGGTCTCCACCAGCAGGAAACAGCGGCTCATGTCCGCCGCGATCCAGCTATGGTGCACCAGAAGCTCCTCGGGCTTCAGGCGACCGTAATCGCGGAAGCGGCGGTAGATCTCCTTGCGGTCGCAGCCGCGAAAATCCTCGGTCACCAAAAACAGCATCTCTGCCCCAGATCGGATAATTATCGGCCCGGCCGCTCCAAACGTTCCAGGAACCATTGCGTCAGCCGTACCCAGACCTCGTCCTTCTCGCCGGAGTCCTCCCAGCCATGATCGAGGTTGGGATTGTCGTTGACCTCGATGACGAAGACGCCGTCCTTGGTCTCCTTGAGGTCGACGCCGTAGAGGCCGTCGCCGATGCAGCGCGCCGCCTTGACTGCCGTCTCGACGACATGGGGCGGCGTCTCCTTCAGCGTGAAGGTCTTGATGCCGCCCTGGTCGGGCTTGCCGCTGGCCTTGTGGTTGACGATCTGCCAGTGCTTCTTGGCCATTAGGTAATGTACGGCAAACAGCGGTTGGCCGCCGAGCACGCCGACACGCCAGTCATATTCGGTCGGGATGAATTTCTGCGCGATCAGAAGATCGGAATCCTCCAGCCATTCGGTGGCGAGTGTCTTCAATTCCTCGAAATTGGCGCATTTCTTGACGCCGCGCGAGAAGGAGGAATCCGGGATTTTCAGCACCAGCGGAAAACCCAGCGTCTGCGCCGCCAGTTCAAGGTCGGAAGTGCCGGCTATCATCACGGTCGGCGGAACCGGCACCTTGTTGTAGGCCATCAGCTCGTTGAGATAGACCTTGTTGGTGCAGCGGATCATCGACAGCGGGTCGTCGATGACCGGCATGCCTTCCTGCTGGGCGCGGCGCGCGAAACGATAGGTATGGTTGGAGATCGAGGTGGTCTCGCGGATGAACAGCGCGTCGTAATTGGCGAGCTTGGCGAGGTCCCTCTTGGTGATCGGCTCGATTTCGACGCCCATCTTTTCGGCGATCCTGGCCCAGTAGCGCAGCGAGGAGATTTCCGAGGGCGGCAATTCCTCATGCGGATCGACCAGCGTGGCGAAAGTGTAGCGCGCCGGCGTGCGGCCCTTGGTGTCGCGCCATTCGCGATTGGTATAGGTGTCCAGGCATTGCAGGAAGAAGCTCTCCTCCTCCTCGGTCATGCGCGCCAGGGGATGAAAGCCGATCTTGCGGATCGAGGCCCACTCGGCGCTGTCCTTGATGTGGACCTCGAGCGCCGGCGCGCGGAACCAGTCGAACAGGAGCTTGGCGAATCGGTCCCACACCTTGGACGGGCCAATGCCGAAGAAGATGCAGACCTTCGCCGGAAAAGCGCCGCCAAGATCCTTGCGGCACTTGTTGAGCGCCAGCTCCAGTTCGGGCAGCGCATGTTCGTAAAGCTTGCGCTCCGACAGATCGATCATGGTTTCTACGGTCGGGATGACCTTGTGGCCGCGCGAACCCGCCAGCAGCGAGGCATAATAGCCGCGGCTCTGGTAGCCGTAATTGTTCGACAGGTTGATGACCTTGGGACGCTGGCCGCGAAACAGCGCCGGATGCGCGAGATAGTCGCGGTTGGTGATAATCTTGTGCGGTGTCGCCACCTGGTCGAGATCGCTCTGCCGGCCAGTTAAGATAACCCAGGTCATTGTTATCAGCGCTTCCCCAGAGTGATGGCGGCGCGCAGTCCGTCGCGGCCGAACTGCGCCATGTTCATAAAGATGCCGTAAGGCACGGGAATGTTGGCGGCATCAAGGATGGTCTCCTGCCTCTCGTCCTCAACCCAGGGATCGTGGATCAGGATATGGTCACCGTCGTCGCCGATGGCCAACACCCAGTGCGGCACCTTCTTGCCGAACATCAGGAAGCCGCTGATCAGCACCAGCACCAATTTTCCTTTCGCGATCGCGGCGCGAATGTCGTCGATGGTGAATGAACGGTAATTCACCGGGATGCCGTAAAGTTCCGCGCGTCGGCGAAAGTCGACCTGGGCCAGTTCCATCACCCGGCGCTTGTCCGCGCTGCGCACCGACTGGAGGAACAACGCGCCGTAGAACGACACGTAAATCTCGGCCGCAAGGCCGCTCTCATAGCCGGCGACCGCGAGGCCGAACGGCTCGCAGCCACCCGGGCCCGACATCATGAAGACGGTCGTCGCTTCGCGCCAAAGACGAATTTCCCTGACCGGGTCCGGTACGAAGTCGTGATCGAAATTGCCCATGGCCATCATCAGGCAGCAGGGACCGCAAGTGAATTCGCAGGTCTGCTGGTAGAATGGCACGCTCGTGGCGGCCGGAAGTTCGCCGCGCAAGGTCTTCTCGTAGCGCAGTGCCGTGGCGCCGTCCTCGTAGTAACCGGGTTCGCGGCCGATCTTGCGGTAGCCGGCCTGCTCGTAGATGCCGATGGCGCGGGCATTATCCTCCCGCACTTCTAGGCGCAGCATCATGCGATCGTGTTCGAAGGCCGCCTCCTCCGCCGCCACTAGCAACCGGCGGCCGATGCCGAGGGCGCCAAAAAAGGGACTGGTGGCGATCGAATAAAGGCGCGCCACGCCGCTGCCCTTGCGAAACAGCACAATCGCATAACCGGCGACGCGGCCATCTCTTTCGGCGACCAGCGTCTCGGCGGTCTCGCGCTCGATGAACTGTCGGAAGGAGCGACGGGAAATGCGGTCGCTGGAGAAAACAGCTTTCTCGATGGCGGCGAGATCATCGACGTCAGTCGCGCGGGCCGTGCGGATCTCGGCAGGCATGCGGGCTTGGAAAACCTCGATTGGGTTGTGATGAAGGCCCTATTCGAAACGTCCAGACACCAGCCCAAAACGGCAGCGCCCATCCAGCGCTATCGCACCTCGATTAGGGCCGAATTGTGACAGATTGGCGCCAGCCCGGGAGGACAAAGGCTTTGAACCAGGTCACCGTTTTCGAGTAGGCGGCGGCGCCAAAAAACGATGCTGTTCAACTCGCCAGGCCGGCCAGAAGCTGGCTGTAGGCGCTCTTGGCCACGATGGCCAATTGCTCGCGCGGCACTGAGCCGACGACAGCGCAGCCATAGCCCTTGTCCAGCCAGTAGACGGCCTGCGCGCCGGCTTGCGCCGAAGCGTAGGTCCCCCTGGCGTTCTCCACCGATTCGGCCGTTACAAAGAGCGATATGCGCTCGCCCTTGTCGTCTTCATAGAGCAGCATTGCCGCCTTGCTCTCGCCAGCCGGCAGCAACCTGCCGCCGACCAGTTGGAACCCGCTGCCGGTCAAGTCCGGCGCAACCAGCTTCAATCCGACCCGGTTGGACAGCCAGGTCAGCAGATGATCCTTGTCGCTTGCCGGCACTTCCACCGCATGCCGCTTCTCGGCGGCATAGATGACATGCGCGGCGATCGCCTGCTCGGCCAACTGATCCTCGGCCTGATCTTCCCGGCCAATACCGTCGCTGCCGGCAAAGTAGCCGCCAAGCCCGCCCGCGGCCAGTAGACCGGCAGCGGCGGCGGCAAGCCACCAGCGCGAGCGTGGCATTGGCGTCCTGGCTGGCGTCTCGCCAAGCACCACCTTGCGCAACCGCACCGGCACCGGCTCGTCGATCACGCCAGCGAAGGCATCTCGCAATGCCGTCCTGTCGGCGATGAAACGGGCGCTTTTCGCCTTCATCTCGGGAGTGGCGTCGAGCCATGCGTCATAGGCGGCGCGCTCATCGGCCGGCAACTCGCCGTCGAGTGCCATGTGGATGTCGCGTTCGGAGAAATCGCGGCGGATCATTTCTAGACGATCCTTATCGAACGGCGGCGTGCCGTGTCGTCCAGCAGTCCGCGCAACTCCTCGCGCCCGCGCGCGATGCGCGACATCAGCGTTCCCGCCGGCACTCCCAGGATGTTGGCGGCCTCGGCATAGGAAAAGCCTTCGATCGCGACCATGACGAGTGCGGCACGGCGGTCGGGGCTGATCGCCTGCAATGCGTCGACGATCTCGCGCGAGGCGATGCTTTCCACCTGCTCGGCCGGCTGTGCAACCGCCTCGCCCGCTTCCAGCGACAGCATCGCGGCTTCGCCGCGCCGGTTCACTTTGCGCATCTGGTCAATGAACAAATGATGCATGATCGTAAACAGCCACCTCCTGGGGCTTTCTCCCGTCTGCCAGTTGTCGAGCCGCATGAGGGCCCGTTCGAGACAGTCCTGGACGAGATCGTCGGCGGCGTCGCGGTCGCGCAACAACGAGCGTGCGTAGCGGCGCAGGCGCGGTATTTCGCCGAGGATTGCTGCCTTCTTTTCGTCCATGACCGCTGGTTTCGGAATTGCCCTATTCATCAGATTGAACGCGCCTTCGCGGCGCGACGCAAGCAGCCAGTGCGAAGCGGTCCACCGCCCCGGTCACCCAAGCAATGATGTAACGATGGAAGCGGCGGGTTTATTCCCGCAATCAACAGGAGGCCAACTACGCCAAATCGGTCTTGAGAAAGTCATTGCCTTTAAAGAGCAACGGAACATCAAGAGCCTTGGCGCAGGCGTAGGAAAAGCAATCACCAAAATTAAGGTCGGCCGGATGACCGACCGCTTTGCCGTACCGGATGCTGGCATCAATGGCGCGCCCCCCGATATCCTCGTTGATGGCTACATTGCGAGCGTCGATCTCAACAATGAACGCATCGACCAGATCGCGCGCCGCAGACAGCATTTCGGGAGTCGGCTTTTTGGCACCGGCATTCACTCGCCCGAGGGCAAGCGTAGCTTCGAGCCGAACAAGCGCTGAAATGTACAGCTGACCGTCGACGTCGGCGATCCGCTTCAGCAATTCCTCCCAACCCGATTCCTTGGCGAGAATTGCAACGACAACCGATGCGTCGACAAACATCAGTCTTCCCACATCTCGTCCATGAATGCCTTGATGTCGAAGGTGGTGTCGGACGGCCCCAACGCCGCTGCTTGCGCTTGAAGAACGGCAATCCTCTCCCGCAGCGGTTTGCGGGCGCGGCTTCGTTCAAGTTCGTGCAAAAGCGCGGTTCGCACGGCTTCCGTTTTGCTCGGCGCATTCGTCTCGCGCTGCAATTTCGTCGCCAGAGCATCTACCTCATCGTCGCGGATATAGAGCGGCATTTGAATATCTCCCGTGGAATATTCATATATTCCATTTTGAATATTCAAACAATGCTAACCCTCAAGTCTCTTTCGCCGCCCTGGTCAAAAGCCGCTGGTAAAACAGGCCGATGCCGATCAGCACGGCGCCAAGGCCGATGAAGGACAGTGCGCGAAGCACACCCTCCAGCTCCGACATGTCGAAGAGGAACACCTTCAGTACGGCGACCGCGATCAATGCGGCCGAGGCGATGCGCAGCACCTGTGATTTCAGCCAGACGCCGGCGGTCAGCAGCGCCACGCCGATGATCAGCCAGAGTGCCGAATAGGTGTAGGTTTCCAACTGGCCAAGGCCGCTCCACAAGCCGATGAACTCGCCCTTGAACAGGCGCCGCACCGACAACGTGGCATAGGCGAAGGCAAGCAGTGCCGCCACCAGCGCCAGCATGGCGGCATACCATTTCGGCCGCTTGTTGCGGGCATAGAGCGCAAGCCCTCCGGCCGCGACCGCCGGCAGCAGATAAGCGAGGAACAACAGGTTGAAGACCGGGATCTGCCCGGTCGACTCGTCGGTGAAAAGCGGGTTCAGCACCAGGAAATGCTGCACGACGATGAAGGCGACCGAGATCACGCCCGCCGCCATGGACCCGTAGCGCAGCACGGAACTTGGCGAGCGCCTGTCGATGGCCACGAGTATGGCGCCGGCGCCGATCGCGATCAGCGTGTAGATGGCCTGTTCGGCAAGTGTGGGCGCATCGCTGTTGAGGACACCGCCATGCATGGCGTGGCGCACCAGCATGGCAAGCGTCAGCAGTGCAAACAGCGCCGCCGAAGCTTCCATGGCCAGGCGCGGCCGGCCGTCGGTGGTGCGGGCCAGTTGCCAGGCGGCGAAAGCGGAGGCGAGCGCCGGCACGCCATAGCCCGGCAGCAGCCAGTTGAAGACCGGGGTCGTCGACAGGAACTCGGGGCCAACGACGGTCGGATCGAAGATGACACGACCAAGCACCGCCGCGACCGCGCCGACGGAAATCCAGCCGAGCACCGGATAGGAACGCCAGCGCGTGGCCAGCGCCGGCACGATTGCGGCCGCACCAAGCAGGATGGTTGTCCAGCCGGAACTGAAGGCCATATGCAGCATCAGCAGGCCTGCGAGCGCGGCTCCGCCGAGCGCGAAGGATACGGCGGCCCTGCCCTGCAACGGCGGTTGCTCGCCGCGCGCGATCCACTCGCCCACGGCAGCGAAAACCACGACCAGCAGCGCCGCCACGGCGGCGTAGGCAAGATCGCGGTCGAGATTGCCGAACGTGAACCAGAGTGCCTGCAGGACGACCAACGGCACGATGACGCCCCACGCCGCCCATGACGCAGCGCGGAAGTGGGTCGCGGCGGCAAATTTGCGGGCGGCCCAGAAACCGGCGCCGATGAAGACAAGGCCAAGCGCAACACCGATGCGCAAGGTCAGTGCGTTCGATGTCGCCAGGGGCACGGCATCGATGCCCAAGACGTCGCCTGAAAAATCAGAAGCGATCGAAGTCGGCGGGATGATGCCGAGATAGATCAGCACCGTCACCAGTCCCGCCGCATAGAGCAGTGGCAGCGCCGGGGGGCGGTAGAGCGCGACGGCCACCATCGCGGCGAGCACGACGGCTCCCGGCAAGGCATCGCCGGCAGCGACGAAGGCCGGATCGACCGAAAGGCCCAGCGCCGAGAGGGCAACAAACAGGCCCGGCGCGACGGACGGCCAGTCGAAAGCCGTGGCTGATCCGCCTTCGTCGCTGCGGCGGCCGAGCCAGACGAAGGCGAGCACGGCCAGCGTGACGGTGTTCACGAACAGGATCACGGATAAATTCGCGCCCGGCGCATCGGTCATGTAGAGGATCGTCCAGATGCCGGTACCGACAAAGGCCGCCGTCATCAGCAACTTCCAATCGCGCATGCGGGCAATGACGCCGCTGGCGGCAAGCACGATCGCCAGATAGCCGAACAGGGCCCAGGGATTGGGCGCCTGAGAGGCAATCAGCATCGGCGTCACCATGGCGCCGACTAGGCCGATACCAGCCAGCGCCTGGCCGCGGACAAGGGCGGCGGCAATCGTCGCTATGCCGATGGCGCCGAGCAGCGTGAGGGCGAGCGCCGGCCCGATAAATCCGTAGATGCCATGTGCGGCATAGACGGCGCCGAACAGGATGAAGGCGCCCGCCGCAGTCAGGATCGCCGGGATGTAGGCGCCTGCCGCGCCTTGCACGGGCACCCTGAAGCCGGTGCGGCGAATGAATTCGCCGGCTGCAATCAGCACAAGGCCGAGCAGCCCGGCCATGGTCAGCCGCACACCGGGGCCGAAAATTCCGGCTTCGATCGTGTAGCGGATGAGAAACAGGCCGCCCAGCGCCAGTGCCAAACCGCCGACCCAGACCGCCCAGCGGGTGCCGAGCGCCGTTTCGATATCGGGTTTGCCGGGCGCTTTCACCACTGCGACAGGCTCGGCTACCTTGGGCGCCGCCTCGCCTAGTGTCCATGGTCCCGGCTTGACCTCGTCCGTCACGGCGTCGGTTTCCAGAGCCGGCAGCGCCTGCCCGGTGGCTGCCTCGCTGGCCGTTGGCGAAACGACCACGGCCGCAGCAACAACGGCTTCGGCCGGCTGGCCCTCGGTCGCCGCCGGTTCGGACTGCTTGGCGAGAGGCGGCACGGCGCCGGAAAGGACGAGGCTCCGCAGTGCGCCTAGCTCACGCTCGATCAGTCCGATGCGGCTCTGCTGGCGCGAAATGATGACGAACAGCGCGATGATGGCGACAAGGCCGATCAGGCTTTCAAACATGGCGGCTCCCCCAAACCAGACCAGTTGCTACTGACAATCAAATGTGGCCTGCAAACGACCAGCCAACGGCCGTCGGATCGGCGGCTGGAAAGATCGAGCATGTTTCGGCGTCGAAAGCCAGCGGCTTGCGCCCATTGGCCCTCGGCATCGCTTGCGAATGGCCGGTTTCCGGAACATTGCCTGCCAAACCCGCAGCCGATGGCCTATGATACCTTGGCCGCAAAGGGTTCTCCAAGCGATGTCATGGGAATACGTATGCCGCAACGAAGCGCAGGACTGCTGATCTACCGGCGAAACGCCGGGGCCCTCCAGTTCCTGCTCGTCCATCCGGGTGGACCGTTCTGGGCAAGAAAAGACGAGGGGGCATGGTCTATCCCCAAAGGGCTCGTCGACGAAGGTGAGGACGAGTTGAAAGCCGCCCGACGTGAGGCGGAAGAAGAACTCGGCGTCGCCATCAACGGCGACTTCCAGCCTGTCGGCAGTTATCGGCAGCCTGGCGGCAAGATCGTGAGTGCGTGGAGCGTCGAGGCCGACGTCGACACCGATGCCATCAAAAGCAACATGTTCACCATGGAGTGGCCGCCAAGGTCGGGATCCATGAAGGCATTTCCCGAAGTGGACCGGGCCGGTTGGTTTTCAGAGTTGGAGGCCGGTCTCAAGATACTCAAAGGCCAGCGCGCGATCCTGGACGATTTCGTGGAACGGCAAAATGCCGGATAACATCCGCTGTTATCACCGCTCGCCCAGTGCGCCTTAGGACGATTCCTATCGTGCCGCCAGATTGGAGGCCGGGAAGATCGAGCATGTCTCGGTGCCGAAAGCCAGCAGCTTGCCGCCGGCGTCCTTCAGCGTCGCTTCCGAAACGGCCAGCGTGCGGCCCTTGTGAATGACCTTGCCCTCACAGACAACCTCTCCGGTCCTGGGCGTGATCGGCCGCGTCAGGTTCACCTTGAATTCCGCCGTCGTATAGGCCTCGCCTTTTGCGAGCAGCGTCTGCACGGCGCAGGCAAGCGCCGAATCGAGCAGTGTCGCCGCCCAGCCGCCATGCACGCCCCCCAACGGGTTCAGGTGGCGCTCGTTCGGCACACCCCGAAACACGGCACGGCCTTCCGAGACTTCGGTCAGCGCGAAGCTGAGCTGGAAGGAAATCGGCGGCGCCGGATATTTGCCATCGATGATGCGCTGCAAAAGTTCCAGGCCGGTGTAGGCAAGCATGTCGGCATGCGGAATGGTGCCGAGGCCGAGCGGCGAGACCCGGCCTGGATAAAGTTCCACTTCGCTCATGTGATGATTTCTCTCGCGGCGGTTTCTCCCGACAGGCCTTTTGTCGTGTGGTGCTTGCGCAGCGCGGCGAGGAAGCCGGAGCGCGCGTCCGGCTGCTCGATGCCGCGCGGCTCGTAGACGTGACGGGTGAAGAAGAAGCCGGTGAGCCGGAAGGCATCCTGGATCGCCGCCGGATCGGCGCGCAGGCCGGAGCCACGCAGGAAGGCCGGCAGCGCCAGCATCTTGTCGCGCCAGGGCGCGCCGGCTTCCCGCGACACCGCTCGGCCCGATTTCGGCGAGACATAGGCAAGATCCTGCCGCGTGCCGGTCGCGGCGCACTGGCTGAGATCGAGACCGAAACCCAGTTCGTCGAGGATCAGGAGCTCGAAACGGGCCACCAGTTCGCCGGCCGCATCGACGTCATCGAGATGCACGATCATCACCGACAGTGCCTCGTAGAGGCCGCCATGGGCGTCGCGCTCGGGCAACAGGCGCAGATGCGCGGCCATGGTCTGCAGGCCATACACGGCGACCGCACTCTCCATCAACCTGGCCGCATTCATCTCGATCGCTTCGGCCTGGAACGTGCCGAGGTGCTCATCAAGGCGCGCCCGCCAAAGCAGGTCGACACGGTTGCCGGGCTGGAGAACAGGCTGCTGCTTGCGCGAGCGCCCGCCACGCACGAGGCCGAGATGGCGGCCATGCGCACGCGTCATCACCTCGAGGATGGCGCTGGTTTCGCCATGCTTGCGGGTGCCGAGAATGATTCCCTCGTCGCGCCATTCCATGCCTGGAGCATTTCACCGATCGGGTGGCGAAATCAAGGTACGGGCTTGGTGCCTGGGCTGGCTCTCGCAAGGGTGCATAAAAAGCCGCCCGCAGCATAGCTGCGGGCGGTCTGGTGGGGTCAGTCGATCCGTTAGAACGAGCGCTGGAAGCGGAGGATGCCGCCGACGCTGCTCTTCTTGTCGGCCTTGGTCCAGTTGTTGAAGTCGGCGTCGTCGAATTTTCCTGCATTGAGGTAATCGACTTCAGCCGTGATCGTGTAACCGGGCACAATCGTGTATGCGACGTTGGCAGCGACGCCGAGGTTCTTCCAGTCGTCATAGGAGATCTGGGCGTTGAACGAGGTCTTGTCGTTGAACTTGTAGGTGCCGCCACCCCAGATCGCCCAGTTTCCACCCCACGGCTTGTATTGGGTGCGGCCCGTGCCGAAGTCGTTGATGTTGTCGTTGGTGCCGTAGCCGCCCATGACGAACAGCGTCAGTTCCTTGCCGACATTGACGTCCAAGCGAACCTTGCCGGCCACTTCCTCGTAATTGCTGTCATAGGCGACGACGCCGGTGACCGCACCCCAGTCGCCCTTGTACTTCAAGCCGCCGACGAGATGCGGAACATAGCTGTCGATCGTGTTGACGCCGGTACCTTCTTCGAGCGAGACCACGGCCGAGAAGCCGCTGCCAGCGTCGAAATAGTACTGCACGACGTTGGTATCCTTGATACCGTACGGGATGATCGTGTCCTGGATGACGTTGCCGGCATAGCCGATAAACGAATCGTATGCCGTTTCATCCTTACCGACGCGCAGGCCGCCGAGCTGAATCCAGGCGAAGTTGAGGGTCGTCGCCTTGTTGCCGGCCTGCCAGCCAGTGCCGCCAGTCTCATAGTCGCCGCTGCTGTTGCCAAATTGAAAGCGAGTCTCGGTGTAGGTCTTCAACGTACCGAGCTCGGTTTCCTGGCCGGTCCAGGTCTTCAGCGCGAAGCGCATGTTCTTGTAGTAGGTGTCGTGGCTATCGCCGTCCATGTGATCGGCAACGTTGTTGACGCCATCCAGCGTGCCGCTGTCCCCGACGCCTATGTCATAGCGGAGATAGCCGCCGATGCGCAGGCAGGTCTCGGTGCCGGGGATATAGAAGTAGCCGGCGCCGTAGACGTCGCAGATCCTGACGTATTCAGCGGGTTCCGGCTCGGCGACGACGACAGCGTCGGCGGCGCGAGCGCCGGAGACCGCGATCAGTGCCGCGGCTGAGCCGAGAAGAAGGCTCTTGATGTTCATTTTCTGACCTCTCCAGTCAAAGTTAAAAATGGCTTCGGATTTTGGTTGGCGGATATATTTTCCCGCCTCACCACAACGAAAAAGGCCCGCACCGCGTCCCCTTTTCGCGGCGAACATACCCATCAATCTTCCGCCTTCAATGACAATTCCACAAACATTCGGGATTTATGACATAGATTAAATCCGTGTTGCAGAAATATCACTGGAGAATTCACTTCAGACTGCGGCATCGCACAAGTGGAACATTGTCATATTTCCGTAATAATTCCCTGTATGTTCCAATTTTATGATGATATTCTCCGAACACCAATTGTTTGAGAAACTTCGCGTAAATAAAGCCACTTCCATGGTCGTTTCTACCTAGCCATTCCCCAGCCACGTGAAACCGAAGCCGATCCCCTCGAAGGAGTCTTTTCAGCGGGTCACGGGCACGCCGGGACGGACCACAGGCCATGATGGGAAGATCAATCCGACGTCGGCGGACTCGTCTGCAAGAATCCGCGCTGGCCAACTGAGAAGTCGACCCAACGGAACCTCGGCGTCCCTGGTCGATAGCCACCAGCCAACGGTTTGGGTCATTATTACCGGCGCTTGTGGTCGGCCAGCACCGCGTCGATCACGCGCCAGGATTGTTCGATCTCGGCCGAGTTGACGTCTATCTCGCCGGCGGCGGTGATCAGCGCCTTCCACAGTGCCCAGCCGCGGCCGCGCGCCCAGGTCGCGTCGTCGACGCCGAGGCCAGCGCGGAAGGCCCCCCTGCTCTTTCCCTCGAACAATGTCCAGGCAATCGCCAGATCGCATGAGGGCTCGCCGACGCCGGAGGTGCCGAAGTCAATCACCGCGCTTAGCCTGCCGTGTTCAACCAGAAGATTGCCCCAGCTGACATCGCCGTGGAACCAGACGGGCGGGCCTTGCCAAGGGGCGGCAAGAGCCGTTTCCCAGACAGCGCTTGCCGCGCCGGCGTCGATACGGGTGTCGAGCGCCGCGATCGCTTGTCTCGTCTCCCCGTCATAGACGTTCAGCGGCCCGCCGCGAAAGAAATTGTGTTGGCCCGGCCCCGGTCCGCCAGCCGGGTCGATCCGCTTCAGCGCAACCAGAAAGCCGGCCAGGTCCGCCGCGAATTCCGACAGGTTGGCGATACGCTCGCGCTTTGCAGTCTCACCTTCGATCCACCTGTAGACGGACCAATGCCACGGATAGCCTTCGGCCGGGGCTCCCATCGCCAGCGGTATAGGGATGGGCAGCGGCAACAGCGGCGCCAGCCTCGGCAGCCAGCGATGTTCCTTCTCCACTTGCAGGGAATAGGCGGCGGCACTGGGCAACCGAACGGTCATCTCGTCGCCGAGACGAAAGCTTCTGTTGTCCCATCCGCCAGGTTCAATCGGCCGAACCGCAAGATCCCTCCAGCGAGGAAACTGCGCCGCGATCAACCGGCTGACCAAAGCTGCGTCGATATTCGACTTGCTATCCATCCATCCTAGTGCGGAAACTCGAGCCCCATCTCACGGTAGCGTTCGGGATCGTCGCCCCAGTTCTCGCGCACCTTGACGAACAGGAACAGATGCACCTTTTGCTCGAGGATGCCGGCGATTTCCATACGCGCCGCCTGGCCGATGGCACGGATGGTCTCGCCCTTGTGGCCGAGCACGATCTTCTTCTGGCTGTCGCGTTCGACATAGATGACCTGCTCGATGCGCACCGAGCCGTCCTTCTTCTCTTCCCATTTCTCGGTTTCGATGTGCGAGGAATAGGGCAGTTCCTGATGCAGCCTGAGATAGAGCTTCTCGCGAGTGATCTCGGCGGCGAGCTGGCGCATCGGCAGATCGGAGATCTGGTCTTCCGGATAATACCAGGGCCCCACCGGGAGCGCCTCGGCAAGGTAATCGAGGAGGTCCTTGCAGCCCGAGCCGGTCAGCGCCGAAACCATGAAGGTGCGCTTGAACGGCACTCTTTCGTTCGCTGCTGCCGCCAGCGCCAACAACGCCTCCGGCTTGACGCGGTCGACCTTGTTGAGGATCAGCGCCATCGGCTGGCGCACATCCTTCAGGCGTTCGAGAATGGCGTCGGCATCACCTCTAATGCCACGCTCGGCATCGATCAGGAGCAGCACGATATCGGCATCCTTGGCGCCGCCCCAGGCTGTCGTCACCATTGCCGTGTCGAGACGCCGCTTCGGCTTGAAGATGCCCGGCGTATCGACGAAGACGATCTGCGCGTTGTCGTGCGTGGCGATGCCTCTGATGATGGCACGCGTCGTCTGCACCTTGTGGGTGACGATTGACACCTTGGCGCCGACAAGCTGGTTGACCAGCGTCGACTTGCCGGCATTGGGCGCACCGATGAGCGCTACGAAGCCGGAATGCGTAACGGCCGCAGGCGCGGCCGGAACCGTGTCTTCCGTGGCTGTCATGCCGCGTCTCCCTGATCGATCCAGACACCTTCACGAATGAGAAGGGCGGCGGCGGCGGCCTGCTCGGCCTCGCGTTTGGAGCGGCCGCTGCCGACAGCCGGCTGAAACCCACCAACCATGACACTGACGGTGAACAGCGGATCGTGATCCGGCCCCTCGCGGCTATCGATGCGGTAGACGGGCACGGCGCTTGCCGCCTGATGCGCCCATTCCTGCAACTCGGTCTTGGCGTCGCGTCGGCCGGCGCCCGACGCCTGCGAGCGCGGCTGCCAATATTTGTGGATGAAAGCGCGCGCCGCTTCCAGCCCTCCGTCGAGGTAGAGCACGGCGATCAGCGATTCCAGTGCGTCGGCGCGCAGATTGACGCGCTTGCGTCCCTCGAGCCCTTGAACGTCGGATCCGGCGCGGATCAGCTCCGGCAGACCAATATGTTCGGCGATCTCCGACAGCGCCTCGGCATTGACCAGCGCGTTGAAACGCAGCGACAATTCGCCTTCCGCCGCATCGGGAAACGCGGCCAGCAGCATATCGGCCACCACCAGGCCGAGAACCCGGTCGCCCAGGAACTCAAAGCGCTCATAGTCGGTGCCGGCATTGGCGCCGCGGGCGCTGGCATGGGTCAAGGCACGCTGCAGGCGCCGGCGGTCGGCAAAGGCATGGCCCGTGCGCTCCACCAGCGCTTCGGCGAGCGCGTCGGCGGTCAGCCGTCTTGTCGCCGCCATGACCCTAATTAACGAAGTGGAAGAGGCGCGAAGCACGCATAAGCGACGGCCATTTCCAAATTTCGAGCGGGCTCGCCTTGCCGGCGATCGAGAAGAAAACAAGGTTGGCCCGGCCAACCAGGTTTTCGGCCGGAACGTAGCCGACGGAGAATCGGCTGTCGGCGGAGTTGTCTCTGTTATCGCCCATCATGAAATAGTGACCGGGCGGAACATCGAACTCGCGCGTGTTGTCGCCGATCGAGTTCGGCGACAGATCCAGCGTATCGTAGCTGACGCCGTTGGGCAGCGTCTCGCGATAGACGTCGATCGGATAGTCCTTTTCGGTGATGTCGGGATTGTCGATCTGACCGGTCTTCACGCGCGGGACTCCGACGCCGTTGATGAACAGCTGCCCGTCCTTCACCTGAATCTTGTCGCCGGGCAGGCCCACCACACGTTTGATGTAGTCAACGGACGGGTCCGGCGGGAACTTGAACACCACCACGTCGCCGCGCTTCGGTTCGGAGCCCCAGATGCGGCCCGAGAAGATGTCCGGGCCGAAGGGCAGCGAATAACGGGAATAGCCGTAAGACCATTTGGTGACGAAGAGATAGTCGCCCTCGAGCAGCGTCGGCCGCATCGAACCCGACGGGATCGAAAAGGGTTGGAACAAGAGCGTGCGAATGACCAAGGCAAGCAAAAGCGCCTGGACGATGACGCTGACGGTTTCGCCAAGCCCGCCGGATTTCTTCTGGGGTTTTTCAGCCACGCTCATGTCGTCCTCGATTGTGCGTTGGATGGTATAGAGTCTCGGCGCGCGCTGGGCAACGTCATGCCGGTGGTCAGATGCAATCAATGTGGCGCTTGTTCGACGGGCAACGCTTCGATGATCACAAAGGCTTGAGCAAGCGGAAAATCATCCGTGATGGTGAGATGGATCATCGCCCGATGGCCCTTTGGCAGAATCGCGTTCAGCCGCGCCTCGGCGCCACCGGTCAGTGCCATGGTGGGCGCGCCGCTCGGAAGATTGACGACACCCATGTCGCGCCAAAACACGCCCTGCGCCAGACCGGTGCCCAGTGCCTTGGCGCAGGCCTCCTTGGCTGCGAAGCGCTTGGCGTAGGAGGCCGCCCGCGCCCGACGGTTTTCGGAGCGGGCTTGCTCGACTTCGGTGTAGATTCTCTGGATAAAGCGCTGGCCATGGCGCTCCAAGGACTTTTCAATGCGTCTGATATCGATCAGATCGCTGCCGATGCCGATGATCATCGCGCGGTGGAACCGATGCTTGCGTTTGGGTGAGACGATTGCTCATGGCGGGCCGCGCGCTCTGCCAGCCGTTTGCGCCGCTGCTCGCGAAAGGCGTTCATGCCCCAGCGCGTGATGGCGTAGAACAGAACCCCAAAGGCCAGTCCAAGCGGTATCGCACCGATCAGCATCGGCTTCAGCACCGGGGCCCACAATTGCGCGAAGGAAAGGTTGTGCAGCATCTCGCCCAGATGTGCTGGCGGGCCGTGCGCTGGCAGGCGGCTGTGCAGGATCAGCTTGCCGGTCTCCCAGGAGGCGCCCCACAGCAGCGGGAACGTCAGCGGATTGCCGAAGAATACGGCGCCAAGTGCGGCCGCCACCAGATTGCCGGCTATGAGCCAGCACAGCACCGCGGCAATGGCGAAATGGAAACCCACCGGAAAGAACGAAGCAAAGACGCCAGCGGCGACGCCGGCCGCCACCGCATGCGGCGTGGCCTTCAGCCGCAGGATGCGCTTGGAGAAGTACTGCAGCGAGCGCGAAAACGACCGGCGCGGCCATAGATAGGTACGCACCCGCTCCAAGAGGCCATCAGGCTCGCGGCGTCGAAAAAGCACTCTATTCCAATTCCTGGTCTACCAATACCCGCCGTCCTGCCACCCCAAGCCAGGTCACAGCAACTTATCTTGCGCTTCCGGGGCGCAGAAAGGCAACAACGACTTTGATATAGCGACAGGCTGCCTTCGGAACAACGAAACGCTGCCGCGATGGTCTGCCGCAGAGGGTAACAAGATCGCCATTGAGGCGAAACTGAGGAAAAGAAGGACGGCCGGCATGGCCACCATTCGACCAGCGCGCGACGACGAGGCGAAAGAGTTGCCCGATATCGAGCAATCCGCCGGGCTGGCGTTTCGTTCCATACCGGACCTCGCCTGGATCGCCGAAGACGGCAATATGAGCGTCGAGCGGCACCGCGCGCTGATCACGGAGGGCACATGCTGGGTCGCCACGGACAAGCGCGACCGCGCCATCGCCTTCTTGAGCGCCAGCGTTGAGGACGATGCATTGCATATCCTGGAATTCGACGTTCGTTTTGAGTGGCAAGGCTCGGGCATCGGCCGAGCCCTGCTGGAGACCGTCATCGAGGAGTCCAGGCGGCGCGGCCTTGCAACGATCACGCTGACGACATTTCGCGATGTTGCTTGGAACGTGCCGTTCTACCGAAAGTTCGGATTCCGCGTCCTGGAGGATGCGCGGATCGATGCGCGGCTCGCCGGGTGGCTGAGACAGGAAGCCGCGCACGGCATGCCGGTGAGCCGGCGCTGCGCAATGCTGCTCGATCTCGCGCGGATTTAACGGCGGCTATTCCAGATATTCACTGACCTCGATCAGATTGTCGTCGGGATCGCGGAAATAGACAGACATCATGCGGCCGCGTGCGCCGATCCGCTCTACTGGTCCAAGTTCCACCGCCACACGATCGGCTTCGAGACTGGCGAGGAGTTCGCCGAGCGGCCGATCGGTGATCAGGCAGAAATCACCGGATCCGGGCGTCGGCGACTTCGCCTTCGGCTCGAAGGTGCGGCCGACCTCGTGGACATTGATCTTTTGGTTGCCGAAAGCCAGCGCTGTCGGCAGGCCCGGCATATCGATGCGCCGAAAGCCCAGAACGCGCTGATAAAAGGCGCAGGTGGCCTCGATCGACGCCACTGTCAGCACGAAATGATCGATACTGACGATCATCCCGCCCCTCTCAGATATTGCGGCTGCCCGGCTTGATCGCCGGTATGGCGGCAAGTTCCGGCGGCAGCCGATCGGCCGGATAGGCCGGCACCTCGTACTCGGCGAGGGCGATCAGCGGCACGCCGACATCGGTCTTGCCGGCGGAGCGGTCGATGATGCAGGCCGCCGCCGTGACCTCGGCGCCAAGTTCGCGCAGGCAGTCGATGGTCTCGCGGATAGACAATCCAGTGGTGACGATGTCCTCGACAATGACGACACGCGCGCCGCGCGCGATCTCGAAGCGGCGCAGCCGGAACTCGCCCCCTTCCCGCTCGACCCAGATCGCCGGCACGCCAAGATGGCGCGAAGTCTCGTAGGCCGGGATCAGCCCGCCGATGGCCGGGCCGACGACATAGTCGATTTTGCCCGGCACGGCGGCGCGGATCTTTTCGGCCAGCGCCTTGCACAGCCGCTCGGTCTTATCGGCATGCATGAACACGCGCGCCTTCTGCAGGAACACCGGACTGCGCAGACCCGACGTCAGAATGAAATGCCCCTCCAGGACAGCACCAGCCTGGCGAAAAATATCCAGCACTTCGTCCGTATTCATCCGTCTATCCCCATGTAGATCAGTCACGTTAGCCATTGACACGCCGTGCATCGCTAACGCTCGAATTGTCCTTGAGCTGCGACAGCAGCCGGTTGAGATGCTTCAGATCCCAGACTTCGAGATCGATCAGCATTTCGGTGAAATCGGGCGCGGTGCGCACCATTGACAGCGTATGGATGTTGGCATCGTTCGAGGCAACGACCTGAGCGATGTCGGCGAGCGATCCCGGTGCATTGATGGCGGTGACGGAAACACGAGCGGGAAAGCGTTCCTTGGTGCGCTCGTCGATGTCCCAGCGCACGTCAATCCAGCGCTCGGGCTGGTCGTCGAAAGCCTGCAGCGCCGGCGACTGGATCGGATAGATGGTGATGCCGGTGCCCGGCTGTACGATTCCGACGATGCGGTCGCCAGGCACCGCCCCTTCCGGCGCGAAACGCACCGGCAGGTCGCCGCGCACGCCACGGATTGGCACCGCGCCGTCGCGCGGCTGGTCCTTGTCCTTGCGCGCGGCACGGCCCGGGATCTGGAACAGCATGCCGGCGGCGTTGCGAATCTTCGACCAGCCTTCCTCGCGCTGCTTGGGCGCCGCCGGCGTGACGCGCTCGTCCTTGTAATCGGGGAAGACGGCTTTCATGACGTCGGTGGACGCCAATTCGCCGCGGCCGACGGACGCCAGCACGTCCTCGATGTCCTTGCGCGCCAGCCGGTGCAGGACGGGCTTCAGGTTTTCCTTGGTGAAATTCTTGCCGGCCCGCTCGAAAGCCCGTTCGAGAATGCGCGCGCCGAGACCCGAATACTGCTTGCGGATGGCGTTCTTGGTGGCGCGGCGAATGGCGGCGCGCGCCTTGCCGGTGACGACGACGGATTCCCACGCGGCCGGCGGCACCTGCGCCTTGGAGCGGATGATCTCCACCTCGTCGCCATTCTTCAGCTCCGTCATCAGCGGCATGATGCGGCCGTTGACCTTGGCGCCGACGCAGGTGTCGCCGACATCGGTGTGAACCGCATAGGCGAAGTCGATCGGCGTGGCACCTTTCGGCAGCGCGATCAGCATGCCCTTGGGGGTGAAGCAGAACACCTGATCCTGGAACAGTTCCAGCTTGGTGTTCTCGAGAAAATCCTCGGGATTGTCGCCCTCGGCGAGTTGTTCGATCGTGCGCCTCAGCCAGGCATAGGCATTGGTTTCCTTCGAGATCGAATGGGCCGTGCCGTTCGCCTTGCCGCCGGTATCCTTGTAGATCGAATGGGCGGCGACGCCATATTCGGCGATCTTGTTCATCTCGCGGGTGCGGATCTGAAGCTCGACGCGCTGACGCGACGGCCCGACGATGGTGGTGTGGATCGAGCGGTAATCGTTCTGCTTCGGTGTTGAGATGTAGTCCTTGAAACGGCCGGGCACCATCGACCAGGCGGTGTGGATGGCGCCAAGCGCGCGATAGCAGTCCTCGACATTGTCGACGACGACGCGAAAGCCGAAAATGTCGGACAATTGCTCGAAGGAGAGCGCCTTGGCCTCCATCTTGCGGAACACCGACCACGGCTTCTTCTGCCGGCTTTTGACGCCTGCATTGATCGCATGCTTCTCGAACAGCGCCGACAGCGCTTTCTCGATCTCGGACAGCACACCCTTGTTGCGCTCGAAAATCTCGGCGAGCCTGGCGGTGACGGCGCGATAGGCTTCCGGATTGATGTAGCGGAAGGCGATCTCTTCCAGTTCCTCGCGCATGCCCTGCATGCCCATGCGCCCGGCCAGCGGCGCATAAATATCCATCGTCTCCTCGGCGATGCGCAGGCGCTTGGCTTCCGGCACATGGTCGAGGGTGCGCATATTGTGCAAGCGGTCGGCGAGCTTGACCAGAAGCACGCGCACGTCTTCCGAGATCGCCAACAGAAGCTTGCGCAGGTTCTCGGCCTGCTCGGCCTTCTTGGAGACGAGGTCGAGCTTCTTCAGCTTGGTCAGACCCTCGACCAGCTTGCCCATCTCGGGCCCGAACAGTTCGTCGATCTCGGCCCTGGTCGCCGTGGTGTCCTCGATCGTGTCATGCAGCAGGGCGACGGCGATCGTCGCCTCGTCCATGTGCATTTCGGTGAGGATGGCGGCGACTTCGAGCGGATGCGAGAAATAGGGATCGCCGGAAGCGCGCTTCTGGTGGCCATGCTTCTGCATGGCATAGACATAGGCCTTGTTGAGCAACGCCTCGTTGACGTCAGGCTTGTAGCGCTGGACGCGCTCGACAAGCTCATACTGACGCATCATGGGCGGAATCTCTCGGCGATGAAATGAATCATGCGCCGCACTACTGCACGGCGCATGTCATAGATAGCCACGAAACTGCCGGGACGGAAGTGCCGGAAGCTTGTTCCAGGCGCCTCCGCAAAGCAATCTTAGTAGTCGTCGCTCTTTTCCGGCGGCACCAGGCCTTCGATGCCGGCCAGCAGGTCTTCCTCGGTCATGCGATCGAAGGCGATGTTGTCCTCGGCATCATCGGTATCGGCGGCCGTGACGGCTGCGCCGGTCTGATCAGCGATTGCCTCGCCATCGGCTTCGGGCTCGTCGACTTCGACATGCTTCTGCAGCGAATGAATCAGGTCTTCCTTGAGGTCGTCGGGCGACAACGTCTCGTCGGCGATCTCGCGCAGTGCGATGACCGGGTTCTTGTCATTGTCGCGCGGGACGGTGATCTGCGCGCCCTGGCTGATCTGACGAGCACGGTGGCCGGCCAGAAGCACCAGCTCGAAGCGGTTGTCGACCTTGTCGATGCAATCTTCAACGGTTACGCGGGCCATGGATTGCCCCTTTCATGCCTGGATTTAATGGAAAACAGGCGCGGTCAATAACCCGAACGCCGCCGAAATACAAGCATTATGGAATGCCGGGGCCGGAGAACGGACGATCTGTCATTGCTTTGTCGGATTTCCCCCGAAGCCGGTTTCGGTCGAGCTCCGGTGCGCCGGTACCAAGCCGGCGATCACAATTGCTTGCAGTGCGGCAACGAACCCTTGGATTGCCACAAACCTGGCGTTATTTCGAAAAGCGTAAGGTCAGCCGGTTTATTGCGAACCCTACTGATAGTCGCATTTCGTTTTGACGGCCGCTTATTTCGAAAAGGAATTTTTCCATGTTCGACCCCCGTGAAAAGATCGCCCTGTTCATCGACGGCGCCAATCTCTACGCCACGTCGCGCGCGCTCGGTTTCGACATCGATTATCGCAAGCTCCTGTCGAGCTTCCAGAAACGCGGTTACCTGCTGCGCGCCTACTATTACACCGCCCTGGTCGAGGATCAGGAATATTCCTCGATCCGGCCGCTGATCGACTGGCTCGACTATAACGGCTTCAAGGTCGTCACCAAGCCGGCCAAGGAATTCACCGATTCGACCGGCCGCCGCAAGATCAAGGGCAACATGGACATCGAATTGACCGTCGATGCGCTGGAACTGGCCGATGTCGTCGACCACTATGTCATCTTCTCCGGGGACGGCGATTTCCGCACGCTGGTCGAGGCGCTGCAGCGGCGCGGGCGCAAGGTGTCGATCGTCTCGACCATGGCCTCGCAGCCGCCGATGATCTCCGACGATCTGCGTCGCCAGGCCGACCATTTCATCGACCTGATGACGTTGAAGAACGAGGTGGGCCGCGATCCCTCCGAAAGGCCGGTGCGCCGACCCGAACCGGCCGAGACGGAAGAGGACGAGTACTGAGGGCGGCTGCGTTGGCCGCACATCTGGCCGCCTCCCCGGAACCCGATCGCGATTGCCCGCTCTGTCCGCGGCTGCACGGTTTCATTGCCGAGTGGCGGCAACGCGAGCCATCGTGGTTCAACGCGCCGGTTCCGACCTTCCTGCCGCCCGAAGGCGACGATTCGGTCCGGCTGCTGATCGTCGGGCTTGCGCCCGGCCTGCGCGGAGCGAACCGCACGGGCCGGCCTTTCACGGGCGACTATGCCGGCGACCTGCTCTACGGCACGTTGATCGCGCACGGCTTGGCGCGCGGCGAGTTCAAGGCACGGCCTGACGATGGGTTGGAGCTCGTTGGAACGGCAATCACCAACGCCGTCCGCTGCGTGCCTCCCGAGAACAAGCCTGTGGGCGCCGAGATCGCCACCTGCCGGACTTTCCTTGTGCCGACGATCGCACGGTTTCCCAATTTGCGGGCCGTGCTGACACTTGGTTCGATCGCGCACCAGTCGACCGTGCGGGCACTGGGCCAGCGCGTCGCCGCCTATCCCTTCAAGCATGGCGGGCGGCAGGAGGCCGATGGCATTACGCTGTTTTCCAGCTATCACTGCTCGCGCTACAACACCAACACCGGCGTGCTGACCGAAGCGATGTTCGTCAGCGTTTTCAGGGAAATTGCGGCGTTCCTGGATTCGTAGGGTCTGGAATTGCCTTACAACGCCGGCGCGAACAACGCGGCCAGCGTCTCCTGACCGCCTTGCAGGACGTTCAGGTCGACGTCACCGACGATGCCCTCGACGCGGCCCCTGTTGTGGTACTGCCAGTAGACCCAATCGTCGCGACCCGGCTCGAGCAGCAGTGAGCGAAGCCAGAGCGGACGGGCGGCGATCTGTCCTGCATAGGCCGTTGCTGCATCGTCGGTCAGATAGATGATGGCTTTCTTGCCAAAGGCGGCTTCAACGGGACCGAGGAAGGCCTGGAGTTCGGTGTCGAGTTGTTCGGGCGAAGGACGCTGCGGGCAATTGCCGCCGAACTCGATGTCGACAACCGGCGGCAGCAAAGGCTGGTCGTGCGGCACCACGGCGATGAAATTCTTCGCCTGGTCGGCGCCCGGCCGGCAGAAGGTGAAAAAGTGATAGGCGCCGACAGCGAGCCCGGCAGCACGAGCCTCGCGCAGATTGATGGCAAAGGCATCGTCGACATGATCGCCGCCCTCGGTCGCCTTGATGACCGCAAAGGCGACATCGGCGGCGGCAACGCGTCGCCAGTCGATCCGGCCCTGATGATGCGAAACGTCGATGCCCCTGACAGGATATTTGCCGCGATCCGGAGAAAACGCATGGAAATAGAAGAAGCCGCCAGCGATCATGAGGATTGCAAAAACCAGGCTGACCGATCCCCAGAGGATGATCCGGTTCTTCAAGACTGTCCACTCCGGTATTCTGGCTCCTTGGCTAGAACCCTGAAAGCCAAACACTTATCCGCTTGGCTGCCGCCTGATGGCTGTCACCCGCGCTCCTTCAAGAGCCTGCCCTTCTCACGCGACCAGTCGCGCTGCTTTTCCGTCTCGCGCTTGTCATGCAGCTTCTTGCCGCGACCTACGGCGAGCAGCAGCTTGGCCCGGCCCTGGTCGTTGAAATAGATCTTCAGCGGCACCAGGGTCATGCCTTCGCGGTCGACGCTCTGCGACAGCCTGGCCATCTCGCGCTTGTTGAGCAGCAGTTTGCGGCGCCGGCGCGGCTCGTGGTTGAAGCGGTTGGCCTGCAGATATTCCGGTAGATAGGAGTTGATCAGCCAAATCTCGCCGCCCTCGACCGAGGCATAGCTGTCCTGGATGTTGGCCTGGCCCTGGCGCAGCGACTTGACCTCGGTGCCGGTCAGCACCAGGCCGGCCTCGATCGTGTCGAGCACCTCATAGGAAAACCGCGCCTTGCGGTTTTCCGCAACGGTCTTGTTGTTGGGATCGGCTTTTCTGACTTGATTCATAATGCCGAGAGGTGGCGCCTCATCCCTAATTTATCAAGCCGGCGTGCTTCATCGCCGCGTCGATCTTTTCGGCCGTCGACTGTTCGACCGTGACCAGCGGCGAACGCAGCACGTTCTCGACCTTGCCGAGCTTCGAAAGCGCATATTTGGCGCCGGATACGCCAGGTTCGATAAAGATCGCCTTGTGCAGCGGCAGCAAGCGATCCTGCAATTCCAGCGCCTTGGCGCTGTCGCCGGACAGCGTCGCCTCCTGGAATTCAGCACAAAGCCGCGGCGCGACGTTGGCCGTCACCGAGATACAGCCGACACCGCCATGCGCGTTGAAGCCGAGCGCGGATGCATCTTCGCCGGAAAGCTGGATGAAATCCTTGCCGCAGGTCATACGCTGCTCGGAAACCCGTTCGACCTTGCCGGTCGCGTCCTTGACGCCAACGATATTCTTGAAGTCGTGCGCCAGCCGGCCCATCGTCTCCGGCATCATGTCGATGACCGACCGCGGCGGGATGTTGTAGATGATGATCGGCAGCTTGGTTGCCCTGGCGACGGCGGCGAAGTGCTCATAGAGCCCGCGCTGCGTCGGCTTGTTGTAGTAGGGAGTGACGACAAGTGCAGCATCGGCGCCTGCCTGTTCGGCATATTGGACCAGGCCGATCGCTTCCGCGGTGTTGTTGGAGCCAGCGCCGGCGACGACCGGAGCGCGGCCCCTGGCCGCCTCGATGCAGACCTTGACCACCTGACGATGCTCGTCATGCGACAGCGTCGGCGACTCGCCGGTGGTGCCAACGGGAACAAGGCCTGTCGTGCCCTCCGCAAGTTGCCAGTCGACAAAGGCGCGAAAGGCTTTCTCGTCGAAACGCCCGCTCTTTTCGAACGGTGTCACGAGCGCGGTCAGCGAGCCTCTCAGCATGTTCGTCCAACTCCTTGGGACTTCTTGTTCACGCATATCGTTATCCCAAAACCGGTAGCCACTTTTGGGCGATAGGCATGGGTGTTTTCGTCTCTGGTCTTAATGTCGCGCCTTCTAACCGAAAGCGAGGCGGCGCACCATAGTCTCGACATGGTTGCGCGGCAAGCATTGCCATGCTGCCAGCAAACGCAATTCGAACGGCCTCGATAACCTTTTGTTAACTGGCCCTTCATGACCTAAGTTTACGGTCTGGTCCAGGTCGCGAAGCTTCCGCGCCTGCTGGTGATGTGTAAAGGCTGAACGATGCCGACTAGGCGGCCTCATCTTTTCGCGCTCCTGGGCGCGGTCGTCGCGCTGATGCCCGAGATGGCGATCGGCGGCAGCGTCGACGTGCAGTTGACATCGGCCATTCCGATGCCCGGCATGCAAAGCTCGCAAGATGCGGGTCCACGCGATACGGCCCCCTCTGCCAGCATCGTGCAGTTGAAGAGCGGTCTGGACGCACTGGCGGCGGGCGACATTCCCCGTGCCCGCGCCGCGCGCGATGCCCTTTCCGCCGGTTCGCTCGACCAGCACATCCTTGCCTGGGCAATCGCGCTGTATGGCGGCGACAAGATGCCGAGCGGCGACATTGCGGCCGCAGCGAAGATGTTGCCCAACTGGCCGGGGACAACCGCGCTGCGCAAGAACAGCGAACGCGCACTCTATCGCGAGAACCCCGCCCCCGACATCGTTGTGCAAGCGTTCGACGGCAGCCAGCCGCAGACATTCGAAGGCGTGATGCTTCTTGCCCGCGCCTATGTGGCCCTGGGCAAGGCAGAGGCGGCGCGTTCGGTGCTGGTGCCGTTCTGGCGCACCGCGATCCTGGAGGCCAAGGACGAGACAGCGCTGATCAAGGAGTTCGGCGGGCTGATCCCGGCCGCCGATCACCGATTCCGCATGGAGCGCATGTTCTACGCCGACCGGGTCGGCGCGGCGCAGCGCGTCGCCGGCCCGGCGCAAGCGGAGCAACTGGCCACCGCCTGGGCGGCGGCCGACAAGGGCGACAAGAACACCCCCAAGCTGCTCAAGGCGGTGCCGGCTTCACAGCGTTCTGCCGGCTATTTCTTCGCGCAAGCCGAATATCTTCGCAAGCAAGACAATATTGCCGACGCCGCCGCCATCGTGATGAAGGCGCCGACGGATCGCGAAGCGCTGGTCGACCCGGATGCCTGGTGGGTGGAGCGCCGGGTACTGTCGCGCGAGCTGGTCGACAAGGGTGACATGAAAGCCGCCTACAGGATCGTCGCCATGCATGCGGCCGAAAGCACAGCGAACGCCGCCGAAGCCGAATTCCATGCCGGCTGGTACGCGCTGCGCGGTCTGAACGATCCCAGGCTTGCCGCAACACATTTCGCGCGCATCGCCGACCTTGCGCAGGGGCCGATGACATTGTCGCGCGCCTATTACTGGCTCGGCCGCGCCGCCGAAGTTGGTGGTCCAGGTAACGCAAAGGACTATTTTGCGCGCGCGGCGGCCTATGGCACGACATTCTACGGCCAGCTCGCCGCCGAGCGCATTGGTCGCCCGGCGCTGAACATCGTCTATCCCACACCGAGTGCCGCCGACCGCCAGAGTTTTGCCGGTCGCGAAGCCGTCGCCGCCATCAAGCGGCTGCAGGAGGCGGGCTACGACCGTTATGCCGAAACGCTCTATCGTGACCTTGCAGGACAGTTGACCAGCCCGGGCGAACTGGCGCTCCTGGCCGTGCTGGCGGAAAAGCAGGGCAACCACTTCATGTCGCTCAAGATCGGCAAGATCGCCGGCGCGCGTGGCATCGATGTCGGCGCGCTGTCGCATCCTTTGGGGGTCATCCCCGATAGCGCCGATATTTCCGGTTCGGGCAAGGCGCTGGCCTATGCCATCGCCCGCCAGGAAAGCGAATTCAACATCGGCGCCATATCGAGCGCCGGCGCGCGCGGGCTGCTGCAGCTGATGCCGGCAACCGCCAAGCAACTGGCGAAGAAGGCCGGGCTGCAATTCTCGCAGGCACGCCTGACCACCGACGCCGGCTACAATGCGACGCTGGGCTCGGCCTTCCTCGGCCAGCAACTCGACCGCTTCAACGGCTCCTATGTGCTGACCTTCGCCGGCTACAATGCCGGCCCCAGCCGCGCTGCCCAATGGGTGGCGAAATACGGCGATCCGCGCGGCAAGGACATCGACGCCGTCGTTGACTGGATCGAACGGATTCCTTACACGGAAACAAGAAGTTACGTGCAGCGCGTGATGGAGAACTACGAGGTCTACAAGATGCGTATTTCCGGCAAGTACGACATTGTGGGAGATCTTGTGAACGGGCGGGGTTGACGGCTTTCGTTCCTCCTTGCGAGAGGAGTTGCCCCCCGCTGTGCGGGGATCCGCCCGCCCTGCTGAGTGGCGAGCCTCGCCACTTTCGGCCCCGCAAGAGGAGAAGTAACTGCCCCATTTGACCATCCCTTCCCCCGCCTGTAGCAGACGGACGATCCGGCGAGAGCAAGGGACAGCATTCCAATGGCGAGCGAAGGTTTCTCCGATTTCTTCTACACCGCGCCGGATGGGCTGAAGCTCCATGCCCGGATCTATGGCGAAGCAATTTCGGGACATTGGCCAGTCGTCTGCCTGCCCGGCCTCACCCGCAATGCACGCGACTTCCATGAACTCGCGCTCTATTTGGTCAGCAAAGCCGGGAGCCCGCGCAAGGTCGTCGCCTTTGACTATCGCGGCCGCGGGCAGTCCGATTATGATCCCGATGTCAGCCGCTATAACGTCAGCGTCGAAGCCGGCGACATTCTTGCCGGACTCGCGGCCTTGGGAATCGAGGAAGCCGCCTTCATCGGCACCTCGCGCGGCGGCCTGATCATTCATGTCCTGGGTGCGCTGCGGCCGGCCATATTGAAAGCGATCGTGCTGAACGATATCGGACCGGTGATCGAGCCGGCCGGCCTTGCCCATATCCAGTCGTATCTCGAACGCAAACCGAAGCCGAAGACCTTCGCCGAAGCAGTGGCAGCCCAGCGCCGCGTTCACGGCCGGGATTTTTCAGCGCTCGCCGATGCGGACTGGGAGCGCATGGTGCTGGCGCTCTACCGCGAAACGGATCAGGGCCTGCTGCCGGATTTCGACCCGAAGCTGGTCGACACGGTTGCAAATCTCGACCTGACGCAGCCGCTGCCGGCGCTGTGGCCGCAATTCGACGCCCTGTCGGCCCTTCCCATGCTCGCCATACGCGGCGCCAATTCGAGTTTGCTGTCGGTGGGCACACAGCGGCAGATGCGGGAGCGCCATCCGGCAATGCAGACGATCACCGTCGAAGGCCAGGGTCACGCCCCTTTTCTCGAAACCGGAACCTTGCCGGGCGACATCGCCGCTTTCCTCGACAGAGCCGAGCGGCTGCCGACTCGCCTTTAAAAACCGTTGCCGGCGAGGCAAACGACAGCAGGGCGACCAAGGTAGGTTCCGAAGCCGGAATAGCATGCCTCGAATAACCCGCAGATCGGGAGATCCACGGAATTGGTTGTCCACAGCGTCTTCAAAGCGTGAACTTATCGGGACTTTGAGGCCTTCTTCATTGCCTTAGCCGGGGTCTTCACGGCAGGCGGTTCGTCTGACGCACCGCGCGCCGCAGCACGAGGCGACGGTTCGGGCGCTGCCTTCATGCTGTCGACGCCGCCAGACCGGGGTACTTCCAGCACGGTGACGCAGCCGTCGAGGTCATTGGTGGCCAGATGCGCATAGCGCATCGTCATCGACAGGGTCTGATGGCCGAGCCACATCTGCACGCGCCTGATGTCGATGCCACCCTGGACAAGACGCGAGGCGCAGGTATGGCGCAGAATGTGCGGCACCACCTGATCGTCGGCGGCCAGACCGACTTCGGCCTTCGCATCGTTCCAGATGGCACGGTATTGAGCCTGGCTGAATGTGGTGAACGGGCCTTTCGGCCGACGGCCTTCGCCGGGAGGCAGCTTGATCACTTCCTTGACACGCTCGGTCATCGGAATGGTGCGGCTGCGGCCGGACTTGGTGATCCAGAAGGAGACGCGATGCTCCTGGATGTCGTTCCAGATCAGCCCGAGCGCCTCGCCAAGGCGGCAGCCAGTGTCGACCAGGAAGACGGAAAGCCGATAAGCATCCTCGCTGCGGCTCCTGATGGCGGCGAACAGCCTGGCCTCTTCGTCCCTTTCAAGGAAACGAATCCGTCCCGACCGCTCCTTCTGGCGGCGGAACTCGGGCAGGCTGTGGATATCTCCCATCTTGTAGGCCTTGCGCAGCAGTTTGCTGAGGGCAGCCATCTTTCGATTGATGGTTGCGTTGCTGTTGCCGCGCTGGCGCAAGGTGCCGATAAGGTTGTCCAGGGTACTCTGATCAAAGGCGCTGAAACGCTCCCCGAGCAGAATCTCGTCTATCTCGCCGATGAACGAGCTGACATTGTATTTATGCCGCCCATCATCCCACAATATGTCTCGATATGCCGAAAAAAGATCTCCAACCCTATGCGACTTTACTTCTCGTATTTTATTGTAGGTGTAGTTAAACTTTGAATTCTGAGAAGAAAACATCGAAAAATGATCGGAGGGCTCGCCCTCTTGAATCGCTTCGGTCGTCATCATTTGCCACACCCCCGAGTGGGATAGATTCAGCCCTATCCGCTTGGGAGCGTCCTTTCAAGAGATTTGAATCACGCAGTTGTGATTTCATCCGCCATCAGCGGATCCCACGAAACCATCCCACGGACTCTATTCAGCTACCGTTACCCCCTGTTCCTTCTGTTTGCCTTGATCCAGTCACGAAACAAAAACAGCCCGGGCGTTGATGCGCCCGGGCTGGATTTCACCTGTATGGAACCAGCCCTTAGAACGAGCGCTGGAAGCGGAGGATACCGCCGATGCTGCTCTTCTTGTCGGCGCCGGTCCAGTTCGAGAAGTCGGCGTCGTCGAACCTGCCTGCATTGAGGTAGTCGACTTCGGCAGTGACCGTGAAGCCCGGGACGACGTCGTAGGCGATGTTCGCCGCGATGCCCAGGTTCTTCCAATCGTCATACGACACCTGCGCGTTGAACGAGGTCTTCTCGTTGAACTTGTAGGTACCGCCGCCCCAGACAGCCCAGTTGCCGCCCCACTGCTTGTAGAAACCGCGACCATGGGCGTCGACAAAATTGCCGGCGTCGTCGTTGAGGTTGTCATCGGTGCCGTAACCGCCCATGACCCACAGCGACAGTGCGTCGTTGACGTTCACGTCCAAGCGAACCTTGCCGGCAACTTCTTCGTAGTTGCTGTCATAAGCGACGACACCGCTGATGGCGCCCCAGCCCTGCGTCCACTTCAGACCGCCGACGACATGCGGAACGTAGCTGTCGATCGTGCCGACAACGCCCGCGCCTTCTTCGAGCGAGACCACGGCCGAGAAGCCGTTGCCAGCGTCGAAGTAGTACTGAACGACGTTGGTGTCGAAGTCACCATAAGGAACCAGCGTATCCTGGATCACGTTGCCGGCGTAGCCGACGAACGTATCGAAGGCCGATTCGTCCTTACCAACGCGGAGACCACCGAGCTGGATCCAGGCGAAGTTCAGCGAGACGTCCTTGTTATGGGCGGTGTTGAACGGCTCGATTGCGTTGTCGTTGCCGAAGTTGAAGCGGGTCTCGGTGTAGGTCTTCAACGTGCCGAGCTCGGTTTCCTGGCCGGTCCAGGTCTTCAGCGTGAAGCGGGCATTTTTGTGCCAGGCATCATTTACCGAGCCGTCCTGGTGGTCCGCAGTCTTCGAACCGTTGAACGTGCCGACGTCGCCGCCGCCGATGTCATAACGGATGTAGCCGCCGATGCGCAGGCAGGTCTCGGTGCCGGGGATGTAGAAGTAGCCAGCGCCGTAGACGTCGCAAATCTTGACGTATTCAGCGGGCTCCGGCTCGGCGACGACGACGGCGTCGGCGGCGCGCGCACCGGAAACTGCGATCAGGGCCGCAGCGGAGCCGAGAAGAAGGCTCTTGATGTTCATTTTCTGACCTCCAGTCAAAAGTTAAAAAACGGGTCTGGGTATTCTTTGCTGAAGGACAGCGTTCCCTGCCCCATCCCCACTACCGAAAAAGATGCGCACCGCGCCGCTCCTTCGAAATCGACATTACCCATGAGCAGACGGGGTTCAACCACGATCGTACCGGCGAAAGGGCTGTGCGGCTGCTATCCCCCATCGTTGTTGCACAAATGACACGATTTGGCCTCACTCAGAAAGCTCTCATTAACCTTCGGCCCGCCCCAGCCCCTTGTTTACGGGCGAATCCGGCGATCGGCTGACGGAATCATGGCGAGGCCTTGAGCCACCAGCCAGGGAATCGCCGCAGAACCGCCGCATCGCGGAAAGCCGCAGGCCGGTGCGTTCTTATTTTTCCGTATAATGGCTTCTTTTTCCGAGATATTGGCTGGGGCTTGTTGATTGTGCCGGCGCTTTTCTTTATCCAGCGGCGCAACGGAGAGGTGGCCGAGTGGTCGAAGGCGCTCCCCTGCTAAGGGAGTAGAGGTCAAAAGCTTCTCGTGGGTTCGAATCCCATCCTCTCCGCCATCCTGCTTCGCTCTTCGAGCTTCGCAGGACAAGCCCAGACCAGACCTCAGCGCGAAGCAGGATGCCCTCCGAAGCCTCGGCGAAGGAGGGCCGGTCGTGTGGTATGTATACCTGCTGGAAAGTAAGACTGCCGACGGTGAGCGTTATGTCGGCATCACGTCCGACCTGAAGCGACGGCTTGCCGAGCACAATGACGGAAAATCCAGTCATACATCCAAGTTCCTGCCATGGCAGATCGTCACCTATGTGGCGTTCTCGAATCAAGCCAAGGCGACTTCATTGAGCGTTATCTCAAATCCGGTTCCGGGCACGCCTTCGCCAGCAAACGTCTGTGGTGAATGCCCCTTCCTTGTGAAAAAACCCAGGGATTCCCGGAAAAACGCAGCAATACCAATTGTTTGCTGCAAAAACACGCACCACCAAAACGGTTGTTTCGTTCGATTCTGACTGGAGGTCAGAAAATGAACATCAAGAGCCTTCTTCTCGGCTCCGCTGCGGCCCTGATCGCAGTTTCCGGTGCGCGCGCCGCCGACGCCGTCGTCGTCGCCGAGCCGGAGCCCGCTGAATACGTCAAGATTTGCGACGTCTACGGCGCTGGCTACTTCTACATCCCCGGCACCGAGACCTGCCTGCGCGTCGGCGGCTATGTCCGTTACGACATCGGCGTGGGCGACACCGGCTCGTTCGATGGTGCGAAGGCTGCGGATCACCAGGACGGTGACGACCACAACACCTACTACAAGAACACGCGCTTCACGCTGAAGACCTGGACCGGCCAGGAAACCGAACTCGGCACGTTGAAGACCTACACCGAGACCCGCTTCAACTTCGGCGACGACAATGCCTTCGACGAGCCGATCAACGCCGCCCACAACCGGGACGTCTCGCTGAACTTCGCCTGGATCCAGCTCGGTGGCCTGCGCGTCGGTAAGGACGAATCGGCCTTCGATACGTTCGTCGGCTACGCCGGCAACGTCATCCAGGATACGCTGGTTCCTTATGGTGACTTCGACACCAACGTCGTCCAGTACTACTTCGATGCCGGCAACGGCTTCTCGGCCGTGGTCTCGCTCGAAGAAGGCACCGGTACCGACACGATCGACAGCTATGTTCCGCATGTCGTCGGCGGCGTGAAGTACACGCAGGGCTGGGGCGCCATCACCGGCGTTGTCGCTTATGACAGCAATTACGAGGAAGTTGCCGGCAAGGTTCGCTTGGACGTCAATGTCAGCGACGCACTGTCGCTGTTCATCATGGGCGGCTACGGCACCGATGACAACCTCAACGACGACGCCGGCAATTTTGTCGAAGCCCATGGCCGCGGCTTCTACAAGGCGTGGGGCGGCAACTGGGCAGTCTGGGGCGGCGGCACCTACAAGTTCAACGAGAAGACCTCGTTCAACCTTCAGGTGTCTGCTGACGACTGGAAGAACGTCGGCGTTGCGGCGAACGTTGCTTATGACGTCGTTCCCGGCTTCACCGTCACGGCCGAAGTCGACTACCTCCATGCCGGCCGGTTTGACGATGCTGGCTTCGTCAACCCGTCGTTTACACCTGCCGATAAGAAGAACAGCGTCGGCGGCATGCTCCGCTTCCAGCGCTCGTTCTAACAGCTATCGCTTCGAATATCGAAACCCGGCGGGCAACCGCCGGGTTTTTCATTGGGGTTATGATCGAGCGGCAAACGATTGTTCATTGCGCCTCGCTAAAGAATGAAAAATCCAGCATCGCGGATGCGGGCTCGCGCAACTTGCACCCGCCCGTTGAGCGCGCTAGCAAGAAGCCCCTTCCCTCACGCGAGCTTTTGCCATGCGTCTGCGCCCTCCCCTTATGCCGCTCGTTGCCGCGCTTCCGTCGACCGTGCCGTTTGTCGGCCCCGAAGCGCAGGAGCGCGAGCGCGGGCGTGCATTCCGCGCCCGCATCGGCGCCAATGAGAGCAGCTTCGGACCCTCGCCGCGCGTCATCGCCCGGATGGCCGAGATCGCGCGCGACATGTGGATGTATTGCGATCCGGACAATCACGACCTGAAGGTGGCCGCGGCAGCGCATCATGATCTCAAGGTCGAGAACGTCGTGGTCGGCGAAGGCATCGATGGCCTGCTTGGTCTGGTGGCGCGCATGTATGTTGCGCCTGGCGATGCGGTGGTCACCTCGCTCGGCGCCTATCCCACCTTCAACTTCCACATTGCCGGTGTCGGCGGAAGGCTTGTCACCGTGCCCTATGCGAACGACCACGAGGATTTGGAAGGGCTGCTGGCTGCAGCCGCCAGGGAGAAAGCGCCGCTGGTCTATCTGTCCAATCCGGACAACCCCATGGGGAGCTGGTGGGAAGCGGCCGAGCTGACGCGCTTCATCGAAGCGCTGCCGGAAACCACCATGCTCGTGCTCGATGAAGCCTATGGAGAATTGGGGCCGGCCTCCGCACTGCCGCCCATCGACGTCTCGCGGCCGAACGTCATCCGCATGCGCACCTTTTCGAAAGCTTACGGGCTTGCCGGCATACGCTGCGGCTATGCGGTCGCCGAGGCCCAGGTGATCAGCGATTTCGAGAAGATCCGCAACCACTACGGCGTCAGCCGCATGGCGCAGGTGGCGGGCGTCGAGGCGCTCGCCGACCAGGATTATCTGGATTCAGTGGTGGCGCGGGTGGCGGCAGGGCGCCGGCGCATCGCGCAGATAGCCGAACAGAACGGGCTGACGCCGCTGCCGTCGGCGACCAATTTCGTCACCATCGATTGCTGCCGCGACGGCGCTTTCGCGCTGAAGATCCTGCAAGGCCTGTTGTCGCGCGACGTCTTCATCCGCAAGCCGATGGCGCCGGGGCTCGATCGTTGCATCCGCGTCAGCGTCGGACTGGACCACGAGCTTGACATTTTTGCCGAGGAACTGCCCGGCGCACTGGCCGCCGCCCGTGGAAACTAAACGAGCGTTGCCATAGCGGCGACACTTGCCGGCCCGTTAGAGATCGAGTTCCCAGTTCTGGCCGGTGAGTTCCTTGCCGAAACTGTGATGGCGCTCCTGTGAAACCAGTCTGAACCCGGCGCGCTCATAAATCGCGCGGGCGGCGACCAGAATGTCATTCGTCCACAGAACGAGCTTGATGTAGCCGCAGGCGCGCGCCTGGTTCACGCATTCCGCAACCAGGCGCTTGCCGATGCCCAACCCGCGCGCCGCAGCCTCGACATGCAGCAGCCGCAGTTTCGCGACCTCGTCGTCCTGGTGAACCAGAAACACCGCGCCAAGCGGGAGGCCGGCGCGTTCGGCGATCCAGCAGAAATCGCGCCCTGGCTTGAAATTGCGGATGAAGTCGGCTCCGATTTCGGCAACCAAGGCTTCGAACTCGATGCTCCAGCCATATTCCTCGGCGTAGAGCTGGGCCTGACGCTGCACCACCCAGCCAATGTCGCCGACGCGATGCGGACGCAACGTCACGACGGGGGGCGCCGTCTGGCCTTCAGCCGCCGGATCGCCCAGCAGCTCCGCTGCCTTGCGCAAGGCGTCGCCGAGTTCGGCCAAGCGGTGGTCGGGCAGGTTCTCGATAAGCCGGGAAGTGTCGCGGTCCGCCGCGGCCTGCAGACCGGCAAGGGCGGCCCGCCCCCTTGCCGTCAGCGACAGGATACGCCTTCGCCGGTCGACCGGATCGGTCCGGGTCTCGGTCAGGCCTTCGCCGGCGAATTTTCGCAGGATCCGCGTCAGATAGGCCGCGTCGAGACGCAGTTGCCTGGCGATTTCGGAGGCGGCCGGGCCGACATCGATGTCGAATGTCTCCGAAAGGAAGCCTCGCTCGCCGGCGATTTCCGCCGCCGCCGGGCGATCCCGATGACCAAGCTCGAACAGGACGCGCGCCTCGGTGAGCGTGAACGGGCTCTGCGTCAAGGTCTCGTCGAGAAGGCCGACAGTGCGGGTGTAGAAACGGTTGAAGTGCCTGATATCGGCCACCAAAGCACTGCGTTGGTCCAGCATCTGCGTTCAGCCCTTGGGTGATGATAGCCACAGTGTTAGAAATTTAGTGGACTGAGTCAATTAAATTCGAGTTCGACTCGGGCCCCCTCCATCCTCGTTCGACCGGCCTGTTGCATTCCCCCTCGCCTGCGCCAGATTCCAGCAGACGAGCCTCGGGAGAGACGCAATGGCTGACGATCGCAAGGCAGTGCGTGTGCGGGCCCACGGCAAGGTGCAAGGCGTCGGCTACAGGATCTGGGTCCGAAGCCAGGCCGCCAGCCTTGGGCTTGCGGGCTGGGTGCGCAATGAAGCGGATGGCTCGGTGACCGCCGAGATTGCCGGCACAGGCGAGGCCGTCTCGACCATGATCGAACGACTTTGGAAAGGACCGCCGGGAGCATCCGTTTCCGGGATTGACGTTGAAGATGCGGTATCCAGCAATCCTGTGACCGGCTTCCGGATCGATGCCTGATGCGGCTTCGGCATACCTCTTGAATTAATTGAACGTTCGTTTTATTAATTCGCAACAAGGGAGGCTCTTTTGGCGCGCACGACAGGATCCGATGGCGGGAAGACCGAGGCGGCAGCCCGCGAGGCGGCGGTCAACCTGATCGCGCGGCTCGGCTATGAGGCGATGTCGATGCGCCAGCTGGCATCCGAAGTAGGCGTGCAGGCAGCCGCGCTTTATCGCTATTTCCCGACCAAGGAGGATTTGCTGTTCACGCTGATGCGCGAGCATATGGAAGAGCTGATCGCAGCCTGGAACGCCGCACGGCCCGCCGATGCCGATCCGGCAAGCCGGCTTTCGGCCTATGTCGAGAACCACATCGCCTTCCACATCGCCCGCCGCCATGCGACGCATGTTTCGAACATGGAGCTGCGCAGCCTGTCGCCCGAAAGACTGACCCAGATACTGCGGATGCGCACGGCCTATGAGAAGGAACTGCGCGCCATTCTGCGTGACGGCGCCGAGGCAGGCGTGTTCGTCGTCGAAGACACCGGCCTCACCGCCATGGCGCTGATCCAGATGATGACCGGTGTCATCGTCTGGTTCCGGCCGGGCGAGCGGCTGTCGATCGCAGAAGTCACGGCGACATATCTTTCGATGACGATGCGGCTCGTCGGCGCGACGATCGACACCTACAGCGCCGCACATCCGTTTGGACGCGCAAACGACGCCGTGGGATTTTAGTTTCGCGCATGATCTTTTCCGAAAATCCAAGTCGATTTTCGGGGGTCATGCGGCAGGAGGAACCGGATGTACACGAACACGCTCAGCTTCGGGCATGACGAGGATGTCGAGGCATTGCGCGAGCTGGTGCGGCGCTTCGCCCAGGACAGGATCGCGCCGATCGCCGCGGAAATCGACCGCTCGAACGAATTCCCGGCGCATCTGTGGGCGGAACTCGGCAATCTCGGCCTCCTCGGCATCACCGCCGATCCGGAGTTCGGCGGCAGTGGCATGGGCTATCTCGCGCACGTGATCGCCGTTGAGGAGATATCAAGGGCCTCGGCCTCGGTCGGCCTGTCCTACGGCGCCCACTCCAATCTCTGCGTCAACCAGATCAACCGCTGGGCAACGCCGGCGCAGAAGGAGAAATTCCTGCCGCCGCTTTGCTCGGGCGAGCGCGTCGGCGCGCTGGCCATGTCGGAGCCCGGCGCCGGCTCCGACGTCGTCTCGCTCAGGCTGCGCGCCGAAAAGCGCAATGACCGGTACGTGCTCAACGGCACCAAGATGTGGATCACCAACGGCCCGGACGCCGAGACGCTGGTGGTCTATGCCAAGACCGATCCAGAGCGTCATGCCCGCGGTATCACCGCCTTCATCGTCGAAAAGGCCTTTGCCGGATTTTCGGTCGCGCAAAAGCTCGACAAGCTCGGCATGCGCGGCTCCAACACCGGCGAACTGGTTTTCGATAATGTGGAGGTGCCGTTCGACAACGTGCTGCACGAGGAAGGGTGTGGCGTCGAGGTGCTGATGTCTGGTCTCGACTATGAGCGCACGGTGCTGGCCGGTGGCCCGATCGGCCTGATGGCCGCGTGTCTCGACGTCGCGGTGCCCTATGTGCATGAGCGCAAGCAGTTCGGCCAGGCGATCGGGGAATTCCAGTTGGTGCAAGGCAAGCTCGCCGACATGTACACGACGATGAACGCCGCGCGCGCCTATGTCTACGCGGTCGCCGCCGCCTGCGACCGCGGCCAGACCACCCGCAAGGACGCCGCAGGCTGCATTCTGTTTGCCGCCGAAAAAGCAACGCAGATGACGCTTGACGCACTCCAGCTTCTGGGTGGCAACGGATACATCAACGACTATCCGACCGGCCGGCTGCTACGCGACGCCAAGCTCTACGAAATCGGTGCCGGCACCAGCGAAATCCGGCGATGGCTGATCGGCCGCGAGATCATGGCGGAGGGGGTATAGCATGGCCGTCCTCCGGACCCAGATCTCCCCTTCCTCCGATACCTTCCACACCAATGCCGAACGCATGCGGGCGCTGGTCGGCGATATCGCCGAAAAGGCCGCGAGCGTCGAGCGCGGTGGCTCGGAAGAGGCGCGCGAGCGACACGTCGCGCGCGGCAAGCTGCTGCCGCGCGAGCGGCTGGCGCAATTGCTCGACACCGGGTCGCCCTTTCTCGAGATCGGCCAGTTCGCCGCATGGTCGATGTATGGCGAGGACATTCCCTCCGCCGGCATCATCGCCGGTATCGGGCGCGTCGAAGGCACGGAAGTGATGGTCGTCGTCAATGACGCCACGGTGAAGGGCGGCACCTATTACCCGCTGACGGTGAAGAAGCATCTGCGCGCGCAGGAGATCGCGCTGCAGAACAATCTGCCTTGCGTCTACCTGGTCGACAGCGGCGGCGCCAACCTGCCCAACCAGGACGAGGTGTTTCCCGACCGCGAGCATTTCGGGCGCATATTCTACAACCAGGCCAACATGTCCGCCTCAGGCATCCCGCAGATCGCCTGCGTCATGGGTTCGTGCACGGCGGGCGGCGCCTATGTGCCGGCAATGTCGGACGAGACGATCATGGTGCGCAACCAGGCAACCATCTTCCTCGGCGGTCCCCCGCTGGTGAAGGCCGCCACCGGCGAGGACGTCAGCGCCGAGGATCTCGGCGGCGCCGACGTCCATACACGGCTCTCCGGCGTCGCCGACCACTACGCGCTCGACGACGAGCATGCGCTGGCCATCTGCCGGCGCATCATCAAGAACCTCAATCGGAACAAGACCGTAAGCCTTGCCGTCCAGAAACCGATTCCGCCGCTTCATCCGGCAGATGAGATCTACGGCATCGTGCCGACGGATCTGCGCCAGCCCTATGACGTGCGCGAGGTGATCGCGCGCCTCGTCGACGGTTCGGAGTTCGATGAGTTCAAGCAGAATTACGGCACCACGCTCGTCACCGGCTTTGCCCATCTCCACGGCATGCCGGTCGGCATCATCGCCAACAATGGCGTGCTGTTTTCCGAAAGCGCGCTGAAGGGCGCGCATTTCATCGAACTGTGCTGCCAACGCAAGATTCCACTGGTGTTCCTGCAGAACATCACCGGCTTCATGGTGGGGCGCAAATATGAGGCAGGCGGCATCGCCAAGGACGGCGCCAAGCTGGTGATGGCAGTCGCCACCGCCCGCGTGCCCAAGGTCACCGTGATCATCGGCGGCTCGTTCGGCGCCGGCAACTACGGCATGTGCGGGCGCGCCTACTCGCCCCGCTTCCTGTGGATGTGGCCGAACGCCCGCATTTCGGTGATGGGCGGCGAGCAGGCGGCGACGGTGCTGGCCATGGTCAAGCGCGAGGGTATCGAGCGCAAGGGCGGCGAATGGAGCGCTGAGGAAGAAGCGAAGTTCAGGAAGCCGATCCTGATGAAATACGAGCATGAAGGCCACCCGCTCTATTCCTCCGCAAGGCTATGGGACGACGGCATCATCGATCCGGCCAGGACGCGCGAGGTGCTGGCGCTCAGCCTCTCGGCCGCGCTCAACGCGGAGATCGAGGAAACGCGCTTCGGCGTGTTCAGGATGTGAAATGGGCGAGGTGCAGGACAGGATCCGCATTAACGTCGGCGACATCACCAAGTTGGATGTCGACGCCATTGTCAACGCGGCCAATTCCTCGCTGCTCGGCGGCGGCGGGGTCGACGGCGCCATTCACCGGGCGGCGGGGCCGGAACTCCTCGCCGAATGCCGCACGCTCAACGGCTGCAAGACCGGCGATGCAAAGTTGACCAAGGGCTATCGGCTGCCGGCCCGCTACGTCATCCATACGGTCGGTCCAGTCTGGCAGGGCGGCGGCAAGGGCGAGGCGGAGTTGCTCGCCTCCTGCTATCGGCGTTCGCTCGAAATCGCCGCCGAGAAGGAATGCCGCTCGGTCGCCTTTCCGGCGATCTCGACGGGCATCTACCGCTATCCGAGGGATGAGGCGGCAGCAATTGCAGTCGGCGCCGTAAATAGCTTCTTGAGCGGAAATACGACGCCGCAGACCGTCATCTTCTGCTGCTTCGACGAACAAATGGCCGAACTATACCGTGAGGCCGTTGCTTCCTCGAGGCGAACGCAGTCTACGGAGGTTTCATGTTCACAAAGATCCTGATCGCCAACCGAGGCGAGATCGCATGCCGGGTGATCCGCACGGCGCGCAGGATGGGGGTGCGCACGGTTGCCGTCTATTCCGATGCCGATGCGAAATCCCTGCATGTCGAGATGGCCGACGAGGCGGTACATATCGGTGCCTCGCCTGTCAGCGACAGCTATCTGCGCGGCGACAAGATCGTCGCGGCCGCCTTGGCGACAGGCTCGCAAGCCGTTCATCCCGGCTATGGCTTCCTGTCGGAAAATCCTGATTTCGTCGACCAGGTGGCGGCCGCGGGGCTCACCTTCATCGGCCCGTCGGCGGCCTCTATCCGCGCCATGGGGCTGAAGGATGCCGCCAAACGGCTGATGGAAAAGGCCGGCGTGCCCGTCGTGCCGGGCTACCATGGCGAGGCACAGGAGATCGTGGTCCTGGCCTCTAAGGCACGCGAAATCGGCTACCCCGTGCTGATCAAGGCGCGGGCCGGCGGCGGTGGCAAGGGCATGCGCCGGGTCGAGCACCCCGACGAGTTTTCCGAAGCGCTGTCGAGCGCACGACGCGAGGCGAAATCCGCTTTTGGCGACGACCGTGTACTGGTGGAAAAATATATCGACAAACCGCGCCACATCGAGGTGCAGGTTTTCGGCGACAATTTCGGCAATGCCGTCCATCTGTTCGAACGCGACTGCTCGGTGCAGCGACGCCATCAGAAGGTTATCGAGGAAGCCCCCGCCCCCGGCATGACGGAGGCGTTACGCAAGGCGATGACCGAGGCGGCGGTGAAGGCCGCCAAGGCGATCAGCTACTGCGGTGCCGGGACCATCGAATTCATCGTCGATGCCTCGCAAGGCCTGACGCCTGACCGCTTCTGGTTCATGGAGATGAACACGAGGTTGCAGGTCGAGCACCCGGTCACCGAGATGGTCACCGGCACTGATCTGGTAGAATGGCAGTTGCGGGTCGCATCCGGCGAGAAGCTGCCGAAAACGCAAGGCGAGATAAAGCTAGCCGGCCACGCCTTCGAGGCGCGCCTCTATGCCGAGGATGCCGCAAGGGAGTTTCTGCCTGCGACCGGCACGCTGCATCATCTGAAATTTCCCGACATGGTTCCCCAAGGGGCCGCCATGCGTGTCGAAACCGGGGTGCGGGCCGGCGACGCCATTTCTCCCTATTATGATCCGATGATCGCCAAGCTGGTGGTGCATGGCGGGGACAGGCCGGCTGCGCTGGAGGCACTCGGCGCGGCGCTTGCGCGAACCGAAGTCGCCGGTTCGATCGTCAATACCGCCTTCCTCGCCGCGCTGGTGACCGATCCGGACTTTTCGGCGGGCGACGTCGATACCGGCCTGATAGGCCGCCACCAGCAGGCGCTGACCGAGATTGCGCCGCCGAGCGGCGAAACGGTCGCGGCCGCGGCCATAGCGGCCTCCGGGGCGGGCGCGCTGCCGGCATCGGATGATCCATGGTCGTCGCTTGCCGGCTACACGCATTTCCATGGCATGGCACGACAGATCCGGCTGAAGTTTGGCGAGGACGATATTCTGGCAAGGGTTTCGGTACGACCAGACCGGCGTTCCCAGGTGACGCTCCATGCACCCTATGACAGCGCCAATTCGCATGACCTTCGCGCCGTTCCTCGCCTCGCCCGCTGGCCAGGCCACATCACGATATTCGAAGGCGCGGCCGGCTATACGTTCGCGGTGCCGGACCCGTTGGCCAGAGGCGATGATGCGGCGGCGGCGTCAGGCAGTTTGCGCGCGCCGATGCCGGGACTGGTCAAGCTTGTGCGGGCGACAAAGGGCGATACGGTGATGAAGGGGCAACCGCTGCTTATTCTCGAGGCGATGAAGATGGAGCACACCATCGCCGCGCCCCATGATGGCGTGATCGCCGAGATCGCCACCGAGGGCGCGCAGGTTACCGACGGCACTGTGCTGGTGCGGTTCGAGGATATGCAAGGCTGACAGCCTCGCTGCCGGACGCCAAGCGTCCCTGTCCTGCCGGACAGAGAGAGGCGCCGTAGAATGTCGACCGCCGTTATATGTCCATGGCAAGACACACAGGCAGAAATGAAATGGCCGGGACGAGCCCGGCCATTTCATCGATATAGGCAGCGATTACGGCTGGATCGGCGCATACTTGCCGTCGTGCCACTGGTTGATGTCGTAGCTGGCGTTCTTGAGGTCGCCCTTCTCGTCGAAGGTGACATTGCCGACAACCGTGCTGATTGGCTGCCCGTTCTTCAGCGCCTCGGCGACCTTGGCCGGATCATCGCTGCCGGCACGCTTGATGCCTTCCGCAAAGGCCTGGATCGTGGCGTAGGAGAATAGCGTGAAGCCTTCCGGCACGAAACCGCCGGCTTTGATCTTCTCGACGGCTGCCTTGGCTTCCGGCTTTGCCTGAGGATCCGACGGGAAGACGAACATGGTGCCTTCGCCGGCCGGGCCGGCAACCTGCCAGAATTCCGGCGAGGCTATCGAATCCGGCATGATCAGCTGGAACTTGATGCCCTGTTCCGCCGACTGGCGCAGGATCAGGCCAGCCTCCGGGTGGTAACCGCCGAAATAGACAACGTCGGCCTTGAGGTCCTTGAGCTTGGTGACGAGCGCCGAATAGTCCTTTTCGCCGGCATTGATGCCTTCATAGTCCACTTCCTTCAGGCCGCCGGCATTCATCGTCGCCTTGACCGCATCGGCAACGCCCTGACCGTAGGCACTCTTGTCATGCAGGATGACGACGTTCTTGCCGGCATACTTCTTCGCGATCCAGGGGCCGATGAAGGCACCCTGCGCATCGTCACGCGTATAGAGGCGCATGATCGTCGGCCAGCCGGCCTTCGCTGCGGCGTCGGTCAGCACCGGGTTCGAGGAGGCCGGGCTCATCATCAGGGCACCGGCTTCGGCATAGACGGCGGAAGCCGGAATGCTCGAACCCGAGCAAGCGTGGCCGTCGATGAACTTGACGCCATTGGCGACGATACGGTTGGCGACCGAAACCGCCTGCTTCGGGTCGCACTGGTCATCCTCGATATCGAGCTTGATCTGGCGACCGTCGACACCGCCGGCGGCATTGATCGCGTCGGCGGCAGCCTGCGCGCCCTGCTTGAACTGATCGCCAATGGTGGCGAGCTGTCCGGTCATCGGACCGACCACCGAAAAGGTGATGTCGTCGGCATAGGCGACCGGCGCGCTCATCATCAGGCCGAAAATGGCCGCGTTCAAAATACTTAATTTTTTCATTGCGGTATGACTCCTCCACTCACGCGCGGCCGCCCCGGCCACGCTTCTTCCAGAGAGGCCGGACAATTTCATCCTTCGTGTGGCCTGTCTAGGCGCATTGGCGGCGCTCGATTAGGCCTGCGGAGCATCTCTGGAGCAAAAAGGCAAAAGCCGCGCCGGCCTTGTTCCGGCCGGTCGCGGCTTTGCCTGTCGAGTTGTTTCTCAAGCGCCCCCGCACTCGAACCCAACTCGCCTTCCCTGTCTTCCTGCTGGCCCTGATTTTTCCGAAAACCGGATCATGGCCGCCGCGCCGCTGGCCCTGTCGGGCGTGCCGCGTTCTTGGTTTTGTCGCGTGGCCGTCTTACCGCGGCCTTGTCCTTGCCTGGCGGACCAGAAGGCCGCCCTGCCTTATCTCTAAATTCAGTGCATCGTCATCCATTCGCGGGCTTCGCGCAGCGCCTTGGCGATCTCGACCTTCGACATCGCAGCCGACAGTTCCGAACGCAATTCCGCAGCGCGGGCCGAACCCTTGATCGCGGCGATGTTGAACCATTTGTGGGCGGCGACGACATCGGTCTCGCAATCGCGGCCCGTCGCATACATCATCCCCAGTTCGAAAAGAATGTCGGCCTGGGCAGTTGCCCCCATGGCGCCGAAGCCTGCTTCAAGCATTTCAAAACGTGCCATTTTTCAATCCTCTCTTCCGGCCCTGTCTGGCTCCCGAGAGCTGCCTCCGTTTGTCTGTCCGGGCTGCTCTTTCGATGCTTTCGAGAATGCCGCGCAGGCTTGAATCCGTCGTTAAATGGCGTGCTTAATTTGAGGAAAACAAAGCTAAAACAATAGGTAAACGTGGAAATTCGTTAAGGATACAAAGCCAGCGATTCAGCCGGATAGCGCCAAATTTGACGAAAATTTTCGCGAGCGGAATCAACACTCCGCTAACCACGCGAAACAAACGCCGCGCATGCATACATTCATTTCCCTGCCGACATTGCTTCCGTCGGCGCTTCTGAATTGCCAAAGCTTCCGCTGCGGCACCGCTTTTGTTTTGCGGGGAGCTGGATTAGCTTACGTTTGCGTAAGCGGCAGACCGGCGAGGCGGAGCCTCCTGCCGGGTATCCAAGGGAGGAAAGATGTTTCGAAAAGCAAGCCTGGCCCTGGCGGCCACTTTGATCCTGACCGGTCTGGCCTGGGCCGATCCGATCGAGGGAAACTGGAAGACGCAGGCCGGCGATACCGCGGCCATCGGGGGCTCGGGTTCATTTTCCATCACGCTGAAGTCTGGCAAATATGCCGGCAAGACCATCGGTTCGCTCAAGGCGTCCGGCGACAACAAATACACCGGCAACATAACCGACCCGGCAAACGACAAGACCTACTCCGGCAAGGCGACACTATCGGGCACCTCGCTGAAAATGAGCGGTTGCGTGCTCGGCGGGCTGATCTGCAAGAGCCAGACCTGGCACAAGCTCTGATCGACCCCATCCTTGCGACATGAAAACGGGGCCGGCAGGCCCCGTTTTCGTTTCATGATCCTGGCATGCTGTGCCGGCAGCCATGCTCCTTATGGCCAGCGCCGCCTCAAAATCCATCAACCGATTTGAACGGCAGATGAACGTCGGCATCAGAGCCGGTTCAGTCGTGCCCGGGCATTCTCCTGCGTATTGAAGGAGACACGACCAATGCTCGCCCGCCGCTTCACCATCGTCTGCCTGCTGGTGAGCCTGTTTGGAATGTTCTTCGCCATCCTCGTCGCCGAAGCGGGCCGTCCGGCCCGTTCCTGGGACGAGGCCAGTTCCAGAACCTGCCGCCTCGCCTGCCCGACCACCCTTCGCCCCTGAGACAGAAACCAAAGACCTGACCAAACCAAGACCTCGAAAGAAAAGCAAAGACCATGAACCGCATCGCCGCCAACCTCTTCAAAACCGTTCGGCTTCTGCCGCGGGCGGCGCTCATTCTGGCGTTTCTTGCCGCGCCGGTCCTGGCCGTACCGATGATGCGTGCCGATGCCGGTTCCACGATCGACGCGCCAGCACTGAAGAAGTCGGGCGTCGGTTTCGTGCTGCTGGTCAGCCTGCAGCGCGGATAAATTGCGCCTTCGATCGGGACACCCCTCCCAACCGCCTTTCCAAATCTCTATATTGAGCCATGGAAAAGCGAATCTATCCCCAAGCCATCGAATCTGTCGTCATGCCCTCGCCTTTTGGCCGGCAAAGCTTCGACACCGCAGAAAAGGCCGTCGCGGCGTTGCAAGCCCTTTATGACCGCAACACCAAGTTCCTGCGCGACTCCTTCGCGGCGCTTGCCGCCGGCGGCGACAGCAGCAAGCGCTACCGCGCCTTCTACCCGGAGATCGGCGTCACGACCAACTCGTTCACCCAGATCGATTCGCGCCAAGCCTATGGCCACATGCCGACGCCGGGGCATTTTTCCACCACCATCACCCAGCCGAGCCTGTTCGAAAGCTATCTGGTCGAGCAATTGCGTCTGATCATGCGCAACCACGGGGTCGCGGTCACGGTCTCGGAATCGACAACGCCGATCCCGCTGCATTTCGCCTTTCTCGAAGGCACCCATGTCGACGGAACCGCGGCCGAGCGTATCCAGCGGCCTATCCGAGACCTGTTCGACGTGCCAGATCTCGACGGTACAGACGACCAGATCGCCAACGGCACGTTCGAAGTGGCGTTCGGAGAACCAAGGCCGCTGGCGCCCTTCACCGCGCAGCGGATCGACTATTCGCTCCACCGCCTGTCGCACTATACCGCGACCACGCCGCAGCATTTCCAGAATTTCGTGCTGTTCACCAACTATCAGTTCTATATCGACGAGTTCGTGGCGCGCGCCCGTGACCTGATGGAGAATGGCGGCGGCGGATATGCCGAATTCATCGAACCGGGCAACGTGGTCACCAAAGCCGGGCAGAGCGCCCCGAGCGAAGGGGTGGCGCCGCAGCGCCTGCCGCAGATGCCGGCCTACCACTTGAAGAAGCCGAACCATGGCGGGATCACCATGGTCAATATCGGTGTCGGACCCTCCAACGCCAAGACGATCACCGATCATATCGCTGTGCTAAGGCCTCATGCTTGGGTGATGCTCGGCCACTGCGCGGGCCTGCGCAATACGCAGGCGCTGGGCGATTATGTGCTGGCGCATGCCTATGTGCGCGAGGATCACGTGCTGGACGACGACCTGCCAGTCTGGGTGCCGATCCCGCCGCTGGCCGAAATCCAGGTGGCATTGCAGGAAGCGGTGGCCGAAGTCACCGGCCTGTCGGGGTACGATCTCAAGCGCATCATGCGCACCGGCACTGTCGCCACCATTGACAACCGCAACTGGGAACTGCGCGACCAGCGCGGACCGGTGCAGCGGCTTTCGCAGTCGAGGGCGATCGCACTTGACATGGAATCGGCAACGATCGCGGCCAATGGCTTCCGCTTCCGCGTGCCTTACGGCACGCTCTTGTGTGTCTCCGACAAGCCGCTGCATGGCGAACTGAAGCTGCCCGGCATGGCGACCGAATTCTACAAGCGGCAGGTGGCGCAGCACCTCACCATCGGCATCAGGGCGATGGAAAAGCTTTCGGAAATGCCGATGGAGCGGCTGCATTCGCGCAAGCTCAGAAGTTTTTCGGAAACGGCCTTCCAGTAGCCGATCTGCGCGCCGCCAGAGCCATTCGCCGTCTTGCCGGCGATTCGCCATCTTGCCGGCAATTCGCTATCTTGATTGAGCCGCATTTTTGCCGATAACCGGGCGGGGACCATCGCAGGCAACTCATGCAGATCTGATCCGATGAAACGCAGTCGAGACATGGCGGCTTCACTGGTATTCATCGTGATGATGACGCTCTCGGTCGCGCTGGTGGCCGGCTTCTTAGGCGCGTTGCACCCGGCGCTCGATTCCTTTTCGCATTTCCGCATTCACCTCGCCGTGCTGATGGCGCTTTGCGCGCTGCCGCTGCTGGCGACATCGTTTCGCCTGCAAGCGGCCGCGGCCCTGGTTTTTGCCGTGGCCGCTCTTGCCACCGCTTCGACCGCCTTGCCCCGGCCGTGGCCGGTTCAGGCGGTCGCCAAACCCACCGACCAGGTAGTCTACAGCCTGCTGCAGATGAATCTGCGCTACGACAACCCGACGCCGAAAAAAGTGCTGTCACTGATCGGCCGGACCAATCCCGACGTCATCACCCTGGACGAGGTGTCGGCGATGTGGGCGACGGAGCTTGGCTACATCGCCAGCGCCTATCCATACCGGATCCTCTGTCCCTATCCCAACGGCGTATTCGGCGTCGCGCTGCTCTCGCGGCGGCCCTTTCTCGCCGGCACCGCGCCACATTGCGAGCGCCGGGGCGCAATGGCCGTTGCGACCATCGATTTCGGCGGCAGGAGCGCCGACGTCGCCGCCATCCATCTCAGCTGGCCGTGGCCGCGGGAACAGTATTGGCAGATCGGCGAACTCTCGGAGCAGCTTTCATCGCTCGGCCAAACCGCCATCATGGCCGGCGATTGCAACGCGGTGCCATGGAGCGCCGCGGTGCGGCGCGTCGCCGCTCTCGGCGGACTGACGGTCATGCCGTCGGCCGGGTCGACCTGGATTCACCGGAAGCTGCCCGACTTCCTGCGCCGCTATGCAGGCCTCCCGATCGACCAGGCGTTCAGCAAGGGCGGCGTGACCATTCTGTCGTCAACGCGACTGGAAGATACCGGCTCCGACCATCTTCCCGTACTCGTGGAGTTCTCGCTTCGCCCCGACGACAGGCTGCCCCATGACGAGCATGAGAGCGCGCTCGCGGCGAGCGACCTTGAAAACAATCCGCGCGGTTGATGCTTCGGCATTCTCAGGGTTTGGTCAACGCTTCGACAAGGTGCTCGACAGGCCCGCCGCCGCGATGCTCGCGCGCATCGAAAGCGTTCTGCCTGGCTTCGTATTCGACATAGATGGCCTTGATCCGGCGCCGCGCCTCGAGATGCGTGGCGGTGCAGAACCAGTTGTCCGGGCGCCGCAGGCCGGCAAGCGCGGCCTCGGTGGCCCGCATCATACGCCTCGCGATACCGCCATGCGTCTGCTCGTGCTTGCGAACGCCGATCATGAAACGGTCCCAACGTTCGCGCAGGACAGGGCTTGCCGACGAGAGCCGCGGGAAAGTGTAGGTCAGGTTCAGCGTCCCGTTGGCCTGCCGCAGATGGCAGGCACCATCCTTCCGGACAATATCGAGATCCCAATGCACGGCGTAACCGGTTTCGGCGATGGCACGCGCCATATAGCCGTGCTTGGGTCCCAGCCGGTCCATTGCCTCGACAAGGGCGGCTCCGGTATTTCCAACGACATCATAGGTGCGGATGTGAACGGTGAGCTTTGTGCCCGCCGACGCGGCTGATGCGCAAAGCAGCATGAAGGCCATGGCGAGCATCGTGGGGCTGGTCAGGCGCATGTCCGCCTCCTTTGTCGGAGCCGAGCAGACCACACTCGGCGGAAGGCTTCAACGGGCTTGATCGAGGCAGGCGGTCGCCGGCGACAGACAAGTCCGCCGCCGCTCGCATGTTCTTCGTGACGGCTTGGCCGGGCACGCTCACATGTTCTGATAGACCGGGCCTTCGCCACCTTGCGGCGGCACCCAGTCGATATTCTGGTTCGGATCCTTGATGTCGCAGGTCTTGCAGTGGACGCAGTTCTGCGCGTTGATGACGAAGCGCACGTCCTTGGCCGCCGGATCGGCAGCGGCATTGCCGTCCTTGTCGACCCATTCGTAGACGCCTGCAGGGCAGTAGCGCGTCGAAGGTCCGGCAAAGACGTCATGCTCGGAACGCTTCTGCAGCTCCATGTCCGCCACCAGCAGATGCACCGGCTCGTTTTCCTCGTGGTTGGTGTTGGACAGGAACACCGAGGACAAGCGGTCGAAGGTCAGCACGCCATCGGCCTTGGGATAGTCTATTTTCTTGTGCTTCGCGGCGGGCTCTAGCGTGGCGTAGTCGGCCTTGCCATGCTTCAGCGTGCCGAAGGGCGAGAAGCCGAACAAAGTGTTCAGCCACATGTCCAGGCCGCCGATGGCGACGCCGGCGATGGTGCCGAAGCGCGACCACAGCGGCTTGACGTTGCGCACCTTCTTCAGATCCTTGCCGATGTCTGTCGCCCGCCACGCGGCTTCGTAAGCGGAGAGCTCGTCATTGGCGCGGCCGGCGGCGATTGCCTCGGCGACATGCTCGGCCGCCAGCATTCCCGACAACACGGCATTGTGCGAGCCCTTGATGCGCGGGACGTTTACGAGGCCGGCGGCGCAGCCCATCAACGCGCCACCCGGGAAGCACAGTTTCGGCACCGACTGCCAGCCGCCTTCGGTAATCGCGCGCGCGCCATAGCCCAACCGCCTGGCGCCCTCGAAAGTACCGCTGATCGCCGGGTGGGTCTTGAAGCGCTGGAACTCCTCGAACGGCGACAGCCAGGGGTTCTTGTAATTGAGGTGGACGACGAAGCCCACCGCCACCTGATTGTCGTCCAGATGATAGAGGAAAGAGCCGCCGCCGGTCTTGAGATCGAGCGGCCAGCCGAAGGAGTGCTGGACGAGACCCGGCCTGTGCTTCTCCGGCTTGACCTGCCACAGTTCCTTGAGGCCGATGCCGTATTTGCCCGGCTCGCGGCCCTCGGAAAGCCTGAACCTGGCGATCAACTGCTTGGCGAGCGAGCCGCGCGCGCCCTCTCCGATCAGCACATATTTGCCCATCAGCGCCATGCCCGGCGCGAAACCCGGGCCGTGTGTGCCATCCTTTTCGACGCCCATGTCGCCGGTGACAACACCGGTGACGGCGCCTTCCTCGTTATAGAGCAGGCCGGCCGCGGCGAACCCCGGATAGATTTCCACGCCGAGCGCCTCGGCCTTGGCGGCCAGCCAGCGGCAGACATTGCCAAGCGAGACGATGTAGTTGCCGTGATTGTTCATCAGAGGCGGCATCATCATGTTGGGCAGGCGGAAAGAGCCGGCGGGGCCAAGCACCAGGAAATGGTCCGCCGTGACCGGCGTTTTGAATGGATGGTCTTGTTCGTCGCGCCAGCCCGGCAGCAACCGGTCGATGCCGATTGGATCGACGACGGCTCCTGACAAGATGTGGGCGCCAACCTCACCGCCCTTTTCCAGCACGACCACGGAAAGCTCGGGATTGACTTGCTTCAGGCGGATGGCGGCGGCGAGGCCGGCCGGGCCCGCACCGACGATCACCACGTCGAATTCCATGCTTTCGCGTTCGATATCGCTCATCAACCCCTCCGCACTGGCTTGTCGCTATTGCGCGTATCTTGCTGGCTCATGCGCTGCATAGCGCATCAAGTCGCGACAGGAAACCGGCGCGTCTGTGACAACGCGGATTTGGCCAAAAAGTCGCGCATCGTGCCGAAGGACACCCGTTTTGCGCCGGCCTGCCCGCAACGCGTACGTTTTTAATTGTTCGACGGCTTGCTTATCGGCCATACTTCGCACCATGCGCATTCCTGGGCCAGGCGGCTTCTCATCAACGCGCTTCCCATCGACGCCCGGCAGGGCCTGCCGGGCGTTCCTTTCGGCCCTCCCCCTGCTGGCGCCGGTCCATGCCTTTGCAGACGAGGTGAAGGTCTGGGCCACCGGTGCCTACTCCTTCTCCGACGAGCTTGGCGGGTTCGAAATCACCGGCGCTTCCGGCACCGGCACCAAGGACGATCCGCTCGTCATCACCGAAGAGCTGAATTCAGCGACGCCGGTGACGTTGACCATCCGTGCAACCAAGCCGATCCAGGCGTTCGGCAAGGCGGGCGAGTTCGCCAACGGCATCATGTATTTGCGCTTGGACGTGCTCAACAACAGCGGCCAGGCCTGGATCGAATTCCAGTTCGAGCTTCAGGAGGTCCTGAATCAGCCGAGCGTCTTCGGCGACGGGCTTTCGTTCGACCAGCGCAACAAGACGCCTGACAATATCTGGTCGAGCAATTTTGCCGATTTCGACCGCGATTTTGAACCGTATGACCGTCTGCTGTTCAAGAACGGCAAGGTCGACCCGCTAAAGACCGCCAGGTTCGAATTCCTGATCACCGACTATACGCCGCGCTGGACCTTTTATCTGGTGCAGGACCCGCGCATACCGACGGGTTAGGTTGCGGTGAGCGTATGACGCTGCCACAGACAGGCCGTCATTGCCCGGTTGTGCCAATGTCCCCAATCACCAACTTGCAATATGCGACCAGTCGAACGATGGTGGCGCCATGACTGCCGCTTCCCCAAACAGCCGACCTGATATCGCCGAGCTGCTCGCCTTCTATGCCAGCGCGGGCGTCGACGAGGCGTTGGAGGACGCGCCGGTGAACCGCTTCGCGGAAGCCGCGCCCAAGCCGGCGGAGCGGATGCCGGCTGCCGCGCCGAGCGATAGCAGAGCACCGGAGCGGCCCGCCCAACCGCGTCTCGATGCGAGCGCCGTGCCTAACGCTCCGCCGGCGCGCCCGCCCATTTCGGCGGTACCCGACGAGGCGCAGGCGGCGCTGGCGCGTGAATTGGCCTCGGCTGCCTCGACGCTGGACGAGCTTCGCCAGCACATGTCGACTTTTGACGGCTGCAACCTGAAGTTCACCGCCAAGAACCTGGTCTTTGCCGACGGCAACCCGGATGCATCGGTGATGCTGGTCGGCGAGGCGCCCGGCCGTGACGAGGATATAGAAGGCCTGCCCTTCGTCGGCCGCTCCGGCCGGCTGCTAGACCGCATGTTGGCCGCGATCGGGCTAGACCGGACATCCGTCTACATCGCCAATGTCATCCCCTGGCGGCCGCCGGGAAACCGCACGCCGACGCCGCACGAAACCGAGATCTGCCGGCCGTTCATCGAAAGGCAGATCGAACTGGTCAAGCCGAAGGTGCTGGTCAATCTCGGCGGGCCCTCGGCCAAAACCCTTCTGAATACGAGCGAAGGCATCTTGCGGCTGCGCGGCAACTGGCGCGCCCACACGACAGCGTCCGGCGTCGTTATTCCGGCGATGCCGACGCTGCACCCGGCCTATCTACTGAGGACGCCGACGCACAAGAAGCTGGCTTGGCGGGATTTTCTCGAGGTGAAGGCGAAGCTAAGAGCGCTCACCTCTCCATGACCTCGCGGGTAATTGAAATGCGCCTGCCGTCGCCCTAACCATGCCCTCATGATATCTCCTCAAACCTCCGCCGGCAGCCTCATCCGTGAATGGCGCACGCGACGCCGGATGAGCCAGCTCGACCTCGCCACGGAAGCCGATATCTCGCAGCGGCATCTGAGCTTCGTCGAGAGCGGGCGGGCCGCGCCGTCGCGCGACATGGTGCTACACCTGGCCGAGCAGCTTTCGATCCCGCTTCGCCAGCGCAACCAGCTCTTGCTGGCGGCGGGCTTTGCGCCGAGCTTCAGCGAAAGGCCGCTGACCGACATTTCGCTGGCACCGGCCATGGCGGCGGTCGAGACGGTGCTTCGAGGGCACGAGCCGTTCCCGGCGCTCGCGGTGGACCGGCACTGGAACCTCGTTTCGGCAAACACTGCCATTGGGCCGTTCCTGGCCGACGTTTCCGAGCCCTCGCTGCTCAAGCCGCCAGTCAACGTGCTGCGGCTCAGCCTGCACCCTGGAGGTGTCGCGCCGCGCATCGTCAATCTCGCGGAGTGGCGGGCGCACCTGCTGGAACGCCTGAAGCACCAGAACGACGCGTCAGGCGATCCGGTGCTGATCGAACTGGAGCGTGAGTTGCGCGGTTATCCCTCCGGCCCGAAGAGTAGGCGGCCGGCGCGGGTCGAGCCGAGCGGCATCGTGCATCCGCTGCGGCTTGCCCATGGGGATCAGGTGCTGTCGTTCATCAGCACCATCACCGTGTTCGGCACGCCGCTGGACGTGACGCTGTCGGAGCTGGCGATCGAGTCCTTCTTTCCGGCCGACGAGCAGACGCGGACGGCGCTGGTAAGATTGGCGAAAGAGCGGGCCTAACGGTGCTGATCACCCCTGCGGCGGGGCGGCCTTGCGCGTGCGGGTGCGTTCCAGGCCGAGTTGACGTTCGCGCCAGATGATGAAGATGCCGGCGGCAACGACGATCAGACCGCCGGTCAGCGTGTTCAGCGTGGCGACATCGCCGAAGACGAGATAGCCGACCAAGACGCCGAGGATCATCGAGGTGTATTCGAACGGCGCCACCACCGATGCCTCCGCATGGCGGTAAGCCGAGGTCATCAGGATCTGGCCAAGGCCGCCGCAGAAGCCGGCGGCGACAAGAAGGACCGCCTGCCCCGGCGTCAGCGCCTGCCACCCAAACGGCAGCGACAGCAGCGCCATGACGCTCGCGGTGACCGAAAACCAAAGCACGATCGTGGCGGTGCGCTCGCTTTGCACGAGATTGCGCACGAGCAGCATGGCGACGGCCGAAATCGCCGCCGCTATCAATGCGGCGATGACGCCGAGCACCTCCTGGTCATCGAGCGCCTCGCCGGAACTCAGGAGCGTCAGCTCCGGCCAGGAGATGATCAGCACACCGACGAGGCCGACGGCGACCGCGCTCCAGCGATAGACACGAATGGCTTCGCCGAGGAAAATCGAGCTGAACACCACCACCAACAGTGGCTGGGCGTAATTCAGCGTGATTGCTTCTGGCAGCGGCAACCGCGTCAGCGCGAAGAAGCCGAGCCCCATGGCGCAGACGCCGACGACGCCGCGCGCGATGTGGTTGAACGGACGGCTTGTACTGAAAGCCGTGCCGAGATTTCCCTTGAAAGCCAGAAAGGCAATGATCGGAAAGATAGCGAAGAAGGAGCGGAAGAAGACGATCTGTCCCGCCGGCACAGTGCCCGCCGCCTTGATGCAGGTCGACATGCCGACGAAGACCGCCACCGAGACGATCTTCAGCATAATGCCGGTGAGCGTGTTGTGCCCTACGGTATTGTCACTGTTGTCGCGGCCTGCTGTCACGCTCCCGCCGCTTCCCGCGTGGTTGCCCAGGTGCGCGCCGGCGTTGCCGGTCTCTCGATATGCCTGACGTCGTAGACGGCGGCCATGACTGCCTCGCGATGCTGGAAAGGAAGGTCTGAATAGACCTTGTCGCAGTTTTGTCGAGCCGCCGGTTCGTGTAAAGAGCGCGGACTTCAAAATTTTGGACGGGCAGGACAGGCCCGGAAAGACAGGAACCAAGGAATGCGCACCGACACTGGCCAGGTCTTCAAACTCGAAGACTATCGCCCCAGCGACTATCTCATTCCGGAAACGAACCTTGAATTCCGTCTTTCGCCAGGCGCGACGATCGTCACGGCAATTTTGACCGTCGAGCGCCGGGATGGCGTCGCGGCCTCTACGCCGCTTGTGCTGGATGGCGACGGGCTGACGCTCAGGCGCGTCGAGATCGACGGCAGGAAAGCCAAGCCGACGGATTTTGCCGTGACGCCCGACCGACTGACCATCCTCAGGCCCCCGGCGGCGCGTCGCTTTCGGCTGTCGATCGAGACCGAGCTGGCGCCGTCGGGCAATGAAGCGCTGATGGGCCTCTACCGCTCAAGCAACGTCTATTGCACGCAATGCGAAGCAGAGGGCTTCCGCCGCATCACCTATTTCCTCGACCGCCCCGACATCCTTTCCGTCTACACCGTGCGGATCGAAGCCCGCCGCGACGAGGCGCCGCTGCTTCTGTCCAACGGAAACCGGGTCGACAAGGGCGATCTCGGCGATGGCTGGCACTATGCCATTTGGCACGATCCCTTCCCCAAGCCATCGTATCTGTTCGCGCTGGTCGCCGGCAATCTCGGCCGGGTCGCCGACAGTTTCGTCACCATGTCCGGCCGCACGGTCGAGCTCGGCATCTATGTCGAGCCCGGCAAGGAGAAGCTCGCCGGCTACGCCATGGATGCCTTGAAGCGATCGATGCAATGGGACGAGGAGGCATTCGGCCGCGAATACGACCTCGATGTCTTCAACATCGTCGCCGTGTCCGACTTCAACATGGGGGCGATGGAGAACAAAGGCCTCAACGTCTTCAACGACAAATATGTGCTGGCCGACCGGGAGACCGCGACGGACGCCGATTTCGCCAATATCGAGGCGATCATCGCGCATGAGTATTTCCACAATTGGACAGGCAACAGAATCACTTGCCGCGACTGGTTCCAACTTTGCCTGAAGGAAGGGCTGACCGTTTATCGCGACCACGAATTCTCCGCCGACCAACGTTCGCGTGCGGTCAAGCGCATCGCCGAGGTACGCACGCTGCGCGCGCATCAATTCCCCGAGGACCAGGGGCCGCTGGCGCATCCGGTCAGGCCGCGCCGCTATCGCGAGATCAATAATTTCTACACGGCGACCGTCTACGAAAAAGGCTCGGAGGTGGTGCGCATGATCCGTACCATCCTCGGGCCTGATAGCTTTCGCGCCGGCATGGACCTCTATTTCGAGCGGCACGACGGCACGGCGGCGACGATCGAGGATTTCCTGACAGTGTTCGAGGAGGTGTCCGGCCGCGACTTGTCGCAATTCGCGCTCTGGTACCATCAGGCCGGCACCCCTAACCTGGCGGTGAGCTCGACCTATAACCGGGCGGAGCGGGAATTCACTCTGGAAATCGAGCAATCGGTGCCGCCGACCCCGTCGGAAAGCCGCAAACGACTGATGCACATACCGCTCGCCTTCGGTCTGATTGGCGCCGGCGGCGAGCCGGTCGCCTATGACGCGGTCGACGGCGCCAGCGTCGAGGACGGCATCATCCACATCCGCAAGCGCCGGCATGTGGTGCGCTTCTCAGGCGTCGCCGAGCGTCCGGCGGTTTCGCTGAACCGTGGCTTCTCGGCGCCGATAACGCTTGCCGTCGAGCAGAAGACCGATGACCAATTCTTCCTTGCCGGCCACGACAGCGACAGCTTCTCGCGCTGGCAGACCTTCAACACGCTGCTTACGGATGCATTGATCTTGGCCTTCCGCCAGATTCTCGACGGCGCCGAGCCTGGCTTCACCGCGCGGCTGACCGAGCTTGCCGGCAGGATCGCGAGCGACGAGACGCTGGAGCCGGCCTACCGGGCGCTGGCGCTTTCGCTTCCGGGCGAGACCGACATAGCGCGCGACATCGGCAAAAACATCGAACCCAACGCCATCTTCGCTGCGCGCGAGGCGCTGGCGCTGGCAATCGCCAGGGCTAACCGCGACGCGTTCGCCGGCCTCTACGAGCGGCTTGCCGACGCCGGCCCGTTCAGCCCGGACGCAGCTTCCGCCGGACGGCGGGCGCTGCGCAACGTCATGCTCGATTATCTCTCGCTGCTGTCAGATGGCGCCGGGCTTGCGGCGGAGCACTTCCGGTCGGCCACCAATATGACTGACCGCGCCGCGGCACTGACCGTGCTCGCGCACCGCCACCATGGTTCGCCGGAGGCAAACAAGGCACTGGCGGCTTTCGAAGATACATATGCGTCCGACCCGCTTGTGATGGACAAATGGTTCCAGATTCAGGCCAGCGTACCCGGTCCGCAGGCGGTGGAGACGGTTCGCGCCCTGACCACGCATCCGGCCTTCTCGATGGCCAATCCGAACCGGGTGCGCTCGTTGATCGGCACATTCTCCAGTGCCAACCAGACCGGCTTCCACCGCGCCGACGGCGAAGGCTACCTATTCTTCACGCAGACCGTGCTCGAGGTCGAAAAACGCAATCCGCAAGTGGCGGCAAGATTGGCAACGGCGCTCCGGTCGTGGCGTTCGCTCGAACCTGGCCGGCAGGCCAAGGCCAGGGAAGCGCTGCTTTCGATCGCCAATGCCGAAAACCTGTCGGCGGATTTAAGCGATATTGTCGAGCGTACGCTGGCGTGAGCCAGACCCAAGCGGCCACCATGGTGCTCGGCGGCAATGCCAAGGCAACGCCACCGGCCCGTCAGGCTGTGCTTCTGCTGCTCGAACGGAATCCCGCCTCCCTACGCGGGTATCAACATGGCGATGCGATGCACGCCGACCTCGGCGCTCGTATTCGTCGCCTCGTCGGTCTTGCCCTTGGCGCAAGTGTATATGTCGCCTTCCTTGAGCTTGAACTCCTTGTCGGCCTTCTTGATCGTGAATTCGCCCGCAGTGATGGTGCATACCATGTCGTTGTCCATCACCATCGCCGGCGCATGTGTGCCGGGCTGAAACACGACATCGACGATTGAGATGCTTTTGTAGGCAGGAATGTCTGAGTTTCCCGTGCCTACCTCCACCACTCTGATGCCGGGCGCAATCTCCTTGCCCTCCTTCGGGCCGTATGTCCTCGTTTTTACCGACGCCGCCACGGCGAACAAAGGCGTTACCGCTGCCGCTGACACGCCGAGAGCAATTGCAGATCTGCGATTCATGCTTTCCTCCCAATGTGCAATCCCGCACGGAATATGCGTGATTTCTAATATTATTCCCTTTCCACGGTAATCACCATCGCATGCCTCTGCTCGGTTGGCGGAAAAGCCGCTATTTTAGTCGATTTTTGATCTTTTTTCGCCGGACCACTGGACAAGGCGAATCACCTTTGATTCTTTAATGGCGATTCGGAAGTGCGGCGTTTGCCGGATCATCAGACAGCATAGGCAAATCGGGGAGTGCCATTTATGGCGAAGGCGGACGCGTGGGGCGCGCCCGGAGGGATAGCTTTTGCGCGTCGCGAGACGCCGCGAAGCGACGGCCTTGCCGGGAATGCGCGACTCATCGCCGAACCGGCCTACAAGCGGCTTCTGGCCGCCGAGCCATTGCTGCGCCGATCGATACCGGCTCTCATCGTCATCTTCCTGATCGCGATCGCGGCGCTGCGCGTCCTGTCGCTGATGAACGAACGCGACGATATCGAGCGCAACGCCAAGGCGATCCTGATGCTGGCGTCCGGTCAACTGGCGAGTTCGCTGGCCACCACGTCCGACACCGCGCCGGGCGCCATCCAGGACCTGTTGGAAACGACCAGCCGCCAGGGCGCGATGAGCCGCGGCCACGTTCTTGTCATCACCGACAGCGCCTTCAAGATCACCGCGGTGACGCCGCGCTCGATGTCCTGGCAAGGCCGTTCGCTGGATAGCCTCGCCCAGGGCGGCCAGCCTCTGTTCATGTTCGGCGACCGCGCCGGAGTGATGGAGGTCGATATTGGCGGGCAGGACTGGTATGCAGCGGTCAGCCTGACGAACGGTCGCAAAGGCGCGGCAGCGGCGCTGGTGCCGCAGGACGCGGTTTTCGACGCTTGGCGCAAGACAGTCTCGCTGAATGTGACGCTGTTCGTACTGACGGCCGGCGTGCTGATCATCATCCTCTATGCCTATTTCGGCCAGGCGGCGCGCGCGCAGGCGGCCGACCGCATCTATCTCGAAGCGCATCAACGCATCGACATGGCGCTGGTACGCGGCCGCTGCGGCTTGTGGGACTGGGACATGGTGCGCGGCAAGATGTATTGGTCGCGCTCGATGTACGACATGCTGGGCTACGAGCCATGCGACACGATGCTGTCCTTCGGCGAGGTCGACGAGATCATCCATCCCGATGATGGCGACTTGTTCCAGCTCGCCAACAAGATCGTCGCGCGCGAGATCGATCATATCGATCAGGTGTTCCGGATGCGGCATGCCGACGGGCAGTGGGTATGGATGCGCGCAAGGGCGCAGGTCATGGATCCGGAAGCACCCGAAATCCAGTTGATCGGCATCGCCGTCGACGTCACCGAGCAGCGTCACCTGGCGCTTCGTTCCGAGGCAGCCGATTTGCGCCTGAGGACGGCGATCGAGAACATCAACGAGTCCTTCGTGCTGTGGGATGCCGCCGAGCGGCTGATCATGTGCAATTCCAAATACCAGAAGGACAATGGCCTTTCGGACCGTGACGTGATGCCAGGCGCCGTGCGCGCCACGCTGGAAGAGCGCATGCTCGCTTTCGCTTCCGATCGGCGGCTTGCCAACAGCAATGGACCGCAGGGCGGCGCGACGTTCGAACGGCAGCTGGCCGACGGCCGCTGGTTGCAGGTCAACGAACTCAGAACCCGCGACGGCGGCATTGTCTCGGTCGGATCCGACATCACCCAGATCAAGCTGCATCAAGAAAAGCTGGTCGACAGCGAGCGCCGGCTGATGGCGACCATACACGATCTCAGCCTCGCCCGCCGGGCCGAAGAGGAGCGCGCGCGCGAACTGGTCGAGCTCAACCGCAAATACATGAAGGAAACCGAGCGCGCCGAAGCGGCGAACCGGGCCAAGTCCGAATTCCTGGCCAACATGTCGCATGAACTGCGCACGCCCTTGAACGCCATCATCGGCTTCTCCGAGCTGATGGAACAGGGGCTGTTCGGCCCGCTGGGATCGGAGCGCTACGAGGAATACGCCACCGACATCAACAGCAGTGGCAAATATCTCCTGGGCGTCATCAACGACATTCTCGACATGTCGAAAATCGAGGCCGGCCAATTCTCGCTCGACCGCGAAGAGATCGATCTCGGCCCGCTGATCAGCGAGACGGTCAGGGTCGTCTCGCTGCAGGCCGCACAGAAGGCGATCACCGTGGAGACCCGCATCGCCGACGCGCTGACGCTGTTTGCCGACCGCCGAGCGATCAAGCAGATCGTCATAAACCTTTTGTCCAACGCAGTGAAATTCACCGGCCAAGGCGGCCACATATCGGTCAGGGCCCGCAATACCTCAGGGGCGCTGGTGCTGACGATCGAGGATAATGGCTGCGGCATCCCGAAGGAGGCGCTCGGCAAGCTCGGACGGCCCTTCGAACAGGTGCAGAACCAGTTCTCCAAGAGCCATGCCGGGTCCGGCCTCGGCCTCGCCATCTCGCGCTCTTTGGCCGAACTGCAAGGCGGTGCCCTGAAAATCCGCTCAACCGAAGGTGTCGGCACGATCGTGTCGGTGCGCATTCCGGTGAAGAAGGCGACGCCCGTGGTCAAGGTCGCAGCTTGAGCAACGGGCTCCGGCGATGTCGCCGAAGCCCGTGCCGGAAGGCGTTATTGCATGCTGCCGTCGTCGCCTTCGTCATCCCACTGACGGTGCAGGCCAAAGCGGCCGCCCTTTGGCAGTTCGCCCTTCTTGATCTTTCCGTCGTTGTTCTTGTCGAGCAGGGCAAAGAGCTTCTTGTCGCGACTGGCGATGTCGTCCGTCGTCAGCGTACCGTCGCCCTTGTTGTCGTAACGCGCGATGATGCGCCTGGCCATGTGCTCGAAGCGGGCCTTTTCCAGCGCTGCGGCGAGCTGCTCCACCGTGAGCTTGCCACCATTGTCGGCGACCAGCTTCTTCAACCGCGAATCCATGACGCTTGAGAACTGGTCGAAGCTGATGGTGCCGTCATTGTCCTTCATCGCCTTGTTGAGGCGCATCATCGTGCGCTCACGCATGTTTGCGCTGTCGATGTTCTCGGCATAGGCCGCAGTGCCGACGGCTCCTGCCAACGCGATGAAGGCGAACGCGAGCTTGGTTGTCTTTCTCATGGTCTTCTCCTGTTGCATCGTCACCCCCGATGCGATCCGCACGGCCGTTGATCACGGCCGCCCGGCACGAAGCAGAAGGTTGAAATCCTTCCTGACCTTCCGCGACGTCTCCTTGAGATGTGCTTCCAGCACACCGAAATCCGGCAAGTCGGTGACCGCCAGAAGCAGATCCGAAAGCCCCGGCGGCACATCGTCCCGCTCGAACTGGCCGGTGAGGCAAAGCCTGATCATCTGGGTCAGCGCCAGATAGAGGCGGTAGGCCTCGCCAAGCTCCTCCCTGACATCGGCGGCTGCGAATTGTGGCGCAAGGCGCGACAATACCTCCGCGGTTGCCGTGACCCTGCGGCCGGACTCGACATTGCCCGTGACGACGGCCACCTGGGCGATGAATTCGAGATCGATCAGGCCGCCGGCAATGAGTTTGATGTCCCAGAGGTCGCGCGGCGGCTTTTCCTTTTCGATCATGGCGCGCATGTCGGACGCTTCCGCTTTCACCTTTGCTGCGTCGCGCAATTGCCCGAGCACCGCCGCAACGTCGGCTTCGACCTCGGCACAGAGCCTGGCATCTCCGGCAATGGCGCGCGCCCGCGACAGCGCCATGTGCTCCCAGGTCCAGGCCTCCTGGCGCTGGTATTTCTTGAAGGCGTCGACGTGGGTGGCCACCGGCCCCTTGTTGCCGGACGGCCGCAGCCGCAGGTCGAGTTCATAGAGCACGCCTTCCGCGGTCGGCGCGGAAACGGCCGAGATGAGGCGCTGCGTCATCCTGGTGTAGTAATGCGAGGGCGCCAGCGGTTTTTCACCGTCGGATTCCTCGGCGTCCGCATCGTGATCGTAGAGCAGGATGAGGTCGACATCCGACCCCGCCGTCAATTCACGGCTGCCGAGCTTACCCATGCCGAGCAGCGAAACCACGCCGCCGGCGATTGTGCCATGGCGCGCCTCGAATTCGGCCATAACCGCGCGCAACGCGGCCTCAATGGTGAGGTCGGCCAGGTCAGAAAAGGCGCGGCCTGCGCGGGCCGGATCGATCGAGCCGGCGAGCAGCCGCACGCCGATCAGGAATTTCTGCTCGGAGGCAAAGATGCGCAAACGATCGAGAACGTCCTCATAGGCGCGGTCGCCTTCGAGGAAAGCGGTAAGCCGTGCCGATAGATAGCCACGATCCGGCAATTCGGTGAGAAGAGCGGGATCGAGCAGGCCATCGAACACATGTGGCCGGCGCGTGATGATCGCGGCCAGTCGTGGCGCGGCGCCCATGATCGTCGCCATAAGCTTCAGCAGCGCCGGATTGGACTGGAGCAGCGAGAAGAGCTGGATGCCTGCAGGCAGGCCGGCGAGGAACTCGTCGAAACGGATCAACGCCTCATCGGCCCGACGCGTCTGGCCGAAAGCCTTGAGCAGCGCCGGCGTCAGTTCCGTCAGCCGTTCGCGCGCCTCAGCCGACTGGGTGACGCGGTAGCGACCGAAATGCCAGCCACGGATCACGCGGCAGATGTCGCTCGTTCGCTGGAAGCCGAGACCGTGCAACGTCTGCAGCGTATCGGGGTCGTCGACGTCGCCGGTGAAGACCAGATTGCCGATGCCTGCCGAAAGCTCCGGCGCGGTTTCGAACAGCGCCGCGTAGTGACGTTCGACCTGCTGCAGCGAGGCGCGGAAGCCCAGGGAAAAAGCAGCCGCATCGGCAAAGCCCAGCATGCGCGCGATTCGCTCCAGCCCTTCATCATCCTCCGGCAGGGTGTGCGTCTGCTCGTCGGCCACCATCTGGATGGCATGCTCGACCCGGCGCAGGAACCAATATTGCCGGGCCAGTGCGTCGCGTGCCTCGGAGGTGATCCAGCCGCGCGCGGCCAGCTGGCCGAGCATCGGCACGGTCTCGCGGCCTCGCAGTTCCGGGAAGCGGCCGCCGGCGATGAGCTGCTGCGTCTGGACGAAGAACTCGATCTCGCGGATGCCGCCGCGCCCGAGCTTGACGTTGTGGCCCTTGACCGCGATTTCGCCATGCCCCTTGTGGGCGTGGATCTGGCGTTTGATCGAGTGGACGTCGGCGATCGCGGCATAGTCCATGTATTTGCGCCAGATGTAAGGTTGGAGCTCCTTGAGGAAAGCGGTGCCGGCGTCCAGATCGCCGGCCACAGGACGCGCCTTGATCATGGCAGCGCGCTCCCAGTTCTGGCCGCGCGCCTCGTAGTAGCGCAGCGCCGCCTCGACCGGGATCGCCAGCGGGGTCGAACCGGGATCGGGACGCAGCCTGAGGTCGGTGCGGAAGACATAACCATGTTCGGTGCGGTCCTGCAGGATGCGCACCAGACGGCGCGTCAGCCGCGAAAACAGCTCCGTCGCATCGAGCGGATCGACGACGGCCGACGCTTCCGGGTCGAAGAAGACCACGAGGTCGATATCGGAGGAAAAATTGAGCTCATGCGCGCCAAGCTTGCCCATGCCGAGCAGGATCCAGCCCGACCGGTTCGAGGGATTGGCGGGATCCGGCAACTTCAGCTTGCCCTGGCCATGCGCGTCGCGCAGCAGAAAATCGACGGCGGCGCGCGTGCACGCATCGGCAAGGTCGCTCAACCGCCGCACCGTAAGCGAGGTCTCGGCCTCGGCGGCCAGATCGGCCAGCGCGATCAGGAAATGCGCATCGGCCTTCCATTGCCGCAGGTCCATCATCAATCTGGATTCGGAGATCGTCTCGGAGAACGATGCCCGGTCGATCGCCACGATAATCGCCTTCAGCCGGGCCTCGACCGGCTGGTCGAAAAGCCCATCCAATATCTGCGGCCGGCGACGCGCCATGTCACGCAGGAACGGCGACAGGTCGAAGACAGCGGCCAGGAAGTCCTGCGCCTCACCCGTTCCAGCCAGGAATTTCGCCAGCCGTGTCAATCCTTCTTCGCGTGCCAAGGTGGCGATCTCGGCCAGCTCCTGCCGGGCCCGGCTGTCGTCCAGAGGAGCAAGCCTTGCCGCCGGCTTCAACAGCCAGTCCCTCGCCATCCGCTTTGCAGCCGCCGTCATCAATGATCCTCCCGCGCGGGAAAACTCATGACCACGGATAATCCGGGATTACCAGGCAACAGATCAAGCCGGCCATAGTGGAATGTCATGACCGCCTTTGCGAGGCTGAGGCCAAGCCCGGAACCTGGCTGGGAACGGCTCTTCTCGAGCCGCACGAACCGTTCGGTCGCCCGGGCGCGATCGGCATCGTCCGGAATGCCCTGGCCGTTGTCGGCGACGACAAGCCTGATTTCGCCATGCGTGCGTTCGAGCGTCACGCGGACAGCCGGCTTGGAGGTGGAATCGGTCGAGTACTTGATCGCATTGTCGACGATGTTGGACAGCGCCTGACCGATCAGCTCGCGGTTGCCGTCGACAAGGAATGCGCCATCGACCGCGGCTTCGAGCGAAACGCCAGCCTCTTCCGCCACCGGCTCGTAGAGTTCGACCACATCGCGCACGGCTGCGGCCAGATCGACGCGACTGGTGTTTTCGGAGGAATAACCCGCCTCCAGCCGGGAGATCATCAGGATGGCGTTGAAGGTCTTTATGAGCTGGTCGGACTCGGCGATGGTGCCTTCCAGCGCCTGGCGGTAGTCCGATGTCTTGTGCTTGCCCGAAAGCGTCGCCTCGGCGCGGTTGCGCAGCCGGGTCAGCGGCGTCTTCAGATCATGCGCGATGTTGTCGGAAACCTGCTTCAGTCCCTCGTTGAGCATGGCGATCCTGGCCAGCATGGCGTTGAGGTTCTCGGAAAGCCGGTCGAATTCGTCACCGGCGCCGGTCACCGGCAGCCGGCCCGAAAGATCGCCGCCCATGATGCGGCGGCTGGCTTCCGAAACGCCATCGATGCGCTTCAGCGCGGCGCGGCCGACGAAGAACCAGATCAACAGCCCGCCCAGCCCCATCATGCCGAGCGCCAGCATCAGGGAGCGGCGGATGACGGCGCGGAACCGCTCAGGTTCGCCCAGATCGCGGCCGACCAGCATGATCATCTGGTTCGGCAGGCGCAGCACCAGGGCGATCGCATTGTGGCCCTTCTCGCCTTCGGATCGGACCGCCGTATCGCCGGCTTGGGGCGTGGTCTGATCGGAAGGTGTGCTGCGCTGCCGGTCGAGCTCGCCTTCGCCGAAACGACGGTAGGAGAACGGCTCGGTCGTCCAGCCTTCGGTTTCGATCACCCCCGGCTCCAGGCTCTGCACGTTGCCGGTCAGGATCTGGCCGTTGGCGTCGGCGATCAAATAGAGATTGGCGCCGGGCTGGCGCGAGCGCTGCTCCACCACGCGCACCAGGACCGGCAGGCCGCCGCGCTGGTAGGCGCGGGCAAGGCCGAGCACCTCGTCGTTGATGGTCTCCTGCGTCTGCGCGGTCAGCATGCGCGCCGAAAGCGAGGTCATGTAGAGGACAAGCAGCACGGCGCAGAGTGCGAAGAGCAGGAGATAGAGCGCCGAGAGCCGCGCAGCCGTCGTCTTCATGATGGCAGGCACGGAAAGGGCCATGCCGCCGCCTAACCGGCCCTAAGCATGTAGCCGGCGCCGCGAATCGTATGCAGGATAGGCTTGTCGAAGCCTTTTTCGATCTTGCCGCGCAGTCGCGAGACATGGACGTCGATGACGTTGGTCTGCGGATCGAAATGATAATCCCAGACATTTTCGAGCAGCATGGTGCGCGTCACCACCTGACCGGCATGGCGCATCAGATATTCAAGCAGGCGGAACTCGCGTGGCTGCAGCGTGATCTCGCGTCCGGCGCGCCTGACCGAATGCGAAAGCCGGTCAAGTTCGAGATCGCCGACGCGGTAGACGGTTTCGGCTTCCTTGGCGCTGGCCCGGCGGTTCAGCACCTCGACGCGGGCGAGCAGCTCGGAAAAGGCATAGGGCTTGGTCAGATAATCGTCGCCGCCGGCGCGTAGGCCGGTGACCCGATCGTCGACCTCGCCCAGCGCCGACAGGATCAGCACCGGCGTGGCGTTCCCCCTGGAGCGCAGGCCGGCGATGACCGAAAGGCCGTCCCGGCGCGGCATCATCCGGTCGATGACCATCACGTCGTAGTCGCCGGCATCGGCGAGCGCGAAGCCGGTCTCGCCGTCACCCGCGACATGCGCGGTGTGCCCGGCCTCGGTAAAGGCTTTCTGCAGATAATCCGCAGCCTCGCGATCGTCTTCTATGACGAGAATCTTCATAGGACCGTTATACGCGATTTCGCTGGAAGATTGAGTAGCCGGCATCTGCATTTTAGCCTTCGCCAAAGCGCATCGCGATCAAGATGATCCAGGCCGCGCGCGATAAAGTCTTGGTTCTCTGGTGTTACCCAGACATGCTGCCGGCATGCCGTTGCCACCAAAGCGCTCCGCTTGTTCACTCAGCCTGAGCGCATGGTCCGCGGGCGGAGTGCGGCAGCGGGCGATGGGAAGCCCGCTGCCGCCGGAGGGGAGCACGATGACTGACTAACGTGCTCGGCTCCATACTTCCCGTGCGGCGGCTCGGGGGTGTTTGAAACCACCGCACTGGAAAAGTCGTTGTCAGCCCTTGGCGACGGGCAGCGCCACGAAGCGGTTGTTGTCGTCGCGGGTAATCTGCATCAGGACGGCCTTGCGCCCGGATTTCACCGCTTCGTCCATGGCCTTGGTGACGTCGTCGGTGCCGTTGACTTCCATCGAATTGACCGCGGTGATGATGTCGCCCGGCTGGATGCCACGGTCGGCGGCATCGCTGTCGGGATCGACATCGGTCACCACCAAACCCTTGCCGTTCTCGGATTTGGTGACGGTCAGACCGAGATCGGCGAGCGTATCGGCCTTGGCCGGAGCCGCAGGCTTATCGTCGGCCGAGGCCTGCTTGTCGCTTGAAGGCAGCTTGCCGAGCTCGACCTTGACGCTCTGGCTCTTGCCGTCGCGCCAGACCGTGACGTCAACCGACTTGCCCGGCGAATAGGCGCCAATCAGGCGGGCGAGTTCCTTCGGCGAAGCAACATCCTTGCCGTCGACCTGGGTGATCACGTCACCGGCGGTGATGCCGCTCTTCTTGCCGGGGCCGTCGTCCTGAGCGCTGGATACCAATGCGCCGTTGTTGGACTTCAGGCCGAGCGATTCGGCGATGTCTGATGTGACCGGCTGGATCTCGACGCCGAGCCAGCCGCGCTGCACGGCACCGCTCTTCATCAGATCCTCGACGACCTGCTTGGCGGTCGAGGCAGGAATGTCGAAGGCGATGCCGACGCTGCCGCCGGAAGGCGAGAAGATAGCGGTGTTGATGCCGACCACCTGACCGCTGAGGTTGAAGGTCGGGCCGCCAGAATTGCCGCGGTTGACCGAGGCGTCGATCTGGATGAAATCATCATAGGGACCGGCGCCGATGTCACGGCCCCGCGCCGAGACAATGCCGGCGGTGACGGTGCCGCCGAGACCGAAGGGGTTGCCGACGGCCACGACCCAATCGCCGACCCGAACCTTGGAGTCGTCGGCGAAGTCGACATAGGTAAATTTGCCGCCACCCTCGACCTTGAGCACCGCGAGGTCGGTGCGCGGGTCGGTACCGACCAGCTTGGCGTCGAGTTCCTTGCCGTCATTGGTCACCACGGTGAAGGCGGTGCCCTCTTCGACGACATGGTTGTTGGTGACGAGATAGCCATCCTCGGAGATGAAGAAGCCCGACCCTTGAGCCACCGGGCGCGGCTCGCCATTACCGCGGTCACGATGCCTGAACCGGCGGTGGCCATCGTCGTTCTGGCCGCCCTGATCGCCAAAGCCGCGGAATTCCTTGAAGAAGCGGCGCAGCTGCGGATTGTTGGGCAAATTGTCGAAACCGTCCTGGTCGTCGGAGCCGTCATCGGCGGTGGGCTGGACCTTGGCCTTGACCTTGACGCTGACAACGGCGGGCGAAACGCGCTCGACGACATCGGCGAAGCTGGGGACCTGCGGCGCCTCGACGCGCACGGCATCGGCCAGAACGGGGCTGGTTCCGCTGGTCAACGCGCCAACGCCGATCGCGCCGGCAACGGCGACGGAAGCGACGGCAGCCAGGAGACGCTTGCGGGTGCGGGAATATGAATTGGGGGCAATATTCATGGGGTCTCGTATCCTCTTTTCGAAGGGACGCGCCTTGTCGGCATCCTGAGGAAGAGAATTAGAGCGGCGTACATTACGACGCCATTTCCGACGCATGAAACTTTGGTAATGTTGGCGAACGATCGCCGCCTGCCCTCAATCGCGGCGCAGGATCGCCTCCAGTGCCGCCCGCTCGTCGGCGGAGAGGGATTTTGTCGCCAGTGTCCGGCGCGATCTCGCGCTGAGCACGACGAACAGGCCACCGGCCAAAAGCAGGATCACCGGCGTGCCCCAAAGCAGAGCGTTGCGCAGGTCGAAGCGCGGCTTCAGCAGCACGAACTCGCCGTAGCGCGAAACCACATAGTCCATCACCTGCTTGTCGGTATCGCCAGCGACCAGGCGCTGGCGCACCAGAACGCGCAGGTCACGGGCAAGGTCGGCATCGGATTCGTCGATCGACTGGTTCTGGCAGACCATGCAGCGCAGCCCTTCCGACAGCGCTCGCGCCCTCGCTTCCAGCGTCGGATCGGCAAGCATCTCGTCGGGCTTCACCGCCAGCGCCGTGCCGGCAAAGGACAGCGCCAGCACCATCACGAGCGACGCGATGGACAACTTCGCCTTCATGGCAGGCCCGCGGGGCTCATGGCGCCGGCCTGCTTGCGGCGGCGCGAGGGTGCGCCGACGCGCAGGCGCCTGTCCATCAGCGACATGGCCGCACCAACCATCATGACCAGGCCGCCGCCCCAGATCAGCGTCACCAGCGGTTTCCACCACAGGCGCACCACGACCGATCCGTCATTGCCCTCGTCGCCGAGCGAAATGTAAAGCTGCGAAAGGCCCATCGTCCTGATGCCTGATTCCGTCGTCGTCGTCTGGCGTACCGGATAGAAGCGCTTGGCCGAGCTGATTTCGCCAACCGGACTGCCGCCGACACCGATCAGTTGGAAGCGACCGCGATCCTCGCTGTAATTCGGTCCCTGCGCCGGATGGAGCCCGACGAAACGCAGAGTGTGGCCGGACAATTCGACGGTTTGCCCGGCATGCATCGACAGGATCTTCTCGGTGCCGAAGCAAAGCGTGCCGACGATGCCAAGCGTGGTCAAGCCAAGACCGAGGTGGGCAAGCGCTGTGCCGAAGACCGAGCGCGGCAGGCCGAGCAGGCGCCTGACCATGACCCTCGCAGCCACATTGCCGAACCCCGCCTTGACAGCGAGGTCGGTGAGAGCGCCGAGGATCAGCCAGACGGCAAGACCCACGCCAAGGGCTGCGAATACCGAAGCGCCGTCGATGAACAGGGCGGTTACCAGCGTTGCCAGAAGCGCCGCCGCGAAGGCCGCCATCAGGCGCTGCGCGACGGCGAAGACGTCGCCGCGCTTCCAGGCCAGCAGCGGCCCGAACGGAACCATGGCCAGCAACGGCACCATGAGCGGTCCGAAGGTGAGGTCGAAGAACGGCGCGCCGACCGAAATCTTGTCGGCCGAAAGGGCCTCGACCGCCAGCGGATAGAGCGTACCGACGAGTACGGTGGCGGTGGCCGTGGTCAGGAACAAATTGTTCAGCACCAGCGCGCCTTCGCGCGAAACCGGATGAAAGAGGCCGCCGGCCGTCAGCCTCGAGGCCCGCAGTGCAAACAGCGTCAATGATCCACCGATGAACAGCGTCAGTATGCACAGGATGAAGATGCCGCGCGTCGGATCGGTGGCGAAGGCATGCACCGAGGTCAGGACGCCCGAACGCACCAGGAAGGTGCCGAGCAACGACAGTGAAAAGGTCAGGATGGCGAGCAGCAGCGTCCAGATCTTCAGCGCCGAACGCTTTTCCATGACGATGGCCGAATGGAGCAGCGCGGTGCCCGCGAGCCAGGGCATGAAGGAGGCGTTCTCGACCGGATCCCAGAACCAGAAGCCGCCCCAGCCGAGCTCGTAATAAGCCCAGTACGAGCCCATGGCGATGCCGCCGGTCAGGAACATCCAGGCGACCAGGGTCCACGGCCGCACCCATCGCGCCCAGGACGCATCGATGCGTCCGTCGATGAGCGCGGCTACCGAGAAGGAGAAACAGATCGAGAAGCCGACATAGCCGAGATAGAGCAGTGGCGGGTGCACTGCGAGGCCGAGATCCTGCAGGATGGGATTGAGATCGCGCCCTTCGATGGGCGCCGGTGAAAGCCTGGCGAAGGGATTGGATGTTGCCAGTATAAACAGGAAGAATGTCGCGCCGATCGCACCCTGCACGGCAAGCACGTTGGCGCGTAGCGTCGCCGGCAGGTTGGAGCCGAAGGCGGCGACCAGCGCACCGAAGAAGGTCAGGATCAACACCCAGAGCAGCATCGAGCCTTCGTGATTGCCCCAGGTTCCAGTGATCTTATAGATCATCGGCTGCAGCGAATGGGAATTTTCCCAGACGCTGGCGACCGAGAAATCGGAGCTCGCATAGGCGCTGACCAGTGCGGCGAAGGACAGCGCCGTCAGGGCAAAGCCGGTGATCGCGACGGGAGCGCCGACCGCCATCAGGCGCTGATTGTTGGTGCGGGCGCCAAACAGCGGCACCACCGTCTGCACCAGCGCCAGCGCGAAGGCCAGGACCAGCGCGAAATGTCCGGTCTCAACCATGATCGCCAACCCGGCTATATCGAGCCTGCCTATTCACTCTTGCTCTCCTGCCAAACGCCCTTGGCCTTCAGCCCATCGGCCACTTCCTTGGGCATGTAGCGCTCGTCGTGCTTGGCCAGAACGCTGTCGGCCACAAAGACGCCATCCGGGCCGAACGTGCCCTCGGTGATGACCCCCTGCTCCTCGCGAAATAGGTCAGGCAGGATGCCTGTATAGGTGACCTTGACCGATTTATGGGTGTCGGTCACAGAAAACGCCACTGTCGCCCCCTGCCCGCGCTGGATCGTGCCTTTTTCCACCAGGCCGCCCAGCCTGATGCGCTGGCCCGGCTGCACCGTCGCCGTGGCCAGATCGGCGGGCATGTAGAAATAGGACGCCTTCTGGCCGAGCGCATAGAATGTCAGGCCGGTGGCGGCGCCGAGGAAGGCCAGGCCGCCCGCGATCACCGACAATCGTTTCTGTTTGCGTGTCATTGTCCGGTCCAGCCCTATTGCGTCGCCGTCAGGCCGAGCGAAGCGGCAAAAGCGGTGAATTTCCTGGCTTCGTCACTGTCGGCTCCAAAGACGGCAATAGCTCGGCTCAACGCCTCGCGCGCCTGGTCGGCCTTGCCCAGCACGATGTATGAACGAACGAGCCGCATCCATCCTTCCGGGTCGCGCGGATTCTGCCGCAGCTTCTCGTCGAGCCCGGCGACCATGGTGTTGATCATGGCTTCCCTGTCCTGCGGCGACATCGATGAAGCGGCATCGATATCGCCCGCGGTCGGTCCGTTTGCCGGCTCGCTCGAAGCGACGCCTGCATTGCCGGCGCCGGAACTATCGGACTTGGCCAGCGCCTGCTCGATCGCGCCGCGCCATGGCGAATCCTTCGGGAGCGTGCCCAGCATCGCCTGCCAGGCCGCGGCCGCCTCCTTGCTGCGACCCTCCTGGGCCAAGGCCATGGCAAGGTAGAAGCTGGCCTTGGCATTGGCCGGGTCAAGCTTCAGGGCCGCTTCGAAAGCCTCCTGGGCATCCGCCGAAACGATGCCGCCGGCGGCGCTGGCAATCGCCTCGCCGAGACCGGCCCGGCGAACGGCGCTGTCGCCGTCGAGGCGAATGGCGTTGCGATAGGCGGCGACCGCGTCGGAAAAGCGCTGCATGCGCAGATAGACCGGCGCCAGCACGTCCCATCCCCTGCCGTCGGACGGATTGGCGGCAAGATGGGCTTCGGCGCGAGCCACAAGTTCGTCGACCGAGCTGTCGGCCGGATTCTTGGCCAGGCGCTCGCTGAGCGGCTGCGAGGGCAGATCGGGCGAGCCTATGTTGATGTAGAGGCCCCAACTGACCAGCGGCACCGCCAGCACGGCCGCGGTGGCGACAAGCCGCGTCGCGACGCATGTACGTCCGACGGATGCGCTGCCGGCCTGGTCCGCATTGTCGAGGCGAAGGATGCGCCGGGCGATCTCGGCGCGCGCCTCATCGGCTTCGGCAGGCTTGATCAGGCCACGGGCGGCATCGCGGTCGAGTTCGGACAGTTGGTCGCGATAAACTTCCAGATCGTGCTCGCCGCTCGAAGACGCGCTCCTGGCGCCACCGGCCAGCGGCAGCAGCACCGCCAGGCTGGCGCCCAGCGTTAGGATTGCGGCTATGACCCAGAACAGCATGGTTCTTCCAATAACGGCAGAGCCTTGCCCTGCCAACACAAGCATACTGCGACGCTTTGACGGCGGGCGCGCCGCATATCCTTCATCGACATCAACCGGCCGGGTCCGAAATGGACCGGCTAGCCTGTCAGGTGAGCGGCGTCCAACTGCCATCGGCGTTGCGGCAAGCCGTTCCACGCGCCGTGACGCCTGCCCCGCCGGTAAAGACGGTCTGCGTGTACTGGCGGCAGTCCTGTGAGCCGACGCGGTAGGGCTGAGCCGGAACCACTTCGCCATAGCGGGACGCCTGGGTGCCCTTCCACGTCACCTTCTGGCCGCTCGTGGTGTATTCGAGCGCCTTGTATTCAGCCTCCAGCGCGCTGCGCTTCTCGGCTTCGCTAAGGCCGCTGCCGACCGACCCGCCGATGAGGCCGCCGCCCATCGCCGAAATGATCGTCGTGGCGACTTTGCCGCTGCTGGGTGGCGTGGAGGCCGGCGTCGCAGCGATGGTGGGAGCCTTGCCGCCCAAGGTGGTGCAGCCGGAAACGGCCATCAATGCGGAAACAAGTGCGACGCGAATCTTCATGCCAACAACCGGTTTTCTTGAGCTGGAGCCTGTCATGGATGCGCCGGGGGCCGCGTCATCGGAGAAGTCGGCGAGCCTATAATGTTGATATTTGTCGGAAATTTGGCCGTTGGGCCGGCTACGGAGCCAATCGGTGCGCCGCCATAACATGCCCAGTCCGTCAATGTCGATCGGCCGGGGAAAGGCATCACTGAAGGCTCCGCAATCGCACTACCGCCTTCAATCCGCCCATGCCGGACCGTTCGAGCAGCAGTATGCCTCCATACTCGTTGACGAGGTCGGCGACAATGGCCAAGCCGAGACCCGTGCCCGGCTTGGTCTCGTCCAGGCGTCGTCCGCGTTTCAACGCTTCGCGCGCTTTTTCCTCGGGTATGCCCGGCCCGTTGTCTTCGATGGCGATCTCGAACATGTTGTCGTCCTTGTCACCCACGGGAACGACGGAAACCGAAACCGCGCTCTTCGCCCATTTCATCGCGTTTTCGAGCAGATTGCCGAGCAACTCCTCGAGGTCCTCGCGCTCGCCAGCAAAGACGATCTCGATCGGCGGCAGCGACAACGACATGCTGGTCTGCGGATTGAGCTTCTGCAAGACCCTGACCATGCGCTGCACCAACGGCGTAATCGGCGTGCGGTAGACGACGCTGTCGCGCTGCGCCGCGACGCGGGCGCGCTGGAGATAGTGATCGACCTGCTTCTGCATGGAAGCGGCCTGCTCGGCGATAAGTTGCCCCTTGGCGCCACCAAGCGCCCGCCCCTCGTTGAGCAGCACCGCCAGCGGCGTCTTCAGGGAATGGGCGAGATTGCCGACCTGAGTCCGCGAGCGCTCGACGATACGCCGGTTGTTCTCGATCAAGGCATTGGTTTCGTTGGCAAGCGGTTCAATCTCGGCTGGAAACTGGCCGTCAAGTCTTTGCGCGGTGCCTTCGCGCACCATGGCGAGCGCGTTCCTGACCCTTCGCAGCGGTTGCAGGCCGAGCAGGATGGCGATGGCGTTGATGGCGATCATGCCGACGCCGAACAGGGAAAGGTAGGTCAGGAGGCGGCGCTGGAAGGTGGCGATCTCCTGTTCCAGTTCGGTCTTGTTGCCCATGACGCGAAAGCGGGCGGCGCGGTTCTTGGCATCGAGAACGAATTCGCTCTCGAACACGACCAACTCCTCGCCATCGATGCCTTGCGCCGCGTAGCTGCGCTGGAAATTGGCGTTGAAGGGAACGTCCGCCACATCGGGCGACGGGATCGTCCTGGTCATCGACGATGAGTGGAGATTGCCGTGCACCCCTTCCGAGGCGGGTTCGACGGACCAGTACCAGCCCGAATTCGGTTCCGAGAAGCGGAGGTCGCCGAGATCCGGAGCGCCGGTGAGCGCGCCGGTGTCGGAAATGCCGATGGAGCCGATCAGGTTGAACAGATGCGCAGAAAGCAGGCTGTCGAAACCGCGCTCGCTGGCCTGGCGGTAGAGCGTGGTAATGAGCGTGAAAATGACGATGAGGGTCAGGATCGCCCAGACCGTGGAAAAGGCGATGACGCGGAACGTCAGCGAGCGCGGCCACAAGCGCAGTGAGAGCCGCTTGCTCACGGTTGGGTTGGTAGGGAGCGGTTCCGCCTTACGCCTCCGGCTCACGCATGCGATAACCCATGCCGCGCACGGTTTCGATCATGTCGATGCCCATTTTCTTACGGAGCCGTCCGACAAACACCTCGATCGTGTTGGAATCGCGGTCGAAATCCTGGTCGTAGAGATGCTCTACCAGTTCGGTCCGCGAGACGACCTCGCCCATGTGATGCATCAGGTAGGCAAGCAGGCGGAACTCATGCGATGTCAGCTTCAACGGCACGCCGGCGACATCGGCCTTCGAGGCCTTGGTGTCGAGGCGCAGCGGCCCGCAGGTCAGTTCGGATGAGGCGTGGCCGGCGGCGCGGCGGATCAGCGCCCTGACCCGCGCCAGGACTTCCTCGATGTGGAACGGCTTGGTGACATAGTCGTCCGCGCCGGCGTCGATGCCGGAGACCTTGTCGCTCCAGCGGTCGCGGGCGGTCAGGATCAGCACCGGCATCTTGCGGCCGCCGCGCCGCCAGCGCTCGACCACGCTGATGCCGTCCATCTGCGGCAGGCCGATGTCGAGCACGACCGCGTCGTAGGGCTCGGTGTCACCGAGAAAATGGCCCTCCTCGCCGTCATATGCCCGGTCGACGACATAGCCGGCGTCGACCAGCGCATCCGATATCTGCCGGTTGAGATCCTTGTCATCCTCGACGACCAGTACGCGCATGCGAAGACCACTGCCTGTTGACCGATTGCTTCAGCTATAGGCCGATTCCGCCGGCCTGGGAAACGACGGGGTCAGTTCTGCGGGACGACGATCTCGGAGCGGCGCGGACGCTGCCCGTTCTTGCCCGGAACGAGCACGACGATGACGCAGACCGGCTGCCCGCCTCGCGTCGACTGCGAGGCCTTGGCAAGCGTCCCGCCATTCTGCTCGGCCACCTGCTGGCCGATCGCGTAGCAGTCGGCCGCCGCCACGACAATCGATTCATCCTGCGCGGCTGCCGGCGCAACGCTTGCCGGCACCGCAAGCAGCCCGGCGCAGAGCGCCAGGGTCGCGGTTCGGAAATGGGAGCGAAGCGTTCTCATGGCCAGCGTTGTAACGCATCGGCGCTGAACGTGAAATGAACGGTGATCGCCGCTGAAACCATGCTCGCCACCCCTGCAATGCGAGACAAACAAATTGAGATTTCACCGCCCAACCCGATGAAACCCATGAAGTTCCAGTCTAGACTCCGTTTCGTTCATATTGAAAGCGCGCGTCAGGCGTTTTCCTGGGTCAGCGCCCGAAAACGCAGCAGGCCGTGATGGACAAGCAGTTCCTCGTCATAGCGCGCCTCGCTGAATTCGAGCGACAGGCGTGTCTGGCCGCGAGCGCCGACCTCCAGCACCGCGTCGGCAAGGCGCGCCTCGATGGCATCCATGATGGCGCGCGTTTCGGCTTCGCCATGGGCCTTCGACCAGACATGCAGCGTAATAAGTTGATCGTCGCGGTTCTCGGCGCCGGTGTCCCAGTCAAAGGCGCAGGTCTGGCCGCATGTCACATAGGGAAAGGCGACGTTGTCGGTTGGTTGTTCGCGCAGTCCGGCGCCGCCCAGCAGAGCCGACAGGGACGGATCGCTTTTTAGCCTCAGAAACAGTGCCTGTTGCAAATCGCCGGGCGCCGTCATCGTTTCTCCCTCACCCGGTGCGTACCGACCCTGCTTGCCAGAAGCTCTTCCGCACTCCAGACGCTTTGCCATATATAGCCATTTACTGAACGAACACGATTGCCGATTCGTTGTCACGATGATGAATGTCGATGATCTCGAAAATACGACTTCCCGACAATCTCGTCAGCGACGATGAATAGCGGGTACCCTTTGCGAACCGCAAGCATCAGCAACGCCCGGCAGCGCCGCATTTCCTAATTTCAGGAGCTGATCATGCTCGATCCAGAAAAGGCCAGGGCCGCGTCGCGCCTCCTGGTAGGCCATTGGGACAAGGGCACCCGCCTCGACGCCATCCCCGAGGAATTGCGGCCGAAGACGCGGGCCGAAGGCTACGCCATCCAGTCGCACGTCATGGATCGCTCAGTGGCTCCGCTCTTCGGCTGGAAGATCGCGGCAACCAGCCTGGCCGGCCAGCGGCATATCAACGTCGACGGCCCGATGGCCGGGCGCCTCCTCGCCGAGAAGGCGGTCGAGGTCGGTGGCTCCGTTTCCCTGGCGACAAGCAAGATGCGTGTCGCCGAGATCGAATTCGCCTTCCGGTTCGGCCGTCAGTTGCCGCCTCGCCCGGCGCCTTATGAAATCGGTGATGTAGTGGACGCCGTGGCGAGTTTGCATCCGGCGATCGAAATACCGGACTCCCGCTATGACGATTTCTGCGCTGTCGGCGCGCCGCAGCTCATCGCCGACAATGCTTGTGCCAATCTGTTCGTCATCGGCGAGGCGGCGGAAGACGATTGGCGTGACGTAGATTTCGCGAAGCACCCGGTGGCCGCTTCTGTCTCTGGAAAGTCGCAGCATATCGGATCAGGAGCAGCCGTGTTGGGCGATCCGCGTGTTGCGCTGACCTGGATCGTCAACGAACTGTCGGGGCTGGGCATAACGCTCCAGCCGGGGCAAGTGGTGATAACCGGCACCTGCGTGACGCCGATAAATGTCGAGGCCGGCGACGAAGTCATCGGCGATTTGGGCAGGTTCGGCCGGGTCTCGGTGCGCTTCTGCTAGCAGTTTTACCCCTGTGACAATCCCCTGAGGCAGACAGGCCCCCGGTCATTGTCCTCCACGCAGCCGCACCACAACGCTGCGCACTGCAAGCACCAGCACGGTGATGACGATCAGGATCACTGAAAGGGCCGCGATCGCCGGGTCGATATTGTCGCGCAGACCCATCCACATCAACCTGGGCAGCGTGATGGCGTTGACCGAGGTGATGAACAGCGTGACGCCGATTTCCTCCCAGGAGAGCACGAAGGACAGCAGTGCCGCGGTGACGATGCCGAATTTGATGTTGGGCATGATGATGCGCGTGGCGCGCTCCCAGACGCTGGCGCCAAGGCCACGCGCTGCGAGGTCGATACGGCGGTCAAGCTGGCTGAGGGAGACCAGGATCAGCACCGTGGCGAAGGGCACCGTCATCACCGAATGCGCCATGGCCACACCCAGCCAGGTGTCGTAGCCGAAAAAGGAACTGACGCCGGAGATCGAGGTGAGCAGGAAATAGAGCGTCACCGCCGAGACCACCGGCGGCACCACCATCGGCAACAGCACGAAGCCGACCAGAGCCGCGGTGAAGCGCGGCTGGAACATCCACACGCCAAGGCTGAAGCACAGTGCCAGCACCGTCGAGATAACACTGCTGACGATGCCGATCCTGATCGAGAGCAGGATGGACTGAAGCCAGCGCGGATCCTCGACCAGCGAGCGGTAGTGGCGCAGCGACAACTCGCCCGTTGGCATCGCCAGCATCCGGCTGGGCGTCAGCGAGACCGGGATCACGGCCAGCAGCGGCAGGAGCAGGAACAGCGCCACCATGACGGCGAGGGCAAGCGAGACGGGACCGGGGCGATAGGTCGGCATAGGCTACACCAATTGCTTCGGTCTGACGTAGCGGAAGAGCAGCGCCATCAGGATGCCGACGAACAACACCAGCACCACGCTGATGGCAGCACCCAGCCCCCAGTCCGGGCTCTGGAAGATGCGGAGATAGATCAATTCGGCGATCATGACGCTGCGGCCACCGCCAAGGATCGCCGGCGTAACGAAGAAGCCGAGCGAGAAGACGAAGACGATCAGCGCGGAGCCGATGATGCCGGAGCGCGTCATCGGCACGAACACCGTCCAGAAGGTGCGCATGCGGCTGGAACCCAGCCCGCGCGCGGCGAGCAGCACACGCTCGTCGAGGCTGCGCATGGAAGACGCCAGCGGAAAGACGGCGAAAGGAATGAGGAAGTGCGTCATGCCGACGATGACGCCGAATTCGTTGCGCACCAGCGTCAGCGGTTCGCTAATGAAGCCGATCGACTGCAGCCAGGTGTTGATCAGGCCGCGGTTGGAGAGAAGCGCCACCCAGCCGAAGGCGCGCGTCAGCACCGATATCCAGAACGGCACCAGGATGCAGAATTCGGCCAGCACCCGCTGCGCCGGGCTGCCGCGCACCCAGACCACGGTGATGGCGTAGGCAGCGGCAACCGACACAACGGTGACGATCGCCGCGATGCGCAGCGTGCGGACGAACACCGACTGTACCAGCGGGTCGGTTATCAGCGCGCCGTACTGGCCAAGCCCCGGCGTCGGCAGTGTGAAGCTCCACTTCACCACGCCGAGGAACGGCCAGGCATAGGCGAGGCCAAGGAACAGGAGCAGCGGCGCCATCAGCAGCGCCGCGCCCATCCTATCCGAGAGAACGCCTCTCATGTCAGCCCAGCGCCGGTCAGGCGGAGATGATCTTGGTATATTCGTCCAGCGCCGCCCCGTAATTCTTGGCGTACCAGTCCATGTCGAGCGGGATCTGCTTCTTCATGTTCTCGGGATCGACCGGGTTGATGCGCTTCTTGTCGGCGGGAACCAGAGCGTCGGCAGCCGGGTTGGCCGGGCCCTGACCGAGCTTGTCGAACATGACAAGCTGCTTTGCAGGGTCCTGCGCGCTGGCGATGAACTTCATCGCCGCGTCCTTGCCGCCGGGGTTGTTCTTCAACACGGCCAGTGCGCCGGGCGAAATCAGGCCCTGGTCCCAGATGAACTTGATCTGACCGCCCGAATCCTGCTCGATCAGCGAGGCTCGCGTCGACCAGACGATCGCCATCGAGGCTTCGCCGTTGAGCAACACGCTCTGGCTTTCCGCGCCGCCGCCCCAATAGGCGACGACGTTCTCCTTGAACGCGGCGATCTTGTCATGCGCGCGCTTGAGGTCGAGCGGATAGAGCGACGCCGGCGCGATGCCGTCGGCGAGAAGAGCCGCCTCCCAGCTCGACACGCCCCATTTGTAGAGGGAGCGCTTGCCGGGGAATTTCTTCACGTCGAAGAAATCGGCCATGCCGGTCGGGGCATTGCTGCCGTATTTCTGCGAATCGTAGGCGATCACATAGGAGAAGAAATAGGTCGAGGCGGCGTAATCCCAGCCGAAACCCGGCCGCATCTTCTTCTTGTCGACTATTGTGTAGTCGATCGGCTCGAGCATGCCTTGCGCGCCAAGCGTGATGGCCGAGAACGGGTCGACGTCGACAAGATCCCAGGTCGGCGCACCGCTTTTAAATTGTGCCGCGATGGCCCCTTCGGTCGGGCCGGAGCCATCCATCTTGACGGTGATGCCGGTGTCCTTGGTGAAAGCCTGGCCATAGGCGGCGTCGTAAGCCGTGATGGCGTCGCCGCCCCAGTTGACCAGCACCAGTTCCTTCGCGGCGGCGAAGGACTTGGTCGAGCGCAGCAGCAGCGGCGTGCCGGCAAGCACGAGGCCTGCAAGTTGCGTGAATTGCCGGCGCGAGATCTCACCGCGCCTTGTCCTTTCGGAGAGCGTTTCGATGGCCTGTTTCTTGGTATCGTTCATGTTAGTTCCCCTTTGTTTTCGTTGATCGAATCCGGAATCCGGTGCGGCGAATTCAGGCCGCGCCGGTGCTCATTGCCCTCCGTCCGGAAGGAGGAAACCCTTTTCCGCCGGCCAGGTCAGCCAGACGGAATTGCCTTTGCTGAGTGCCGCGGCCGCGACCTCGTTCGGCACAGAGACGGTCACCTTCGCACCTTGGCGTGTCGTAAGGTCGAGTTTGGTCGCCGCGCCCAGATAGGTCGATCCGATCGCGGTGGCAGCTATGCCGTTCTCGCCTGCCGCCGCCTCGCGCGCTATCGACATATGTTCTGGCCGGATCGCCAGGATGGCATTGCCATCCACTGCTTCGGCGTTGCCGCGCAGCTTGATTGCCCGGTCTTCGCAGAGCGCGGTCGCGCCATGGTCGGCGACGCGCACGCCCTTCAGCGGCAGCATATTGATCTCGCCCAGGAACTCGGCGACGAAGCGGTTGGCGGGCCGGTCATAGACCTCGTCAGGCGCTCCGACCTGCAACAATTTGCCATGGTTGAAGATGGCGACACGCGAGGACAGCGCCAGCGCCTCGCTCTGGTCGTGGGTGACGAAGACGAAGGTGGTGCCGGTCTCCTGGTGCAGGCGCTTCATCTCGGCCTGCATCTGGCCGCGCAGGCTCTTGTCGAGCGCCGAGAACGGCTCGTCGAGCAAAAGCACGCCCGGCTCGAACACCAGCGCGCGGGCCAGCGCCACGCGTTGTTGCTGGCCGCCGGAAAGCTGCGCCGGCAGCTTCTTCTCGTGGCCGAGCAGACCGACGCGCTCTATCATCTCGCCGACGCTACGCTTGATCTCGGCGGCAGATTTCTTGCGCACCTTGAGGGGAAAGGCGATGTTTTGCTCGACGCTCATATGCGGGAAGAGCGCATAGCCCTGGAACACCATGCCGGCGGCGCGCTGCTCGGCCGGCCGGTCGGTAATGTCGACGCCGTCGCTGAACAGGCGGCCCTCGCTGGGCTGCAGGAAGCCGGCCAGGATCATCAGGAAGGTGGTCTTGCCGGAGCCGGAGGGGCCGAGCAGCGTCAAAAACTCGCCGCGGCCGATATTGAGCGTCAGATTGTCCAGCGCACGGAACGAGCCGAAGCTCTTGCCGATCCCGTTCGCCTTGATCTCTGCGGCCCGGCCGGGTTGCTGCATCCTGCCTCTTCCTTGGTGGCTGGGGGAAATCGTAGGCAGCGCGAAGGCTCACCGCAACCGAATAGTTTTCGCCTGATCGGCAAATTTGATTCATCTATGGCGAATGCCGGCGACGCTGGAGCCGCGAAATTCACCTCTCCTGGGGGAGATCAGTTGATCTCAATATGTCCGCAACCTGTTCTCCGATAGCTTCGACCTCAACCATCCCCCAAACGCCTCCAGCACAGGGTGACCCGCCTTGGCGTGCTCGGAAACCAGGAAATAGGAACGCGGCGACGGGATCGAGGTCTCGAACGGCTTGACCAGCCGGCCCTCACTCAGCGCCCGGCGGCTGGTCAGCTCGTCCCCCATGGCGATGCCCTGGCCGGCAATCGCCGCCGAGAAAACGAGGTTCATGTCGGAAAAGAAGATGCCGCCCTCGGTGTCGGGGTTCTCGACCTTGGCCAGCGCCAGCCAGCGCGCCCAGTCCTCCGTATCGCCAAGATGCAGCAGGTTGGCGCGCAGGACGTCGGCGGGCTTGGAAAAGCCGCCCACTTTGTTGAGTAGCGTCGGGCTGCAGAGCGGCGTGAACGAGATATCGCACAGCAGTTCCACCACGCGGTTCGGCCAGTTGCCGACGCCAAAGGCAATGAAGGCGTCGGCGTCCGGATTGCTGACGTCGTCGAGCCGCCGGGGCGTCAGTATGCTCAGCGCCACGTCCGGATACATCTGCCGGAACTCGCCGATATGGGTGCACAAGAACAGCGAGGCGAAGCCTGGTGTGCATGAGACTGCGAAGGAGCCGCCGACCCCGGTGCCGGCGTTTTGCGCCACCGCGTCGCCGAGCACGGTCAGCGCCTTGCGCACGTCCGCGGCATAGCGCTGGCCGCGCGGCGTCAGCGCCACGCCCTTGCCGATGCGCTCCAGCAGATCGAAGCCGAGGTCGCGTTCGAGCAAGCGCAATTGATGGCTGACCGCACTGCGGGTGAGGTGCAATTCGTCGGCGGCGCGCCAGACGCTGCCATGACGGGCGAAACTGTCGAGGGCGCGCAGCGCCTGCGTCGATGGAATTCTCAAGAGGTGAACCGAATTTGCACGAACCGGGAAAACATATCACTTTTTGGCAAGCCGCTTCACTGCTTTCTTTGGCGCATGGAAAAACCGGTGACGACATCGGCGCAAGAAACCGCTCTTGCCTGCCTCGACGGCATCCAGCCGCTGCTGTCGGCCTGGACGCGCACCATCTTCGACTTCGGCGAGACCGCCTGGCGCGAGTACCAGTCGGCAGATTGGTATGTCGATCGGCTGAAGCGCGAGGGGTTTGCGGTCGAGGAAGGCTCCGCGGGCATGCCGACGGCCTTCTGCGCCCACTGGACCAATGGAGACGGTCCGACCATCGGCATGTATGCCGAATATGACGCCGTGCCCGGCAACTGCCAGAACGCTGCCACGGTGAAGCGGCCCCGCCCAGGGCTCGGCTCCGAAGCCGGCGGCCATACCGATCCGCACTCGGGCCTGGGCATGGCCAGCCTGGGCGGTCTGCTCGCCACAAAGGCCGCCATGCAGCGCCACGGCATTGCAGGCACGCTGCGCTTCACCGGCGAGCCGGCGGAGAAGGTGCGCGGCTCGAAACCGATCCATGCAGCCAAAGGCTATTATGACGGCCTTGCCGGCATGATCTCCTTCCATCCCTTCTACATGCTGCCGCTCTGCAACACTGCGCGCTGGGACACCCATTGCGGCGCTGCCTACGCGATGATCTATCGCTTCATCTGCGATGAGCCCGAGAATTGGGCACGCGCCGCCGGCGACGGCGCCCCGATCCCGCAGGCACATTCGGCGGTTCGCGCGCCCGGCGCCAACGACGCGCTGATGACGATGTACATAGCCTCCAAGGCGCTGCGCGATTCCATGCTGCCGCACCAGGGCGGCTGGTCGATCAGCGAGGCGATCCTGACGGCGGGCCAGGCCACCGCCGACAATCTGCCGGCAGGCCTTGCCGAGATCCAGTACATGATCCGTGTTCCGACCATCGCCATGGCCGAGCAGGTCACCGCCGTGCTCGACCGAAACGCCTCGGCCGCCGCCGCGATCAGCGGCTGCCGCTACGAACGGCACTGGGTTTCGAAGTCGCGGCCGGGGCTGGCCAATCATGCCATGGCCGGGATCGCCTATGAGGCGTTGGCGAGCGTCGGCCCGCCCCGCTGGGACGAGGCGGCGAAGAAGATCGCCCGCGAGATCCAGGTCAATGCCGGTGGGGTGGCGAGCGAAAACCCCTTCATCGACGAGCTGGAGCGGCTGATTGCACCACAGGAGGCAGAGGCGATCCTGCGCCGCGACCTGCCGCCGTCGCAGGTGAACTCGACCTCGGACGACTACACCGATATGAGCTGGCACGCGCCGACGGCGCGTTTCTATGTCGCCCGCCCTGCCCTGCGTTCGGCAAACGGTCATGTTTTTCCAGCTTGGGCGATGAACGCGCTGGGTGGCATCCCGGCGACCATCGACCCGATGGTCATCTGCGCGGCGAAGACCGTCGCGCTATCCGCCCTTCGCCTGCTGGAAGACAAGGCCGCGCGCGACATGGCGATGGACGAGTTCGTCACCCGAACCGGCGGCGGCATTGGCGGTTCGACCTGGATCGCCCCGCTCTGCGACTACGATCCGCCCATCAACTTCCGCTGGCCGGAATATGTCACCACGCCGCGCGGCCGCGACTGGTGGATACCAAGCAAGCAATGACCGCAAACGCCCATACGAGGAGAACCGCATGACCGTTCATGACCGCATCATCGCCGAGCCGTTTTCGCTGCAGCGCCGCAACCCGGCCGGCGGCACCAAGCCGCTGACATCATGGGGTTTCGCCAACGAGACCGACGTCTTGACCGACGTGCTGCTCGGCTCGCCCAATTTCCTGCGCCATCTCTCGACCAGCTCCCTGTCGCGCAAGCACCTGCGCGAGGCGCCCTGCAACATCCAGATCGCGCAGGCACAACACAAGGATCTGGTCGCGGCCTACGAGCATTTCGGCGTCAACATCCACTGGCACGAGCCGACGCCGGAGCTGCCGATGCAGGTCTACTCCCGCGATTCCAGCGTAATGACGCCGTACGGCGCCATCATCACCGCCATGGCCAATTGGTGGCGGCGCGGCGAGAATTACGCCGCCATCCGCACCTATGAAAAACTCGGCATCCCGATCTACGACATGGTCACCGCAGGCACCTTCGAGGGCGGCGATTTCAACGTCATCGAGGATGGCGTGGTGCTGATCGGCTGCGGCGGCGCCCGCACGCAGGAAGAAGGCGCCCGGCAGGTGCAGGCCTGGTTCGAAAAAGAGGGTTGGGAAACACGAATCGCCTTCATCGACGAGTACTATGTCCATATCGACCTGATGGTGGTGCCGATCGCGGAAAAGCTCACCGCCGTCTGCCTCGCCTGCACCGAGCCGGGGATCGTCGACTGGCTGAGGGGCAAAGGGCACGAGATCATCGACGTGCCGTTCCAGGACACGATGGCGCTCGGCTGCAACTTCATGTCGCTGGGCAAGGACAGGGTGATCGCGCCGACATCCAGCCAGTCGCTGATCGGTCAACTCAAGGCGCGCGGCTTCGAAGTGGCGGCCGTCGACATGAGCGAGATCTCCAAGACCGGCGGCGGCATCCACTGCATGGCGCAGGCGTTGAAGCGCGAGGCGGCCTGAGCCCGGAACGGCAACCCCATCTTCGCCCGCCTGATCAGCGTCAGGCGGGTGAATGGCGGTTTGTACCGCCCCCATCAACAAACCCTGCAGGTGTGTCCTCGCCACCCTTGTGGGCGTCCGCAAATGGATGAATAGTCAGGGCGGCGTCGCCCTGAAACTGCCCGCTTGGTTTTCAGGCCGCGCCATAGCCGTCCGGGTTTTTGAATGGTCAGTCCTGAACCACGCAAGAGAAGAGGTGCGATCGCCGCCCGGCTGCTGGCGCTCGACGCATGGATCGATTCTTCTCTCTACGAGATCGGGTTCAAGGCGCGCCAGTTCTGGGAGGGCGCGACGATTTTCTCCCGGCGTTTCCGCGTCAACGGCTGGCGCCGTGGCATCGTCGAGCTTTTGAGCGAAGGTTTCACGCTTGGCGCCGGCGGCATCGTCGTCATGCTGGCGCTGGCTATTCCCGCCTTCCAGGACACGGCCGGCGACTGGCGCGCCCAGGGCGACTTCGCCGTTACCTTCCTCGACCGTTATGGCAACGAGATCGGCCAACGCGGCATCATCCAGCGCGATTCCGTGCCGGTCGACGAAATGCCGGACCACGTCATCAAGGCGGTGCTTGCCACCGAGGACCGGCGCTTCTTCGACCATTACGGCATCGACGTTCTCGGCCTGTCGCGCGCAATCTTCGAAAATGTGCGGGCAAACTCGGTCGTCCAGGGCGGCTCCAGCATCACGCAGCAGCTGGCCAAGAACCTGTTCCTGACCAATGAGCGCACCTTCGAGCGCAAGATCAAGGAAGCCTTCCTGTCGCTGTGGCTCGAAGCCAATCTGTCGAAGAAGGAAATCTTGCAGCTCTATCTCGACCGCGCCTATATGGGCGGCGGCACGTTCGGCATCGAGGCGGCGGCGGACTTCTATTTCGGCAAGAGCGTCAAGGACCTCAATCTCGCCGAGGCGGCGATGCTTGCAGGCCTGTTCAAGGCGCCGACCAAATACGCGCCGCACATCAACCTGCCGGCGGCGCGCGCGCGCGCCAATGTGGTGCTGTCCAATCTCGTCGATTCCGGCTTCATGACCGAGGGCCAGGTGCTGCAGGCAAGGCTGCATCCGGCCGATGTCGTCGACCGCGGCGAACAGAAGAGCCCCGATTATTTCCTCGACTGGGCCTTCGACGAGGTCAAGAAGATCGCCAAGCCCGGGCAGCACTCGCTGGTGGCGCACACCACCTTCGACGCCAACATCCAGAAGGCGGCAGAAGAGTCGGTGGAGTTCCACCTGCGCCAGTTCGGCAAGGAGTACAACGTCACCGAAGGCGCCGTGGTGGTCATCGAGACCAACGGCGCGGTGCGCGCGATCGTCGGCGGCCGCGACTATGGCGCCAGCCAGTTCAACCGCGCCACCAAGGCACTGCGCCAGACCGGCTCCTCCTTTAAGCCCTACGTCTATGCAACGGCGATGGAGCACGGCTTTACGCCGAATTCGATCGTATCAGGCGGGCCGATCAGCTGGGGCAACTGGTCGCCGCACAATTACGGTGGCGAGTCGGCGGGCAAGGTCCCGCTGATCGTGGCCATGGCCAAGTCGATCAACACGGTGCCCGTGCGGCTTGCCAAGGACTATCTCGGCATCGGGCCGATCAAGGCGATGGCGGAATCATTCGGCGTGGAATCGCCGCTCGAAGCGCACAAGACCATGGTGCTCGGCACCTCGGGCATGACCGTGATGGACCAGGCGACGGGCTACAGCGTGTTCGCGCAGAACGGCTTCGTCGGCTCCAGGCATGGCATCACGCAGCTCGTCACCCGCACCGGCGAGGTGGTCTACGATTTCGCCAAGGATGCGCCGCCGCCGCACCGCGTGCTGTCCGAGCAGGCGCTGAAATCGATGAACACCATGCTTGTCGCGGTACCGGCGATGGGTACCGCCAGGCGCGCGCAGATCCCCAACATCGTCGTCGCCGGCAAGACCGGCACGACGCAATCCTACCGCGATGCCTGGTTCGTCGGCTTCACCGGCAACTACACGGCGGCCGTCTGGCTGGGCAATGACGATTTCACCCCGACCAAGAACATGACAGGCGGCTCGCTGCCGGCGATGGTGTGGCAGCGGCTCATGGTCTATGCGCATCAGAACATCGACCTCAAGCCTATCCCCGGCATCGACAAGCCCTTCGTCGACGAGGAGATCGCGGCCAAGGCCGCGGAAGCGCAGAAGAAGAGCGAGGAACAGGCAGCGGCCGATGCCGCCGCCGAACGGCCGCCGGTGCTGTCCAGCCGGACGACACAGACGCTCAGGGACATGACCCACCTGTTCGAAACGGCGCGCAGGCTCGGTGCATCGGCTCCGCCCGAAACGCTGTCGGCGCTGTGATCGCGGCGCCTCTTCCCTTCTGCCTTCGGGAAGATGGAAAAGCCACACCTTGCGAATCCGCGTCCTGCGGCTTGCCACACGACCCCGCGCCGCGATATCCCCGAGCGGCAATTCTTCATGCGCCCGGCCTTTCATGCTCAAGAACGCCTTCCTGACGCTGCTTTCGCTTGCCATAGCCATCGGCGGCGGCGGCGCCAGCGTCTGGTATGCGCTGAAAATGCAGGACGGCGTCGGGGCGATCAGGATCGGCCAGTGGACCGCCTTTCCCGATATCGGCACACCCGCAGCCGACCCCTATTCCAAGGCCCGCGTGGCGCGCGAGGGCGTGCTCGCGCTCGGCCGCGCCGAAGGGCTGTCCTTTGTCGCCGAGGACGACGCAGCTGGCGGAGAACTCAGGCGCGAATGTACCTACACGATCGAAGGCGGATTTCCGACCGCCCGATTCTGGACCCTCTATGCCGCCGACCAATCGCTCGGCGTGGTCGAGACCGGCAAATCGCGGCTTGCCGCGCTTCAATCCTATGGCGTGCTGCGCCAATCCGACAATTCGGTGCTCATTTCCGTCGGCCATCAACCGATGCCCGGCAATTGGCTGCTGACCGACGGTTCCGGCAGGATGTATTTCGTCTTGACATTCTACGACACGCCGATCGCCAGCAGCACCGGCCTGTCGGATGTTTCGCTGCCCAAGATCACCAAGGTCGGCTGCGATGCGTAGTGTCTACGCCGCGACGCGCAGACTTGTGCATGCCGTCCTTCTCGGCCTCGTCGGTGCCGGTATCGTGCATATCGTCGTGCTGCTTCTGGTGCCTGAATTCTCGGAACGCGATGCCTGGTCGCGGCTGTCGATGGCGTCGGATCTGTACCGGATGACCCGGCTCGATGCCGAGGCGGGCGGCGCGCCGGTGGTGAAATCGGTCGACCCGCTGTTTTATGCGACGGCTTGCCGGTTCGACCTCGAGGAGGGAATGGTGAGGATCAGAGCGCCGGGCAATGTGCCCTTCTGGTCGGTGTCGGTCTATGACCGCAACGGCCACAACATCTATTCATTCAACGACCACACGGCGACCGGGGGCAAGCTGGATGCCGTGGTGCTGACGCCGGCGCAGATGATCGACATGCGCAGGGACCTTCCCGAAGAGCTTCAGGGAGCGATCTTCGTCGAAGCGCCGATCGACGAGGGCATATTCGTCATCCGCAGCTTCGTGCCGGACGACAGCTGGAAGTCGATCGTGTCGCGCTTTCTGGAGCAGAGTTCGTGCGAGCTGCAGGACTTTTAGACCGCGGCCCGGACAATCCGCATCAGAACAATCAAGGGCGGTGCCGCAGGGATGATTCCCGCCTCGGCCTCAAGAACGTTCAGTGGTGCGGCACTGGCGTGCGTGGCGTTCCCGGCTTGTCAGGGCCGGCAGGCCGCGCTTCCCCTGCGGTGGACCGCTCATAGCGGATACCGGGAAAGATGATCACCGCCGCCGGTATTTCGGTGGTTTGCTTTGCTCGATTGGTTGGTGCCGTTCTCGGCACGAAAGACAGTACCATGCCCATGGTTCGCGTATTCCTCTCGGTTGCCCCGGAGCACAACGCAACGCCTCCAAATATCATTAAGGCCGGCAGAGGGTTAACGGAGCGCTAACGGATCCCAGCTAAATTGATCTTTGTTCTTGGCAATCGCGAAACCGACATGGTTCCGGTCGAGCATGGTCAGGCGTGTATAGAGTATCGGGCGTATCCCTCGTGTCATCTTCGGACTTCAGGCAAATCGCGGTAGGGACGGAATCGGGAAAGGCCGAAAGGCTGTTCCGCGCAGCGGTGTCTGCGTTCTGCTCGCTTACGCGGCCGTCCCGCCGGGAGATCGGCCAGCTCGAAGATCTGACGCTGCCGCTGTTCGACAACGTGTCCGTCGAATCGCGCCGCTACGTGGCGGCGGCCCTCTCTGAATGCGAATATGCTCCGGCCGGGCTGGTGCGGCGCCTGTGCGAGGAGCCGGTAGACATCGCCGCCCCCTTGCTCATCCGCTCGCGCGCAGTCAGTGACATCGACCTCATTGCGCTGATCGGCCGGCACGGGCTGCCGCATGCGCGCGCGATCGCGCGCCGCAAGAACCTTAATCCGACCATCGCCGATCTGATCAGGGCGCTGGAAAGGCCGATGCTGGTGCGGGTACGCGATCCGGAAGCGGAAGCCTCCCCGGCACAAACCGCTCCCTTGAAGGCGCCGGCCGCCGACAGCGCGACAAGGCAGCAGACGCCGGGCGTTGGTGCCGAAAATGCGCGGCACAGGCTGCGCTCCATGATGCGGGCCGGCGAGGAGGCGCAGGCGGCGCAGGTCGATCCGTTCACCGGAGCCGATACCTATGCCAAATTGCGCGAGACGGCGCTGACCGGAAACGCCGCCTTCTTCCAGACCGCGCTCGCCGATGCGCTCGATATCGATTTCTCGACGGCCAGGTTGCTGACGGCGAACCAGAATTACATGCCGCTGCTGACGGCGCTGCGCTCGCTCGACCTCAGCGAGGACCGGGCATTCCTGATCACGGTTGCCGTCTACTCCCGCGAGTTTCCGCATCCGCAGGCGATCCGCACCTTCCTCGATCGCTACCGGCTCCTGCACCGCGACGCGGCGCTGGACAAGGTGCGGGAATGGAAGGCCGTGACCCTGTCCGATGTGGTTCGCGACGCCGCCCCCACCAACAGCGCCAGCCGCGAGGCGTCGAACAGTGACGATGCAGCGGCCTTCCCTGGCCTCAGGACATCTTCACGGAAATAAGCTCCTCGACAGGAACAGCGCCGGCCTCGATCTCAACCACCCAGATGTCGGGATCGAATTTCTTCTCGCGCTCCAGTCTGGCGTCCAGCACCGAAGCATCGGCGGCGGTGGCGAGAAGGCTAAAGAAACGGTCGTCGGGCTTGGCCGAATCGTAGCTCGTCTGTGGCGCCGGCCCATAGAGAGCGATTTCACCAAGCCGGCTCCGCGTTAGAACGAACACGGCGCCGGCTTCGGTCGCGCCGCGCTTGACCACGGCGGCAAACCCGCCCGCGCCGAAAACCCGACGCAACAGGGCCGATACCCAGAGATCCGTGGTCACGCGCATGAGAAAAGTCCGGACAGCATGCGGGCTATCTATCGGTATTTACACCGCTGGGCGAGCCGTTGTTTGCGCCGTCAGTTGGTCAGGCCGATCTCGCGCATCTTGACATAGACCAGTTCGTCGGGCTCGCCGGTCTGCGGCAGGCCGAACAGCGACTGGAATTCCTTGATGGCCGCCTTGGTACGGGCGCCGACGACGCCGTCGAGCTGCATGTCGTCATTGCCGAAGGCCTTGAGCCCGGCCTGTATCTTGACAATGCGAGGATCCGGCGCTTGGGAAGCCGTATCGGTCTGCAGCGACACTGGAACCGCCTGCGACACTTCGGGACGCGGTTGCGGTTTCGGCACGGCGGCGGTTTTCGGGGTCGCGCCCAGCTGATCGAGCAGCAGCGCGTCGATCTCGCCGGACGTGTTGAGCCCAACCTTCTGCTGATAGGCCTGGATCGCCTTGCGCGTGTTGGGTCCGGAAATGCCGTCGACCGTGCCGGCGTAGAAATCGAGATCCTTCAATATGCCCTGCACCTGCTCCACCACCGGATCGCCCTTGACCGGCGCCGGCGCGGTACCTGGCCGCACGATGTTGAAGGTGGTCTCCGGCTCATCAGCGGCCGCGTGCGGAACGCCCTGCATGCTGCGGGTCGCGAAGAAGGCGCCGGCATGCGGAAAAGGCTGGTACCACAGCGCATTCGCCGAAACGTAGAACAGCGTCACCAGGAATGCCGTCGACCCTCCCACCAGGACGGGATTGCGCGAAATCATGCCGCCGATGGCGACGGCTCCGTCCTGGAAGGCGTTGCTGCGGCGCTTGGCCGCCTTAGGCTGTTTTGCGGAGCGCGCCATTTCCGTCCCCTTTCGCCCTGGCCAGCGGCATCGTCAGCACCCCGGCCTTGTCCGCCGGCCGCCCTTTCGGCCCGTTCACCGGCAGGCTGATGGTGACCGTGGTACCCTCGCCCGGCATGCTTTCGATCGACATGGTGCCTTCGTGCAGCGCCACCAGTCCCTTGACCAGCGACAGGCCAAGGCCGGTCCCCTCGAAACGACGGGTATAGTCGTTCTGGATCTGCATGAACGGCTTGCCGAGATTGGCGAAATCTTCCTCGGCGATGCCGATGCCGGTGTCCCGCACCCAGAAATGCAGGCGCGAACCGATCCGCTTGGCGCCGACGACGACATCGCCGCCATCGGGCGTGAACTTGATCGCATTCGAGACGAGATTGATGAGGATCTGCTGCACGGCGCGCCGGTCGGCGTTGATTTCGCCGGCGTCCGGCGCGATCTGCGCCTTGAGATCGATGTTCTTGGCCTGCGCCTGGAGCCGCATCATCTGCTGACACATGTCGACGGCTTCCATGAAGCGGAATGGCTCCGGTTCGGTCGCATAGACGCCCGATTCGATCCGCGATACGTCGAGAATGGAGGTTACGACGGCAAGCAGATGCTGGCCGGAATCGCGCACCAGACCGACATATTCCTTCTGCCGTGGATCCTTGAAGGCGCCGAACATCTCGTGCAGCAGCATGTCGGAGAATCCGATGATGGCATTGAGCGGCGTGCGCAGTTCGTGGCTCACCACCGCCAGGAAGCGCCCTTTCGCCACTTCGGCGGCGGCGGCCGCGTCATTGGCGGCGCCGAGGTCTTCGCGCAACCGGGCGACCTCGTCGTTCTCGCGCAGCACAAGCGTGAAAACGTCGCCCTGCTCCTGAGCGCGCATCAGTTCGAGCGAAAACGGCCGATAGTTGTCTGCCGGGCCATTGCCATTCTGTCCATTGCCGTCCTGCGGCAGCCTGACGCGCAACTCCAGCCTGCGCGACAGCGCCCCGTCTCGCATGTCGGCCAAGGCACTGAGATAGGAGACGCGATCCGAGAGATGCACGCGATCGAAAAGCCCGGTTCCGCAAAGCAGTTGCGGGGGCAGTTTCAACAGCGTACGCGCCTTTGCCGAGGCATCGATAACCTCGCCATGGCGGGCGACGCGCAGGACCACCGCGTCGATCATGTCTTCCAGACGATCGCCGGTGTCCCCTACGTCGGCCGCAGCCGCCGTGTTGCGAACCGCCGATATACGCGGCACCAGCGTCAGCGCCCAGGCCAATGGCAGCAGCCAGTGCCACGCGGCGACCGGCGCCGCGGCGTGCGGGAGGACGGTTGCCGTCACAGGCTGCAACATAATGGCGACGAAGGCGCAGACGGCTCCCCACAGCGCCGCGCGGCGCGAGGCGCCGATCCACCAGGCTTCGAACGGCAGCGCCACGAAAAGCATCGCGACCGGAGAGCTCAGCCCGCCGGCAGCGGCAACAAGACCGGCGAGCGCAAGTCCCGCGATCGCCAGCGCGGCCCGGCCGGCCAGATCCATCCTGCCGGTCGCGGCCACCAGCAAGGCGATGAACCAGCAAAGACCAAAGGCCGCGAAGATGGCGGCCACGGTGACGGCTGCGCCCATGCCTGACGTGACGAGCGTGACCGCGGCACCGGCGGCAAAGAACGGAGCGGCCAGCATGGCGCCGATAAAGCGGCGCTGACGCTCGCGGTCGTCCAGCCCAAGAATGGAGGGATGGACCATACGTTCACAACCGGCGGCCATTGCCCCAGGCAATTCAACGTATCTGGCCTTGATCGGCATCAACTCAACGCACCCGCACTCGTCGTGAACAGCTCTGCTTTTGCAGATCGTTTTGATTGACCCTGAAACTCGCACCCAGCCTTTAAAGAATGGATAAGGCAGGGCCGACCCAAGGCCCGGCCCACGGCGAATATCGGGATGGGAGCGCCCGAAAAGGCGGGCAAATGCCACCATAGTAAACGGAGGGTTATCCGCAGGGGCCGCCCGAAGCCTGGCCAGCCGCAGCGCACCGACCGCCTGATTTTGTGGAAAACGCAATAGAAACAAAGGGGTGTATGGCTAATGGATGATAAGAAAAATGGTTCCAATCTGAGACAAATCGACAGCAAAACGCTTCGTTTCGAATTTGCCTCAAATTTGAAGAAAATTCTCGGCCAACCCGCAAGCCGTCCTTTGCGCCTGTGTGCCAATATCCCGCCCACAAAAGAGGTCATGCTCATGGATGCATGATCCGGTCACGACAAGAGGCGAGCATGTTCTTCCTGATGAGAATGGCTTTCTGGTTTTCGCTGGTGCTGCTGGCACTGCCGCTGGGCGTCGGTTCCGAGCCGGGTCAAGAAAGCGTAGGCCCGATCCAGGCTTTGTTCGCGGCCCGCGACGCGGTCGGCGACATCGCCGGCATTTGCGAACGCAAGCCCGATGTCTGTGAGACCGGCAAGTCGGCAATGCACACCATCACCGCAAGGGCCAAGGAGACAGCCAAGATCGCGGCCGCCATGCTGGACGACAAGTCCGCAGGCCCCGACATCTCCACAATGACCGGCAGCGTTCAAGAAGAAGTCGTCTTGCCCGAGACAGTCAACCTGCCGGTAAAGAATTAGGCCGTTTCGACGGCGCACCGCGGGCAGTCTGCCTCTCGACGCCCGCGGTGTCCTTGTTTTTCCGTGACGCGGCGACGGTGGATGACTATATCGCTGTCATGACGACCACGATCCAGACGATCCGCGACGACTTCTCGTTCCTTGACGAATGGGAGGACCGCTATCGCTATGTCATCGAACTCGGCGAGGCGCTGCCGCCATTCCCCGACGAGGAACGCACCGCCGCCAACAAGGTGCCGGGCTGTGTCAGCCAGGTCTGGCTTACCACCGAACGGGGACCGGGCGGCGATCCGGTCATCACCTTCAGGGGCGATTCGGACGCCCATATCGTACGCGGGCTGGTGGCGATCATGCTGGCGCTGTTCTCCGGCAAGACCGCCAGCGAAATCCAGAAAATCGATGCGGAAGCGACGCTGAAGGCGCTCGGCCTGGACGAGCACCTGTCGCCGCAGCGCGCCAACGGCCTTCGCTCGATGGTCAAGCGCATCAGGCGCGACGCAGAGGCCGCGCTCGAGCAGACGGCCTGATACCGCCTCCGCGGCCAGCCGATCGCATCGTACCGCGCACTGTTACCAGCTCTGTCCCGGCCCGGCCGGCAAAGTAAAACGGCGCCCGAAGGCGCCGATATCGATCCGGTTGAACTGTCCGTCCGGCTCTATCTATCGTTTGAGCCGCATTCTGCGATACCAAGTGTACTCACCTGGCAGCAAATGCTTAGCGGGCCTTGCGCTTGCGGCCGAGCCCCATCTTCTTGGCGAGCTGGGAGCGGGCGGCCGCGTAGTTCGGGGCAACCATCGGGTAGCTCGGGTCGAGGTTCCACTTTTCGCGATACTGATCCGGCGTCAGATCATAGTGGGTCATCAGGTGACGCTTGAGCGACTTGAACTTTTTGCCGTCTTCAAGGCAAACGATGTAGTCGTCATGAACCGAGCGCTTCGGGTTCACTGCCGGCTTCTGCTTGTCGGCGGGCGGCTGTTCGGCGGTTCCGCCCACACGCCCGAGAGCAGCATGGACATCGGAGATGAGGTTCGGCAGTTCGCCGACCGGCACGGGATTGTTGCTGACATAGGCGGCCACCACGTCGGCGGTCAGCTCGATCAGCGCGTCGCTGTTTCTGGAAGGTGTTTCGACAATATCCATGGTCTTCAGGCCCCAACGAGAGTTAGTTTAGTGCGCCCTTTTTTACAGGCAAGGCATTGCACGAATTTTGTGCAGACAGAGCTTCTGCGATTCGTGTCGCGGGGGCATCAATGAACCTACCTAGCAAGTAAGTCAATTCGATCCTTGCACTATATTGAACGATGTTGATCAAATATTTTCGGATCAGCTTCAATCTTTCGTGCACGATGTAATTTTTCGATATTTCCCAGGCGAAACCAGCGACCGGTGACGCAGCGTTAGCTAACCGTTACATTCGCGCTAACTCACAAAGCATCTCCGAGTGCTTCGCTTTGCTTGGCGATCGCGCCGGCAATCTTGGTTGCTCACCCCCTTTCACAAAACCATAGGTTGCCCCACCTCGGCCATTGCCGGCCCTCACGCGTCGTGCAGCCGACCAGCTCGGATCACTCAATACGGGGCGATGTATTTGCCATAGGCCCACCCGGTGACAAAACCGCCGTTCTTCGCCGGATCATGCCAGACTTCGCACCAGCGATAGCGAACCGCCTGCTGCTGCTTCCATGCCGGCTGATTGGCGATGTCGAGCAGGTTCGTCCCGCCAGTGCATCGTCCGGTCATCTGCAAAACGGTGCCGTTCGGATATGCGGCCTGTTTCTGGGACGTGCCCGAGGGATATTTGCGCACGTTGAGCGTGTCGCCGAACGGCACGTTGGCCACTTGCCAAGCGGCGAATACGGTCGCATGAGATTGGCCGGCGATGGCCATAGTTGCGGAAACGACGGCGAGAGCCGCGACGGTGCGAGCATAGATATACATTATTTCTCCTCCCGGCCCGCTTTCTGGAGCCCGGCGCAGCAATAAGACCCGGCTCTTGAACCCGCGCTGATCGGCGTGTTCATTGGCCATTCAGGACATTTCCAAAGCGAGACGCAATGACCAAAACTTCTGCATTCCCGGATGTCACCCCGCCAACGCCCGAGAAGCGGCCGGTTTTCGACACGCATCACGGTATCACGCGAACGGACGACTATTCCTGGCTGCGGGCCGACAATTGGCAGGAGATGTTCAGGGACCCCGCATTGCTCGATGCGGGCATCCGCGCCCATCTCGAAGCCGAGAACGCCTACCAGTCGAAACTGATGGCCGACACGGCCGATTTGCGGAAGCGGCTGTTCAAGGAGATGAAGGGTCGCATCAAGGAGGACGATTCTTCCGTGCCGATGAAGGACGGACCCTACGCGTATGGCTCCTCCTTCAAACTCGGCGGCGAGCAGCCGCGCTATTTCCGCATGCCGCGGGACGGCGGCGCGCAGCATATCCTGCTCGACGGCGATGCCGAGGCCGAAGGCAAGGCCTATTTCCGGCTTGGCGGCGTCGATCATTCGGCCGACCATGGCAAGCTTTTATGGGCGTTCGACGACAAGGGCTCCGAATTCTATACGCTTCGGGTGCGCGACCTCTCCGACGGCAAGGAACTCGCGGACACGGTTCCAGACACCGGCGGTTCGGGGGTGTGGAACGCCGCCAATGACGGGTTTTTCTACACCCGGCTCGACCCCAACCACCGTCCCTCCAAGGTGCTGTTCCATGCGCTTGGGCAGGATCCGGCAAGCGACCGGCTGATCTATGAGGAAAATGATCCCGGCTTCTTCATGAATGTCGGCGGCACGCGCTCCAATGAATGGATCATGGTTGCCATCAACGACCACGAGACATCGGAATACCGGCTGCTGAGCGCGGGCGAGCCGTTTGGCGAGCCGAAGCTGGTGGCGGCGCGCGAGACCGGTCTTCAATACGAGATGGAGGAAGGCGGCGACATTTTCTTCATCCTGACCAACGCCGATGGGGCCAAGGACTTCAAGATCATGACGGCGCCGGCGAGCGATCCGATCCGCGCCAACTGGCAGGAACTGGTTCCGCACGAGGCCGGCCGGCTGATCCTGTCGGTGATCGGCTTCAAGAACCATATGGTCAGGCTGGAGCGCAAGGAGGGCCTGCCGCGCATCGTCGTGCGCGACCGTGCAACCGGCGAGGAACACCTGATCTCCTTCGACGAGGAGGCGTTTTCGCTCGGCCTGTCGGGATCCCTGGAATACGACACCGAGATCATGCGCTTCACCTATTCATCGATGACGACGCCGGCGCAGGTCTTCGACTACAACATGCGCACCCGCGAGCGCGTGTTGCTCAAGACCCAGGAGGTGCCGTCCGGCCACGACCCGGAGCGCTATGTCACGCGTCGGCTGATGGCGCCCGCGGCTGATGGCGAATTGGTGCCGGTCTCGCTCTTGTACCGCCGCGATACCCCGCTGGACGGCTCCGCGCCTTGCCTGCTTTACGGCTACGGTTCCTATGGCATCACGGTGCCGGCGGCCTTCAACACCAACTGGTTCTCGCTGGTCGACCGCGGCTTTGTCTTTGCAATCGCCCACGTCCGCGGCGGCAAGGACAAGGGCTATGGCTGGTACGATGACGGCAAGCGGGCGCACAAGATGAACACTTTCACCGATTTCATCGCCTGTGCACGCCATCTGGTCGCCGAACGCTACACTGTGCATGACCGCATCGTCGCGCAAGGTGGATCCGCCGGCGGCATGCTGATGGGCGCGGTCGCCAACATGGCGCCGGACTGTTTCGGCGGCATCGTTGCCGAGGTGCCTTTCGTCGACGTGCTCACCACCATGCTCGACGCCAGCCTGCCGCTGACCCCGCCGGAGTGGCCTGAATGGGGCAATCCGATCGCGTCGGCGGACGATTACCGGACGATCGCCGCCTACTCGCCCTATGACAATGTCGCCGCGCTCGGCTATCCACCGATCCTGGCGCTAGCCGGTCTCACTGACCCGCGCGTCACCTATTGGGAACCGGCCAAATGGGTGGCGCGGCTGCGCGAGCGCAAGACGGGCGACAATCCGGTCCTGTTCAAGATCAACATGGAATCGGGCCATGCCGGCGCGTCCGGCCGGTTTTCCCGGCTGGAGGAGATCGCCTACACATATTCATTCGCCTTGAGAGTGACAGGCAAGGCAACAGGGCCGCAGGGCTGAAGCGGTCATTGCCCTTCGGCCCCTGGCGTGACTTGATCGGCGACGAACGCCGAGGAGGATGCGAGCAATGATCGACCTGGCCACATTGACCACCTATGTCGCCGTGGTGCTCGGTTTTGTGTTTATTCCCGGCCCCGCCACGCTGCTGACGGTCGCGCGGGCAACGAGTTCGGGAACCAAAGCCGGCATCGCAACCGGCGCAGGGATCGCGGCCGGCGACGTGTTTCACACCTTCACGGCCATGGTCGGCATCTCGGCGATCGTCGCCGCATCGGCGGTGTTGTTCAGCGCCGTGAAGTATCTCGGTGCGGCATATCTCGTTTATCTCGGCATTCGCGCGATCATGGAAAAGACGCCGGCCGATCTCGCCGCCGGCAGGTTCCCAATCTCAGCGGGCAAGGCGTTTCGGCAAGCCATACTGACTGAGATGCTCAACCCCAAGACGGCGCTTTTCTTCCTCGCGTTCCTGCCACAGTTCGTCCGGCCCGAAAACGGATCGGTCATGCTCCAGCTGGCGGTATTGGGGATCATCTTTGTTCTGCTGGGCCTCTTCAGCACAGTGGTTTTCGCGGTGAGCGCAGGCGGGCTTGGCACTTTCCTGCGTCGAAATCCCACGGTGTTAAAATGGCAGGGCAAGATTGTCGGCGGCATCTATTGCGGCCTGGGCGTGCGGCTGGCGCTTCAGCAGCGCTGACGCGAAACGGTGACCGGCGCGGCCTTCTCGGCGAGCCGGGCAATCATTGGTTTTTGAATTCCGTGTTGCTGGTTTTCGCTCGCAATTGCGATGCCCGCGCGCTACCCAAGGCGCGTTTTGTCCCGGGCCATGACAGCCCACAATCGCACAAGGGCCTGCCATGCTGCTCGTCGACGTCTATCTCGACAAATCCCCCATCCAGGGCATTGGTGTCTTTGCCAAGAATCCCATTTCCCGCGGCACGATGATCTGGAAGCTGGATCCGAGATTCGACCGGCTCATCGAGGTCGAGACCTATGAGAGCCAGACAGGACCGGTGAAGAGCTATCTCGATCGCTATGCCTATCCGGACAGGCGAGATCCGAACTACATCGTCTTCGAGGCCGACGATGCACGCTACATGAACCACGCCGACGAGCCGAATTGCGACGTATCCTCGCCGGAGGAAAGCTTTGCGTTGCGCGACATCGCGGCCGGCGAGGAACTGACCTGCAACTACAATCATTTCTTCGCGGCGGGCTTCGACTTCCTGGGCGATCGCCACCCGTAGTCAGCTCGCCGGTTTTTTGCGCGCCGGATAGCCGTTCGGATGCGGCGGAACCGCCTTGAGATAGGCCGCGATCGCCGCGCGGTCCTCGGGCGCCAGTTCGGCCATGTTCCTCTGCACGTCGACCATGGCCCCGCCAACGGAATCGAAATCGGGCGTGAAGCCGGTTTCGAGATAGTTGGCGATATCGGCCTGCGACCAGTCGCCGATGCCGCCCTCCCCGGAGGTGATATTGGGGACGATGCCGCTGCCTTCGGCGGCTGTGGCTCCAGCCAGCCACTCGCTCTTCTTTGTCCCCCCCGCAAGGTCACGCGGTGTGTGACATTCGCCGCAATGACCCGGTCCCTCGACCAGGTAGCGACCGGCAATCACAGGACCAGGCGCGCCTTCGGGCAGGGACACAACAGGCTGCTCGCTGAGATAGAGCCGTTTCCACAAGCCGATGCCGCGACGGATGTTGAACGGAAAACTCAACGAATTGGCCGGCGCTCGGCCGGCAACCGCCGGCAGCGTCTTCAGGAAGGCATAGAGATCGGCAATGTCGGCGGGCTTCATGCGCGCGTAGGACGTATAGGGAAATGCCGGATAGAAATGCTCGCCCGACGGCGAGACACCCTTCAGCATGGCATTGGCGAGATCCTCGGCCGACCACGCGCCGATGCCGTCCTTGGGGTCTTGCGAAATGTTGGGCGGCACAAACGTGCCAAACGGAGTCTTGAGTTCAAGGCCGCCGACCAGTTCGAGCCGCTCATCGCCTTTCGAACCGGGTTTTGCATGGCAGGAGGTGCAGCCGCCGGCATAAAAAATGCGCTTGCCCCTGGCCGCGTCACCAGGCGCGAGCTTGGCCAGGGTTTCCGCATCGAGCTTCACCGGCGCCGAAAGCGTCCACGCGGCAACCGCGCCGACGCCGCCGAGCACGAGTGCGGCGCCGACAAACTTCCTCAGCCATGCCATGGCCGGCGATTAGCCTTTCTTGACCCTGTAGCCCTTGTGGCAGGTGCCGCAGTCGGAGCCGATGACGCCGATTTGCGTCTTCAGGGAATCCACGTCGGCTGGGGCGGCGGCGACCGCGGCCTTGACGTCGGCAAGATACTTGTCTTCTGTCGCCTTGAAACCGGCCATGTCTTGCCAGATCTTCGGCGCCGCCGTGGTGTCGCCCGTGTCGCTGCCCGCCGGGAACAGGACGTCGGCGTCGAATTTTTCCGCGTTCGCCTGGAGCGCCTGCAGCGCAGTCAGTACGGCGGCGGCATCAAAGGGCTCCTCACCCTTGACCACTTTCGACAGGCCGCCGACGATCTTCCCGCGTTCCTTCATCAGGGCCTGGCGGTCGAGGATCGGGTCGGCAAAGGCCGCCGAACCGGCGAACGCGAGCATAGAGATGGCGACGACAAGCTTTCTCATTCAATTAGCTCCATGATGAGGGCATTTCGGGACAGGACGTTAACGGACGTGGCGGGAGGAATATTCCCTTCCCCCGACGATTTTGCAGACCTTTGCTGTGGGATCTCGGCACAGAAAAAGAAAAGCCCCGGGAGTGCCGGGGCTTTCTGAATCTCAATCAAGCTTTCGCTTTTTCGTAGAGTTCGAGAACATGATCCCAGTTGATCAGGCTGTCGACGAAGGCCTCGAGATATTTCGGCCGGGCGTTGCGATAGTCGATGTAATAGGAGTGCTCCCAGACATCGACGCCGAGAATCGGCGCCGCGCCATGGACGAGGGGATTCTCGCCGTTCGGCGTCTTCGAGATCGCCAGCTTGCCATCCTTGACCGAAACCCAGGCCCAGCCGGAACCGAACTGGGTCGTGCCGGCGGCGATGAAGTCGGCCTTGAATTTGTCGTAGCCGCCCAGATCGCTGTCGAAAGCCTCCTGCAACGCGCCCGGCAGCTTGTTGCCGCCGCCGCCCTTTTTCATCCACTTCCAGAAATGGATGTGATTGTAGTGCTGGGCGGCATTGTTGAAGAGGCCGGCATTCTTGCCGAACGACTGCTTGACCACCTCTTCTACCGACAGATCGCCAAGGCCGGCTTCGGCTGCAAGCTTGTTGCCGTTGTCGACATAGGCCTTGTGGTGCTTGTCGTGGTGATATTCCAGCGTCTCTTTCGACATGTAGGGCTGCAAGGCCTCATAGTCGTAAGGCAGAGCGGGCAATTCAAAAGCCATGGAAGGTACTCCCTCAAGGAAAATCCGGTGTCGATACCGGACTAAGATAGGTCTGGATTGGGTTCGGACAACTCCGAAAAGTGAAGCGCCGGGTGCTCTTTCTAAGCGGGTTCCGGAGAACTGTCACACAGTTTCCGGAAACCGGGCGCATTGCGACGAAAAGTCTGGACGGATCAGCCCGCCGACGTCGAATGCGCCCAATCCCAATAGAGCTCCCGCGCCTTCTTGGCCACCGGCCCGGGCTGCAGGCTGCGGTCCTCGATGCGCGTGATCGGAATGACCTTGGAATGGTTGCCGGTCGAAAAAATCTCATCCGCCTCGAGGAATTCACGCACCGACAGCGCCTTTTCGGTGGTCTTGAACCCGTACTCGCCAAGCAACGTCATCGTGCGCGAGCGGGTGATGCCGGACAGGAAGGTGCCGTTCGGCGCCGGCGTCAGGACGTGGCCGTCCTTGACCAGGAAGATGTTCGAGGTTCCGGTCTCGGCGACGTTGCCCAGCATGTCGAGCACCAGGGCGTTGTCGAAGCCGCGCATCTTGGCTTCGAGGATGGCACGGCCATTGTTGGGATAGAGGCAGCCGGCCTTGGCGTTGGTCGGCATGGTTTCGATAGTCGGGCGCCGGAACGGCGAAACCGTCACGGAAAAGCCGGTCGGCGAGATCATCGGCGATTCGTAGAGGCACAGGCAGAAACGGGTCGAGGCGGGATCGGCCGGCACGCCCATATAGCCGCCGTGCTCGGCCCAATACATCGGCCTGATATAGACAGCCGTCTTGCCATCGAATTTCTTCAATCCGTCCCAGGTCAGTCCGACGATCTTCTCGGCCGTCATCGAAGGCTTGAGACCGAGCGCGATCGCCGAGGCATTCACGCGCGCGGCATGAAGCTCAAGATCGGGAGCGACGCCCTCGAACCAGCGGGCGCCGTCGAACACGCTGGTGCCGAGCCACATTGCGTGGCTGCGCGGGCCCAAAACGGCGACATTGCCCTCGTACCAGTCGCCGTCGACGAAAGTCCATGTCGCGGAAAGTGCGGCAGCCGCCAGTGTCATTGCTTTGTCCCGTTCCGATCAATCTCGTGTTGCAGCATTGGATGACGCTTTGGCCGGCGTCGTCAACCAGCATCGGGGAGTTTTGTTGAGGCCACGGACGGCGCGCTGCAATCAAGACTTGCACCTTGCCCCGCCTCGCCTCAAAACTGTTGCCATGCAATACGCCGCTTATGTTTTCGACGCCTACGGCACACTGTTCGATGTTCATGCCGCCGTGCGCCGCCACGCCGACGCCATCGGACCGGACGGCCAGTTGCTGTCCGAGATCTGGCGCGCCAAGCAACTCGAATATTCCTGGGTGCGTACGTTGATGGGCGCCTATGCCGATTTTTGGCAACTCACCGAGCAGGCACTTGATTTCGCGTTGCACAAGGTGCCCTCTGCCGATCCCGGCCTCAAGGCGGCATTGCTGGATGCCTATTGGCGGCTGGACTGCTATGCGGAAGTGCCCGCCGTGCTGAAGGCGCTGAAGGCGTCTGGTGCCAAGCTGGCAATCCTGTCCAACGGTTCGCCGGAGATGCTTGAGGCAGCGGTCAAATCCGCGGCGCTCGACCAGGTGCTGGACGATATCTATTCCGTCGATGCGGTGCGGCGCTTCAAGACCGACCCGTCGGTCTACGACATGGTCACGACAGGCTGGCGCCTCTATCCAGGTGCGGTCTCCTTCCAGTCGTCCAACCGCTGGGACATTGCCGGCGCGACCAAGTTCGGCTTCCGCACCGTGTGGATCAACCGCTCCAACCAGCCGGAGGAGTATCGGGATTTTCCACCGGCCCTGATCCTGCCGTCGCTCGATGCCCTTGTCACAGGTGGCTAACGCATGCGTCCCAAAGGTAATCCTGGTTTTCGCTCTAGGCCGCACACTTCTGTGACCGTAGCGCCACAGTGGCGACGCGGTCACAGCTTCGCCTTTGTTTGTCCACCTTGAGGCCAGATTCGGAACCGCCTATCGCGCCCAAGTGTTGATCAGGCACCTCGCAACGGTCGGCATATTCACGCTTTGTTGCGATTTCAGACTTAAAGAAGGCAACCATGTTCCCAGCCGAAATCGAATCCTATCGCCTGAGCCGTCGCGGCTTTCTCAATGCCGCAGCCCTGGGCGCCGCCTCGATCGCGGTTTCCGCATGCGCCACCACCGGGTCCGGGCCAGTCGAGCCACCGCCACCGGCCTATGTCGAGCCGCCGCTCGCCGACTACGTGACGATGTACGCCGCCGTCAGCGATGGCGGTTTCGAAGTGCCGGCCATTCCCGTCGACAGGATCGATCCGCAATTCCTGCGCCAGATCGTGCCCGACCCGACCGGCCAGAAGCCGGGAACCATCGTCGTCGATACGACCGGCCACTTCCTCTATCTGGTTCGTCCGGGCGGCCAGGCGATCCGCTACGGCGTCGGCCTCGGCCGCGCCGGCTTCGAATGGTCGGGCGATGCCGTCGTCCAGTGGAAACAGAAGTGGCCGAAATGGACGCCGCCGGACGAGATGATCGCCCGGCAGCCGGAACTGAGGCAATACAGCGCTGACAATGGCGGTATGCCGGGCGGGCTGAAAAACCCGCTCGGTGCACGTGCGCTCTATCTCTTCCAGGGCAACGTCGACACGCTCTACCGGCTGCACGGCTCGCCGGAATGGCGTTCGATCGGCAAGTCGGTGTCGTCGGGCTGCGTGCGCCTGATGAACCAGGACATTATAGACCTATATGATCGCGTGCCTTCGAAGACCCCGGTCATCGTGACCAGCGACGCCAGCCAGCCCATGGTGGCGACCGCGAATCACAAAGCCATCCCGATCGATGCCGGCGTGCCGGACGGATCGGTGCTGCTTGGCCCGGTGAAAGCGGTGAGCGACGCGATTTTCTGATGGGAGCGAGGGTGAATGCGGCGACTCGCCGCCTTCACCTCCACATCAGCCTGTCCCTGCATGGCCGTTGCGCGATCGCGCTTCCCTATCTGCCCCTCGACAGACTCCCGAGTATCCCGCGCACGATGGCGCGGCCGACCGACGAGCCGACAGAGCGCACCACCGACTTGATCGCGGCTTCCGCCACCGTCTGGCGGTTGGACGGGCGTGGTTGAGGCGGGCGTCTGCCGCCGGGTTGCGGCGGCGGAGCATCATTGCCGAAGCCCGGAATGGTCCAGCGTGAACGGCCGGCGTCGGCCTGCTGTGCCTCGGCATCCGCCGCGTCCTTGGCCTTTTTCTGCAGCATCTCGAAAGCCGATTCGCGATCGACACCCTCATCGTACTGACCGATCACCGGGCTTTCCTGGATCAGCTTCCGCCGCTCGGCTGGGGTTATGGGCCCAAGTCGTGACGATGGCGGACGGATCAGCGTGCGCTGGACCATGGACGGGATGCCCTTGGCTTCCAGCACTGAAACCAGCGCTTCGCCGGTGCCCAGTTGCGTGATCACGGTCGCGCAATCGAAATCCGGATTTGGCCGGAACGTCTCGGCCGCGGTCCTTACCGCCTGCTGCTCGCGCGGCGTGTAGGCGCGCAACGCATGCTGGACCCGGTTGCCGAGCTGGGCCAGAACCTTCTCAGGAATATCCAGAGGGTTCTGCGTGACGAAATAGACGCCGACCCCCTTCGAGCGGATCAGACGCACCACCTGCTCGACGCGGTCGATCAGCACCTTCGGCGCGTCGTCGAAAAGCAGATGTGCCTCGTCGAAGAAGAAGACCAGCTTCGGCTTGTCGGGATCGCCCACTTCGGGCAGCTCCTCGAACAGTTCCGACATCAGCCAAAGCAGGAACGTCGCGTAGAGTCGCGGATTCATCATCAGCTTGTCGGCGGCCAGCACGCTGATGGCGCCGCGGCCGTCGCGGGTGGTGCGCATGATGTCGGCGATGCGCAATGCCGGCTCGCCGAAGAAATTCGCCGCCCCCTGCTGCTCCAGCACCAGCAGCGTGCGCTGGATGGCGCCGACCGAGGGTTTCGTCACATTGCCGTAGCGGGCGCTGATCTCTTCGGCGCGCCCGGCGATATTGGCGAGCAGCGCCTGCAGGTCCTTGAGGTCGAGCAGCAGCAGGCCTTCCTCATCGGCGATGCGGAAGGCGATGTTCATGATCCCTTCCTGGGCTTCGGACAGATTCATCAACCGCGACAAGAGCAGCGGGCCCATCTCGGAGATGGTGGCGCGGATGGGGTGGCCCTGTTCGCCGAACAGATCCCAGAAGATGACGGGGAATTCCTGGAAGTCATAGGGGGCGAGCTTGACCTGCTCGGCGCGCTTGACCAGGAAATCCTGCGCCGTGCCGATCATGGCTATACCGGAGAGATCGCCCTTGATGTCGGCGCAGAACACCGGCACGCCGGCATTGGAGAATCCCTCGGCCAATATTTGCAAGGTGACCGTCTTGCCGGTGCCGGTGGCACCGGTCACCAGGCCGTGACGGTTGCCATAGTGCAAAAGCAGGTTTTCGGGACGCTGATAGCTGTCGTCGGGCTTGCGGCTGGCGCCGATGAAAATGGTGTCGTCAGCCATATGTCCGGTCTCCGCAACTGCTGTGTATAAAAACCAGCCCTTCGCCCGAAGGTATAGTGGGGGCCTTGCACAGCGACAATGGCGATCGGCGAAAATGGCCTTTTTTGGAGCTTGCGGATTTTGCCCATGTTTGGCAATCGTTCATGCTTCGTGCTCGAAGGCTGGTGTACGCTCGAGGGATCGAATTCGAGTCTTGGAAGCGCATTGCATTGCGGTATCGCACCGGGACCCGTAGACTGAAGTGCTCCAGGCTGATGCGGCCGCATAGTGACGAGGACAGTGGATGAGCGCCGGAGCCTTGACCAGGGATAACGAAGTTCCGAATGCCGACCGGCAGCGATGGCTGGCCCTGGCTGAAAAGGCGCTCGCCGGCGCATCTTTCGAGGAAAAACTGGTCTCGCACACCGATGACGGCATCCGCGTGGAACCGCTTTATGAGCGCGCGGCGGCGGCCGAGCCGATCGTGCGCGCCAACCCCGGATCGCCGTGGATCGTCAGCCAGCGCATCGACGATCCCGACATTGGTCGCGCCAAAGCCCAGGCGCTGGAGGACGTCGCGCAGGGCGCGACGGGATTGTCGCTCGTCTTCGAAGGTGCCCCGAACGCCTTCGGCTACGGCCTGCCGAGAACGGCGCAGGCGCTGGAGACGGTTCTGGACGGCATCCCGTTAAACCGCGTCCAGATCCGGATCGACGCCCACCCATGGAGCCGCCCCATGGCCGACTGGCTGGTGGCGTTCCTTGGCAAGCGCCGCTCCGATCCGGCAAAGCTCAACCTCTCCTTCGGCATCGATCCGGCGGCGATCCTGGCCGGAACCGGCCGGTTGCGCATGTCGATCGAGGCGCTGCAGGAATCCATGCCGCAATCGCTGGCACATTTCTTTTCGATGGGCGTGCCCGGCGTGCTGCTCGAGGCGGATGGGCGGGTGTTCCACAATGCCGGCGCCACGGAGGCGCAGGAGCTTGGCATCATGCTCGCTTCGGCCGTCTCCTATCTCAGGATGTTCGAGAAAGCACGGCAACCGCTCGTCTACGCAGCGCCCCATATCGGGTTTGCGCTGAGCGCCGACCAGGATCAGTTCCTGTCGATGGCCAAGGTCAGGGCCTTGCGCAGGCTGTGGGCTCGCGTCCAAGAAGCCTGCTCGATCCCGACTTCGACGGCCAATATTCACGCCGAGACGTCGTTTCGGATGATGACGGCATTGGACCCGGAGACCAACATCCTGCGCACGACGATCGCCTGCTTCGCCGCGGCGGCGGGCGGAGCCGATTCGATCGCCATCCTGCCGCACACCGTCGCGCATGGCCTGCCGGCGCCTTTCGCACGCCGCGTGGCCCGTAATGCGCAGTTGATCATGGCCAATGAAAGCCACATCGATCAGGTCGCCGATCCCGCCTGCGGCTCCGGTGGCGTCGAAGCGCTCACCGCTGGCCTCTGCGAAGCGGCCTGGTCCGAGTTGCAGGCGATCGAGGCCGAGGGCGGCGTGCTGTCCAGCCTTCAGGACGGACGCATACAGGAACGTGTTCGCACCGCCGCCGCCCGGCGTGCTGCCGCCTTCCGATCCCGCGAGCGCGCCATCGTCGGCGCCACGCTCTATCCGCAGAAAACCGAGCGCGCTGTCGAGACGCTGGCCGCGGAGCGGCGACCTGCCTTCACGGAAGGCATCGTCATGTGCGAGCCGCTGTTTCCGGTCCGCATCGATCAATCGATCGGAGCCGCTTCTTGATTCCGGATTTCAGCCAGGTCGGCTGGGCGCCGCCGCGGCGGGCGCCGGTCGAGATCAAGGGCCAGCGGATGACGCCGGAAGGCCTTGCCGTCAAACATCTGTACAATCAGGGCGATCTCAAGGGGCTGCCGCATCTCGACACCTATCCGGGCATGCCGCCCTTCGTGCGCGGACCCTATCCGACCATGTATGTCCAGCAGCCGTGGACGATCCGGCAATATGCCGGTTTCTCGACGGCGGAAGAGTCCAACGCCTTCTATAGGCGCAATCTTGCCGCCGGCCAGAAAGGCCTGTCGGTCGCCTTCGATCTCGCCACGCACCGCGGCTATGACAGCGATCATCCGCGGGTGGCCGGCGATGTCGGAATGGCGGGCGTGGCCATCGATTCCATCCTCGACATGCGCCAGCTCTTCGACGGCATTCCGCTCGGCGAGATGACGGTGTCGATGACCATGAACGGCGCGGTGCTGCCGATCATGGCGCTCTACATCGTGGCGGCCGAGGAACAAGGGGTTGCGCAGAAGGATCTCGCAGGGACCATTCAGAACGACATTCTGAAGGAGTTCATGGTCCGCAACACCTATATCTATCCGCCGAAGCCCTCGATGCGGATCGTGTCGGACATCTTCTCCTACACATCCAGGCATATGCCGAAATTCAACTCGATCTCGATCTCCGGCTACCATATGCAGGAGGCCGGCGCGACGGCGGACCTGGAGCTCGCCTATACGATTGCCGACGGAATCGAATATGCCCGCGCCGGCGTCGCGGCCGGGCTCGACATCGACCGCTTCGCCCCGCGCCTGTCCTTCTTCTGGGCTGTTGGCATGAACTTCTTCATGGAAGTCGCCAAGCTCAGGGCGGCGCGGCTGCTGTGGTCAAGCCTGATGATGAAGAATTTTTCGCCGAAGGACGAGCGTTCGCTGTCCTTGCGCACCCACTGCCAGACTTCTGGCTGGTCGCTGACGGCGCAGGATCCCTACAACAACATCATCCGCACGATGATCGAGGCGATGGCCGCCACACAGGGTCATACACAATCGCTGCACACCAATTCCTTCGACGAGGCCATGGCGCTGCCGACGGATCATTCGGCCCGTATCGCCCGCAACACGCAGCTGATCCTGCAAAAGGAATCCGGCACCACGCGCATCATCGATCCGTGGGGCGGTTCGGCTTATCTCGAGAGGCTGACGCATGATCTGGCAGCGCGTGCGCTTGCCCATGTCGAGGAGGTCGAGGCGCTCGGCGGCATGGCCGCGGCCACCGAGAAGGGCATTCCCAAGCTGCGCATCGAAGAGGCGGCCGCCCGCACCCAGGCGCGCATCGATTCAGGCGAGCAGGTGCTGGTCGGCGTCAACGCGCACCGGCCCGGTGCGGATATCGAAGTCGACGTCTTGAAGATCGACAATGCCGAGGTAAGAGCCCGGCAGCTATCGAAGCTGCAGCGGCTGAAGGGCACGCGCGACGTCGCGGTGCTCGAGAATGCGCTCGCAGCGCTCTCCCGCGCGGCCGAGAGCGGCGAGAACCTGCTCGAATTCGCCATCCACGCCGCGCGCGCCAATGCGACGGTCGGGGAGATTTCGCTGGCGCTGGAAAAGGTCTTTGGCCGCCACATCGCGTCGGTGCAGACGATTTCCGGCGTCTACCGCCAGGCGCTCGGCGACAATCCGGCCGTCGACCGGCTGCAGGAGAAGATCGGCGCGTTCGAAAAGAAGACCGGCGGCAAGCCGCGCATCCTGGTCGCCAAAATGGGACAGGACGGACATGACCGCGGCCAGAAGGTGATCGCCACAGCCTTTGCCGACCTCGGCTTCGACGTCACCGTCGGCGCCATGTTCCAGACGCCGGAGGAGATCGCGAAGCTCGCCCACGAGCAGGATGTGCACATTGTCGGCGCGTCGTCGCTGGCGGCGGGACATCTGACGCTCATCCCGGAACTCAGGGATGCGCTGAAGAGGCTCGGCCACAGCGACATGCTGATCATTGCCGGCGGCGTGATCCCTCCGCAGGACTATGATGCCGTGCTGCAAGCGGGTGCGGCGGAAATCTTCCCGCCCGGTACCGTGATCCCGGAAGCAGCGGAGCGGCTGATCGACCGGCTGCTGGCGTCCTGAGTTATCGGCAACGAGTGTGTCCGGGCCTTCCTCCCATTCGTAAGTTATAATATCTGTTGCAACGGTGCTGCGGTCGAGTTATAATTGACGTTGCAACAGGAGCAATCCAGCATGAACACCACCATTCGCAAGATCGGCAATTCCGAAGGTGTGATCCTGCCCAAGGAGCTACTCGACCGCCTGAATCTCAAAGCCGGTGATCAGCTTCAGGTTCTCGAAACAGACAAGGACATCGTCCTCAAACCGGTCGACGATAGTTTCGAGCGGCAGATGGAAGCTGCTCGCAAGGTCATGGACAAGTACAAGGTCGCGCTTCAGAAGCTCGCCGAATGAACTGGGAGTTCCTGTCGCGCCGCGCGGTGGAGGCGATGCATGCCGAACAATTGCGCCGGCATGGCGGCGCACAAGGTTTGCGGGATGAAAATGCACTTGAATCGGCACTGGCCCGGGCCGAGAACAAGGCTAATTACGGCACTCCGTCGATTGCAGATCTTGCAGCAGCCTATGTCTTCGGCATTGCCAGAAATCATGCCTTTGTCGACGGCAACAAACGCACGGCTATTGTCGCCGCCGGCGCCTTCCTGATCGTCAACGGTCACGTCCTGACGGCGGACAACGGCACGCTTTATGAATTCGTGATGGCTATCGCCGCCGGCGAGATCGATGAAGCGGGTGCCGCCGCATTTTTTCGCGACCACATCGTGAAGACCGAGGACTGATGTTGGGGTTCAGCCGCCCGCGCTCAGCTTGACGATTTCCCATTCCTTGCCATTGACGGTGGCGACATCGCCGACCTTCTTGCCAAACAAAGCAATCGCCATTGGCGATACATGGGAAATGCTGCCTTTCGATGGGTCAGCCTCGTCCTCGCCGACGATCTTCCAGTGCACCTTCTTGCCGTCGTCGGCTTCGAGCGTGGCGCCCATGCCGAAGCGGATGACGTCGCTCCCGGGCTCGGGCACCGAAAGCTCGGCACTTTCGCGCCGCGCGGTCCAATAGCGCAGGTCGCGAGATACCAGTGCGATGCGCTCGCGGTCTCCCCGCCGCTCGGCTTTGGCCAATATGTCGCGCAGATCGGCCAGATTCTCGTCGATCATTGCCAGGCCACGCTCCGTCACCAGGTTGCGGTGTTGACTGATCGGCCGTTCGCCGACGCCTGCGATGGCGTTTTCGCTGTCTTCCTCGCGGGTAAAGGCTCTGCTCATTCCTTGAACTTATGCCCGCCCTCACGACTTCACAAGTCATTGCCCTCGCCGGGGACGCAGGTGCCTGACTGGCACGAATCCTGCCACTAGACGGCAAAAGCCAGGACCTGTGCCGATGTTGAACAGACGCAAGCTGCTTGTCCGGACAGCCGGTTTTGCCGTGTTCGGGCTTTCGCTGGGCAAGGCAGCCGCCGCGAGATTGCCCGGCGTCGAGAAAGCCTCGATGCGCGGATCGATCAACGCCACCGAGCTTGGCGTGCAACCCGGCACCTTTGACGATCAGAGCAAGGCTTTCGCCAAGCTGCTGCGCGAGGCCAGCGATCGCGACATGCCGGTTTTCCTGCAGCCCGGCACCTATGTCGTGTCCAACCTGACGCTGCCCGGCCGGGTGCGCCTTACCGGCGTGCCTGGCGCAACGCGCATCGTCTATGGTGGCGACGGCCACCTGTTCATGGCCGAACAAGCCGATCACATCGAGCTCAGCGGCCTGGTCCTCGACGGCTCAAACCGCTCGATGGGCGACTACGCGCAAGGACTGCTCGATCTGCGCCGCGTGGCGCATCTCATCGTCGATAATTGCCAGATAACCGGCAGCGGCAAGAACGGGCTGGCGCTCGAGCACGCGGCGGGCCGGGTCGAGCGCACGGAAATATCCGGAGCGGCGGACGCCGGCATCTATTCGGTCGAGGCCGCAGGGCTGGCGATCACAGGCAACACCGTCTCCGACTGCGCCAATGGCGGCATCCTCGTGCACCGCTGGCAGGCGGCGGAGGACGGCACTATCGTCACCGGCAACCGGGTCGAACGCATCGCGGCGCGCGGCGGCGGCACTGGCCAGAACGGCAATGGCATCAATGCCTTCCGCGCCGCCAACGTGATCGTCTCCGGCAACATCGTTTCGGACTGCGCATTCTCCGCCATCCGCGCCAACAGCGCCAGCAATCTGCAAGTATCGAGCAACACTTGCATGCGTTCCGGCGAAACGGCGGTCTATTCCGAATTCTCGTTCGAGGGCGCCGTTATCAGCAACAACATCGTCGATGGTGCCGCCAACGGCATCTCGATCGTCAATTTCAACGAAGGCGGACGCATGGGTGTTTGCTCGGGCAACATCGTGCGCAACCTGTCGACATCAGGCCCCTACCCCGCCGACCCGCCGGGATTCGGCGTCGGCATCGGCGTCGAGGCCGACACCACAGTGTCCAACAACGTCATCGAGAACGCGCCGCTCTACGGCATATCGATCGGCTGGGGACCGTATCTGCGCAACGTCGTGGCCACCGGCAACATCATCCGCAAGGCTGGCACCGGCATCGTCGTCAGCGTGGTCGACGGTGCCGGAACCGCCATCATCTCCGACAATGTCATCGACGGCGCACGCAATGGCGCCATTGTAGGGCAGCGCTGGGCCGATCCGGCCACGGGCGATCTCGCCGCGTCAGCCGATACCGGCTTTCCGCATCTGACCGTCGAGCGCAATCATGTCAGTTGAGAGCGTCCGTCTCAGGCCAGTGCCGCCGTCGGCCTGAGCGCACCGACCTTGGCGCCTATCCGGCTTTCGATGGGTGCATTCGCCATTTCGAGCAGCTTCGCCGCCAAAACCTCGTCCGCGCGCAGCAGTCGGGCGATGATTACGGCCACCATGGATTCGGCGGCCCGGCCGGCACCATCATCGCATTTGAGTGCGATGCCGAGGCCAAGCTCGGGAAGCGCCGCGCAATGGACCCCTTCGGCGCCGCCCTTCGCAAATATTCGGCCGGGCGCCGCCTGCATCAGCGCGAGATCGGCGCGGCCTGTGCCGGCGACGAAGAACGGCTCGGCCATGCAAGCCGACAACAATCGCTTTGCCGCCTTGGCGCGCCCAGGCGCGAAGCCGGTGCCGGTCACCATGCGGGCAAAGCCAAGCGCGAAACTCCTGAGCGGCACCGCGTAGGTCGGGATCGAACAGCCGTCGGTCGCGCGCTCGTCGGCGCCGTGGCGAGCTCCTGTCACCGCCTGCATAGCGTCGCGCACCATCTCCTGCAAGGCGTGATCCGCCCTGACATAGCCTTGAGGCTCGACGCCTGAATGGACGCAGGTGCAAAGAAAGCCGGAATGCTTACCGGAGCAATTGTTGTGCAAAGCGTTCGGGGAACCGCCGGCGCGGGCGAGTGCGATCGTCGCCTCATGGCTCGACGGCCAATGCGCGCCGCATTCAAGCGCCGACCCGTCCAGCCCGGCCCTGGCGAGCATCGACCGCGCCAGTTCGACGTGGGCCGGTTCGCCCGAATGAGAGGCGCAGGCCAGCGCCAGTTCGCAGTTGCCGAAGCCGTAGGCATCGGCAGCACCGCTTTCGACTAGAGGCAGCGCCTGGATCGCCTTGACCGCGGAGCGCGGAAACACCGGCCTCGATGTGTCGCCGATCTCGAGAACCGGCCTGCCATCGGCGTCGAAAACCGCGACCGCGCATCGGTGCGCGCTCTCGACGATGGCGCCACGCAGAACTTCGATCAGAACCGGATTTGTCATGTTGCCCCCGCGGATGCGGGTCGCTTTTACCGAATCCGATCGAGAATGGAAACGTAGTTGGCGACCGCCGCGCCGCCCATGTTGAAGATGCCGCCAAGCTTGGCGTTGGGCACCTGGATGCCGCCGGCCTCACCGACGAGCTGCATGGCGCTCAGCACATGCATCGACACGCCGGTGGCGCCGATCGGATGACCCTTCGCCTTCAGGCCGCCGGACGGGTTGACCGGCAGCCGTCCGTCCTTTGCGGTCGTGCCGTCCAGCGCCAGCCTCGCGCCCTCCCCGGGTTTCGCCAGGCCCATGGCTTCATATTCGATCAATTCGGCGATGGTGAAGCAGTCATGCGTCTCGACGAAGGAGAGATCATCAAGCGTCACGCCGGCATTCCTGAGCGCCCGGCTCCAGGCCTGCTCGCAGCCTTCGAAGGTCAGGATGTCGCGCTTCGACATCGGCAGGAAATCCTGCACGTGCTCGTTGGCGCGGAAGGTGACGGCGCGGCGCATCTTCAGTGCCGTCGCTGTGTCGGTGAGGACGAGAGCGGCGGCACCGTCGGAGACAAGCGAGCAGTCGGTGCGCTTCAGCGGGCCAGCGACGAAGGGGTTCTTCTCGCTCTCCTGGCGGCAGAATTCGTAGCCGAAATCCTTGCGCATCTGCGCATAGGGATTGTCGACGCCGTTCTTGTGGTTCTTGGCGGCGATCATGGCAAGCGCATCCGACTGGTCGCCATAGCGCTGGAAATAGGCTTGCGCGATCTTGCCGAAGACGCCGGCAAAGCCCGCCGGCGTGTCGCCATCCTCGGGCAAATAGGAGGCTTTCAGCAGGTTCCTGCCGATCTCGGGGCCGGGCGTCGTGGTCATCTGCTCGGCGCCGACCACCAGCACGATGCGGGCGGCATTGGCATCGATGGCGCGGATGCCTTGCCGGACAGCGGCCGAACCGGTGGCGCAGGCGTTCTCGACGCGCGTCGCCGGCTTGAAGCGCAGCCGGTCGTCGGCCTGGAGGACAAGGCTGGCGGTGAAATCCTGTGCGGAAAAGCCGGCGTTGAAATGTCCGAGCACAATCTCGTCGACGTCGTCCGGGCCAATGCCGGCATGGTCGAGCGCCTCGGTTGCCACTTTGACGATCAGGCTCTCCAATGTTTCGCCTTCAAGCTTGCCGAAGCGCGAATGCGCCCAGCCAACGATGCATGCGGTCATGGCAACCTCCATTTGCCGCGGATCCTAACACGTCATATCGCGGCCTGAGCACTCAATATTGTTCAATAATGAACCGTTTTCCAGTCCGCGGGATGAGCCAGAGCCGACAATCGGTTGTTGTTTGGGCTGAATTTTTGTTGATTGACCCGTCAATAAAAAATAATCTTCACCGAAACAATGGGAACAGCATGCCGAAAGTCGGAATGGAGCCACTGCGCCGTAAAGCGCTCATCGACGCGACGATCTCGGCGATCGGCGAGCGCGGCTCGCTTGACGTGACGATGTCGGAGATCGCCGGGCGCGCCGGCGTGTCGTCGGCGCTGGCCCATCACTATTTCGGCGCCAAGGATGAGCTGCTGTTCGCGACGATGCGGCATATCCTGGCCGAACTGACCACAGACATGCGGCGCGCGCTTCAATCCGCCGGTTCCCCACGCGAGCGCGTCTCGGCGGTCGTGGCCGTCAATTTCTCCGACATCCAGTTCCGAGCCGAAACGATCGCCGCCTGGCTCGCCTTCTATGTCGAGGCGCAGAAATCGGCTGCGCTGCGCCGGCTGCTCAGGATTTATGCGCGGCGGCTGCATTCGAACCTGATGAGCGGGCTGGCCGGCATCCTGTCCCGAGCCGAGGCCGACCGCGTCGCCGAAGCGACGGCGGCGATGATCGACGGGCTCTACATCCGGCGCGCGCTCAAGGACGGCGTGCCCGATGCCGCGACCGCGATCGCATTGGTCGAAGACTATCTCGAAACGAAACTCAGCGGACGGCAGACGCAGTGACACGCAAGCACCCTAACTTCCTGATCGTCATGGTCGATCAGCTCAACGGAACTTTCTTTCCGGACGGGCCGGCTGACTTCCTGCACGCGCCGCATCTGAAGGCGTTGGCCGCCCGCTCAGCGCGCTTCCGCAACAATTACACCGGCTCGCCGCTCTGTGCGCCGGGCCGTGCCTCGTTCATGAGCGGCCAGTTGCCGTCGCGCACCGGAGTCTATGACAATGCCGCCGAGTTCGCCTCGTCGATCCCGACCTTCGCTCATCATCTGCGCGCCGCCGGCTACCATACTTGCCTGTCGGGCAAGATGCACTTCGTCGGGCCGGACCAGTTGCACGGCTTCGAGGAACGGCTGACCACGGACATCTACCCCGCCGATTTCGGTTGGACGCCGGATTATCGTAAGCCCGGCGAGCGCATCGACTGGTGGTATCACAATCTGGGTTCGGTGACCGGGGCCGGCATTGCGGAAACCACCAACCAGATGGAATATGACGACGAGGTCGTGTTCCTCGCCACGCAGAAGCTCTACCAGCTTTCGCGGGAGCAGGATGATGAGGAGCGCCGGCCCTGGTGCCTGACCGTTTCGCTGTCACATCCGCACGACCCCTATGTCGCGCGCAAGCAGTACTGGGATCTCTACGAAAATTGCCAAGCGCTCGACCCGGAAACCAATTTCATTGCGTATGACGAACAGGATACGCATTCGCAGCGGCTGTATGTCGCCAGCGATTATCCGTCGTTCCAGATCACCCCTGAGCAGGTGCGCCGTTCGCGGCGTGGCTATTTCGCCAATATTTCCTATGTCGACGACAAGCTCGGCGAGCTCCTAGACGTCCTCAAGCGGACGCGCATGCTTGACGACACCACCATCCTGTTCTGCTCCGACCATGGCGACATGCTCGGCGAGCGCGGCCTGTGGTTCAAGATGAGCTTCTTCGAGGGCTCGGCGCGGGTGCCGCTGATGATTGCCGGCAGGGGCGTTGCGGCCGGGCTGATCGAAGCGCCGGTTTCCAATCTCGACGTGACGCCGACGCTTTGCGAACTCGCTGGCATCGACATCGATGCCGTCTCGCCATGGACCGATGGCCAATCGCTGCTGCCTCTGATCGACGGTGAGCGGCGCAGCGCGCCTGTGCTGATGGAATATGCGGCTGAGGGTTCATACGCGCCTCTGGTGGCTATCCGCGAGGGCCGATACAAGTTCGTCCATTGCGAGCTCGATGCGCCGCAACTGTTCGATCTCCAATCCGATCCGCTGGAGCGGGAAAACCTCGCGGCCGATCCGGCCAACGAACCGCTGGTCGCGGCGTTCATGGACAAGGTGCGGGCGCGCTGGAACATGGCCGCCTTCGACGCTGCGGTGCGCGAAAGCCAGGCGCGCCGCTGGGTCGTCTATCGGGCGCTGCGCAACGGCGCCTACTACCCTTGGGATTTCCAGCCGCTGCAGAAAGCGTCCGAGCGCTACATGCGCAACCACATGAACCTCGACAATCTCGAAGAGAGCAAGCGGTATCCGCGAGGCGAATGATGACTACGCTTGTCCCCTCACTCGACCACCTGAAGCAAGCCTATGCGGTCACCGCCAAGGCGACGCAGATCACGCCGCTGCTGGAATCGGCGGCGCTCGCCAGGGAAACCGGCGCCGCTCGCGTCTTCGTCAAGGCGGAATCGCTGCAATGGGCGGGATCGTTCAAGGTTCGGGGCGCCTATTGGCGGCTGAAGCGGCTGTCGCCCGACGAAGCCAAGAAGGGCGTCGTCGCTTATTCTTCCGGCAATTTTGCGCAAGGACTGGCGGCTGCGGGCCAGGCGCTCGGCATCCCCGTTACCATCGTCATGCCGATCGACGCGCCGGCCGCCAAGCGCGACGCCACAGCAGGCTACGGCGCGCGCGTGGTGCTTACCGATCACGGCGAGCGCGCGCGTGAGGAAGTCGCCGCCGCCAAGGCGCGCGAGATCGCCGAGACCGAAGGGCTGACATTGCTGCATCCCTTCGACGATCCGGAAATCGTCGCCGGCCAGGCAGGTGCCGGGCTGGAGGCGCTGGAGCAGCTTTCTGCCAAGGGCGCGAAGGCGGACGTGCTGTTCTGCTCGGTCGGCGGCGGCGGCCTGATCGGCGGCGTTTCGCTCGCTTTCCACTACCTGTCGCCGGCCACAGAAATCATCGGCGTCGAGCCCGAAGGTTTCAACGGCATGGGCGCCTCGCTGGCGCATGGCAGCATCGAGACCATGCCGCTCGCCCCGAATTCGATCTGTGACGGGCTGATGTCGCGGCGGCCCGGCGACGCGCCGTTCGCGGCGGTCAGAACCGCCGGCGTTCGCGGCATCACTGTCGACGACGCCTTGGTGCGGCGGGCAATGAAAATCGCCTTCGAGCGGATGAAGCTGGTGCTTGAGCCGTCCGGAGCTGCCTCGCTGGCGGCACTGCTCGGCGGCAAGGTGGATGTGGCCGGCAAGACCGTCCTTGTGGTGGCTACCGGCGGCAATGTCTCGCTCGCCGATTTCATCACGCATATGAACGATGGGCGCATATGAACAATGCTTGAAGCGGATTTCGTCATCATCGGCTCCGGCTCCGCCGGCTCGGCCATGGCCTATCGCCTGTCGGAGGATGGCAAGCACTCGGTCATCGTTATCGAATTCGGCGGCTCCGATATCGGGCCGCTGATCCAGATGCCATCGGCGCTGTCGATCCCGCTCAATATGAGCCTCTACGACTGGGGTTTTGCCAGCGAGCCCGAGCCGCATCTCGGCGGCCGCGTGCTGGCGACGCCGCGCGGCAAGGTGATCGGAGGCTCGTCCTCGATCAACGGCATGGTCTATGTGCGCGGCCACGCCCGCGACTTCGACCACTGGGCCGAACAGGGAGCCGCCGGCTGGGGTTTCGCCGACGTGCTTCCCTATTTCAAGCGCATGGAAGATGCGGAGGGCGGCGAGGACGGCTGGCGGGGCCGTGGTGGGCCGCTGCACGTGCGGCGCGGCACGCGGAAAAATCCGCTCTATGGCGCCTTCGTCGAAGCGGGCCGCCAGGCCGGCTTCGAACTGACCGACGACTATAACGGCTCCAGGCAAGAGGGGTTCGGCCCGATGGAGCAGACCATTTTCGGCGGCCGCCGCTGGTCGGCGGCATCAGCCTATCTGAGGCCGGCGCTCAGGCGCAAAAACGTAAGCCTGGTCAAGGGCTTTGCGCGACGGGTGATCATCGAGAATCAACGCGCCATCGGGGTCGAAATCGAAGCTCGCAAACAGATTCAAGTCGTTAAGGCGCGACGTGAGGTGATCGTCGCGGCATCGTCGATCAACTCGCCGAAAATCCTGATGCTGTCGGGCATCGGGCCTGCGGAACATCTCAGGGAAAACGGCATCGCGGTGGTGGCCGATAGACCCGGCGTCGGCCGCAACCTGCAGGACCATCTGGAACTTTATATCCAGCAGGAATCGACAAAGCCGATCACGCTGAATTCGGTGCTCAACCCGTTTTCCAAGGCGATGATCGGGGCGCAGTGGCTGTTCTTCAAGACCGGCCTTGGCGCCACCAATCATTTCGAGGCGGCGGCCTTCGTGCGCTCGCGCGCCGGGGTCGACTATCCTGATATCCAGTACCACTTCATCCCGGCGGCGGTGCGCTATGACGGCAAGGCGGCGGCGAAGTCGCATGGTTTTCAGGCGCATGTCGGGCCAATGCGCTCGAAGTCGCGCGGCTCGGTGACGCTGCGCTCGCCGGATCCGAATTCGAAACCGGTGATCCACTTCAACTACATGTCGCATCCCGACGACTGGAGCGAGTTCCGCCACTGCATCAGGCTGACGCGCGAGATTTTCGGCCAGAAGGCCTTCGACGGCTTCCGCGGCCAGGAAATTTCGCCCGGCAGCCACGTGCAATCGGACGACGACCTCGACATCTTCATCAGGGATCACGCCGAAAGCGCCTATCATCCCTGCGGCACCTGCCGGATGGGCCGCGCCGACGAGGTCACGAGCGTCGTCGATCCGGAATGCCGCGTGATCGGCGTCGAGGGCCTGCGGGTAGCCGATTCCTCTATCTTCCCGCGCGTCACCAACGGCAACCTCAACGCGCCGTCGATCATGACTGGCGAGAAGGCTTCCGACCACATTCTCGGCCGCACGCCGCTGGCGCCTTCCAACCAGGAACCATGGATCAATCCCCGCTGGCAGGCGTCCGACAGATAGAGCATGATCGTGCAACCGCACGATCGGCATGCCGCTAAGACGATTTGGAGAAGCCCATGCGCGCCCAGCCAACGGCATCGCACTATGTCAACGGACGCTACATAGACGACGAGCAAGGCGCGCCACTGCCGGTCATCTATCCGGCAACCGGCGAGACCATCGCCCTGCTGCGCTCGGCGACGCCGAACGTGCTGGAACTCGCCATCGAGGCTGCGCGTGCCGCGCAACCGGCTTGGGCGCGGCTGAAGCCGGTGGAGCGCGGCCGCATCCTGCGCCGCGCCGCCGACATCTTGCGCGCCCGCAACGCCGATCTTGCCCGCCTCGAGACGCTCGACACCGGTAAGGCGATTCAGGAAACGCTGGTGGCGGATGCGCCATCGGCCGCGGATTGCCTGGAATATTTCGGCGGCGCGGTTGCAGCTTACAATGGCGAGGCTGTCGATTTGGGCGGGGCCTTCGCCTACACGCGGCGCGAGGCGCTCGGCGTTTGCGTCGGCATAGGCGCCCGGAACTATCCAATCCAGATCGCCGGCTGGAAATCCGCGCCCGCGCTCGCCATGGGCAACGCCATGGTGTTCAAACCATCGGAAAACACGCCATTGTCGGCATTGGCCCTGGCCGAGATCTACAGCGAGGCAGGCCTGCCCGACGGGCTGTTCAACGTCGTGCAAGGCTATGGCGATGTCGGCGCCAGCCTAGTCAGCCACGATGTCGTGGCCAAGGTGTCGGTGACCGGCTCGGTGCCGACCGGCCGCAAGGTGCTGTCGCTCGCCGGCTCGAAGATGAAGCACGCGACGATGGAACTCGGCGGCAAGTCGCCGCTGATCGTCTTCGACGACGCCGATCTCGAGAATGCCGTCGGCGGCGCCATGCTCGGCAATTTCTATTCGACGGGGCAGATCTGCTCCAACGGCACGCGCGTCTTCGTCCAGAAGGGCATCCATGACCGCTTCGTCGACCGGCTCGTCGAGCGAACCAAGAAGATCCGCATCGGCGACCCACTCGATGCCGAAACCCAGATGGGCCCGCTGGTCAGCAAGGCACAGCAGGAGAAGGTCGTCTCCTACATCGCGGCGGGCAAGCAAGAAGGCGCCACGCTCGCCTGCGGCGGCAACGTGCCTTCGCTGCAAGGTTTTGAAGGCGGCTTCTTCGTCGAGCCGACGGTGTTCACCGGGGTGAGCGACAGCATGCGCATCGCGCGCGAAGAAATCTTTGGGCCTGTCATGAGCGTGCTGAAATTCGACGGCGAGGACGAGGTGGTCGAGCGCGCCAACGACACTGAGTTCGGTCTCGCGGCCGGCGTGTTCACGCGCGACCTGTCGCGCGCCCACCGCGTCATCGCCGAGCTGCGGGCCGGCACGTGCTGGATCAACACCTACAACCTGACCCCGGTCGAAATCCCCTTCGGCGGTGTCAAGCAATCCGGCATTGGGCGAGAAAATTCACTGGCCGCGCTGGCGCTCTATTCGCAGATGAAGGCGGTTTATGTCGAGACCGGGGATGTGGTCAGCCCTTATTGAGCAAAATGTCGTCGGGACAGCGCCTCTTTCTCAGCCGCCCTTCTCGGCAGTCCCATCCAGATACTGCGTGAGCGCGCACACGAGATGATAAAAAATGCTGGCCGGCACATCTGATGCCCGCGAGCGGCCGCGCTCGTCGACGCGGTCGATCCACAGACCCAGCGGCGCCGGGTCGATGTGCCAGCGGAACAGCCGGCCTACGCGTTCCTCGATCTCCGGCTTGAGATCGGGTCCGCCAGAACCGTCCAACGCAATCGCCGCCTTGACCGCTTCGGCCTGTGGCCAACTACGCGAGACCAGGTCCAGCGGCAGACCCTGCCGGGAGACGGCGCCATACGCAAGGCCTGTGGCGCGGTTGAGGCCATTGGCGATGGCCGAGGCATAGAGTTTCCTGGCGAAGCCACTCAGTTCGGCCTGGCCGCTAAGAGCGGCGAAATCGACAAGCAGCGCGGCCCATTCGAAATGATGGCCGGGCTCGGTCCAGGTACCCTTCTCGCCCGCCACGGGCCTCCAGCCGGCGTCGAAATATTCACCCAGCGTCCAGCTTTCGGGATCGAAGAAGTGGTTGCGGAACAGGTCGATGATGCGTGCCGCGCGGCGCAGATAAGCGCGCTCGCCTGTCGCCTCGTGCCAGGCGAGGAAGGCTTCCAAAAAATGCATGTGCGGATTGGAGCGCCGCTCGCCCTGCCCGTCCGAGGTTTCGAGAAAGCCGGTCATGCGGCTATCCTCGAGATGGGCATCGAGGAAGGCGAAGGTCTCTTCGCCGAGCCGCAGCGCATCCGGATGGCCCGACATGTGGGCATGCGCCAGCGCCAGAAGCACGCAGGAATGATCGTAGGCGTCCTCGACCGGGTCGGCGACCGAACCGTCGATGTCGAGGGTACGCACCCAGCCGCCCCTTGCCGTTCGGCCGCTTCCGGCCATGAAGTCGATGCCGTGGGCGATGAGCCGGTCGGCCGGGCCGTCCCAGCCGCGTTGCTTGGCGACCGCAAAGGCGTAGACCTGGCGGGCCTGCGTGCGCATGCGCTTGGGCTTCATCAGCGGCGTGGCGTCGAAGCCAAGAGCCTCGTGGAATCCGCCATAGCGTTCGTCGACGCCTGATGTCGACCACAGCGGAAGCGTCTCCTGAAACAGCCAGTGATGGACGCGGCGACGCCAAGCGCCGCTTTCGATGACCCGGTCGTGGGCAGGCGTGAAGCGGGTTTCCAACCGGCCGGATTTTTCGAGCTGCTCGACGATCTTCTTGACGTGCTGGCTATGGCTGACCGGGGCGACGAAGGTAGCGTCCGATGTCGAGACGATGGCGACATCTCTCATGCCGATGGCCGACAGCAGCCGGCCATCGCTGCGAATGTAGGAATTCTCGCAATCGATGGCGACGACGTCGCCGGCGATGACATTGCCTTGGCTATCGGCAGGCCCGACATCGAGCAGCGACTGCCAGGAGCCGAGATCGTTCCAGCGAAAGCTGGCCGGCACCATGGCGATGTCCTTTGCCCGCTCCATGATGGCATAGTCGATCGAGACCGAAGGAATGGCGCCGTAGAGGTCCAGCGGCATGTAGAAGCCGGAAAGGTCCGATGTCGCAGCCTTGTAGGCAGCTTCGGTCGCCTGCCAGATCTTCGGCTCGAAAGCTGCGAAAGCATCACGCATGGCGCCGGCGCGAAACAGGAAGATGCCGGTGTTCCAGTGGAAATTGCCGGCTTCGAGATAGGCCTGGGCGGTGGCAAGGTCCGGCTTTTCGACGAAGCGCGAGACATCGAACACGCCTGCTCTTTCGGCGGCGACTTCGATGTAGCCATAGCCGGTCTCCGGCTGTGTCGGCTTGAGGCCGAACACCACCAGCCGCCCGGCGCTGGCAGCGGCGGTGCCCGCCTCGACGCTCTGCCAGAATTGCCGCGCGGTCGAAATCTCGTGATCGGACGGCACCACCAGCACCAGTTCGTCACCGAATTCGGCGAGCGTGCGCAGGCTTGCCAGCGCCACCGCCGCGGCGGTGTTGCGGCCGGTAGGTTCGAACAGCGGCCCACCGCCGGCAAGGTTTATGCCGGCGAGATCGGCATGGACGCGCTCGGCATGGCGTTCGGAAGCGATCATGAAGATGGGCGTATCGCCGCTGGGCCGTGACGCCAGCCGGCGCAAGGTCTTTGCCAGCATCGAGCCGTCGCCCGAAAGGTCGTGGAACTGCTTGGGATTGTCCTCGCGCGACAGCGGCCAGAGCCGCGAGCCGACGCCGCCGCTCATGACGAAACTGACGATGCGCTGGCTCATGATGCCCTTGTCAAAAGATCTGGTTGTAGGCGCCGACTTCCGGACTACGGCGCAGCACCGCGTCGAACGTCTGCCGGCGCCGCTGCCACGATACCGGGCTCTCCACCACCACGACAAGCTCCGGCAATCCGAAACTGTTGGGCCGTGCTTCGCCAACGATCCTGAGGGTCAAGACTGGAAATCTCCGGGCGGCTGGAAACACAAATCGCGCAAACGTTTGCCGAGGAGTGCCCTACCACGGAAGCCTTTAAGCGGCGTTTATTCGAGGCGCTGAAACAGGCTCGCGAAGAAAGCTGGCGAAATGCGACAGAAGTGCTGCCATTGACGCTTGCAGGAACCAGATGCGGCGGCTATAAGCCCGCGTCTGGTCACGGAGTGTAGCGCAGCCTGGTAGCGCACCTCGTTCGGGACGAGGGGGTCGCAGGTTCAAATCCTGCCACTCCGACCAGAAAAACAAAGCGATACGCGTGTTTGTTGTTCCCGCTGCAGCGGCTCGATGTTTGATCGTCGCCTGCTCCAATTCATCGCTTTACGCAATTCCGGCTCCAATTCATCGCTTTACGCAATTCCGGACGGAAAAACCGCTGCGCAGTTTTCCTGGAATTGGTTTAGCTGACGCGTTCTATGAGTTCGATTGCCGCTTTGGTGACGTCGGCGGCGTCAAGCCGTTGAACGCAATAAACGCCCCCTGCATTGCCCACCTTGCAGAGGCCCGGCGCTATGCACTTGCATGGCATCGGAGGCTGCAGCGTACGGTTAGGAACGCCAAGAGGCCCCCAGATGTCAGGTTGGGTCAGACCGAACAGGCCAACGACGGGCGTTTTCATGGCCGCGGCCAGGTGCATGGGTCCGCTTTCGTTGCCCAGGAAGATCAGGGCCTCGCCCAGCAGGGGCAAAAGGGTGGTCAGGGGTGCCTGGCCAACGAGATTCACGATCGGCGATGTTGCCGCATCCAACACCTTGCCTGCGATACCTGCCTCGTCCGGGCCGCCAACGATGACCGCCCGGAGACCCTTTCGACGGTAAATCTCTCCCAGGACCGATGCGAAACGGTCAGGCTGCCAGCAACGGCCTGGGAAACTGGCGCCGGCATGGACGGCGACAAACGACTTCGTTTCCAATTCGTGTCGGGCAAGCAGCTGCTTTGCCTGACGCGAACCGGATTCGGTTGGCTTGAGGGACGGAATAGGATCGGTCACAGGAATGCCAAGGGCAAACAGCGGCGACAGGTACCGATGCAGATAATGCTCGCCGCCATGGCCGTATGTGGCGGCAAAGATGTTGGCGCTTTGGCGCTCCCAGAATTTCAGGGGCTGCTCCGATGGAACATAGCCTACGCGAAAAGGCGCCTTGACGAAGCGCATCACAAGCCGTGATGTCTTGGAGTCGGACAGATCGATGATAAGATCATAATCCGACTTCCTCAGATCGTGCAGGAGCCTGGTCATTCCGGACATGCGCTCGAAAGGGGAGCCGCGCATTTTGCCGCGATCGAGCGAAACCACGCTGTCGGCGATGCCTTGCTCCAGAACGAATTTCGCCAGCGCCGCCTGGCATAGCATGGTGATCGTCGCGTTCGGAAACTCTGCCCGCAGATGCCTGACCAGAACCGAAGTTAGAACAACATCCCCGATAAACTTCGTCTGATTTATGAGTATTGATTGTACGTTGCCAGCCTTCGGCAGCGCCTTTGCCGGCTCTTTTGAATTCTTGATCCAACTTTTCATGGAATGACTATTCCATTTCAGCCAAAAAGAATCCAAAATTTTCGACAAACGATCGATGTAGGCAATAGCCGCGCAATGACAAGCTCGTTCTGTCCGCTGATATAGGATATCGCCTCAGCCATCAACCAACCAGGAATATTTGTCAACGCAGATGGGGCTCGCAGGCTCTCTTTCAAGGGTTCCGCCGAGGTCGAACTCGTGTCCGTCGTGAATGTGAATGACCCCGGTTCGTTTCGGCGTACGCACGCATGCGGACATATCGGAGGGTGGCCATGGTCGCTTACGCTGGAGTAAGGTCGTGGACATGAAATTGCATTCGACCCCCAGCAGGCCGTTCATCCCCGTGCTCCTCCTCGCCCTTGTCGGAGGCTGCGCGTCGACCAGCGGATCGATCGATCCGGCGAATTACGACAAGATGACATGCGCCGAACTGAACAGCGCCATAGGCGAAGCCGCCAAAGGCATCTCGCAGACAGCCATCACGCGGGGCAAGGTCGCCAGCACCAGTGTTCCGAGATGGCTGCTGGGCGGCTCAAGCGTCAAGGCCGCCGTCGCCAATCGCGAAACGACCAGGATCGATCGGCTGAAGCAGCAGCAAGCGGCCATGGCCGCCGCCAGGGCGCGCAAATGCCCAGGGCTGGCGAGTTGAGCTGAGGCGCCGCCGCCCCGGCTCGCCTCACGCACTCAAGCGAAACCGCGTGACATCGATTGCGGCGCTCATCAGCGTCTGCGTGTAGCCGGCCTGCGGATTGCTGAAAATGTCTTCCGTCGGCCCTTCCTCGACGATCTTGCCCTGCTTCATGACGATGATGTAGTCGGCCATGGCGCGCACCACGGCCAGATCGTGGCTGATGAAGAGGTAAGACAGCTCATGGTCGGCCTGCAGCTTGCGCAGCAACTCCACGATCTGCTTCTGCACCGAGCGGTCGAGGGCGGAGGTCGGCTCGTCCAGCACCACCAGCTTGGGCTTGAGAATCATGGCCCGGGCGATTGCGATGCGCTGGCGCTGGCCGCCTGAGAATTCGTGCGGATAGCGATTGCGCGAATTGGGATCGAGGCCGACTTCACGCAGCGCCTCGACGGCGCGCTGGTCGCGCTGCTTGCCCGAGAGGTTCGGTTCATGCACCAGCAACCCTTCGGTAATGACCTGGCCGATGGTCATGCGCGGCGACAGCGAACCGAACGGATCCTGGAAGACCAGCTGCAATTGGCGCCGCAGCGGCCGCATCGTCTGGCGGTCGGCGGTCGAGATATCGCGGTCGCCGAAGCGGATCACGCCATCGCTCGGCAACAGCCGCAGCAAAGCGCGGCCAAGCGTCGATTTTCCAGAGCCTGATTCGCCGACGATGCCGATCGTCTGATTGCGCCTCAGCCTGATCGAGATATGGTCGACGGCGCGCAGCATCAGCGGTTCGCCGGCCAGAAAGCCGCCGCCGATGCGGAAGGTGACCTCGACGTTTCTGCCTTCGAGCAGGACGGGCGCATTGGCCGGCGGCGGCGCCTTGGTCCCGGTCGGCTCGGCCGCCAGCAGCATCTTGGTGTAGGCATGCTGAGGACTGGCGAAGATGGCTTGCGCGTCCCCCTCCTCCACCACCTCGCCGGAGCGCATGACATAGACCCGGTCGGCAAAGCGCCGCACGATGCCGAGATCGTGGGTGATGAAGACGATCGCCATGCCGAGCTTGCGCTGCAGCTCGGCAAGTAGCATGAGGATCTGCGCCTGGATGGTGACGTCGAGCGCCGTCGTTGGTTCGTCGGCAATCAGGATATCGGGATCGTTTGCCAAAGCCATGGCGATCATGACGCGCTGGCGCTGGCCACCCGACATTTCGTGCGGATAGGATTTCATGCGCCGTTCGGGATCGGGAATATGCACCAGCCTGAGCAGGTTGAGCGCCTCCTCGCGCGCTTGCGCCGCATTCAAGCCCCGGTGCCGGCGGATCGGTTCGATCAGCTGGTTGCCGATCGAATAGAGCGGATCGAGCGAGGTCATCGGCTCCTGGAAGATCATGCTGATCTTGCGGCCGCGGACCTTGTTCAGCTCGGATTTGCTTAGCGTCAGAAGATTACGGCCGCGATAATCGACGCTGCCGGTGGCTTCTCCATTGGAGGCCAGCAGGCTCATCGCCGCCATCATCGTCTGGCTTTTGCCTGAGCCGGATTCGCCGACCACGGCGACGGTTTCGCCCGCCTTGACGTGGATGTTGATGCCTTTCACCGCCTCGACCGCGCCGTCGAGGGTGCGGAAGCGCACGCGAAGATCTTTTACGCTGAGGATGGTCTCTGCTGCGTCCATCTTAGCGGTCCTTGGGGTCGAGCGCATCGCGCAGGCCGTCGCCGACGAAGTTCAGGGCGAACAAGGTGGAGACCAGGAAGAAGGCAGGGAACAGAAGCAGCCAGTTTGCAGTGCCGATGTTCTTGGCGCCGACCGAGATCAGCACGCCCCAGCTGGTCATCGGCTCCTGAATGCCGAGCCCGAGGAACGACAGAAAACTCTCCAGGATAATGACCTGCGGCACCAGCAGCGTCATGTAGATCACCACCGGCCCGAGCAGGTTGGGAATGACGTGGCGCAAAAGGATGCCGCGCTGGCCGACGCCCATGGCCTCTGCCGCCTGGACATATTCCTGGCGGCGGATGGACAGCGCCTGGCCGCGCACGATGCGGGCCATGTCGAGCCACAGCACGGCGCCGACCGCCAGGAACATCAGCACGAAGTTGCGGCCGAAGAACACCACAAGCATGATGACGAAGAAGATGAAGGGCAGCGAATAAAGCACGTCGACGATGCGCATCATCACCTCGTCTACCCTGCCTCCGGCAAAGCCGGCAGTGGCGCCGTAGAGCACGCCGATGGCCACGGCCACGACGCCGGCGAGCAGACCGATGGCCAGCGAGACACGCCCGGCCATCAGCGTCCGCGACAACAGATCACGGCCGGTGTTGTCGGTGCCGAAAAGAAAATATTGCTGCTTGACCGAGGCGCTCATCGTCGCTTCGAGGCCGTCAGGCGACTTGCTTTCGATCCTGGTGTCGTCGAAGGCGTCGGACCGGTCGAGATAGCGGATGTTGCGGTCGTCGATCGCCTTGCTGGAGGTGACGGTGACGAAGACGCGATTGCCGTCCTGGCGCCAGTCCTTGATGTCGACACGCATGCGCTTGATCGCCTCATTAAGCGCGGTCTCGATCATGTCCGCCTTCGGATAGGCCGACAGGCTCGGCGGCGTACGCACATAATCACCATAGATGGTGGTGTATTGGTGCGGCACGAACCAGGGCCCGAACACGCTGATCACGGCGATCAGGATCAGATAGTAGAGGCTGAACATGGCAGCGCGGTTGGCCTTGAGGCGCGCCCAGGCATCGCCCCACAGCGAACGGCCGACGACCGGTGCGGCGATCGCGATATCAGTCATAGCGCACCCTCGGATCGACGACGGCATACATGACGTCGACGATCAGGTTGAAGACGATGGTGAAGATGGCGATGACCACCACCGTCCCCATCACCAGCGTGTAGTCGCGGTTGAGCGCGGCATCGACGAAGTAGCGCCCGACGCCGGGAATGGAGAAGATCGTCTCGACGATGATCGAGCCGGTGAGCAGGGCGGCGGCAGCCGGACCGGTGAAGGAGACGATCGGCAGGACGGCGCCGCGCAGCGCGTGCTTGACCACCACCGACCAGTCGGACAGGCCGAGCGCGCGCGCCGTGCGGATGTGATGCGAGCGCAGCGATTCGATCATCGAGCCGCGCATCAGGCGGGCGACGATGGCGATCTGCGGCAGGGCAAGCGTCAGCACGGGACCGATCTTGTTGATAAGCGCGCCATCGCCCCAGCCGCCGATCGGCAACAGCTTCCAGGTCAATCCGAACACGAGCTGGATAATCGGCGCGATGACGAAGGTCGGGATGGTGCTGCCCGCGGTTGCCAGCGCAATCACCGTGTAGTCGCCAAGTTTGTTCTGGTTGAGCGCCGCAATGGTACCGAGCACGCTGCCGAGCAGCAGCGCCAAGATCAGCGCGGAGGCGCCGAGCTGAATGGAAATAGGCAAGCCCTTCGCGAAAAGCTCGGTGACGGTAAAGTCCGGCATATTGTAGCTCGGGCCAAAATTGCCGCGCAGGAGATTGCCGAGATAGTGGACATATTGCAGCCAGAGCGGGTCGGCGAGCCCGAACTGGGCTTCAAGATTGGCCCTGATCTCGGGGCTCAGGCCCCGCTCCTGGTTGAACGGGCCGCCCGGTGCGACGCGCATCAGGAAGAACGCCAAGGTCACGATGACGAATAGCGTTGGAATGGCGGTCAGAAGCCGCCTGAAAATGTAGCGTAGCATCGGCGGTGCCCTGCTTCGGCCAGGGTGACGGGCATCCAACCGGACGCCCGCAGCGCTCTGGCACCTCTCATCTTCGCACCATGGCCTGCGAAAATCGATTTCGACTTTCGGGCCCCATGCGACGACAGATCGAACCGCCGTCCTGAACGGGCGGCGGTTCGATCAAGGTTTTCAATCCTTGGAGATGAAGCGGGACGGATGCACGTCCATGACGTTGTCGACGAAGCCGTGCAGCTTCGGGGAAACGATATCGTGGTAGCTATAGTAGAGAAGCGGGATCTGGCCGACGTCGTCGACGAGGACACGTTCGGCGGCGGCGAGTTCCTTCATGCGCTCTTCCGGCTTGCCGCCGGCGGCGGCCGCCTTGTCCATGGCAGCCTCATATTGCGGGCTGTCATAGACCGAATAGTTGTTGCCGCTGGCCTTGCGCGAGATGCCCAGGAAGGTTTCGGGATCCTTGTAGTCGGCAATCCAGGCGGCGCGCGCAACGTCATAGTCACCCCTCTGCTCGAGGAAGGAGTAGTGGGTCTTGGTGTCGGTGTTGAGCAGCGTGACGTCGACGCCGAGCGGCTTCAGCTGTTCCTGGATGGCGACCGCGGTATTCTTGTGGTTCTCCGAGGTGTTGTATCGGATCTCCATCTTCAGCGGATGCTCCGGCGTGTAACCGAGTTTCTCGAGTATCTTCTTGGCTGCGTCCTCGCGGTCGATCTGCGACATGTCGGCATATTTGGCCATCGCCGGCGTGTAGCCCTCGATGCCCGGAGGGACCATCGAATAGCCTGGCAGCATTGAATTCTGCCAGACCTTTTCGGCAATGAAATCGCGGTCGATGGCCATCGAGATGGCATTGCGCAGCTCGACATTGTCCCAGGGCTTCTTGTCGGTCTTGATCGCGTAGTAATAGGTGCCGAGATACGGCCCCACCTTGATCTGATCACCGAACTTGGCCTTGAGGTCGGCGAGCTGCTCGGTCGGTAGATCGTCGTAGCTGTCGAGTTCGCCGGCCTCGAAGCGCTTCATCGCCGAGGAGCGATCCTCTGTCGGGATGTAGTTGACGACGTCGATCTTGACGCTTCCGGCATCCCAGAATTTCGGATTCTTGACCAGTTTCATATGATCGTTGGGAACCCACTCGGCCAACGTATAGGGGCCGTTGGAAACGAGATTGCCGGGCTTGATCCAGTCGGCGCCGAGCTTGTCCATGGACGCCTTGTTGACCGGATAGGTCGCCTGGTGGGTCAGCATTTCGAGGAAATAGGGCGTCGGCGCCTTCAGCGTCACTTCAAGGGTGGTCGCGTCGATGGCCTTGACGCCCATGTCCTCGGGCTTGCCCTTCTTGGTGTTGACTTCCTCGGCGTTCTTGACGGGATAGAGCATCGAGGCATATTCGGCGGCCGTCGCCGGGTCTTCGAGGCGGCGGAAAGCGAAGACGAAGTCTTCGGCCGTCACCGGGCTGCCGTCGGACCACTGGCCGTCCTTCCTGAGCTTGAAGGTGTAAACGGTGCCGTCATCCGACACCGTCCAGCTCTCGGCGGCGCCGGGGATGACGTTGGCCTTCTGGTCCTGCATCACCAGCCCTTGGAACAGGTCGCGCAAGACGTTGGCTTCATAGACCGTCGAGGTCTTATGCGGATCAACCGACTCGGATTCGGCAGCAGTGCCTCTGTTGTAGACGACCTCGGCAAAGGCCGGCGTGTAGAATGTTCCGGCGGCCAGCGCCATGGTTGTGGCGAATGCCGTCGCCTTCAGCATGTTTTTCAGCATGAAGTTTCTCCCTGTCGGCGCTGCCAACGGCGCGCCTTTGCGTGTTGACGCCCCGGGACCGATGTCTGGCCCCTTTGAGCGCGCCGCCGGTTCCCTCCGTCGGCTGGTGGCAGGAGACTAGACAGGCGGCAAGCTCTTTTCAACCGAGTACTGATTGACCCTAAGTCAATAGCCAGGAATCAAAGAAGCCGCGGCTAAATTAGCGTAGCTTTTCAATCATACACACTTCCAGGTTGCGCCTAGAGTTTTCGCTTTTTGCATGCGAACTTTGGCATGCTCGGCGGCATGGTTCAGAACCTCATTCGCCGGATCCAGGGGCGCCGATTCCAGACAGACACTTCGGCAACTTCGGCGGTTGAGTTCGCTCTGCTATCACCGATATTCATCCTTCTCCTGCTCGGAATGGTTGCATACGGTGTCTATTTCGGCGCGGCCAATTCAATACAGCAGATCGCGGCGGACGCCGCCCGGACGGCCATCTCGGGGCTGAACCAGACCGAGCGGCAGACGCTCGTGGCCTCGTTTCTCGCCAATAATGCCGGTGGATATCCCTTCGTCGACGCCAGCAAGCTGACTTATCAGGCCAATGACAGCACGGCGGACGGCAATCAGTTCGTGGTGTCGATCCAGTACGATGCCCGAAACCTGCCGATCTGGAATCTCTTTCCGGGCATAGCCATGCCGGGTACAACGATCAAACGCCAATCAACGATCAGGGTCGGGGGCATCTGAATGCTGCTCTGCGCGCACTTGAAGATTGGCAGGCTTGCACGCCTGATGCTTGGTGACCGGCGAGCGAATTTCACGGTGATGACGGCGTTGAGCGCGCCGGTCGCGCTGGCGCTGGCGGCGGTGGCGATCGACGAGGCCTCCATTTACACCGAGCGCCGAGAAGCACAGGCGATGGTCGACCTGGCAGCGATCACCGCGGCTTCGAACATCAACAACGTCCAGACCGCGGTCTTGACCACGCTCACCGACAACGGGATGCCAGGTGTCGTCGTTCAGGGCTCGGGTCAAACCATTCCCGCGGCGGTGGGCAAAACCGTCGTGACGGTCACGCGGGGCCGATATGCAGGGGCATCCTCGGTCAATGTGGATCAACGCTTCCAAGCAGGCGTAACCCCTTACAACGCGGTTCATGTGACCCTGCGCAAGATCCCCAACCGCTATTTCGCAAGCTCGCTGATCCCAACGCCCATCATCGGCACCGAAGCCACCGCCAGCATGACGCCACAGGCCACTTTCTCGGTCGGATCGAGGTTGCTCAGCGTCAATACCAGCAACAGCCCCATCCTCAACGCGCTTCTCGGCGGCCTCCTAGGCGGTAACATCTCGCTCAGCGTCATGGACTACAACGGATTGATCTCCGCCGATGTCAGCGTGCTTTCCTTCGTCGATGCCCTGGCGGTGCAATTGAACCTGACGGGCGTGACCTATTCGGACGTTCTGGCCTCAAAGGCTACAGTCGGCCAGATCGCCACCGCCATGGCCAATGTTCCCGGGCTCGGCAACACGGCCAAGGTCGCCTTGCAAACCATGGCAAGCAAATCGACCAACACGGTCAAAATTCCGCTCAGCCATCTCATTGACCTCGGCCCCCTCGGCAGACTTGGCCTCGGGCAGAGGCCGGCCGGCCTTGGCGTTGACGCCAGCGCGATGGGAATGCTGATGGCCGCCGCCGAACTGGCAAACGGTTCGAAGCAGATCGACCTCGGTCTCAGCACCGGCATACCGGGGGTGCTGTCGAGCACGCTCGCCATCGCCTTTGGCGAACCGCCGCAATCCTCGCCATGGCTGAAGGTTGGCGAAGTCGGCACCATTGTGCGGACGGCCCAGACCGGTATCAAGCTGGTGGTGAAGATCGGAGCCGGCAACAGCAATGTCGGAGGCGGTATCACCCTGGTGTCGTTCAGTCTGCCTCTGCATGTCGAAGTCGCCTATGCCGAGGCCAAGCTCACCGACATAAGTTGTCCGACAGGCCCCAGCAGCATCAAGGTGACCATCGCCACCCGTCCCGGTATCGTCGAAGGGCATCTCGGCGACAGCAGCAGCGCCGGCTTTGCCGATTTCACCAACAAGGAGACGTTTTCCAACACGGAAATCGCGAGCGTGAAACTTCTGATCATCCCGGTGCTGTCGGTGGTGGGCTCAGCGGCGTTCGACATGGCCAACAACACGCCAACGACGTTGACTTTCAACAAGGCCGATATCGATGCCAAGACGATAAGGACCGCTTACACCCAAAATTTTACCCAGTCGTTGACTACGTCGCTGGTCAGCGATTTGTCGCTGACGGCGAATTTACTCGGTCTGCCGCTGCTGAATCTGAACACGCTGATCGCAACCGTAAGCCCGCCAGTGGTGGCACTTCTGAACAGCGTAACAGCTCCGGTCGACACGTTGCTTACCAATCTGCTCGGAGCTCTTGGCGTGCGTCTCGGTGAAGCCGACGTCCGGGTCACCGGCGCAACGTGCGGACGTGCCGTGCTTGTCCAGTAAGATGGCCGGCACGCGCTGATCTAGGCAAGGTGTCCAAGAAAGCATCCGAGTGTCGGCAGCAAAAGCACGGCTTCTCCGGCGAGCGAGGCATCGCCGCCAAGTTTCGCAACCGCTCCTAAGTCTTGCGGCAGCGGCCAATTGGCCGGTTCCCCGGCGAAATTGAAGGCACAAAGCAGCCTCTCATCGCCATGCTCGCGGACAAAGGCCAGCACGTCGCCTTCGGCGTCGAGAAAGCGGATCGAACCGCCGACCAGCGCCGGATGCCGCTTGCGCAAAGCGAGTGCCGAACGGTAGGCGGAAAGTACCGATTGCTCATCGCCGCTCTGTACATCGACCGCGCGAGCGCGATGGCTTTCCGGCACCGGCAGCCAGGGTTTACCGGTGGAGAAGCCCGCATTATCGGCGCCGGACTCCCAGACCATGGGCGTGCGGCAGCCATCCCTTCCCTTCACACCGGGCCAGAAGCGGATGCCTACCGGATCGCGCAGGTCCTCATAGGCAAGTTCCGCCTCCGGCAAACCGAGTTCCTCGCCCTGGTAGAGGCAGATCGAGCCACGCAGGCAAGAGAGCAGCATGATCGAGAATTTGGCCACCACGTCAGGATCGCCGCCCGGCCGCGTCCAGCGGCTGACATGACGCATGACGTCATGGTTGGAAAACGCCCAGCAGACCCAGCCATCTACGACAGCGTTTTCGAAAGCCTCGACACAGCCGCGCACATGCGCCGCCGAAAATTGCGGGCCAAGCAGATCGAAGGTGTAGCACATCTGCAGCTTGTCGCCGCCGGAGGTGTAGGCGGCCAGCGTCTGTAGGGAGCGCCCCTCATCACCGATTTCGCCGACGGCGGCGCGATCCCCGTACTCGTCGAGCAGCGCCCGAAAGCGCCGCAGGAACGCTAGATTTTCCGGCTGCGTCTTGTCGAACAGGTGCTCCTGGTAGAGGTAGGTGTTGGTCTCGGTGTTGGTGCCTGCAACGCTCGACGCCAAGGGCGGGTTGCTGCGCAGCCAGCGGTCGTGGACGTAGTAGTTGACGGTGTCCAGCCGGAAGCCGCCGACGCCGCGCTCCAACCAGAACCGCACTGTATCCAGGAGCGCGTCCTGGACCTCCGGGTTGTGAAAGTTGAGATCCGGCTGCGAAGCGAGGAAATTGTGCAGATAGTACTGCCGGCGGGTCGCATCCCATTCCCACGAGGGGCCGCCGAAGACCGACAGCCAGTTATTGGGCACACCACCATCCGGTCTGGCGTCGGCCCACACATACCAGTCGGCCTTTGGATTGTCGCGGCTGGCGCGGCTTTCGACGAACCATTCGTGCCTGTCGGAGGAGTGCGACAGCACCTGGTCGATGATGATTTTCAGGCCAAGCCGGTGCGCTTCGGCAACCAGTGTATCGAAATCCTCCAACGTGCCGAACATCGGATCGACGTCGCAATAATCCGACACGTCGTAGCCCATATCGGCCATCGGCGACTTGAAGAAAGGCGACAGCCAGACGGCATCGGCGCCGAGCGAGGCAATGTGGGCGAGCCTTGATGTGATGCCGGCGAGATCGCCGCTGCCGTCGCCGGTCGTGTCCTGGAAGGAACGCGGGTAGACCTGGTAAATGACGCAACCGCGCCACCAGTCGGCCGCTCGCTCGGCATTGTCGTCAGTCATCACGACCCTTTCCCTGTCTGGGCCCTTCCGTCCTGCGCTCGATCATGAAATTCACGCTGCGGCCCGGCAGCGCGCGAGAAAGATCAACTGCTTGCGCTTCGATGGCGGGATGCCATCGGAATCCGTCTCGCGCGGGCAATGTGAAGATGCATTGGCGGCGATCGCCATTGACCATGACGGCAAGCCGGCCATCCACGCCGCCGAGCAGCATGACGAGGCGATGCCGGGCGGGATCGTTCCACTCCGCCTCGCCGAGCAGCGCCCCCGTCTCGGTGAGCCAGGCGACGTCGGCAGTGTCCGACCCGGCCAGCGGCTGGCCGGTGAGGAAATCTGTATTAGAGAGCGCCGGCACCGCGCGGCGCAAGGCGGCCAGTGCACGCGCGTAGCCTTCCAGCGCCTGGTCACGCCCCTTCCAGTCGAGCCAGGTGATGTTGTTGTCCTGCGCATAAGCGTTGTTATTGCCTTGGTGGCTGCGGCTGAATTCGTCGCCGGCCGTCAGCATGATCGTGCCGCGCGAGGCGAACAGCGTGGCGAGCAGCGCACACTGGTCGCTGAAGCGCGCCTTCGCGATTGCCGCGTCGTCCGTCGCGCCCTCGACGCCGTTGTTCCAGGACAGGTTCTCGTTGTGGCCATCGCGATTTTGCTCACCATTGGCCTCGTTATGCTTCTCCTCATAAGCAACGATGTCGGCCAGCGTCATGCCGTCATGGGCCGCGATGAAATTCACCGTGCGGCTGGCGGGCTGGCCGCCCTTGGCGAAAATATCGGACGAACCGGCAAGTCGTGTCGCCAGCGTACCAACCATGCCGGCATCGCCGCGCCAGAAGCGCCTGGCATCGTCGCGATAACGATCGTTCCATTCCAGGAAGCGGGAGGGGAAGTTGCCGAGCTGATAGCCATCGAGACCGATGTCCCAGGGCTCGGCGATCAACACACGGCCGGCCAACAGCGCATCCTCGCGCATCGCCTCCAGCAACGGCGCTTGCGCTTCGAATGTGCCGTTGACGCGCCCCAGCACCGGTGCCAGGTCGAAACGAAAACCGTCGACGCCGGCATGGCGGACAAAATGGCGAAGCGTGTCGAGCACCATTTCCTGCACCGCCGGGTGATCGCAGGCAATCGTGTTGCCGGTACCGGTGTCATTGACCAGCCTGCCATCCGGCTGATGCCGGTAATAAGCCTGATTGTCTAGGCCGCGCAGCGACAATGTCGGACCGAGCCTGTCACTTTCGCCCGTGTGGTTGAAGACGAGGTCGAGAATGGTGCCGATGCCGGCCGCACGCAGCGCGGCAACGGTAACGCGCAATTCGGCTAGGCCGCCAGGGGCCAGGCGCGGGTCTAGTGCCATGAAGGTGACAGGGTTATAACCCCAGGCGTTGCTCAACCCGAGCGGCGGCAGATGCCGCTCGTCGATCGATGCGGTCACCGGCATCAGCTCGACGGCGGAGACGCCGAGCCTTCGCAGGTGCTCGACGATAGCCGGATGAGCAAGCGCGGCGGTCGTGCCGCGCTGTTTTTCCGGCACATCCGGATGCAGCTTGGTGAAGGCGCGCACCGGCACTTCGTAGATCAGGTCGCCGGGACGGAACAGCGGCGGCAGCACAGGCACAGCCGTGGACAAGGCTTTCGCCACCGCCTTGGGCATCAGCGGCGCGGTGTCGGCTCCTTCGTTGCGCCGCGCGGCGAGACGCCAGTGATAGGCATAGGGCCGATCGATCTCGACGGCGTAGGGATCGGTCAGCAGCTTGTCGGGGTCGAACCAAAATCCGCGCTCGGGCGCGTAATCGCCATCGGCGCGAAAGCCGTAGCGGGTGCCCTCGCCGAGGCCGGAGACGAAGAGGCCATGCACGCTGTCGCCTTCCGGTTTCAGCTCCAGCCTGTCGAGTTCGCGCTCACCCTGCTCATCGAAGATCGACACCCAGAGGCGGCGCGCCGACGAGGACCAGGCGGCAAAGCGGATGCCGTCGGGGGTGATGGTGGCGCCTAGTGAGGTCATCGGCGCGTCCTCCACCCTCCCCCTTGTGGGAAGGGTCGCGAACGAAGTGAGCGGGGTGGGGGGTGACGCCGGCAAAGCCCTCTACGAGCACCCCCACCCCGACCCGCTACGCGGATCGACCCTCCCCACAAGGGGGAGGGTGAAGCCACCGCCACGCTCAAGTAATCACGCTCGGCTTGTCGCGGCCGGTATGGCTCCTGATTCCCGCGATGTCATCCGCTGCTGCGATCAGATCGGCGAGCGCCTTCTGCGTATCGAGATCGTGCCTGGCCTTGTCCGGCTCGTAGCGCTCGATGTAGACGCGCAAGGTGGCGCCCGAGGTGCCCGTGCCGGAAAGCCGGAAGACGACGCGCGAGCCGCCTTCGAACAGCACCCTGATGCCTTGATGCTCGCTCACCGAACCGTCGACCGGATCGTGATAGGTGAAGTCGTCGGCATTGGCGATCTTCAGGCCGCGCACGCTGGTGCCCGGCAGCGAGCCAAGCTTTGCGCGCAGTTCATCGACCAGCGCATTGGCGCGCCCGCTCTCGACTTCCTCGTAATCATGGCGCGAATAATAGTTTCGGCCGTAGGTCGCCCAGTGCTCGGTGACGATCTGCTTACAGCTCTCGCCGCGCGCGGCGAGGATGTTGAGCCACAAAAGCACGGCCCACAGGCCGTCCTTCTCGCGCACATGGTTGGAGCCGGTGCCCGCACTTTCCTCGCCGCAGATCGTCGCCATGCCGGCGTCGAGCAAATTGCCGAAGAATTTCCAGCCGGTCGGCGTCTCATACATGCCAATGCCGAGTTTTTCGGCGACGCGGTCGGCGGCCCCACTGGTCGGCATCGAGCGCGCAATGCCCTTCAGGCCTTCCTTGTAGCCCGGCGCCAGGCGGGCGTTGGCGGCAAGCATGGCGACAGAATCCGACGGGGTGACGAAAATGCCCTTGCCGATGATCAAATTGCGGTCGCCGTCACCGTCGGAAGCGGCACCGAAATCCGGGGCGTCCGGTCCCATCATCTCGTCATAGAGATGTTTGGCATGGACCAGGTTCGGATCCGGATGGTGGCCGCCGAAATCCGGCAGCGGCTTGAAGTTGCGGCAGGTGCCGTCGGGCGCGCCAAGCCGGTGTTCGAGGATCTCCTTGGCGTAGGGGCCGGTCACCGCGTGCATGGCGTCGAAGCGCATGCGAAAGCCCGACTTGAACAGTTTGCGCAGCGCGTCGAAATCGAACAGGCTTTCCATCAGCTCGGCATAGTCGACGACCGGATCGATGATCTCGACCGTCATGCCGGCGGCCTTGACCGTGCCGATCGCGTCGATGTCGATCGGATCGATGTCGACGGTCTTGAAGCTGGAGATCGCCTTGGTCCTGGCGAAGATCGCATCGGTCAGCTTTTCCGGCGCCGGGCCGCCATTGCCGGCATTGTACTTGATGCCGAAATCCTCGTGCGGGCCGCCCGGATTGTGGCTGGCCGACAGGATGATGCCGCCGAACGTCTTGTATTTGCGGATGACATGCGAAGCGGCCGGCGTCGACAAGATGCCGCCCTGCCCGACCATCACCTTGCCGAATCCGTTGGCGGCGGCCATGGCGATGGCCTTCTGGATGACCTCGCGATTGTAGAAGCGGCCGTCGCCGCCGATCACCAGGGTCTCGCCCTTGAACCCGTCCAGCGCGTCGAAGATCGACTGGATGAAGTTCTCGGCATAGTGCTCCTGCTGGAATACAGGCACCTTCTTGCGCAGCCCCGAAGTGCCGGGCTTCTGGTCGGAATAGGGTTTGGTGGGAACGGTGCGTATCATGCTTCAAGCAACCCTTTTCGAAAGCAGCAGGCGATAGAGTTTAACGTATTTGTCAGCGCTTCGGTCCCAGGACAGGTCGGTCTTCATGCCCTGGCGCTGGATGGCCTCGAAGATCGCGGGGCTGGCATGGGCCTCGGCCAGGCGGCGGATGGCATGAAGCAGCGCGCCGCCGTCGCTGGGCGCGAACTGGAACCCGGTCGCCACGCCGGCGGCAATCGCCGCCTCGTTGGCGTCGATGATGGTGTCGGCGAGCCCCCCGGTGCGGGCGACCACCGGCACGCAGCCATAGCGCAGGCCATAAAGCTGCGTCAGTCCACAAGGCTCGAAGCGCGACGGGATGACGATGGCGTCGCAGCCGCCCTGCATGACGTGAGACAGGCCTTCGTCATACCCCACGACGACGCCTATGCGGCCGCGGTGGCGTGCGGCGGCGGCGAGCAGCGCGCCTTCGAGGCCGGCATCGCCCGAACCCAGAATAGCCAACCGCGCGCCCGTCGCAACGATGCCGTCGACCGCCGTCGCCAGTATGTCCATGCCCTTCTGCCAGGTCAGGCGGCTAACGACGCAGACGATCGGGCTACCGTCGCGATCGAGCCCGAAACGGCCCTCGACAGCGGCCCTGTTGGGCGCGCGCGCCTTGAGCGAGGCGGCTGTATAGTTCGACACCAGATGCTTGTCGGTCTCCGGGTTCCAGATGGCGGTGTCGATGCCGTTGACGATGCCATAGAGATCGCTGGAGCGCATGTTGATCAGGCCGTCGAGACCCATGCCGAATTCCGGTGAGCGGATTTCCTGCGCATAGGTCGGGCTGACGGTGGTGATTGCCCAGGCAGCCTGCAGGCCGGCCTTGAGGAAGCCGACGCCGCCATAATATTCCACACCGTCAAGCGCCATCGCCGCCGTCGGCAATCCGAGTTCGCCGAAGATGCCGGCGCCGAACTGCCCCTGGAAGGCGAGGTTGTGGACAGTCATCATCGACGGTGTGCCGACCGCCTTGCCATAGCGCATATAGGCCAGCGTCATCGCCGACTGCCAGTCATGGGCATGCACGATATCGGGCATGTAACCGGAGATGGCACCGCCGGCGATGTCGGCGCCGGCCTGGCTGAGCGCTGCGAAACGGCGCCAATTGTCCGGCCAATCGGCACCCGCGGCATTGCCATAAGGACCGCCGGGACGATCGAACAGATGCGGCGCATCGAGCACGAAAAGATCGAGCCCGGCAAGCTGGACAGAATGGACCGAAGCCTTGCCGCCCTGCAGCAGCGGATACTTGTAGACAGACTTTTTTTTCTTGAAGGCGTCCATCACCATGGGAAAACCGGGAATAAGCGTGCGCATGGTCACGCCTTTGGCGGCCAGCGCGACGGGCAGCGCGCCGGTCACATCGGCAAGCCCGCCGGTCTTGATCAGCGGAAATATCTCGGGCGTGACCGACAGAACCTGCATGCGCTTACCGAACCGCTCCTGGTGCATGTAGCCCAAACCGTGCAGCGGTTCTGGGGCAAGGACATGCACAAACCACCCTAAAGTGACAGCTTGTTGATCAACCCGATCGGATTGACAACTTGTTGATCAAACTGATCAGGTTGACAACTTGTTGATCATGTCCTGCGTGATCAGGCAGATGCCCTTTTCCGAAACGCGGAAGCGCTTGGCGTCGAGCACGGGATCCTCACCGACCACCAGCCCTTCCGGTATCCTTACACCGTGGTCGATGACGACGCGCTTCAACGTTGCGTTCCGGCCGACATGGACGTCGGGCAGCATGACGACTTCTTCCAGCGTCGAATAGGAATTGATGCGCGCGCCGGTGAAAATCAGGCTTTTCCTGAGCGTCGCGCCCGAGACGATGCAGTCGCCCGATACCAGCGAGGACACGGCCGAACCGCGCCGTCCATCCTCGTCATGCACGAACTTCGCCGGCGGCTTCAACTCGGCATAGGTCCAGATCGGCCAGTCGCGATCGTAGAGGTCGAGTTCGGGCGTCACGTCGGTCAGGTCGATATTGGCTTCCCAATAGGCATCGACGGTGCCGACATCGCGCCAGTAGGCCTCATTTTCCGCGGTCGAGCGCACGCAGGACTTGGCGAAGCGGTGGGCGATCGCCTTACCGTGCTCGACGATATAGGGGATGATGTCCTTGCCGAAGTCGCGGCTTGAACCGGGCTCGGCCGCATCGCGGCGCAGCTGCTCCATCAGGAACTTGGTCTTGAACACGTAGATGCCCATCGAGGCCAGGGCAAACTCCGGTTTGTCTGGAATGCCGGGAGGGTCGGCCGGCTTTTCGACGAAGGCGATGATGTTGTCCTTGGCATCGACATGCATGACGCCGAAGCCCGTGGCCTCCATGCGCGGCACTTCGAGGCAGCCGACGGTGACATCGGCGCCGGCGTCGACATGCTGGCGCAGCATCAGCTCGTAGTCCATCTTGTAGATGTGATCGCCGGCGAGGATGACCATGTATTCGGGGCCATAGGCCTCGATGATGTCGATGTTCTGGTAGACCGCGTCGGCCGTGCCTTCATACCACTGGGTTTCCGACACGCGCTGGCTGGCCGGCAGGATATCGAAGCTTTCGTTTCGTTCGGGCCGCAGGAAGTTCCAGCCGCGCTGCAAATGGCGGATCAGCGAATGCGCCTTGTATTGGGTTGCAACCCCAAGGCGGCGGATGCCGGAGTTGAGGGCGTTGGAGAGCGCGAAATCGATGATGCGCGTCTTGCCGCCGAAATAGACCGCCGGCTTGGCGCGCCGGTCGGTCAGTTCCTTGAGGCGGCTGCCGCGCCCGCCGGCCAGCACATAGGCCATGGCGTCGCGGGCCAGCGGCTGGGTTCGTTTCGAGTTTGCCATTTTCTACCCTCCCAAGTTACCCGGTCTCGACATGGCTTGTTCCGCGACCAGTTCAAGCATGATCGTCGACAGCGGCGGCAAGAGCATCGTTGCGGAGATGCCCCCTTCCTCCGCCCGCGCTTCGACGGCGCCGCCATTGCCCTTGCCGGATCCGCCATATTCGGAAGCGTCCGTGTTGATGATCTCGCGCCATGTGCCGGCTTTCGGCAGCGGGACGCGGTAGTTGTCGCGCGGCACCGGCGTGAAATTGGAGATGATCGCGACCGGATTGCCTCCCGGCGCGCTGCGCAGCCAGGCGAAGACGGAATTCTGGCTGTCGTCGACGATCAGCCAGGAAAAGCCTTCCGGCTCGCAGTCGCGGCCGTGCAGGGCCGGTCGCGAGCGGTAGAGATAGTTGAGGTCGCGCACCACCTGCCAGACACCGCGATGCGAGCGGAAATCGAGAAGATTCCAGTCGAGCGCGCGCGCCTCGCTCCATTCGCGGCGCTGCGCGAACTCCTGGCCCATGAACAGCAGCTTCTTGCCGGGGTAGCCCCACATGAAAGCGTAGTAGGCGCGCAATGTCGCGAATTTCTGCCAGTCGTCGCCGGCCATCTTGCCAAGCAGCGTGCCTTTGCCGTGCACGACCTCGTCATGCGAGAGCGGCAGCACGAAATTCTCCGAGAAGGCATAGACCAGGCCGAAGGTAAGGTCGTTGTGGTGGTGTTTGCGGAAGATCGGCTCCTTGGAGAAATACTCCAGCGTGTCGTGCATGAAGCCCATGTTCCACTTGAAGCCGAAGCCCAGCCCGCCTTCATGGACCGGAGCCGAGACCTTCGGCCACGAGGTCGATTCCTCGGCGATGGTCATGACGCCCGGATGGTGGCCGTAGAGCTCCTTGTTCATCTTCTGCAGGAAGCTGACCGCCTCGAGGTTCTCGCGGCCGCCCTTCTCGTTAGGAATCCATTCGCCTGCCTTGCGCGAATAATCGAGGTAGAGCATCGAGGCGACCGCGTCGACGCGCAGGCCGTCGACATGATATTTTTCGGCCCAGAACAACGCGTTGTTGACCAGGAACGACACCACCTCGCGGCGGCCGAAATTGTAGATCGCGGTGTTCCAGTCGGGATGAAAGCCCTGGCGCGGATCGGCATGCTCGTAGAGCGCAGTGCCGTCGAAATGGACAAGGCCGTGCTCGTCGACCGGAAAATGCGCCGGCACCCAGTCGAGGATGACGCCGACGCCGGCACGGTGGGCGCCGTCGACAAAGCGGGCAAAGCCGGCCGGGTCGCCAAAGCGCGCCGATGGCGCATAGAGGCCTGTCGTCTGGTAGCCCCAGGAGGGATCATAGGGATGTTCGGAGATCGGCATGAACTCGATGTGGGTGAAGCCGGTCTCGACGACATAGGGGATCAGCCGGTCGGCCAGTTCATCCCATGACAGAAACGTTCCATCGTCGCGAAGCTGCCAGGAGCCGGCATGGACCTCGTAGATGGAGATGGCCTCGCGCCGGGGATCGGCATTGCGCCAGAAACTGCGATGCGCCTCGTCGCCCCATTGATGGGCGGGCGACGCAGCGGTCACCGACGCGGTCGCCGGGCGCAGTTCGGACTTGAAGGCAAACGGATCGGCCTTCAGCGGCAATCTCACGCCATCGGGGCCGATGATCTCGTACTTGTAGGGCCTGCCGGCGCCGATATCGGGGATGAATACCTCCCAGATGCCGGTGTCGCGGCGGTCGCGCATCGAATGGCGGCGACCGTCCCAGTCGTTGAAATCGCCGACCACCGAGACGCGCCTTGCATTGGGGGCCCAGACGGCGAAATGCACTCCGGTGGCGCCTTCGTGCTCGATGACATGCGCGCCGAGCTTGTCGAACAGCCTCAGATGCGAGCCCTCGGCAATGTAGTAATCGTCCATCGGACCGAGCACCGGGCCAAAAGAATAGGGATCCGTCAACCACCAGTCGCCCCCGGCATTCCTGGCGTGATAGCGCAATGGCTGGCGCTTCTTGATCGACAGCTTGCCTTCGAAAAAGCCGCCATCGTCACGCCTGGACAGTTCACCAGCAATCATGCCGGTCAGCGTATAGGCGGTGACGAACTCCGCATGCGGAACGAAACAGCGGGCAAACAGGTTCTTGCCCACCTCATGGACGCCGAGGACCGCAAACGGATTGCCGTGCGTGCCGGCGACAATCGCCGCGACATCGCTGGCCGGGGCCGATCCGTCCGGCCCGCTTGTCGCAGCGGTCGCGCGCGGTTTCCTCATCGGGCAGTGTCCCTCCCCGGGCACCAAATGTTTGTTTTAAGGTATAAATTCGGCGTTTGAACTCACACCCCGGACTACATCGTTCGTGGCCTCATGCAATCACATCAGGCAGGTACGTTCCAGATGTCTTTCGCGTATTGGCGGATCGTGCGATCGGAAGAGAACCAGCCGACGCGCGCGACGTTGCGGATTGCCCTGGCGTACCAGTCCGGACTGTTGCGCCAGACGGCGTCGACGTCTCGCTGGCAAGTGGCATAGGCGTCGAAATCCGCCGCGACCATGAACCAGTCGCTGTCGTAGAGACCATTGATGAGATCGCGGTAGCGGTTGGGATCATCGGGCGAAAAGACGCCCGATGAAACGGCCGCGAGCGCCTGCGACAGTTCGGGCGATGCCTTGATGACGCCACGCGGATCGTAGCCATTGTTGCGGCGCTCGGCGACCTCCGCCGTGGTCAGGCCGAAGATGAAGATGTTGTCGTCGCCGACGCACTCCTTGATTTCGACATTGGCGCCGTCGAGCGTGCCAATGGTCAGCGCGCCGTTCAGCGCGAACTTCATGTTGCCGGTGCCCGAAGCCTCCATGCCGGCGGTCGATATCTGCTCGGAGAGGTCGGCGGCCGGCATCATGATCTCGGCGAGGCTGACATTGTAGTTCGGCACGAACACCACCTTGAGCAAGCCGCGAACGGCCGGATCGCGGTTGATGACCCTGGCAACGTCGTTGGCCAGTTTGATGATCAGCTTGGCATTGTGGTAGCTGGGCGCCGCCTTGCCGCCGAAGAATTTCACGCGCGGCATCCAGTCGCGCTCCGGGTGCGAGCGGATCTGGTCGTAGAGCGCGACCGCCTCGAGGATGTTCAGGAGTTGGCGCTTGTATTCGTGGATGCGCTTGACCTGGATGTCGAACAGCGCCGAGGGATCAAGCCTGATACCGAGCCGGTCGGCGACGAGATTGGCCAACTTCACCTTGTTCTGCCGCTTCACGCCGGCGAATTTTTCGCGGAAAGCGGTATCGTCGGCAAAGGCATCGAGCCCCTTGATGGCCTCGATGTCATCCAGGAAGCGGTCGCCGATCGCCTCGCGGGCGAGTGCGGTCAGACCTGGGTTGCACTGGATCAGCCAGCGCCGCGGCGTGATGCCGTTGGTCTTGTTGTTGATGCGGTCGGGGTAGAGCGTGTGCAGGTCGGCGAATACCGTTTCCTTCATCAGCTCGGTATGCAGCGCCGAGACGCCGTTGATCGAATGCGAACCGACGAAGGCGAGATTGCCCATGCGCACGCGGCGGTCGCCATTCTCCTGGATCAGCGAGATGCGGCTGATCTGCTCGCCGGAGAACTGATTGGTGGCGCGCGCCTCAAGCAGCACCTGCGCGTTGATGGCGTAGACGATCTGCATATGGCGCGGCAAAAGCCGCTCGAACAGCGGCACCGGCCAGCTTTCCAGCGCCTCCGGCAGCAGCGTGTGGTTGGTATAGCCGAAGGTGCGTTTGGTGGTGTCCCAGGCCCGGTCGAAATCCATGCCGTGGACGTCCATCAGGAGGCGCATCAGCTCCGGCACGGCGATCGCCGGATGGGTGTCGTTGAGGTGGATTGCCGCCTTGTCGGGCAGCGACTTCAAGTCGCCATATTGGCTGAGATGCCGCTGCACGATGTCCTGCAAAGAGGCGGTGGAGAAAAAATATTCCTGCCGCAGCCTGAGTTCCTGCCCTGCCATGTGGGAATCGGCGGGATAGAGTACGCGCGACAGCGCGTCGGCCTTGTTGCTTTCGGCGAGTGCGCCGATGTGGTCGCCAGCATTGAACTTGTCGAGCAGAATCGGATCGACCGGCATGCCCGACCAAAGCCGCAAGGTGTTGACGCGGTTCCCCCGCCAGCCCACGACGGGTGTGTCGTAGGCGACGGCCAGCACATGCTCGGTCGGCTTCCAGACATGGCGTTCCAGCCGGCCATCCCTGGTGGTGACCGATTCCACCGAGCCGCCGAACCCGACCTCGAACGACCGTTCGCGGCGTTCGAACTCCCAGGGGTTACCGTGATCGAGCCAAGTCTCGGGCAATTCTACCTGCCAGCCGTCATGTATCTCCTGGCGGAACATGCCGTTGGCGTAGCGGATACCGTAGCCATGCGCGGGAATATCGACGGTGGCCATGCTTTCCATGAAGCAGGCGGCGAGCCGGCCGAGGCCGCCATTGCCAAGTGCTGCATCCGGCTCGAGCGTGGCGATGAGGTCGAGTTCCACACCCAGCGACGACAACGCCTCGCGCATGTTCTCCATCAGGCCGAGATTGGAGAAGGCGTCACGCATCAGGCGGCCGATGAGGAACTCCAGCGAGAGGTAATAGACGCGCTTTTCCTGCTGGGCGTAGGCCTCTTTCGTCGCCTGCATCCAGCGATCGACGATGCGGTCGCGCACGACCTTGATCGAGGCGGTCAGCCAATCGTACTGGGTGGCGACGGTGGTGTCCTTGCCGACCCTGTATTTGAGGGCCATCAAGACTTCCCTTGCGAGCGTCTTGGGGTCGGGATTTTCAAGCAGTGGCGGGAGGGGGGCGGATGTCATCGTGCGCGTCATGCTGCCTCTCGTGCGTTTGCCACGATCATACCGGCTTTCATCATTCATCCCAGCCCATGCTACCGCATTGCAGCAAACGTTCAATCGATTTAAGTAAGCCGGAGGCGACTTACCCAGCGGCAATTTGGCAGTTCAGGCCGCCAGCGCCGCCTCCGGCGGCGTCTTTGCCCCGGTCATGAATGCGACGGCATCGGACATTGTATGTTGTTTGGGATCGATGACGCACAGCCGACGACCCAGCCGATGGATGTGGATGCGGTCTGCCACTTCGAAGACATGCGGCATGTTGTGCGAGATCAGCACGATCGGCAGGCCCCGCTTCTTCACGTCGAGGATGAGTTCCAGCACGCGGCGGCTTTCCTTGACGCCAAGTGCTGCCGTCGGCTCGTCCATGATAACCATCTTGGAGCCGAAAGCGGCGGCGCGCGCCACTGCCACGCCCTGGCGCTGGCCGCCGGATAGCGTCTCCACCGCCTGGCTGATGTTCTGGATGGTCATCAGGCCGAGTTCAGTCAGCTTGTCGCGGGCGCGCTTTTCCATCGCCGGACGGTCGAGCATGCGAAGCCATTGGCCGACAAAGCCGGGCTTGCGGATCTCGCGGCCGAGAAACATGTTGTCGGCGATCGACAGCGCCGGCGACAGCGCCAGGTTCTGGTAGACGGTCTCGATGCCGGCTTCGCGGGCCTCCATGGGCGATTTGAAGGCGACCGGTTTGCCCTCAAGCCGGATTTCGCCTTCATCGGGCACGACAGCGCCTGAAATCGCCTTGATGAGCGACGACTTGCCGGCGCCGTTGTCGCCGATAACAGCGAGGATTTCGCCGGGGTAGAGGTCGAAATCGGCATTGTCCAAGGCGGTGACGCGGCCGTAGCGCTTGACCAGTCCACGAGCGGTGAGGATAGGGTCCTGGGTCATGCCGAAACCTTTCTGATCCATTGATCAACCGCCACTGCGCCGATGATCAGCACGCCGGTGAGCAGCACTTTCCATTGCGGATCGGCGCCCAGCATGTTGAGGCCCATGGAGACGACACCGACGATCATCGCGCCGAACAGCGTGCCGAGGATCGAGCCGCGGCCGCCGAAAAGAGAAATACCGCCGATCACCGTGGCGGTAATCGCCTGCAGATTGTAGTCGGTCACGGCGGCCGACGGCGAGATCGACCCATTGCGACCGATGGAGACCCAGGCGGCGAAAGCGGCGATCAGCCCGGCCAGGGTATAGACCGTCATGAGCACCTTCTTGGTCTGGATACCCGACAGTTTCGCCGCCTCCTGGTCGTCGCCGACAGCGTAGACATGGCGGCCCCATGCCGTGTGATTGAGCACGTACCAGAGGAGCAGCACGAGCGCGACCATCGCAATCACGCCGGCCGTCAGCACAGCGGTGCCGACCTTGAAGCTGAGCGCGAACAGATGCAGCAGCGGCGCCTGAACGTCGACGTCGGTGTCGCGGATCGTCTCATTGGCCGAATAGATGAAGTTCGTCGCCATGACGATGTTCCAGGTGCCGAGCGTCACGATGAATGGCGGCAGTTTCATGTAGGCGACAAGCACCCCGTTGAGCAGCCCGCAGGCAGCACCCGCGGCAAGTCCGATCGCCACGGCAAGGACGCTCGGCAGGCCGTAGCTGACGGCGCAATTGCCCATGATCACAGCCGAAATCACCATGATGACGCCAATCGACAGGTCGATGCCGGCGGTGAGGATGACCAGGGTCTGGGCGGCACCCAGTATGCCGACGATGGCGATCTGCTGCAGGATCAGCGTCAGCGTGTAGGACGAGAAGAAACGCCCGCCAATGGTGAGGCCGAACACGATGATCGCCAGGACCAGAACGATCAGCGGCACCGCGGCTGGCGTCGAATGCAGAAAATGCTGGATGCGTCTGACCGCCGATTTATGCTCGTCAAACGCGGCAACGCTCGTGTCGCTGCCTGAGAGAACCTTCTCGAATTCCTGAGCTTGAGACATGTTTCCTCCCCGTAGGGTATCCGCCACGCGGCGACACCCGTCCACGCTTTTCCGGTCTCCTGCCGGGATTGTTCGCGGTCACGCGACCATCGTCCACCCGAAGCGGCCGGGGATCAAGTCCGGCCGCTCCGTTTTTAGTTGCCAGTCAGACCGGCATCAGCCCCAGCACTTGGCGAGGCCTTCCTTGGTGTCGATGGACTTCACGCCATTGGCCGGCTTGTCGGTCACCAGATTGACGCCGGTGTCGAAGAAGTTCTTGCCTTCGGTCGGCTTCGGCTTGGTGCCGTCCTTGGCGAAGTTGGCGATGGCCTCGATGCCGAGCGCCGCCATCTGCAGCGGATATTGCTGCGATGTCGCGCCGATGACGCCTTCGGCCACCGACTTCACGCCGGGGCAGCCGCCATCAACGGAGACGATCAGCACCTGGCTTTCCAGGCCGACGGCCTTGAGCGCCTGATAGGCGCCGACCGCGGCCGGCTCGTTGATGGTGTGGATGACGTTGATGGTGTTGTCCTTCTGCAGAAGGTTCTCCATCGCCTTGCGGCCGCCCTCCTCATTGCCGTTGGTGACGTCATGGCCGACGATGCGCGCGTCATCCTCGTCGCCGATCTTGTTGGGATCCTTCACGTCGATGCCGTAGCCCATCATGAAGCCCTGGTCGCGCAGCACGTCCACGGTCGGCTGCGAGGGGGTCAGGTCGAGGAAGCCGATCTTGGCGTCCTTGGCCTTGTCGCCGAGCGTCGCGGCGGCCCAGGCGCCGATCAGTTTGCCGGCCTCCAAATTGTCGGTAGCAAAGGTCGCGTCGGCGGCGTCGATCGGATCGAGCGGCGTGTCGAGCGCGATCACCAGCAGGCCGGCATCACGCGCCTTCTTCACCGTCGGCACGATGCCCTTGGTGTCGGACGCGGTGATGAGGATGCCCTTGGCGCCGTCGGCAATGCAGCTCTCGATCGCCGCGACCTGGCTTTCGCTGTCGCCGTCGATCTTGCCGGCATAAGTCTTGAGGTCGACACCAAGCTCCTTGGCCTTGGCGGTCGCACCCTCCTTCATCTTGACGAAGAAGGGATTGGTGTCGGTCTTGGTGATCAAGCAGGCGCCGACACCGGCCGCGGATGCGGACGAGGCGAATGCCATCAGGCCCAGAGCAGCCGCCGCAAAAACGGTGGATTTCAACAGTTTTGTATTGGTCACGATTTCCTCCCAGTGGAACATTTCAGATGCCGGCCAACCGGCACCCCTCCGGCATCCAAGCAACCTCTCCCGGTACGGATGCCTGCCTCAAATGACACCAGACCAATCTCTCTGTCAATAATTAAATCACTCTTATTTATTATTGACAGCCTTGCGCCGTTCGCACATTCTGCCCCAAAAGCATCGAGGGGTAATAACGGGAGGAACAGGGTGGAGACGGCCATTGCCAGGCATGGTTCGCCCGAGGCGAATGAGAGCCTTATTCACCGCGGCACCAACCAGAGCGGCATGCGGGACCACAATGAGCGGCTGGTGCTGTCGCTGGTGCGCCAGCATGGCAGCCTGGCGAAGTCCGACATCGCCCGCATGACCGGACTGTCGGCGCAAACCGTCTCCGTGATCATGCGCGAGCTCGAGGAGGAAAGCCTGTTGCTGCGGCAGGCGCCGCTGCGCGGCAAGATCGGCCAGCCCTCCATCCCCATGGCGCTCAATCCCGAAGGCGCGTTCTTCATCGGCCTGAAGATCGGCCGCCGCAGCGCCGAACTCGTGCTGATCGATTTCCTCGGCAATGTACGTTCGATGCTGCAGCATTCCTACCGCTACCCTGCCCCGCGCGAGACGGTGGAATTCGTCACATCAGGCATGAAGAAGATGCGTGGCGAGCTTTCGCCCGCGCAGGACAAACGCATAGCGGGACTCGGCATCGCCATGCCGTTCGAGCTCTGGAACTGGGCCGATACCGCCGGCGCGCCGCGCGACGTCATGGACGAATGGCGCCATCGCGATATCCGCGCCGACATCCAGGCGCAATGCGATTTTCCGGTCTATCTGCAGAACGACGCCACTTCGGCCTGCGGCGCGGAACTGGTCTTCGGTCAGGCAGGCGCCCCGCGCGATTTCGTCTATTTCTATATCGGCGCCTTTGCCGGCGGCGGCATCGTCCTCAACGGACGGCTCTTTGGCGGCCCGACCGGCAACGCCGGCGCGCTGGGCTCCATGCCGGTGCCCGGACCGGAGGGAAAGCCGACCCAATTGATCGACGTGGCCTCGATCGCCATGCTCGAAAAAGCGCTCAATGCACGTGGCGTCGAGGCGTCGCATCTGTGGACGTCGCCCGAGGACTGGGGCGAGATCGGCGCCGAGCTCGACGACTGGATCACAAACGCCTCGCGGGCGCTCGCCTATGCCATCGTCGCGGCGTCGTCCGTCATCGACTTCGAGGCGGCGGTGATCGACGGCTGGATGCCGACGCAGGTGCGCCGCAGGCTGGTCGACGCCGTCATCGCCACCATCGACACTATCGATGCCGAGGGATTGAAACTGCCAAACGTCCGCGAAGGCACCGTCGGTATTCACGCGCGCGCTCTCGGCGGCGCCAGCCTGCCACTATCCGAGCGCTTCCTGATCGGTTCGACCACGATTTCCAGGAGCATCTGAATGCTGATCGGAATTCCGGCGCTGCTCGGTCCGGAGCTTCTGGCGATCCTGCGTGCGATGGGGCATGGCGACGAAATCGCCCTGGTCGATGGAAACTACCCGGCCGAAGAGCAGGCAAGGCGGCTGGTGCGGGCCGACGGCCACCATCTCATTCCGGTGCTGGACGCCATATTGAGCGTGCTGCCCGTCGATGACGTCGTGCCGGAGGCGCTGTTTCGCGCCTCGGCCAAGGGCGACCCCTCGCTCGCCGATCCCGTGCATCATGAAATCGAAGTGCTGTGTGCAAAACGCGCGCCCGGGCGCAAGGTGGTTGCGCTGGCCGGTGCCGACTTCTATGCACGCGTCAGGGCCGCGCACGCCATCGTCGCGACCAGCGAACCCAGGCTCTACGCCAACATCATCATCCGCAAGGGCGTGATCCATCCGCCGGAGACGACAAGACAATGATCCTTTGCTGCGGCGAGGCCCTGATCGATATGCTGCCGCGCACGACGACGGAGGGAGAACGGGCCTTCGCACCCTATGTCGGCGGCGCGGTGTTCAACACCGCCATTGCGCTCGGCCGGCTGGGCGCTCCTGCCAGCTTCTTCTCGGGCCTGTCGTCGGACCTGTTCGGCGGCCAGCTCCGCGAAGCGCTCGGGGCGAGCAAGGTCAGTTCCACCTATGCGCACACTTCGCCCCGGCCGACGACGCTCGCCTTCGTGCGGCTGAACGATGGCCAGGCAACCTACACTTTCTACGACGAGAACACCGCCGGGCGCATGCTGACCGGCGAGGATCTGCCGCAACTTGGTCCGGAGATCGAGGCCATGCTGTTCGGCGCCATCAGCCTTATTTCGGACCCGGCGGGGGCCGCCTACGAGGAATTGATGAAGCGCGAGCATGGTCGTCGCGTCATGATGCTCGACCCCAACATCCGGCCGAACTTCATCCCGGACAAGGCAAAGCATCTGAAGCGTATCCGCGAGATGATGGCGATGGCCGATATCGTGAAACTCTCGGATGAAGATCTTCACTGGTTCGACGAAGCCGGCTCGCACGAGGACGTCGTGCGCAACTGGCTCGACCGCGGACCCAAGCTGATCGTCGTCACCCATGGCAGCGAAGGCGCCGTCGGCTACACCAGGGACCACACGGTCAGCGTAACGCCGCGAAAAGTCGAGGTGGTCGATACGGTCGGCGCCGGTGATACGTTCAATGCCGGCATCCTCGCCTCGCTGCATGAGCAGGGCCGGCTAACGAAAGCGGCGATTTCAGGCCTTTCCGAGGACGCCATCCGTGCGGCCCTGACACTCGGCGCCAAAGCGGCGGCGGTGACGGTATCGCGGGCCGGCGCCAATCCGCCCTGGCGCCATGAGATCGCCTGAGTGGCGCGCCAGAGGAAACGAATCCAAATTAACAGGTTCCTTGGAACCTTCGCCGGCGCGCTGTTGATGAGGCAGTAAAGAAAACCCGCCTGTGCGGCGGGTCCTTGGCGCAACTCAGCACCATAGGCAGATATGTAGCATAGTTGCCTTCACCCCGTCAAGAAAAAATTCCTATCTTCGGATAGTTGCCGCACTGCGGACTGGCCGTTCTCAGGCCTTGGCTGACCCAAGTTCGGGCCGTGGTAAGGCCCAACATGGATTGAGCCGGCCGATCACTTTATGTTTAGCAGGGTCGACTCTGGGGTTATAAGGCCGTAATTGCGCCGCACGAATCCCGGATTTCCGGCGTCCGGCTGACCGACACCGAAAAATGCGGTAACAGACTGCCACGACCGGGCAATTTGTCGCTCCGCGCGCCCGGCTTTCTCGGCAGGCGCAATTCTGATACCAGCGGGTCGAGGCCAGACCGCCCGGTTAAAATCGTTTGAGGACGACATGCAGTTCATCGATCTTGGCGCACAGCGCGAACGAATCCGCGACCGGCTGAAGGCCGCGATCGACCATGTCGTCGAGGACGGCCGCTATATCCTCGGTCCCCAGGTAGCCGAATTCGAGAAAAAGCTCGCCGCCTATGTCGGCGTCAAGCACGTCGTGGCCTGCGCCAACGGCACCGACGCACTGCTTTTGCCGCTGTTCGCCGCCGGGATCGGCCCGGGCGATGCCGTGTTCGTTCCGAGCTTCACCTTTGCCGCCACGGCGGAAGTGGTGGCGCTGGCCAAGGCCGAGCCGGTTTTCGTCGACGTCGATCCCAAGACCTACAACATCGACATCGCCAGCCTCGAGGCGGCGATCACGATGATCAAGAAAGAAGGCCGGCTGAAGCCCAGGGCGATCATTCCGGTCGACCTCTTCGGCCTTGCCGCCGACTACGATGCCATCATGGCGATCGCCCACCGAGAAGGCCTGATGGTGATCGAGGATGCCGCCCAATCGATGGGCGGTTCGGCGGACGGCAAGATGTGCGGGTCGTTAGGCACGGTCGGCTCGACCAGTTTCTATCCAGCGAAGCCGCTCGGCTGCTACGGCGACGGCGGAGCGATGTTCACCAACGACGACGCCTTGGCCGACAAGCTGCGCTCCTTCGCCTTCCACGGCAAGGGCGAGACGCAATATGACAACATCCGGGTCGGCATCAATTCACGGCTCGACACGCTGCAGGCCGCGATCCTGATCGAAAAGCTCGCCATTCTCGAGGACGAGATGGTTGCCCGGCAAATGGTGGCGAACCGTTATGCCGAAGGGCTTGCTGATGTCGTCACGGCAGCCCGCAACCTGGACGGCAGCCGCTCGGCCTGGGCGCAATACGCCATCGAGACGCCCAAGCGCGACGGGCTGAAGGCTCATCTCGGCGAAAAAGGCATTCCGTCGGTCATCTACTATGTGAAGCCGCTGCACGAGCAGATCGCCTATCGCGACTATCCGAGAACGCCGACCGGCCTTGCCGTATCCGAGCAATTGCCCAAGCGCATCCTGTGCCTACCGATGCACCCCTATCTCAGCGAAGCCGATCAGGACCGGATCATCGAGACAATCCGCAACTATGTCGGATCGAACTCGGCGCAGGCCGCGGCCGAGTAGTTAGCCGGCTTCAGGCGGGCTTGCCCCTGCCCTGCCGCTGGCGATGAAATGCGGATTGGCGAAATCCGCATCGCCGCCCTGGTTTCGCTTGCCATACATCAAGGGCTGTCCGTCCAGCGTGCGCGTGATGCCGCCGGCGGCGCGCAGCACGGCATCGCCGGCCGCGGTATCCCACTCCATGGTACGACCGAAGCGCGGATAAATGTCCGCCTCGCCATTGGCGACCAGACAGAATTTCAGCGACGAGCCGACAGAGACGATCTCGGCGACGCCTAGGTCGCGAATATAGGCTTCGGTTTCGGGCGTATTGTGGGAGCGGCTCGCAACCACAGCCAGCGGCGTCGCAGCCGCCCTCACCGAAATCGGCCGGCGAGAAGCGATGCGGTAGTCGTCATCTATTTCGAGGAATTCCGCCTTGCCCGGCAGCCCGGAAAAGAACCGGCCCGTGCAGGGCGCGAAAACGACGCCGACTTCCGGCACGCCGTGGCGGACAAGCGCGATGTTGACGGTGAAATCGGTGCGGCGATTGACGAATTCCTTGGTGCCGTCCAGCGGATCGATCAGGAAGAAAGCCCCGTCCAGGTCCGGCGGCACGATGCCGGCGGATGCTTCCTCCTCGGCCACGCAGGGAATGTCGGGAAAGGCCGCACGCAATCCGGCCAGAATGATCTTCTCGCTCTCGCGGTCCGCCTCGGTCACCGGCGAGGAATCTGATTTCTGGTCGACCGCGCAGCCGGCGTGGAACACACGCATGACCTCGCGGCCGGCCGCCAAAGCGAGCCCCTCGAAAATTTCGAGCATCGACCTGTCGTCAGATGCCGCCGCCATTGTCGTATTGGTCTTCGGCAATGTCACGCTCGTTCAGCCAGTGTTCCAGGGCATCTACCATCTCCTCGGCCGATTTGCCGAGCGTCTTCAGATGGATTTCCGGTTTTTCCGGCGCTTCGTAAGGCGAGTCGACACCCGTGAAGTTCTTGATCTCGCCATTGAGCGCGCGGGCGTAGAGGCCTTTCGGGTCACGCCTGGCGCATTCCTCGAACGGCGTGTCGACGAACACTTCGACGAACTCGCCTTCGGCCATCAATTCGCGGGCCATGCGCCGCTCGGCGCTGAAGGGCGAAATGAAGGAAACGATGACGATCAGCCCTGCATCGGCCATGAGGCGGGCCACTTCGGCGACGCGGCGGATGTTTTCGACGCGGTCGGCGTCGGTAAAGCCGAGATCCCGGTTGAGGCCGTGGCGGACATTGTCGCCGTCGAGAATGTAGGTATGGCGCCCGGAGGCAAACAGCTTCTTCTCGAACAGGTTGGCGATGGTCGATTTGCCCGAGCCCGACAGCCCGGTGAACCAGAACACGGCGGGCCGCTGGTTCTTGATGTCGGCACGTACCCGCTTGCCGACATCGAGCGATTGCCAATGGATGTTCTCGGCACGGCGCAGCGAATGCAGGATCATGCCGGCGCCGACCGTGGCGTTGCTGATGCGGTCGATCAGGATGAACGCGCCGGTTGTACGGTTCTCGGCGAAGGTGTCGAAAGCGATCGGCGTGCGCGTCGAGATGTTGCAGATGCCCACTTCGTTCATCTCGAGCGACTTGGCAGCTTCACGGGCAAAGTCATTGACATTGACCCGATATTTCAAATCGGTGACGGTAGCGCTGGTCTGGTCGGTCTCGGTGCGCAGGATATAGGAGCGGCCCGGCAACAGCGCATGTTCGTCGAACCAGACGATGTTGGCGGCGAACTGGTCGGCGACCTGCGGGCGTGCCGCAGGCGCCACCAGCATGTTGCCCCGGGAAATCTCGACCTCGTCATCGAGGACAAGCGTGATGGCCTGGCCGGCAACCGCCTGGGCGAGGTCGCCACCCTGCGCGACGATGCGTCTGACGCGGGAGGATTTGCCCGATTTGGCGACGACGACCTCGTCGCCTTGCGAGATCGCGCCCGAGGCGATCGTTCCGGCGAAGCCGCGAAAATCGAGATTGGGGCGGTTGACGTACTGCACCGGAAAACGGAACGGCAGCTCGGCCGCGGCCTCGTCGACCGAAACGGTTTCGAGATGTTCGATCAGCGTCGGGCCGGAATACCATTCCATCCTGTCGGAGCGGCCGGTGACGTTGTCGCCGTAGCGCGCCGACATCGGGATCGGCACGATGGTCTCAAAGCCGAGATCGCGCGAAAATTGCAGATAGTCCTGCGTGATCCGGTCGAAGACCGCCTGGTCGAAATCGACGAGATCGATCTTGTTGACGGCCAGCACGATATGGCGGATGCCGAGCAGCGAGGCGATGATCGAGTGGCGCCTGGTCTGGCGCAGCACGCCTTGCCGCGCATCGATCAGCACGATTGCCAGGTCGGCGGTGGACGCGCCGGTCGCCATGTTACGCGTGTACTGCTCGTGGCCGGGCGTGTCGGCGACAATGAATTTGCGCTTTGGCGTGGCGAAGAAGCGATAGGCGACGTCGATGGTGATGCCTTGTTCGCGCTCGGCTTCGAGACCGTCGACAAGCAGTGCGAAATCGATGTCGTCGCCGGTCGTGCCGTGCTTGCGCGAATCGCGTTCGAGCGCGGCGAGCTGGTCCTCGAAAATCTGCTTGGTGTCCGAGAGCAGGCGGCCGATCAGCGTCGACTTGCCATCGTCGACGGAGCCGCAGGTGAGGAAGCGCAGCAGCGATTTCTTCTCCTGCGCCGCCAGATAATCGCGGACGCCGTCGGTAGGTGCGAGGCTCTTTGCCATGATGTGGCGCATGGTCAGAAATACCCCTCGCGCTTCTTCTTTTCCATCGAGCCGGCTTCGTCCCGGTCGATCAGGCGGCCCTGCCGTTCGGAGGTGCGCGCGGTCAGCATCTCGCCGACGATAGCTTCCAGCGTGTCTGCTTCCGATTCGATAGCGCCGGTCAGCGGGTAGCAGCCGAGCGTGCGGAAGCGCACCAGCCGATTCTCGATCGCCTCACCGGGGCGCAATTTCATGCGATCGTCGTCCTTGAGGATGAGCATGCCATCGCGTTCCACGACCGGCCGCTGCTTGGCGAAATAGAGCGGCACGATCGGGATGTTCTCCTGCAGGATGTACTGCCAGATGTCGAGCTCGGTCCAGTTGGACAGCGGAAAGACGCGGATCGATTCACCCGTGGCGATGCGGGTGTTGAAGATCTTCCACATTTCGGGGCGCTGATTCTTCGGATCCCAGACGTGCTGGGCGTTGCGGAAGGAAAAGATGCGCTCCTTGGCGCGCGATTTTTCCTCGTCGCGGCGGGCGCCGCCAAAGGCGGCATCGAAACCGTATTTGTCGAGCGCCTGGCGCAGCGCCACGGTCTTCATCACATGGGTGTGCGTGTTCGAGCCATGATCGAAGGGATTGATGTTGTCGCGCACGCCATCCTGGTTGACGTGAACCAGGAGATCGAAACCGAGTTTTTGCGCCATCTGATCGCGAAAGGCGATCATCTCGCGAAATTTCCAGGTTGTGTCGACATGAAGGAACGGAAAGGGCGGCTTGGCGGGATAGAACGCCTTCATCGCCAGGTGCATCAGCACGGACGAATCCTTGCCTACGGAATAGAGCATGACCGGCTTGGCGAAGGCGGCCGCGACTTCACGGAATATGTGGATTGACTCGGCCTCAAGCCGCTGCAGGTGCGTAAGCGCTGTTGTCATGGCCTGTCTAGCGTTCTCTCGTGCCTTCCGACAGAAGACCTGGCATCAAATCATCGGGCTTCCCGCCCGGTTCAAGCTTGCTTCTGGACAATGTTATTCTTGCGGGCGTTCTAGCAGATCGCCGCTGCCCAGAACAATGCAAGACGCGCCTGGCAAGGAGTGGTTCGGGAATGAATTTTCCATCCATGCGTCAAAATGCGGAAATTCCTGCTTGTCACGCCGGCGGCTGAGAAAATGCGGGGGAAAAAATTGCTTGATGAAAAGCACGCAGTCTTCGCCGCGCCCAAATCCGATCGTCTGCCAGCGACTACCGATTTTCGGTGGCAATCGGCCTTGATGCACTTTCAGAAAAAGACCCAAGCCGCTATACCGGCCCCTGAAAGCGGGCAGATGCACGATGCGACACGGGCAATTTCGGCAGGGCTATGTTTGCCGCCGTCAGACAATCCGCCGTGTGAAGCGTCCGAGAATGGTGAGCCGCCCTTGAGCCAGCTTTCATCGATAAGACGGCAGTTCTCGCCCGCGCGGATCAATATCTATTTTTCCATCGCTTGCTTCTTTTTTCCACCGGTCCTGGGGTCTGTGGTGAGCTTCGTGTTCAACGGCGGCGGCCTGTGGTCGGTTCTTTTGATCGCCTCGAAAAAGAGGCGCTTCAACATCGACCGGGCGATGATGGCGCTCACGATCGCGATCTATGCCTATTGCGCGGCAAATCTCCTGGCTTCGCTCGCCAATAACGCAATTGTCAGGGATGCGCCGCATCTGATCCCGCTCGTCACCTTCCTGTTTTTCCCCCTCTCCTATTCAACCTGGAGCATTACGCAGAAAACAACCCTTGTCCGGATCATAATCCTCAGCAGCATGGCCGCCTGTTTCGTCGCGCTGCTGTTGGCGATCATCCAGCAATATTGGATCGGGATGAGGGCGGAGGGCGGAGCGGGAAATGCGATAGTGTTCGCCACGGTCGTCTGCCTTGCAGTGATGGCCTGCGTGGCCGGTGCCCTGTCGGGCATCGAAAGGCACAAGAGTGCGCTGATCTGCGCAGCGCTCGGCGGAACGATCGCCATCATCTATTCCGGCACGCGCATCATCTGGCTGGCGCTGCTGATTTCCGGCATTGCCGTGCTGTTGATCAACCAGCATTGGCTGAAAGGGAAGAATGCCGTCCGTCTGCTGCTTCTGCTGGCGGCGATCGGCGTCGCGGTCGCCGCTATCGGCTTCCATACAATATCCGACAGATTTGATTTTCTGCGCTCTGATTGGGACGCGCTTGGGGCGCACGGCAATTCCGACACCTCGCTTGGAATACGTGTTGCCCTCTGGGACATCGGCCTGAAGGCATTCCGCGACATGCCCTTGTTCGGACACGGAGTGGGCGCCAACCAGCTCTTGATCAGGCAGGGCTTCCAAGACCTGTTCGCGAAAACGGCAGGTTTCAATCATTTCCACAATGGCTTCCTGACGGCATTGGTACAGGCGGGCATCCTGGGCGCCGTGACTTTGGCGGCGATCTTTGTCGTCGCCGGCAGAAACGCCGCCCTGGTCCTGCGCAACAGCGCCGACCCGATCGAGCGCTTTGGCGCCACCATGGTCGTCGTCATGGTGATCATCTACCTGACGGCTGGGATGACAGGCATCCTGATCGGCCAAGACATCCTGGATTCGGTGTTCATGGTCTTCCTGGTATCCGGGACCTATCTTGCGTCGGGACGTCAGGCCCCGTTGCCGGAAGAGATGCCGCTTCCGCCAGTCACGCAATAGCGGCTCCGGGCAAGGCAATGAAGGTCTTGGTCACAGGCGCATCGGGCTTCATCGGACGTCTCGTCGTGCAAAGGCTTCGCGAGGCAGGCGTGGAGGTTCGCCTCGCCTCGCGCTATCCCGAAAGCCTCGCTTCGGGCAGCGACATCGTCGCCTTGCCGCGTTTCGATGCGCCGGCCAAGGCCTTCCTTGCCGTCACCCGCGATGTCACGGACGTCGTTCATTGCGCCGGCCTGAACAATGATCACGGCGGTGCCACCGAAGCCGACTACCGAGCCGCCAACGCGGAACTGAGCGCGCGGCTGGCGCATGCGGCCGCCATGCAGGCAAGCGGACGCTTCATCCAACTGTCATCGGTCCGGGCCGTGATCGGCGCCCGCGTCAGCGCAACGATCGACGAGCATACGGTCCCCGATCCGCAATGCGCCTACGGGCGCTCGAAACGCGAGGGCGAGATCAGGGTCCTGGACGCCTATGCATCGCACGGCCGCGCCGACGCCGCCGTGCTGCGCCTGCCGGCGGCCTACGCAAGCGGCATGAAGGGCAATCTGGCAATGCTGATGCGCCTGGCCGATACGGGCCTGCCGCTGCCGACAGGTATTCTGACAGGAACCCGCTCGCTGGTGTCGGCCGACGCAGCGGCGCAAGCCGTGCGGCATTTGTTGGCTCATCCGGGGCCGCTTAGCCCTGCCTATATAGCCAGCGATGTGCCTCCGGTGTCGGTGGCAGCCGTCGTAAGCGCCTTCCGTAAGGGACTTGGGCGGCCGGTGCGCCTGGCTGCCGTACCGGCCAGCCTGATGCGGATGGCCGCGGTCGCGCTAGGCAAGCGGGCGTTTTGGGAAAGCATGACGGCGACACAGATATGCGACCCTTCCCTGCTCGTCTCGCAGGGCTGGCTGCCGGAAACAGCGACGCTTGATCGTCTAAGCGAAATCGCGGCGCGCAGCAGGCAAGCTCAACCTGGATAAATCGTCGCGAGCAGGATGCGAAGATCAAGGCCGATCGAGGCGACCTTGAGATAGTCGGCATCGGTTTCGGCCAATAGGGCCGGGTCCGACATATCGATGCCCTTGACCTGAGCCAGGCCGGTGATGCCGGGAAGCGCCGATGAAACGCCCAGCCGTCGGCGGCACTCGATCAGCTCGGTTTGCGTCGGCAGACAGGGACGCGGTCCGACCAAGCTCATCTCGCCCTTCAGAACATTCCAGAACTGCGGCAGCTCATCGAGCTTGAACTTCCGCAGGGTCTTTCCGGCCGGCGTCACGGCATTCGCCGGCGCCTCGTGCGAAGGCAAGGATGGCGTGCCGACATACATCGTGCGCAATTTGTGACAGCGAAAGAGCACGCCATCGCGGCCAACCCGCGTTTGAGAAAAGATGGCCGGACCGGGCGACGATATACGAACAGCCAGGACAGCGAGCGCCAGGACGGGTGAAGTGACCAGGAGCAGCAGCGCCGCGCCGGCAAGATCGAAGATTTGCTTGGCTGTCTTCATGAACCGCCGATAGTGCTCGTTGCCAAAACCAAAGACGAAAATACGAATCCGCTCGACGTAGCATGAGGCTATCGCTCGACCAAGCTCGACCCCTCGCCTGCTCGGGTGCGCCCGCAGAGGAATGCCAGCCAGCGCCCCAGGGTCCCGAAGGTCCGCCGATAAATGCCGCTCTTGCGCAGACTGCTCAAGCGCCGAAGAAGGCCAGGGTCTTTTGAAGCATCAGTTCGCCTGCCCGGCCGCTTTCGGGATCACGGCCTCAGGCACGTCCCCTCTTACCTTCTTGGTATGGTCAAGACCCGCAAGCACAGCGAGCGAGGATGCCTTGTCCTGGCTCTTCACGGATTGCTGCAGGGCCGCAAGCGCCGCCTGGACATCGGACCATTCCGCGACATCGGTGCTCAGGCCAAAAATCTTGGAAATGCCGAGTTCGACCAGCTCCTCATCCTCACCATGCAACGTTTCATGGAGTTTTTCACCCGGCCGGATTCCGGTGAAGCGAATGGGGATGTCCGTGTATGGGCTTTTTCCGGACATGCGGATCATCGTCTCGGCAACTTCGAGGATCGGCACCGGTTTGCCCATGTCGAGCATGTAGACGGCGTAGTCGTCGCCGGCTTTCCGCGAGGCGGCATCGGCCGCGGACATGATGACGAGGTCGACGGCTTCGGCCACGGTCATGAAATAGCGCGTCATGCGCCGGTCGGTTATGGTGACCGGACCTCCGGCCTCGATCTGCGCCTGGAATATGGTTGCGACCGAGCCATTGCTGCCAAAGACATTGCCGAACCGAACGGCTATGAACTTGGTGGCGGGGCGCCGTGCGCCGGGCTCGCCGGCGGGCGTTTCATGCAAGGCGCTGACGATCTGTTCGGCCGCCCGCTTCGTCAGGCCCAGCACGGATGTCGGGTCCACGGCCTTGTCGCTCGAAACAAGCACGAATTGCTTGACGCCGCATTTGGCGGCAACCTCGGCACAGACAAGCGTTCCGAAGACATTGGTCTGGATGGCCGAATCCCAGTTTTCCTCGAGCAAAGGCACATGCTTCAGTGCCGCGGCGTGGAAAACGATGTCCGGCTTGAACTCGGTGACGACACGCGTCATCTGGCGCCGGTCGGCGACATCGACAATGCGGACCTTGAGGCGGTCATGGTCCTTCTCTTCGACGTATTGGCTCAACTGGAAAATGCCGAACTCGGAATTATCGGCAACCAGCACCGCCTCCGCGCCCAGTTCCAGTGACCTCTTGACCAGGGTGCGGCCGATGGAACCGGCGCCGCCGGTGACCAGGACGCGCTTGCCGCCGACGAAGGCCCCGATGCGTTCGATGTCGGACGGAACCGTGGGGCGGCGCAGGATCGTTTCCATCTCGACCTCGTCGAGAACGAGCTTTCCCTCCTGGCCGAGCTGCGAAAGCCCCGAGAACTGCACCACCGCTATGTCGCCTTGCCGGGCAACACGGACGAGCTCCGAATACTCCTCGATCTCATGTTCGGCGCCGCTGCCGAAAATCAGCAGGTCCAGGCTTGTCGTACCCTTGGCGTATTCTTCCAGCACCTCGATCAGGCGGGGGCGGGTGGCCACGACGGGAACGCCCTGGATCCGAGTGCCCTGCGGAACACCGTGCTCAATCGCCATAATCCCTGCAATTGAATACTCTACAGGCTGCGTCGTGCGCGTGAAACGGATGATTACGTCGGCCTCGCTCAGCTTGCCGACAAACACCGCTCTCTTGGTCGAAGCCTTGCCGCGACTCAGAATGCGCCAGCTCGCGCCGTCGCGAAAGAACCGGTAGAAAATCCGGGGCGCCGAGATGATCGTGAAAGAAACCAGGAAGAAGACGATGAACTGGCGCTCATTGAGGCCCGCCACCGGCTGAAAGGAACGAACAAAAAGCGAAACACAGTAAAGGACGATGGTCAGTATTGCGCAGCCCTTCAGGATGTTGAAGAAATCCGGCGTCGAGGCGAAGCGCCACACAGTATTGTAGAGGCCGCAATATCTGAATAACAGATGACTAAGAATAATGATGCTCGCCCAGCAAGCGAAACCCGCTGGAGAGAACGCTTCGAACGACAGCCTCGACTGCGATAAAGTCAGGCTAAGCGCCACCGCCACCAAAACCATGGCGATGTCTTGAATCATGATGATGGCGCGACGCATTGTGGGCCGGAGTCCGGGTACAGCTTCTACATAGGATTTCATCGGACGGTACTGAACTCCAGGCGCGAAGACTTCAATACTAAAGTGGCTCTAGAGCGAATACCATCCGTCACCGGCGGCTTCTTTTTAGTACCAAATCTTCGGCCCCCGCCGCGTGTATCGCATAGCGTGGACTTGAAATCATCGCCAGAGATTTTTTCATAGGTTGGCGGGTGAAGAGAAAGTCCGTTTGATCAAGATCTTGCACATCAACTGCAAAGAGCCCTAGAGTCCGACAGCAACTCAGGATAGAGAGAGGGGTCGGCCGGAGAGGTCAATCCTTGACTACTCTTTGCCCTGGTGCGGTCTGCTCTCGACCTATGGCCTATGGTTCCGCAGATATCAAGCGGTTCGAGAATGCCGGCAGCGCGATCGTGAGGCCATCGCTCGGTCCTTGACGCCAGACGGCTCTCACCCTGTCGACGCGGCTGGGAATGCAGTGTGGATAGCTGGAAGGAAAGGTGAACCGCCCGAAGCGATTTTGCGGTTGACAGCCAAGTCTGCTGCAATATGACGGTCTTCCCTTTACCAGCCAAAGCGAAGTGATGAAGTTTGGATCAAGTGGCCTGCGAGGGTTGGCTTCAGAATTAGTCGGGAAACCCAGCGGCCTTTATACGGAGGCTTTCGCTTGGCGTCTCGTTGCCGATGGGGTCCGATCGAAGGCCAAGGTGTTCGTTGGTCGCGACTTGCGCGATAGCAGTCCGACGATCGCCGCCAACTGCATGGCTGCCTTGGCGGCAAGTGGGTTTCAACCGATCGATTGCGGTGCCATTCCAACGCCAGCCTTGGCGTTGTATGCCGGGCAGCATGACGCAGCGGCGCTCATGGTTACGGGTTCGCACATCCCTGCGGACCGCAATGGCATCAAGTTCTATAGCCCGCGGGGCGAGATCACCAAGGCCGATGAAGCCGCTATGGCACACTATGCTGCCGAACGGCTAGACGCCTATTGCCCCCCGCCGCCAATAGGTACGGCTTTGCCGGGACATCACGACAATGCGATCGCCGCCTATCGCGCGCGCGCCGATGACATCTTGGAGCCTGGGTCCCTTTCGGGCCTGAGGCTCGGCGTCTATCAGCACAGTTCGGTCGCGGCGGATCTTCTGGTGGAGGTTCTCCGATCCTTTGGCGCAGATGTGACACCTGTCGGGAAATCGGAGACCTTCGTACCCGTCGATACCGAAGCCGTTGACGAAACCACAATTGCAAAGTTCAAGGGTTGGGCGCGGGAATTCCACCTCGACGCCATCGTGTCGACCGATGCCGATGCTGATCGGCCACTGATTGCCGACGAGAATGGTGACCTGTTTCGCGGCGACCTGATCGGCCTCGCCACGGCTCTGTTCCTGCGGGCTGACATCGTGGTGACGCCCGTGACTTCGAATTCAGGTATTTCGAAAGCCTTCGGTTTTACGGTTCTGAGAACGAAGGTCGGATCTCCCTTTGTTGTCGAAGCCATGGAAGCCTCACACCGCCCCGGGAAAATCGTTGTGGGCTTTGAAGCCAATGGTGGCGTTCTCTTGGGGTCGGACTGTTCGCTACACGGCAAGACATTGACGGCATTGCCGACACGGGATTCACTGCTCCCCATCCTGGCTGTCCTCGGGATGGTCGCATCGACAAGAAAATCGCTGTCAGGTCTGCGCGCGTTGTGGAATCTTCCGGCCTGTGCAAGCGAACGCCTTGAGAATTTTCCAGTGGAGAGTTCGCGCAGCTTGATGCGTCGGCTCGCGGATCGGCCTGCACTGCAGCGGTTTCTGGCCCCGTTCGGGACTGTTGCTGAAGTTGACGAGACCGACGGCCTAAGGACACAAATGCTGACTGGCGAGATCATCCATCTGCGGCCGTCCGGCAACGCGCCTGAACTTCGCTGTTATTCGGAGGCAGCAGACCCAGGCAGAGCGAGAGCGATTGTGGCGCTGACGCTCGACAGGGCGCTGGCGATCGCATCCACAAACGAAGCAGAGGTCATTTCATGAAAGTGGTTCCCGTCATCATCAGCGGTGGAGCCGGATCGCGACTATGGCCTGCCTCAAGGCAATCGCACCCCAAGCCTTTTCTTAAAGTGGCGGACGGGCATTCGCTTATTCAGCACACAGTGCTGCGCGCCGCGTCGATTGAGGGAGTGGTGGAACTCGTGGCTGTAACGTCCGGGGACCACCTTTTCCTTACAAAGGACGACTTCGACGAACTGGATTCGGTTGTGTTGCCACGTACGTTTCTGCTCGAGCCGGAAGGCCGGGATACGGCCGCTGCCGTGGCGGCAGCCACTGTCCATGCCAAGGCAACGCAGGGCCCTGATGCGATTCTATGCGTCTTCCCGGCCGATCACATGATTGGCAACCTGCCCGCATTTCTAGACGTTATGGGCCGCGCCATCGAATATGCAAAACTGGGGCGGATTGCCACACTGGGCATCAGCCCAACCAGGCCGGACACGGCGTTCGGCTATATCGAAGCCGATGGTGAGAAAGTCGTCCGTTTCGTTGAGAAACCGGATCTCGACACAGCCAAGGCCTATGTCGCCTCCAAACGCTTCTTCTGGAACGCGGGGATATTCTGCTTCAGCGCGCAACGCATGCTCGACGAGATGGCTTTGCATTGCCCCGAAGTGATCCAGGCGGTTTCCGACAGTTATGAGAACGGCCGATTCAGTCAAGGCGAAGGCTTTGCCAAAATCGAACTCGCGCCCGAGCATTTTGGCTCCGCTCCGCGTATCTCTCTCGATCATGCGGTTATGGAGAAGGCGAACAATCTTGCCGTGATTCCTTGCGACATGGATTGGAACGACATCGGATCTTGGAACGCCATGGCCGATTTGATCGCTCCTGACGAAAGCGGCAACAGGCTGCGCGGCGATGTTCACATGGTCGACACCACCGGCAGCTATGTAAGTTCCGACAAGCGCGTCATCGGCACGGTCGGGGTCAGCGATCTGGTGATCGTCGATTCTCCCGACGCATTGCTTGTCGCCTCCCGAGATCGGGTTCAGGACGTCAAGAAGTTATTCGAGGGCCTCAAGGCTTCCGGGCATGAGGCACATTTGGTCCACAGCACCGTACATAGGCCGTGGGGCACCTATACGGTTCTGGAGGAAGGCGAGCGCTTCAAAATCAAACGCATCGAGGTGAAACCCGGCAGACGTTTGAGCCTGCAGATGCACTACCATCGTTCCGAGCACTGGGTCGTGGTCAGCGGCTCCGCGAAAATAGTCAATGGCGACCAGGAGCTGTTCCTGGCGACAAACGAGTCAACCTACATCCCCTGCGGTCATAAACACAGGCTGGAGAACCCGGGCCGGATTGACCTGGTGATCATTGAAGTGCAAAGCGGCGATTATCTCGGCGAGGACGATATCGTGCGTTTTGACGACGTATACGGCCGCGCCTGACAATCCATTGGGTGCTTGGCGACCAGTCACCGGATAAACCGAGAACATTGATGACAAAGACAGCTTTGATTACCGGCATCACCGGGCAGGACGGCGCCTATCTGGCGGCATTCCTGCTGGAAAAGGGTTATTCCGTTCACGGCGTAAGGCGCCGCACATCCCTTTTTAATACTGATCGCATCGATCATTTGTATCATGATCCGCATGAAAAGGGTGTAGATCTGACGTTGCATCATGGCGATCTGACTGACTCATCAAGTCTGATGCGGATCATTCAGCTCGTTCAGCCGGATGAGATTTACAATCTGGCGGCACAGAGTCACGTAGCCGTTTCATTTGAGGAACCTGAATACACCGCCAACTCCGACGCTCTAGGGGCGTTGAGAATTTTGGAAGCCATCCGAATTCTCGGCTTGGAGAAGAAGGTCCGTTTCTATCAGGCGTCTACGTCTGAGCTGTACGGGCTCGTGCAAGAGACGCCGCAAAAGGAAACCACGCCATTCTACCCACGGTCTCCTTATGCCGTGGCCAAATTGTATGCATACTGGATTACGATCAATTATCGCGAAGCATACGGCATCTATGCGTGTAACGGCATTCTGTTCAATCACGAGTCCCCAATGCGAGGTGAGACGTTTGTGACGCGTAAGATTACGCGAGCGCTGGCACGGATCAAGCTAGGCATGCAAGAGAAGCTTTACCTGGGTAATCTAGATTCACTGCGCGACTGGGGGCATGCCAAAGACTATGTTGAGATGCAATGGCTTATGTTGCAACAGGAGGCGCCTGAGGATTACGTTATCGCAACTGGCGAGCAGCATTCCGTGCGCGAATTTGTGACCCTGGCGGCTGCGGAACTGGATATTGACGTAAGATGGGAGGGAAAAGGCGTCGACGAGAAAGGGTACGATAACAAAAGCGGTCAATGTATAGTGGCTGTCGATGCGGCTTACTTTCGGCCGACAGAAGTCGAAACGCTTCTTGGCGACGCCAGTAAAGCTCGAAAGAACCTTGGCTGGGAACCTAGAATTAAATTCACCGAGCTGGTCCAAGAAATGATTCGCGAGGACTTTAAGGGTGCCGAGCAGGAAAAGCTGCTTACAACGCATGGCTATCAACGCTTCACTCGCGCAGAATAACCATGGCACGAATTCCAGTATATGAGCCATACCTCAGCGGAAACGTATCGGCGTATGTCAACGAGTGCTTGACTACGGGTTGGATTTCCTCGCGTGGAGCCTTCATATCCCGATTTGAAAAAGCTTTTGCAGAGTATGTAGGCGCGAAAGAGGCGACAAGCGTGGCAAACGGCACCGTAGCCATCCACCTTGTGCTGGATGCATTGGGCATCGGTGCCGGCGACGAGGTCATCGTTCCAAGCTTCACCTACATAGCGTCGGTCAACACCATTTTGCAGACCGGCGCGACGCCGATCTATGTCGACTCGTTGGAAGACACGCTGCAGGTGGATCCGCAGGCAATACGTGACGCTATAACCCCGAGAACCCGCGCGGTCATGGCGGTGCATTTGTATGGCCATCCTTGTGATATGGATGCGATCTCGGGCCTTTGCCGCGATCACGATCTTTTGCTCATCGAGGACTGCGCGGAAGGCTTCGGGACCCGGTGGAAAGGCCGGCATGTCGGCACGTTTGGTGATGTTGCCACCTTCAGTTTCTTCGGGAACAAGACAATCACAACTGGCGAAGGCGGAATGGTTCTGGCGCGATCGGCTGAGGTGATGGACAAGTGTCGGCGCCTGAAAAGCCAAGGTGTCTCGCCGACCCGCGAATACTGGCACGACATGCTCGCCTACAATTATCGGATGACCAATATCCAGGCGGCGATCGGGCTTGCCCAGATCGAGATGGCTGAAGAGATCATCCACCGCAAGCAGCAGATCGCAGAGATATACCGGACCCGACTGTCCGGGCTTCCCTTGAGGACCCATGATCCCGTGGGCGACGTTAATCATTCGCACTGGATGTGTTCGATTGTCGTTGACCACGTTGAGGATCGAGATCGGTTGCGTGCGCGTCTTGCCGACGACGAAATCGAGACACGCCCGTTTTTCCCCTTAGCCAGCCACATGCCGCACTGTTATTCTGACCGGGCCTTTCCGAATGGCGATAGCGTAAGCAAGCGTGGCATCAATCTGCCGAGCTACCCCGGACTGACCGAGGAACAGTTGAACCGCATATGTTCTTCGATCATCGGTTATTTCGAGGATCGACCGCGGTGACTTTGCGTTAAGGAAATGGCCTGTGAACGAGTATCTTAGGGGCATTTGGGCCGCGCGATATTTTTGGATGCATCTCGCGATGTCCGATCTGCGCGGTCGCTGGAGAAGGTCCTTCTTCGGTGTCCTGTGGTCGATTATCCAGCCTCTGGGCCTAACGATCCTTATCTCCATCGTATTCAGTCGCATCTTCGACGCCGCGATCTCGGAATATGCGCCCTACATTCTCTCCGGGGTCATCATCTGGGAGTACATCGTCTTCAATGTAAGTGGAGGCGCATTGGCTTTCGTCCAAGCCGACGCGTACATCAAGCAGACACGTCACCCGTTAGCGATATATACGCTTCGAAACGTTATTTCCGGGCTTATGGTGCTTGCCCTGGCCAGCATCAGCCTCATCGGTTGGGTGCTTGTCGTTATGCCGCAGAATTTCGGCTGGTCTTGGCTTGCCGCCCTCACGATATTCCCGATCATCGGTCTGATTGTCTGGCCGTGGGCGACGATAATGGCATATTTTTCTGCCCGTTTTCGCGATCTGCCGCATGCGCTTGGCCTGATATTGCAAGCCCTATGGTTTGTCTCACCAATCTATTTCGAGACTTCGGTGTTCCGCAAAGGCAATCTGCATGTCCTTCTGGACTACAATCCGCTTTATCACCTCCTCCAGATCGTACGCGCTCCACTCCTGCATGGTGAATGGCCCGTCGCTGCCAATTACCTGTGGTGCTTCGGGACTATCGCAGTGCTCATGCTGATCGCAGCACTCGTGGGCAGGTCCGCCGAAAAGAGGGTGATCTTCTACCTATGACAAACCGGATTCACCTCGAGTCGGTAAACCTCCATTATGCATCCGTCGGCTTCAGCGAGCGGTCGTTGAAATCCATGCTGGCGTCGCTGGCGACGTTGAACGGAGGAGGCAAGAAGATCGTCGACATCCACGCATTGAAGGATGTTAGTCTGGACATTGGTCCTGGCGAACGTGTCGGCCTTTTAGGACACAATGGGGCCGGCAAGAGCACGTTCCTCAAGATGGTGGCAGGATTATACCCGACATCTTCCGGGAAGCGCGTGGTCGAGGGGACCGTCCGGTCTTTGTTTGACCTGAGTTTGGGTTTCGAGCCTGATGCCACCGGCCGGGAGAACATCCTGTACCGCGGACTTCTCCTTGGTCTCTCGCCCAAATTCATGCGCTCGATAGAGGACGAGGTTGTCGCCTTTGCCGATATCGGGGAGTTTATCGACTATCCGATCAAAACCTATTCCGCTGGCATGCAGGTGCGCCTCGCCTTCGCGATTTCGACAGCGGTCGGCGGTGACATTCTCCTCCTCGACGAGGTGATCGGTGCCGGTGATGCGAATTTTATGGGAAAAGCGCGCAAACGCATCCTGGATCTTGTCGAGCAGGCGGAGATTCTGTTGCTCGCTTCACACGACTTTGGCACGCTGAGTTCCATTTGTGAGCGAGGTGTTGTTTTTCATCATGGAGCGGTTGCGTTTGACGGCGCAATAGGGCCCGCGATCAAGGCATACAAAAAAGTGAATGGATTGGCGCAGTGATGTCGATGCCCACCCAATCTGTCTTGGTCGGCGTTCATCCCGGGGTCCGGTAGAGCTTGCCGCCTCTACAAGTGCGCTGACCTTGCGGTAAATCCATCGCTTTCCGAAGGTGGAATGCCATTCACGATTACAGAGGCGTTGTCCGTAGGAACTACCGTTGTCATGGGCGACATTGAGGTGACCAGGGAGATTGTTGTCGATCCGGCGCTGCGAGAATCCACCTTGTTCGCCCCATATGATTGGAAGGCAATGGCTGACAAGATCGAATGGGCACTTCAAAACCGGGATGCCCTCTACGCTCAGCAGCGCCAATTTTTTGATGTTCTCGCGAAACGTACGTGGAAGGATGTTGTTAAGGAACATATCCGCATCCTTGATGTCATAGCCGAGCAGAAAGGCATGACGCCGTCACTATGAGCAAAGGTCTTTTCATTCTGGGCTTTGGCGGCCATGCGCGTAGCGTAGGGGATATAGCGCTGTCGTCAGGGTTCGATGATTTGATTTTCATCGATGACCAGGCAAAGGCCGGTGAGGAATTTGCGGGCTTTCCTGCTGTCGCTGTTCTTCCCAGCAATGCCGCCGGCGCCGGTTGGCTCATGTTTCCGGGCTCGGGTGACAATGCGCGGCGACGCGCGCAATGCGGGAGCGCGCTTCTTCCTCTTGCGACGCTCGTCGCACCGACTGCCTCTGTCGGGAGGCAATGTGAGATCGGGCAAGGCTCACTGGTCGCTCATCAGGCCCATTTGGGACCGCTTACAAAGATCGGGCCGGGCGTCATCATCAATAGCGGCGCAGTCGTTGACCACGAATGCGTGATCGGTGATTTTTCGCATATATCGGTCAATGCGACCGTTGCAGGCCGCTGCCGAATAGGCACACAGGTTCTGGTTGGCGCAGGTGCGACCGTGATTGATCGGATCAGCATATGTGACAATGTCATCATCGGCGCTGGCGCAACGGTCGTCCGAGACATTGAAGTGCCCGGCGTGTATACAGGCACGCCGGCCCGTCGAGCCCACGGCTAGACAGCGCCAGCCGCTTTCCTTTCAGGCTCGAACAGAAAAACGGCCCGATTCATGAAAATCGGCATTGATGCCCGCAACCTTGTCCACAATCTCACAGGCATCGGCCGCTATGTGCTGGAGATGTGCCGTGGGTTGGCGGAAGCCGGTCACGAAATCTTTCTGTATCTCCCGGAGCGACCGGTGTCGGATCTGTCTCGTCTATCGGGCGGTACGTTTCGGATATCTGATCATGCAGGCAATTTCAGGCGCATGGTTTGGGGTCAAACCATCTTACCCAAACTGGCCGCCCGCGACAAAATCGACATCTTTTGGGGGCCTGCACACAGATTGCCCTTTAGCTTGGATCCGGATATCCCCCGCGTTGTGACCATTCACGATCTCGTATGGCACCATGCGGCATCGACAATGCGTTTGCAGGGCTGGCTCGGCGATCGCTTCCTCATGCGACCTGCAATATTTTCATCGGATAAGATCGTCGCAGTCTCGCGCTCTACGGCCGATGCCATTCGAATGCTGTATCCACAGGTCTCCAAGAAGCTGCACGTGGTGTACCCTGGACTAACGCGCCTGGAGGATGGCGGGACCAGCAGCGTGCTTGCGGACAAAGGCATCGACCGCGAATACGCCCTCTTTGTCGGCACACTTGAACCCCGCAAAAACTTGCCAAGTCTCCTGGAAGCATATGCGCTGCTTCCGGAGCCGGTCAGGAAAAATCTGCTGCTCGTCGTAGCGGGGGGTCAGGGGTGGCGTCTCGGCGACCTGCGCGAGCGCATGGTGCGCCTCGAAATCGAATCGGATGTGCGACTTACGGGATATGTCACGGACAGCGATCTCGCTGTCCTCTATCGCCGAGCGAAGTTTCTTGTCATGCCGTCATTATACGAAGGCTTTGGATTTCCAATTATCGAAGCAAATGGGGTTGGGGTGCCTGTTGTAACTTCAAATATGTCTTCCATGCCCGAGGTGGCTGGCAAAGCTGCCATTCTTGTTGACCCGACCAACGTCCAGGATATCTCCGCCGCGATGGGCCGGTTGGCACTCGACAATGCGTTGCGCTCGCGGCTGGCTGAGAAAGCGCCCCTGAACGCGCTCCGGTTCGACTGGAGAAAAAGTGCCTTAGACCTGGTTGCGGTGTTCGAATTGGCCCTCGCCGCGAGGAAGCGCTGACACGGACAAGGGTATGCTTCAGATTTTTGAACTGGCCATCGAGCGAAGACGGAAGACCAACATTTGAAAGTGCTGCATTTCTTCAAGACATACTGGCCCGATACTTTTGGCGGGGTGGAGCGGACGATACATGCCATCGCTCAAAGCACCGCCAGCCGCGGCATCGAAACCGAAGTGCTCTCGTTGAGCCGTGCTCCGAACGAGAACACGCAGCATCTCGACGGGCACATGGCCCGAAAAGCCAGGCTGGATTTCGAACTGGCGTCGACCGGGTTTTCGCTCGAGGTCTTTCGGAAGTTCGGGGCGCTCGCCGGGAAAGCCGACCTCATACACTACCATTTCCCATGGCCATTCATGGACATGGTGCATTTTCAATCCCGTCATGGCAAACCGACCGTCGTCACCTACCATTCCGACATCGTCAAACAGAGGCTTTTGCTGCCTCTTTATCGGCCGCTGATGCTGCGCTTCCTCAGGGATGTGGACGCTATCGTCGCGACATCTCCGGACTATTTGAAATCGAGCCCCGTTCTCAGAGCCTTGGAGGGCAAATCGGCGATCATCCCAATCGGCATCAATGAAACCGATTATCCCACGCCGACCGAAGCCGACAACAGATGGTGCCAAGCGGCGGTGACGGAGCCTTTCGTGCTCTTCGTCGGCGTCTTGCGCTACTACAAGGGGCTGGACGTGCTGATTCAGGCGGCCGACAAAGTCAGGTGCAAGATCGTTATTGCCGGATCAGGGCCTATCGAAGAGCGCCTGAAGCTTCAGGCCAAGACGTTGCGTCGCAACAATGTGATATTCCTCGGCGAGGTGGCCGAGCGGCACAAGATGGCGCTCCTCCACAACTGCCTGGGGTTCGTTTTTCCGTCAAACCAGAGGTCGGAAGCCTACGGGCTTTCTCTCGTCGAGGCTGCGATGTGCGGTAAACCGATGATCTCCTGCGAGATCGGAACGGGAACAAGTTATGTGAACAAAGCCGGCGAGACCGGGTTGGTCGTACCGCCTTCCGATCCAGCACGCCTTGCCGAAGCCATCAACCAGGTCGTCGATTCGCCGGTCGAGGCAGCGAACTGGGGGCGAGCTGCTCGCGATCGCTACGTTCGCCTCTTTACAGCTGACAGGATGGGAAAAACATACGCCGATCTCTATCACCAACTCGATAACCGCCGACGCTGAATACGGTTTCGCACTGTGGCAGCCGGTGAATCCCCGCGATTTGTTGGTTGTTGATGCAGTCAAATCCCCGTCAGGTCACCTGCTCAGGAGACGACGGACCACCTCTCGCGCCGATTTCTGCAGTACCGGCGCACTCCATCCAAACACGGAGGCAAACTTCGCGCTCGACAGCCGGGAATTGACGGGGCGGCGCGCCTTGGTCGGATAGTCCGTCGCAGCAATATCGCGCACCCGCGCGGAGGGGCCACCGAGCCCACCGCTTATGTCCAGGATATGGCGGGCGAAGCCGCTCCAGTTGGTCTCGCCCGTGCCGGCCAGATGATAGATGCCCCACGCGGCGAAATCCTCGTTGCGGTGCAGCCGTGCTGCCGCATGCAGGATCGCGTCAGCGATATCAAGCGCGGAGGTGGGATTTCCCCATTGGTCGGCCACAACCGGTATCTCGTCGCGGTCGCTGGCCAGCCTCAGCATGGTTTTGGCGAAATTCTTGCCGAACGGGCTGTAGACCCACGCCGTGCGCAAGATCAGGTGGCGCGAATTGGCTGATGCCACCGCCTGTTCGCCGGCAAGCTTGGAGGCGCCGTAGACGCCAATCGGCGCGGTCGCGTCGGTTTCCAGATAGGGACCGTCCTTGGTGCCGTCGAAGACATAGTCGGTCGACAGATGGATGACGGGCACGCCGAGCCGAGCCGCCGCCTGCGCCACCTCGCCGGCGCCGGCGGCGTTCACCGCAAAGGCGAGCTCGGGTTCGTCCTCGGCCTGGTCCACCGCCGTGTAGGCGGCGGCCGACACGACGATATCGGGCTTAGCGGCGGTGATGGCCTCGATCACAGTCCCGCGCCGCGCGAGGTCGAGTTGCGGCCGGCCGATGGCGATGACCTTGACGTCTTCGCGCCCAGCCTCCAGAAGGCTTGCCGCGACCTGGCCCTCGCGTCCGGTGACAACGAGCCTCACACCGCCTCCTTGCGCGCTTCGCCCAGTCTTTCGCCGGCATAGCGCTGTTCGCGGATCGGTCCCCACCACCATTTGTTGTCCAGGTACCAGTCGACCGTCCTTGCCAGGCCGCTGTCGAAATTCTCCCTCGGCGTCCAGCCGAGCTCGCGGCCGATCTTGGACGCGTCGATGGCGTAGCGGCGATCGTGGCCGGGACGGTCGGTGACGAAAGAGATCAGGTCGCGATAGCTTTTGCCGGCGGCCCGGGGGCGCCTGGCGTCGAGCAGATCGCAGATCGTCTCGACGACACCCAGATTGGTGCGTTCCGAATTGCCGCCGACATTGTAGCTCTCGCCCGGCTGCCCCTTGGTGGCGATCAGTTCCAGCGCGCGCGCATGGTCCTCGACGAACAGCCAGTCACGCACATTGGCGCCGGCGCCGTAGACCGGCAGCGGCTTCTCGTCGAGAGCGTTGAGGATGACCAGCGGGATCAGCTTTTCGGGAAAATGGTAGGGCCCGTAATTGTTCGAACAATTGGACAGCACCACCGGCAGGCCATAGGTCTCGTGCCAGGCGCGCACCAGATGGTCGGAGGCCGCCTTGGAGGCGGAATAGGGCGAGGACGGCGCGTAAGGCGTCTCTTCCACGAACATGCCGCCATCGAAGGGCAGGTCACCGAACACCTCGTCGGTCGAGACGTGATGGAAGCGGAAACGGCCCTTCCTGTCGTCGGAAAGGCCGCGCCAGTATTCCAGCGCTGCATTGAGGATCCGGTAGGTGCCGACGATGTTGGTCTCGATGAAGGCGCCCGGCCCATCGATCGAGCGGTCGACATGGCTCTCGGCGGCGAGGTTCATGACGATGTCGATATCGCCGCGGCGCAATATGTCGAGCACCGCCCGCTCGTCGCAGATGTCGGCCTGGGCGAAGCTGTAATTTCGTGCATTTTCGATCGGCCGCAGCGAGGCCAGATTGCCGGCATAGGTCAGCTTGTCGAGATTGGTCACCCGGTAGGCCGGGTTGGCGCACAGATGCCGGCACACCGCCGAACCGATGAAGCCGGCCCCGCCCGTCACCAGAAAATTCATGCCGCTATCCCCGCGCATCTGGCAATGTTCATCAGGCAAACACCTCGGCGGCGGCGAGCAGCGGCGCCTTGAGGTCCTTGTCAGAAAGCTGAAACCCGCCGGCCGGCGGCGGCCATTCGATGCCGATGGCCGGATCATCGAAACGGATCGAGCGGTCGTGTTCGGGCGAATAGGTGTCGGTCACCTTGTACAGCACCTCGGTATCGGGCACGAGCGTCATGAAGCCGTGGGCGAAGCCCTTGGGCACCAGGATCTGGTTGCCCTTCTCGGCCGAGACCTCGAGGGCAACCCATTTTCCGAATGTCGGCAAGGAGCGGCGGATATCGACCGCGACATCAAGGACACTGCCTCTGACAACGCGCAGCAGCTTGTCCTGGGCGCGTGGCGGCAACTGATAGTGCAGCCCCCTGACGACACCGGCCGCGGCGGAATAGGAGTGATTGTCCTGGACGAAGGCGAGTTCGAGGCCGGCCTCGGCGAAGCGTGCGGCGTTCCAGGTTTCGGTGAAGTAGCCACGGGCATCGCCGTGCCGCTTCGGAATGATTTCGAGCAGACCTTCGATGCCAAGGGGTCTCACCTCCAGCATCTAGTCCTCCGACAACTCGACCACCCGGCGGCGCAGATAGGCGGCATATTCATTTTTTCCCAATCGGGTTGCGCGCTGCAACACTTCGTCAGCCCGCAGCCAGCCCTGTTCGAAGGCGATTTCCTCCGGACAGGCGACCTTGATGCCTTGGCGACGTTCGATTGTACGCACGAACGAAGAAGCATCGTCCAGGCTGTCATGAGTGCCGGTATCGAGCCAGGCATAACCGCGCCCCAACCTATGCACCTGCAACTGGCCACGCTCCAGGTAGGCATTGTTGACCGCCGTGATTTCGAGCTCGCCTCGAGCCGAAGGCCGAATCCTTGAGGCGATATCGACAACCTGGTTGTCGTAGAAATAAAGGCCGGTGACGGCCCAGTTGGATTTCGGCTTCTGTGGTTTTTCCTCAATCGTGAGCGCGGTTCCAGTGGTCTTGTCGAAGGACACCACGCCATAGCGCTCCGGATCCTCGACATGGTAGGCGAACACCGAAGCGCCGCTTTCGCGCGATGCCGCGGTGCGGCAAAGCTTGGACAATCCGTCGCCAAAATAGATGTTGTCGCCCAGTATCATCGAAACGCTGTCCGCGCCGATGAAATCGCGGCCGATAATGAACGCTTCCGCAAGCCCGTTGGGCTGCGGCTGCTCGGCGTAGGACAACTCAAGCCCGAATTCCGATCCATCGCCCAACAGCTCGCGGAAAACGGGCAGGTCCCGCGGCGTGGATATGACCAGAATCTCTCGAATCCCCGCAAGCATCAAAACGCTCAGCGGGTAATAGATCATCGGTTTGTCGTATACCGGGAGGATTTGCTTGGAGACCGCCAACGTTAGCGGATAAAGGCGCGTTCCACTGCCCCCAGCAAGGATAATTCCTTTCAAGAAACTCTCCTTGACATGCCTAAGTCCCCTCCCCTGACACAAGCCGCCCGTGCTTAGGTTTCATGCCGTGGCTTGTCAATCTGGTGCCCGACGAAGGGGCCGAGCGAGTGTCCCCGGCCCCCGCCAACCGCCCTTGCCTTGCCGGGCCCGAGGTCCTGGCCGGGACAAGCAGATCGTCTTCATCGTGATGGCCTATCTCGCCCATCTCGCGCCTTTGGTTCAGCCGCTCGGCAAAACCCTTGTGAAAGACGATCGCATTCAAATAGGCAAACGTCATCGCGAGTGCTGCGGTTCGCAAGGGATAGTCGACAAGAGAGTGAACGAGCAAAAACGACACCGACAGAAATGCAGCCTTCTGTAACGGCTCCCGGCGAATCCGGACCGACGAGGCGAAAAGCAATATGGCATACACAATCATTAACAAAACGACCGGTATGCCGCCCTCAAGTGCCAATTCGAGGTAGTCATTGTGGGCATGATTTACATAAGTTCTGAAAATCATTCCGGCTTTTTCGTATATCTGATAGACCTTCGGAAAGCTGCCGAAACCAACGCCAGTCACCCAGTTCTCTTTCATTCCATCGATCGTGGTGCGAGCAAACTCCGCCCTGCCGAAAGCCGGATCGACCACTTTCGCATCGATCTTCGCCCATGCGCCGATCGTGTAGACGGAAAGCCCGATGAAAACCGCAAGAATGCCATATCCGCCCGCCCTTGAGCGAGCGGACAGGAAGACAACTGATATCGCGGTGATCACCAGTCCGATCAGAATGCCGGCGCGCGAGCCGGCTGCCAGAAGAAGCAGCAAGAGCATCGTCAGCCCAAGCGATCCGGACAGAAAATGTCCACGGAACAAGCCATAATAGACCACGAATGGGATGGAGACGAAGAGCAAGGCCGAAAAGTGATTTTGATTGGCAAACAGGCCCGCATTGATCGTAAACGGCAGCAATCCTTCTATGGCGACGGTATCGGAGAGCGAATACTGGATCGCCGCGGCCAGGCCATTGCAGATGACGCCCATGAAAAAGAAGGGAACAAGGCCGTAGACCTCCTCGGTGCGCAGGCGGGTGACGCCGAGGAAAAATGCCGCGGCGGCGGCGAAATACAACATGCACTCGATCGTGCGCCCGACGCCGACGCTGACGAAGCGCGATTGCGTTTCACCATCCAGCCAGGGTCTGACAAGCAGCACCTCGGGCCGCAACCCGTCCAGCAAGGCCCCGGGCAGCGGAACGATCTGGAAGCAGAACACGGCTAGGCCGAGAGCAATCAGCCACAAGATCGCCCGGGGAATTGTTTGTCCGCTGGGCCGCGACAGGATGGCCGCGGCCGAGAGAATCGCCGCGATCTCGATCAGCGTTTCGGTGTAGAGGCCGCTCGCGGTGCCGCCGCCAATCAGCAGGGACAGGAAAAGAACCGACCCAAGCAGGTATTTGTCCCACTGCCCGGGCTGCCGTGACCGTGCTCTCACGACGACACCCTCTCGATGCTCAATCTGTGCATGACCAGCGTGCCGACGTATCGAAACCGCCAGCTCTCGGCAATTGCGGCTGTTTCCAGCCTCAGCAACTGTATCGGACACGCAGCCGGTCCGACGGTGAAATCCAGGCTCAGGCTTCGCCGGTTGAATGTGCCTTCCGGTATGTTGAAGCGCGCTATCTCGCTTGACGGGTCCGCGCATCTGACGGACCAGAACAGCTGCTTTGGCAGTTTGAGATTTGTTGCGGACACGGTCATGGACATCCGGTAAGAACCGGGGGGCAATTCGACATATTGCTGAAGCGCAGCGTTCTTGACCGGCGTGTTTAGAAATCGAACCGTCGCCCCGCTGTTGCTGTCACTTTCACCCGCGCCCTGCGATCCGGCAAAGGTGATCTCCAGCCCAGATCGGTCGTGTATCACCCAGTCGAACGGCTTGCCGCTGAAGAGCGGCTCGAAGCCGCCATTGAAGATATAGCCGCCCAGCTTCCGCTCCCGATCGGACAGGCTGAAAAGAAACAGCCGATAGGCCGGGCCATAGTCCTTCTGCTTGATGTAACCGGTGATAACGGCGGACAATTCGCTGGATTTCGGGGGCGCATCCGTGCGTCCGAGATCGAGCAGCAGCTGGTTTGCAGGTCCCAGGCTTTGCGGGTTCTGGCCAAGGGCGAGAAAAAGCTTACCACGCCACGGCGCCTCTGCCTCCAGGGCTGCCAGCACGGCCTGATAGCCGTCGGAATTGGAAAGGATGGCAGGCCAGCCTGGGGCGATGGCCGAAAACTGGTCTGGCCACCGGCGCAGCAAGGTGTCGATCTCGCCCACGGCCCTCGCCAGATCGCCTGCCGCGATCGAGCGATCGATGGACCTCTGCAGCGCATGGATTTCAGTCTTGGACAGTTTTCGCGCCTGGTCGAAAAGTTCGAAAGCCTGGGCCTGTTCGCCTTGCCGATATCTGATCTCACCGATCAGGCTGTAGAGACGGGCGTCCGCGACATTGAAGCGAAGCGCATTCTTGGCCTTGGCGGCCAAGGCGCCGAGATCGACGCTCGTTTCGTTCAGCTCGCCGGCAATTTCGTCTATCAAGGCATCTGCGTTCAGCGGGTCCAGTGCCAGAGACACGCTCGGCGTTCCCTCCTCAAGGAGCCGACTTAGCCCGATCGACGAAGCCATCAACACCAGAACGGAGGCGACGAACCAAACGCTTGAACGCAGGAGATTTTGCATGAGAGGGCTGGCCTGCTCCGTCATCGACTTTGCCCTCAATCTTCGGCGTGCCCGCGCCATGTTCGTAATATTGGTAGTTCATGTATTTATAGGCGTAGTTGTAGTCGAACTTGTTCACCGCGAATTTCGACATTGCCGCCCCGATCACGTTCGCTCCGGCTGCGCGCAGGCGTTTCAGCGCCGTCTTGGCCGCCTTGCGCGTCACCTGGTTCGTGGAAATGACCACCAGTGTGCCCTCGGCAAGCCGGCTGAGAATGGGCGCATCGGACAGGCCGACGATCGGCGGAGCGTCGATGATGACGAGATCGAAACGCTTGCCGAGATTGGTGACGATCAGCGCCATCTTCGGCGATGAAAGCAGATCCGCAGGGTTGGGCGGGATCGTTCCGGACGTCAGCACGGTCACGTTGGGATATTTGGTCGTCCTGAATATGCCCGCCACATCTTCCTTGCGCACGGTATTCGTCAGGAGATTGCTCAACCCGATCGTGTTGTCGAGACCGAACAGCCGATGAAGATTCGGTTTGCGCAGATCGCCGTCGATAAGCAAGACCTTCGCACCGAGGGCGGCAAAATCCTGGCCGAGCTTGAACGAGGTCGTCGACTTGCCTTCGGAAGGCTCGGAGCTGGTCACCAGCAGCGAACGCGGCGCGCCCTCCGCGCCGGAGAATTGCAGCGACGTTCGCAGCGAACGATAAGCTTCCGATAGCCCGGACTTCTGGTCGGCGATGCTGGCCGTCAGTTCGCGGTCACCGACGAGCGGCAGGATGCCGAGCATGGCCAGCCCCAGCTCCCTTTCGACCTGCTCGGGGTTGGTGAAGGTGTTGTTCAGCAGCTCGATGATGTAGATGATCGATGCAGTGAGAGCCATGAACAGCGCTAGCGCGATCGCCAGATTGATGATCAGGCGCGGAGAATAGGGACTTACGGGCAGGGTCGCGAAATCGACGATGGCTGCGCTTTGCGTTTTGAGCTCGGAGCTGACGCCTACTTCATTCAGCTTGGTGATGAGGCTGTCATATTGCGACCGGTTGGAATCGACCTCGCGCTTGAGGATGGTGTATTTTATGTTCTTGTCATTGAAGACGACCTGCTGCTTTTCCATCTCGGCGAGCTTGGATTTGAGGTCGGCTTCCTTGTTCTGTGCTTCCTGGTACTTCAGGCGCAGCGAATCGGTTATCGCCAGGACGCCGTTATTATAGAGCCGCGTCAGCTCCTTGATCTGCGACTGGAGTTGCTGCATCTCCGGAAAGCCAGGCTTCAGAATGCTCAGTTTCTGTTGATATTGGCTCTTGAGGTCCGCGAGTTTTTCGCTGAGTTTTTGTAAGCCATCACTCTCCAGAACCGGCGACAGGCTGGAGCCTCGCCCCTTGTCTATCTGGTCCACGACGCGACCGGCATCAAGACGATCCTGGATAGCGGTCGCGAGCGCTGTGTTCAGCGCCTCGATGTTCAATCCGATCAGCGATTTGTCGTCGCCGGTGACGGTGATGCCGGCATCCTTCGCATAGGCGACCAGCTCCTCCTCGGACTTCTGCAGCTTCTGCTTGACCTGCAGGACCTGTTCCTGGATGAACTGTCTCGCCAGATCGGACGTCTCGCTGGTCTGGTCGAGACGTTGATCGATAAAACTCTGCGCGACCTGGTTGGCGACGTCGCTTGCGTATCTGGGCTTCTGGTCGATGAAGGTGATCGACAGCAAGCTGGTGTTGGTCACAAGGTTGACCGTCAGATCCTTCAGAACGCGCTTGATCGCCATTGCCTCTCGCTCTTCGGGGGTCTTTTCCTGGATCGAAGGCGATTTGGAAATTCCGAATGCACGGTAGAGGATGTTGCTGAGCGAGAAGCTCGGGGTTGGGAACAGGAAATCCGGTTTTTCGGAGAGCCCCAGCTGAAACACGACGCGCTGGGCCAGCGCACGGCTCTTCAGTTTCTCGCGAGCGGTCAGAAACGCGCGTAAGTCGCTGTTTTCGGAAACCACTTCGATGTCCTGAAAAACCTTTGCCGAAGGGACCAGGACTTCCAGCTGTGTCGTTGCCATACTTCGGCGTCTGCATCATTGTCACTATGATACCGGCAACTAGGCCAGCCACCGCCATCATGACAATCAGCCAGCGATATTGCACGACATAGAAAAGCAGCTTGAGCGGATTGAATCTCTCGTCGTGAGCGGCATAGTCTCGACCGTAAGGACTATAATTCTGCGCCCCGTCATAATAGAGGTCCGCGGACAAAGCCTGGCCATGTCGAGGACCGGCGATTTGGGGCTGCCTGTTGCGATCGAGCATGCGCGAGGTGATCCTGGTTGTCCGTACCCTGGCCGGCCAGGCCTCCCTTACGGAATGACCGCAATTCGGGCCGCGCTCGACGCGAGGCCCAGGGCATCCTTCAAATTGTTCATTGCGATTTTCGACTTCGAAGCGAAAACCACGACCACGTCGCCGCCATAGATGCGCGGGTTGCGATTCTTGCCGGCGCGGATTTCCTCGACATTGTAGTTTGCGACCAGCTTGTTTTGACCGACATTGCGGTAGACGAAGACCTTGCCGGCATCGCCGATGGCGTTGAAGCCTCCGGCAAGGGCGATCGCATCCAGCAAGGAGGCGCTGCTGGACACCGGATAGATGCCGGCCCTGTTGACCTCACCGTCGACCGTGATGCGCTGGCCTATCGATTCCTTGACGAAAATCGTCACATCCGGCGATTGCAGATATTTTGCGCCATAGGCTGTCTCGATATCCTTTTCGAGCTGGCGGACCGTCTTGCCGGCCGCTGTCATCGTCCCGATAAGCGGAAGGGAAATCTGGCCGCCGGCGTCCACCTGAACCGTCCTGTTCAGGTTGTCGACCTGGAATACGCTGACTTCGAGTACATCGTTGGCAGACAGCGGCTGCTCGCTGCCGTTTTGTGTATTCTGCGGTGCCGGCAGATCCTTCACCATCTGTAGCGCGCCGCCCCCGGCAAGCGCCGTTGAGGACGATGTCGGCTGCAGCGCATCGACAGAGCTCGTGGACGATGATGAACTGCTCGCGCAAGCAGAGAGGGCGAGCAGTACAAGCAATGCCGGCATCTCCACGCCACTTCCCCCGAGATCGAGAATGCCCATCACAGAGCCCCACTTTTGAACAGCTTTGGCGGCCCATCGAAATGGCCCGCACAGCTGGCTCCCGGCTTCTTCGCTCGTTTTTCCGATGGCGTGAGCAACTGGTTCTGCACTATCGCGCCCGAGCTTGCGCAAACCGGCGAGACCAGACCTTGCCTAGCGGCTGACTGCGTCGTCGTCATCCTGTAGTCCAATAGCCAGTGCGGCGCCGCCACCAACCGCGCCGGCGCCCAACAGCACCGGCAAAATGCCAGGTCCGGAATTGGCAGGTCCGGTAGCAGCTTCCTGCGCATCAAGCGAGACGCACATACCGCCTTGCACCGGATTGATGCTGACGGTCGCGTTGGCCGGAACATCAAGCGCGCAATTGGCGCCGATGGCCAAAGAAGCCGATGCTTGCGGCCCGGTCATGATGCGCGCGCCTGGATAAATCGGCGCTCCCGCGCCCACCCCGGCGTAACCGCCGGCCTGCGACATCTGCACATCACCCCGGACTTGGGTGAACTGGCCGACAATGCCAGACACGGGCGCAGCGGCCAGGCACGAACATGTCTGTGCCGACTGGGCAACAGCATCGGACGCTGTAAACCAGGCACCTCCCCCGGCGAGCGTGATAAAAGCGAAGACAACCCCAACCCGATGACGCCCGGTCATTTCTACCCCCCTTCGAACCAACGACCCGCCCCCGGAACGGATCGCTTACGCACCCCTTCGATCAACAACACTCAAAGAACTCACCAGCACTCACGGTGGTCCGCCCCTCAGCGACTGACCGCTTTGTCGTCATCCTGCGTCGCCGCCAACACACCGCTGGTGACAAGCGCACCGGCGAAAATCCCTTCGGGCAGGCCAAACCCACTTGTGCCACCGGACGGCTGGATGGCCGCCGTCCGTTCTGAACCCACGAGTTTCAGACAGATGTTGCCGCCCACGCGTGAAACATCCAGACTGGAATTCGCCGGTACATTCATGTTGCAGCCGCCAACAAGTACGGATGCCGAACCCTTGGTACCGACTACCACCCGACTGCCAAGGCCGAGAGTGCTCCCCGCCTTTGCAGGACCATAGCCGACCGACTGCGAGACCATCACCTCGCCATCGGCGGAACGAATGGATCCAATCGCACTCGCCGGGCCGCGATAGGCGGCAGCGCAGCTGCAGGATACGTCCTGGGCGAAAGATGAAACCGAAGTGAAACCGCTCGCGGCAACCAACGCGCTCACTGCGGTTCTAATGATGACATTCATCCGTTTCGCCTTCCTTCAAATCATCCCGGATATGCCAGATCAAAAGGTGGTGACATCAGCGCCTAACATTTTTTTGCCACAATTCCAACCCGTGTCGCACGATGCGGAGAAGTTTGACCTGAACAACGCGCCATTTTAGCAATTACGCATAAATAATCCCGAGCTGTCGGCGATGGATGTCTGGCCCTCCAAAGAGAAATTACGGTTCCCTTTTCATCCTGATTACACCGAGCCCAACTTGATCAAAGCCGAGCCCCCTCGAAAGCCGAGTCCCGATCTGCAATGCAGCAAGACAAGCTTAGCGCCTGCTTGAATGCCTGATCTCCTCGGCTCGAACTTCAACCGCGTTCAACTACACGCCGGCCGGTTCATCGCCTGGCGAGGCATTGAGCTTCCCTATCTGCGTCATGTAGCACTCTATGACGATCCGTTCCGAAAACTGCCGCTCCACTTTGCTTCGGCTCTCCATGCCCATCCTGTTCCTGGATGCGGCGTCCATCGTTGCGAATTCGAGCATCTTGCTTGCCAGGTCGCCTGCGTCTTTCACCTTGCACAGCAGGCCGTTGACGCCGTGGTCCACCACCTCCCTGCAGCCGGGCACATCTGACGCGATCAGCGGCTTGCCCATCGCGGCTGCTTCCAGCAGCGAGCGCGGCGTTCCTTCCCTGTAGGAGGGCAAGACGACGCAATCGGCCGCGTCCAGGAAGGGACGGACGTCGTCGGTGGTTCCGAGATACTCGACCAGGCCTTCGCCTGCCCATCGCTCGACCTGCGCACGGCTGACCGCTGTGCGGTTCTCGACATCGAGGAATCCAAGAAGCTGGAAGCGCGCGCCGGGCATGTTGCGGCGCATCTGACGAGCTGCCTCGACGAACTCGCCCACGCCCTTGTCCCAGAGAAGCCTGGCCACCAGCAGAAAGACGATCGCGCCGGACGATTGGCTTTGGCGGGGCGCCGGAGAGAAGCGAATAAGGTCGACCCCGGAGCCCGGCAGCAGCGCGGTCAGTTCCTTGCGGACTAGGCGCTCGCTGACGAACAGCATCCTGTCGTCGTCATTCTGAAAGAAGACTATTTTCGAACGGGCCAGCGCCAGCCGGTACAGGACCTTGGCAATTTTCTGGAGAAGGCCGCCACGGACGAAAACCGTGCCTAGCCCTGAAACATTGTTTATGACCGGGATGCCATTGAGGTTTGCCGCCAGCGATCCGAACACGTTGGGCTTGATGGTGAAGCCGACAAACGCCAGCGGCCTCTCGCGGCGCAGCAGGCGCCAGTAGCGCCACAGAAGCACCATGTCGCGAAACGGCGAGGTGCCGGAATTATCCATCTCGATTTCGACATACCGGCAGCCCATCGGCGGGATCAGGCGCGAATACTCGTCCCTGGGCGCCGCAACCACCACTTCATAGCCCCGCCCTTGCAGCGCCTCGATGAGGCCTTTGCGGAAATTGACGACATTCCAGGACGTGTTGATGGAGATGATTATCTTTCTTCCGATCCCAAGCATCGTCCCCGCCTCCCCAATGCCGTTTCGCTCACCGTCTTGTATGCAGTCGTGCCCTGCCCGGCCCAAAGGTCTCGAACAGCCGCAAGATCTCGTCGTCACTGGCGAGCGATGAGATGCGGGCGAAGCAGGCGTCCCTTGCAGGCCCCAGATCCTGTGGCCGAGCGATCAGCCTCGCGACCGCGCGTGCGATGTCTTGCGGATCGTCGGGGTTGAAATCGAAAGCTGCCCCCTCGGGCATGTAGTACCTCGTGCCGCTGTCTCGCGACATCAGCACGGCACATCCCGCCCAGGCCGCCTCGATGGGAGACACCGCCGCGGGTTCAGCCCGCGAGGGCAGTATCAAGAGATCATGACCGGAAAAGACCGAGATCATGTCGTCATGCGCAATGTTGTTTTGAAACCGAAGCCTGTCCGCCACGCCAAGCGCCTGAGCCTCGCGCCGCAAGGCCTGACAGAAAGCCGTGTCGGCGTTCGTTGCCTCCTCGCCGCAGAATGTCAGGGAGAAGGGCATGGATGAAATCGCGGACAACGCCCTCAGAAGCAAACTGTGCCCCTTGCGCTCCCGGTATTTTGCCACCATCAGGATTCGAGGCGGCCACTGCAATGGCCTGCTTTCCAGGCCTTCAGTCCGGGCCGGCTCGAAAGGGCTCCCGAATGGCAGGGACATGGCATCGCCGAGCTTGGCCGGGCCAAGATTTGGCGAAAGCCGTGAGGTGAAATGCGGGATGCCTAGGCCATGAAAGACGGCTCTTCGAACCCATGTGCCACTCCATGCGCTGGGCTTGGCGTCCTCCTGGTCGTAGATGACCAGCCTGCGCCCTTGCAGAATTGAACAGAGTGCCGCGACCCTGCAAAACCATCGCGTCACTCCGCGGATGATCACCACGTCGGGGTCTTCGGCCTGCAAACGCTTCCAGTAGGAAAAGACGCCGGGAAAGGAAAAAGGCGAATTCGGAATGTTGCTCGAGCGCCGACGCATGATCATCCGGGACAGCGCGGATGGAGCCATCACGTTGGGAGAAACAAGAGCGTGATTCTCCGTGACGCTCGTTTCGACTACGTCGACCGCAACATGGTGCCCCGCCGAAGTGAGAATGCGAACCCAAGGTACCGCATTGGTGTGGTATCTTGGCAGGCAAAACAAGTATCTCAAAACATCAGCCTTCAGATATCTTCCGCCAGGCGGATCCGCCTTTTCAACAATAAGTGCGAAACCACCATCATCGCCGCATAGACCGCCGCCGATACGAGCAAGCCGGCCCAGGCGATGCCTGAAATTCCGATCCATCCGGACAAAGCCAGGCAAAGCGGAACATAGATGGCGATCGCCAGCGCCGTGATTTTCAAAAGCGGCTTCGTGCCGGCCAGGACCTGGATCAACGGATTGAGATGCATTCCAGCGAGGCCGAAGCATTCGGCCGCGAACAAAATGGCAAAGAGCAGCGAAGCTTCGGCGTAGGCCGAACCGCCAGCCAGAAGGACGATGGGGTTTTGCAGCAGCACCCCCACGACTGCCATGCCGGTGGCAGCGCATGCCGAAACCACGGTGGTGCGGGCGTTCAAGCGGTATAGACGAGAAGGAGGCTCTTGCCTGGACAGTTTCGCGATTTCGGGAAAGATCACCTGGTTCAAGGGACCGGTCAGCCGGGAAACCATCGTCGCCAGGCGCGATGCGAGCGAATAGGAGCCCGCGGCGACCTCTCCCAGCAGGCCCGCGACAAGGAACAATGCGAGATGCCGCCTGGCGCTCACAAGCGTCGAGAGCAGACTGGTCCCCGTGGCCATGGCAAGAAACGCCCAGAAGAAACGGCGTTTGGACCGGGAGCGAAGCGGGTTGAGCAGTTCGATGTGCTCCTGCCTGGCATAGAGCAGCATGCGAACGAACAGCGTCAGGTTGTAGAATGCGCCGACCGCTGCCAGCACGATTACATAATCCGGCAATGAGGCATCGAGGATCCAAAGGACGAGAGAGGCAACCACCACGGCAACCCTTGCATGAGTTGATTGCCGGCAATGACGTGGTACCGGCCGTTCAGCCGAAGCACACCTTTCGGCGTACCCGAAAGACTCGCCAACAAGGTGAGGCTGTAGATAATCGCCAGAAGGCGATTATCCCGCGACACGCCAACAGCTTCTCCAAACAGCAAGATCCCGCCTATCGCCAGGACCGTGGCGAGAAGGGCGGCTGAAACATCGAGGGCAATTCCGCAAGATGCCGCCGGTCCCAGACGCAAAGGCGACCTCGCGCACAGCCTGATCACTAGCTGCCAGCTCTCGAACGTGCATAGGCCGGAAACGAACGCCACATAGGCCTGAATTACGGCGAGTGTGCCAAAATTCCCCGGACCAAGCGACCGTGCGTTGAGCGCCAGTGCAAGGATGGAGCACAACGCGGCCACTCCGCTTGCGGACGTCGTAAACGTAACGTCGCGGGCAACCCGCCGCGCGCGCATCCATCCGGAAGGCTTGGCGACCGCCGTCACGTCCTCAGCCATTGTCTCGGCGCAAGGCCCGCGCCCCCTGCGCCATCACCTCGGCGGAGGCCGGTGGAAAACACTTCCGGTGCACATAAACCAAGCCAAAAATGAAAAGCGCAACGAGAACGGCTCGCTTGGCGGAGATGAAGGCGCCAAGCAGCTCCTTGCGCTGGATGTAGAATGTGAGATGGACGATGGCCACGATCAGCCCGGCCTTGAGCGTCGCGCTGCGCACATTGCGGATTATCGCCTCGACGGCAACACACACGAGCGACAGAATGACAACGAGCAGCGGAAATCCGGCATACCCGAAATTGGCAAAGAACTCCGCCCAGATGTTTGCAGCGACGCCACCACTGTAACCCGGAAATAGGAACGGCTGAACCTGCTCGTTGTAGGTGCATCCGTCCTTGCCAAAGACCGTATCCGAGAACGGAAACAGAGAAAGAGGCACCAGCCAAAGATTCGAGCACGGCAAGGTGTAGTCATATTTCACGACCAGATCCAGGTGAGCCAATGTCACGAACTGCTCCAACCCCACGAGAGCGGAATCGGACAATTGGTCGAATTGTATTTTCTGACCTACAAGTTCAAAATTTCCTGCTTTTATTGCGGCATATACTGCCTTGTACACTGCAAGAAAAAAGAATGCGCCAATTCCTCCAATTATGTATCTTTTCCTAATCAAAAGCAGGGAAATGTTCCTGTACCTTATGTACAAACAAGCTAAAATCGCGATCGCAACCGAAGAGCGATGCCCGATATAGAGCGTAAGCATCAGTCCCAGGCAGCTCAAGATGATGACCAGCCTGGATTTCTTCCACCCCGACAGGGCTCCGAACACCATGCCGATGATGCAGCTGTTGTAAAATACATACTGGATCCGCCCGGTAGATGACAAAACATCGGCCTTTGAGGCCGAAAAAAGTGCCGGATTTGCTATCGAAATCCCACCGAACACCACCAGCATCACAATTATTACGATCGACTCTCCCCGAACGTCGCCTTCGACTTCGAAATCTTGACGCCTTGGCATGAAGACCAGCATCGCGGCAGCAATGCAAGAAAGAGAAAGCGCAATGGCATATCCAGTGCCCGCGTGATATATGAAATCATACTTCCTTCTGCCGACATCAACATACTGAAATCCCCCGGTGACGAATGGCACAAAGTAGACCAAGCTCGACAAAAGCAACAACATTTGCGGCGTGAGCGCAAATGGTGAAACAAAATAATCTCGTTTGAGGTGCTTCACTTTCGTTCCATCGCCATCTGAATATTCGAATTGTTCTCACCCCTTAGCGGCTCAGGGACGATTTCTCCCACAGCAAGCCATACGAGTGCGCCATCCGCTCAAGCGAGAAATCCGCAGCGATGCGGTCGCGACATGCTTGCCGCCTGCTCGCCCAAGACCGGGTATCCTGGATTTCCGAAGCCATGATCTCGATGGAACGCGATAACGCGTCAGGGTTCCGCGGCGGAACGATCAATCCCGTGTTGCCGACAAGCATCGCGATGTCCCCGACGTCCGTTCCCACGCATGGCGTGCCGCATGCCATCGCCTCGGCAACCACGTTCGGAAAGGCTTCGCTGCTGGAGGCCAGCACATGAATGTCGAATGCATTCATCAAACCGGCAATGTCGTCGCTCGGCCCGAGAAGCTTCACCTTGTGGCGAACATCATAGCGCTCCAACAGCACGGCAAGCGCAGTGTTTTCAGCCGTCATACCCGGGCCGGCAAGAACACATTTGAAGGGAAGGCTCTTGTGCATCGACAGCCTGGACAGGGCAGCGAAGAGATTCTGGTGGTCCTTGTCGGGATGCCAGCGAGCGACGTTTCCGATAACGAACTGGCCATCACCTATCGACCAATCCCGACGGAGCCGCGCGCGCGCCCGGTCGTCCGGCTCGAACACGGCCAGATCGTAGCCATTCGGTATGATCGTCCAGTTCGAGCTCGAATATCCTGCATGGATGTGGCACCGCGATGCATTTTGCGAGCAACTGACAATCCGAGCCGGGATGATACCGGATATGAGAGCGCATATCCTGTCCACTGTCCTGGTCGTAAAGGAGGCCGCCCGCGGATCCAGTCCGCAATTGTGCATCCCCCAAAGAACCGGGCTGATGCCGCCAAGCCGCGCCAGGACGCCTCCGACGAGGTTGGCGTGATACATCCAGCACTGAACCACGTCCGGCCGATAGGTCGAGAACACGCGCCTGAGCGAGGCGAGCCCCTTGAGACTCAACCTTCCCTTTGGCATCGCCAGGCAGGCGAGCGGTATTTTGGCCGCGCGAAGCAACGGGCCATATTTTCCGTCACCCGAAAGCGAGACGACAAAATGGGAATGGCTGCGCTCGGCCGTGCACAGGCGGTATAGCGCTGCCTCGGCGCCGCCGTTCTCAAGTCCGGTGATGACGTGCAGGATCTTAATACGACCGCTCCTTCCCCACGGCGTTCGTGGGATCGACACCCATCGCGAGCAGGTAGGCGTCGGCCACCTTCTCGACACTGAAATCCCGCGCCCGACGCCTGACGTCCGGAGGATCAGCTTCATCAAGGGCGGCCATCACTTCTGCCGCAAAACCCTGGGCATCTCCGACCGCGGCGAGACGCCCCCACTTGCCGTCCTCCAGAATCTCGGCCGGACCGCTTTCGCAGTTGGTGCTCACCACGTTGGTCCCGCAAGCCATTGCTTCGATGATCGTGTTTGGAAATCCCTCCCTGCGGGAGGATTGAAGAAACAACGCTGCCCGCCGCATCCACGGATACGGATTCTTCGAAAAGCCGACCAGAGCGACCGAAGAATTCAGCTCGAGTTCGTCGATCAGGGTTTGAAGCGATCCCCGCAGCGGTCCTTCCCCGACAATGGCCAATTTGACGGCCCTCTTCGTCGCAATCCGCGCGAAGCTGCTTATGAGCGTGGCATGGTCTTTTGCGAAATCAAGCCGCCCAACGGCCACCAGCAAGATCCTGCCATCCTCGACCGCGAAGGGGTGATCGAGCGGTTCATCCGCCTGCTCTTCAACATGTTTGATGTCCAGCGGATTGTAGATCGTTTTGACGGAACTCCGGTGGACCCCGATGCTCTGGATCAGGTCTTCCGCGACGCCATGCGATACAGTGATGATCGTGTCGGCACGACCATAGGTCAGCCGCATGAGGAATGGCAGGAACTTCTCACGAACCAGCTTCGTATCAGCGACGGTCCTGGAAAGATTGCTCCTTTCCGATATCACGATCGGTGTCCGGCGCAGCGAGAGCATGGACGAGACGATGCCAACGATATTTGCATGGGGTAACGCCGTCAGCATCACCCGCGGCTGCTCCCGCCTCAAATACCGGATCAAAGCCAATACGGAAAACAGCAACCGCGAGGCTCGGAGGTCCTGTATCCTTATCGTCTTCGGAACCAAAGCGAGATACTCGCCCGTCGCACACCCAAGCACCAGATCGATCGGCAAGCCGCGCCGGCCAAATTCGCTGGCCAGGGTGAGCATTGCCCGCTCGGTGCCGCCAGCACGAAGAGAGGGAATGAAGATAGCAATCCGAGCGTCTGGGCTGCCTGGCGATCTCTTGTCTTGGCGCGTGCACGTCACTCGGTTCGCCACCTTTCCTGGCCGGTCACGGCGAAAGCTTTTTTGCTTGCGCCTGACCGTGCGCGATGAGCGATGCTCCACCCGGATACCGGGGAGACAGCCGTCGCACTCGGGTCCACGAAAGCGGAGAATATCTTCGGGTGATCAATGTCTTCGCCGAAAGACATAGGCGTAGGTTTCAGCCGCATCCTTCCCGATGAGAAGAGCCGAGAGACCTAGCCAGAGGCGCCAGACAAGGAAGGCCGGCACGAAAGCGTAGAAGTATGAACTCCTCCAGAACAGATGACGCTGGACGAGTTCCAGGCCATTTTGCGCTGCGATCCTTTCCACCTCGCTCGGCAGGCATCTGTCATAGAAGGCTGGGAAGCCGTCGTGCCCCCTGCCCTTGTCCGGATAGACCGCAAACAGCAGGCGACGCTTGATCGCCTCGGGCAAGACCCGATTGAGCCTGGCGAAAACGGCGTTGCGTGAAGGCGAGAAAATGGCGACCGTGCCGCCCGGCCTTACGCAGCTGGCAATGCCGCGAAATGCGCCTTCGCCGTCGCGGACGTGCTCCAGAGTGGCCTGGCATATGACCAGATCGGCATCTCCCTTCCCCCTGAACGAGGTAAGATCCGCCTCGATCCGCTCGTCATAGATCTCGCCCGGAGCCTTCGACAGTTCCTTGGCATCGCGGTCCACCCCGACGACAACCAGCCCCAGACGACGCTTCTCGGCTAGGCTTACAAGCGGCCTTGCTCCTCCGCCCAGATCATAGACCAGTGCGTTAGGTGTAAAGAGCACCGGTGCGATTTCCGCAGCAAAGGCGTGGTTGCCATCCACGCGCAGCCGTAGCGGCAAGGCTCGGTCCAGACACTCTGAGACCGCCACGTTCGTGCGAACAAAACCCCGCAGCAAAGACGCTATCCCGTCATCGATTTCGTGGACAACACGTGACCTCCCCCTACCTCCGCTCAAAATAGGCCTGGTACCATTCGACGAACCGCCCGACGCCCTCCGTCACGGACGTGCCGGGACGATAGCCGACCGCCGCCTGCAGCGCCGAAGTATCGGCGAAAGTGTCAGGCACGTCGCCGGCCTGCAGCGGCAAGAGCTCCACGATGGCCTTGCGGCCAAGCGCGTTTTCAAGCGCCTCGACATAGGCGGTCAGCTTCACCGGGTTGTTGTTGCCGATGTTGAAAATGCGCCAAGGCGCGCTGCTCGTCGCAGGATCCGGATGACCGGAATCCCAGGCGGAGTTAGCCGCGGCGGGGCTGTCGCTGGTGCGGATCACGCCTTCGGCGATGTCTTCGACGTAGGTGAAGTCGCGTGTGTGGTTGCCGTTGTTGAACAGCTTGATCGGCTCGCCGGCCAGGATGTTCCTGGTGAACAGGAACAGCGCCATGTCGGGACGCCCCCAAGGGCCGTACACTGTGAAGAAACGCAAGCCCGTGGTCGGCAGCCCGAACAGGTGGCTGTAGCTGTGCGCCATCAGCTCGTTGGCGCGCTTGGTTGCGGCGTAGAACTGCAGCGGATGGTCGGCCGGGCGATGCTCGGAAAACGGCATGTCGGTATTGGCGCCATAGACGCTCGACGTGCTGGCATAGGTCAGGTGGCCGACACGGCTGTTGCGGCAGGCCTCCAGCATGTTGGCGTAGGCGATAATGTTGCTCTCGACATAGGCGTGCGGGTTTTCAAGGCTGTAGCGGACGCCGGCCTGGGCGGCGAGATGGATCACCCTGTCGAAGGCGTGATCGGCAAAGCAGCCGTCCACCACGTTTCGCTCTGCGAGATTACCGTGGATGAAATGGTAGCCCGCATTGGTGTTGCGGCTTGCTTCGGCCAGAAGCCGCAGCCGCGCCTGCTTGATCTGCGGATCATAGTAGTCGTTGATGCTGTCTATGCCGACGACCTCGTCGCCGCGTTCGAGCAGCCGCCTGGCGACGTGATAGCCTATGAAGCCGGCAGCGCCGGTGACCAGAACCTTCATCAGAACCGCCCGTCCGTAACATCCCTGGGGAACAGACCCTTGATGTCGTAGACGACGCTAGGGTCCTTGCAAAGCGCCCGAAGACCGGCAACGCCCAGGGTGTGAAACTGCCCGTGCCCCACGGCGACGACAACGCCATCGTAACGCGCGGCGGGCATCTCTTTAACGCTCGTTACGCCAAAGGCGCGCGCGCATTCCTGCGCATCGACCCAAGGATCCCAGATATCGATGCCGGCATTGTACTGCCTCAGCTGCGCGACAATGTCGGCGACCTTGGAGTTTCTCAGGTCCGGACAGTTTTCCTTGAAGGCCGCGCCCATGACCAGAATCCGGCTGCCAACGACAGGTATGCCCTTGCGCATCATAAGGCGGGCCGTCTGGTCCGCTGCATGCCGGCCCATGCCGTCGTTGATGCGGCGACCGGCAAGAATCACCTCGGGATGATAGCCGAGTTCTTGAGCCTTGTGGGTCAGATAATAGGGATCGACGCCTATGCAGTGGCCGCCGACGAGACCAGGGCTGAAGCGCAGGAAATTCCATTTGGTGCCGGCCGCTTCCAGCACCTCCGACGTGTCGATGCCCAGTTTGCCGAAGATCAGCGACAATTCGTTCATCAAGGCGATATTGAGATCGCGTTGCGTGTTCTCGATGACCTTGGCTGCCTCGGCGACCGCGATGCTCGATGCACGATGCGTGCCGGCGGGAATGATCGAGGCATAGAGGGCGTCGATGGCGTCCGCCACCTCCGGCGTGGAGCCGCTGGTCACCTTGACGATCGTCTGAAGCCGGTGCTCGCGGTCGCCGGGGTTGATGCGCTCAGGGCTGTAGCCCAGGAAGAAGTCTTCGTTGTAGCGCAGCCCCGAATGTTTCTCGATCAGCGGAGCACACACCTCTTGCGTACAGCCGGGATAGACGGTCGATTCAAAGATTACCACCGCACCGGGGGAGATCACCTCGCCGACCGTGGCGGACGCCATGACAAGGGGCTTCAGGTCCGGCCGGTTGGCCCTGTCGATCGGAGTGGGGACAGTGACGATGAAAACTCCGCAATCCCGCAGATCGGCCTTGTCGCTGGTGAACCGCAGCCGCGTGGCGGCATCGATTTCATCTCTGCTGGCCTCAAGCGTGTGATCCTCGCCACGCCTCAGCGCATCCACGCGCGATTGGCTGATGTCGAAGCCGACGACGTCCCTGATCGCTCCGAGGGCCACCGCCAGCGGCAAACCCACATAGCCAAGCCCGATGACAGCTATTTTCCTGGAGCCGAGGTCCATTTGCTTCCTGTCCGGCAAGCCTTAATCAGCCACGGCCTCCGCTATCGCGCACCATGGCCGGTAATCATCGTCTTGATGGTTCTGAGGGTGATGAGAACATCAAGCCAAGGCGAGAAGTTCTTTATGTAGTAAAAATCGTAGTGTAATTTCTCCATCACATCGTCGACCGCCGCAACATGCCCCTGGTTTACTTGCGCCCACCCGCTCACACCTGGCCTGACGATGTGCCGGTAGCGATAGAACGGCAATTCCGCCTCATACCAGTGCGACAGGACGACAGCCTCGGGCCGTGGCCCGATCCAGCTCATTTCGCCGCGCAGGATGTTGATGGCCTGCGGCAGCTCGTCGATCCTGAACTTGCGTAAAAAACGCCCTATCCGGGTGATGCGATCGTCGTCACGTTTCGTGATCGCCTTGTCCTTGTCGCTGCCAATGCCGGCTTGCTGCCTCATCGAACGAAACTTGTAGACCGTGTAGATCCGGCCCCTGTAGCCAATGCGGGGCTGGCGAAACAGCACCGGGCCCTCCGAGTCCAGCCGGATCAGCAGCGCGATCAACACCACGAAAGGTGAAAGAGCCACGACCATGACAAGCGCGGAGATCCAGTCGATTGCCTGCTTGATCTTGAGATAGGCCTGGTTCGGATTGAGCGAGCCGAGCGTGTTTTCCGACAGGTGTTCGATCTCGACGCGGCCGGTCAGCGATTCGCTGACCTGCTTGACGTGGTAGACCGGCGTGCCCGAAAGGGCCCGGTCCGCGATGTATCGTTCCCATTCGGCGTCAAGGTCGGCCCGCAGATCGACAACCACGCCATTCGCCCGTTCGATGACGGTGCCAGGCGAAGTGATCCAGAACCAATGCACTCCCGGCAGTGTCCTTAGGCGCTCTACGTTCCCGCCGGGAATGACGACCAGCCGGTACGGTTCGAGATGCCGCGTTATGATGCTCAGGCCAAAATACCAGAGCGTGGACTGGGTGAAGCTGGCAGCCGCCTGAAACCGGCTGTACTCGAAACGAAAAAAGAAAATAGTCAGGAAAACAAGCCCGTAGGACAGCACAAATGTCGGCAGGATGTAGCTGGCAGCGGCCACGCCGGGGAAATTCCCGATACGCCGATAGGCAAGGAAGCCTGCTACATGCGCAATGACCGCGGCAGCGACGGTTACCTGGAGATTGGCGACGTAGACCGCATCGGGTTTGAAGGCGATCCGGATGAGGGCCGGCGCGACGATCGCGAACGTCAGTCCGCCAATAAGTTGAAAGCGAATTCTGAACAGGAAGTGCCGGCTTCCGACAAGAGTTGATGTTGCGACATTCAACTTCTTCCCCCCTCGAAGCTGCCATGTCGGCGATTGCCATTGCAATAATGCGCTTGGCTTGGCCGTTCATTCGCAAAGCGGAATCGGGCCTCTCGCTACTGGCTGTTCGACTCAGTCGAAGATCAAGAGCTACGACACTGTAACGATACCAGCAAGTATCTATTTACACTGTAGCAATCGGCAGGATTTTTTATCAATCGCGTCGCTGAATGCGGTTCAAAAGCTATCGCTAATAAATTGGCTTACTGCCCGCCATCGAGAATGTCTGGACGCATGAAGGTAAATGGATGTTCGTATCTCTGGTGACTGGCTGGCTGCTTGGCCAAGACCTCCCAGTCACATCCGTCCGACCTGGATGAACCAGGTTCTTCCCCGGAATGTCTCAGTGGATCGCTAGTTCAGTTGCGCTTCAGCAGCGACCAGACGGCGGGCACCAGGCTTGCGGCCAGGGCAACCTTGATCAGATCACCGACGATGAACGGCACGACCCCGAACTGCCAGGATTTTTCCGGACCGATGAGCATCGCCAGCCAGGCAAAACCCATGGCCATCATGACGAACTCGGCAACCAGCATCGCGTTGAAAAGCTTGATCGGATGGCGATCCCAGCCGCGATCGGCGGCCCAGCCGGCAATCGCCGCCATGACCACGAAGCCGGCGAGATAGCCGCCGGTCGAGCCGAGCATGTAGGCAATGCCAATTCCCTTTTCCGGCGTGCTCTGGAAGACCGGGAAGCCCATCGCGCCCTCGGCCATATAGAGCAGCAGGGTGGCGACGCCGAGCCGCAGGCCGAAAGCGGCCCCGATCAGCAGGACGGCGAGCGTCTGCATCGAAATATCGACTGGCCCCAGAACCACCTTGGTCTTGGCCGACAGGGTCAGGAGCAATGTCCCGGCTATCGCCAGGAAGAACTGCGTTGCCAGCCGCGCCGCGCCATCTTGCGGCAGAGCCAGAGAAACAAGCGGGCGCATCGTCGTTGCAGTTGCCATGGTCTTCCCCATCCGAGTGCCGCCATCCGATGATCGCGGTCTTGCGTTTTCCTATATTGGCTTGCGTGCTATGCGGCAATCGGTTTTGCCATTCCCGCAACAGGCATCGACACCGTCATGGCCCTCGAATTCGATACCAGCTTCGATCCCTGCTACGGCGGGGGCGTCAGCGTCGCGCCCGACGTGCAGCGCGTCACGGCCCGAAATCCAAGTCCCTTCACCTTTCACGGCACCAACAGCTACATCGTCGGACGCGATACGCTGGCAGTGATCGATCCGGGGCCGGATGACGAAGCTCACCTTCGCACCTTGCTCGACGTCATCGCCGGCAGGCCGGTCAGCCACATCTTCGTCAGCCACACGCATCGCGACCATTCCCCGCTGGCGGCACGGCTGAAGCAGGAGACCGGAGCCCAGGTGATGGCGGAAGGGCCGCACCGGCCGGCAAGGCCATTGCATATTGGCGAGATCAACGCGCTCGATGCCAGCGCCGATACCGCTTTCGTTCCCGATCTCGCGCTGCCGGACGGCGCGCTGGTCGCCGGCGACGGCTGGGCAATCCGCACGGTCCTGACCCCCGGCCATACCGCCAACCACGCGGCATTCGCGCTGGAGGGCACCGGCATCCTGTTTTCGGCCGACCACGTCATGGCGTGGGCGACCTCCATCGTCGCGCCGCCGGACGGGGCGATGGCGGACTACATGGCCTCGCTGGACCGGCTGATCGAACGCGGCGACCGCCTGCTGCTGCCCGGCCACGGCGGGCCGGTGACGGCACCGCGTGGCTTCATGCGCGGGTTGAAGACCCATCGCAAAATGCGCGAACGGGCCATATTTGAGCGGATCCGCGCGGGCGACCGCACGATCGCAGACATGGTCAAGGCGATCTACAGGGATACCGACCCGCGGCTGCATGGCGCCGCCGGGTTGTCGGTGCTTGCCCATCTGGAGGATCTGGTGGCGCGCGGCCTGGTCGCGACAGACGCCGCGCCGGCCATAGACGGCATTTTTAGGCCAGCCCCTTAGGCCCGAGCATCTATTCGGCCGGAGCCGCGCCGACCTGGCCGGCGACTTCCTGGTCCAACTCCGCCAGAAAGTCGGTGATGCGCGCAGCGTTGTCGCCGAGGTCGTAGCGGCCGTAGCGGGAAGCCGACCGCATGTCGACGAGAACCGTATCCCCGTCGTCCGTGATGCGAATTGCCACGTCTGCGGGGAGGCCCAACACGAAGCTCCTGGCGACAGCGGTAATCGTCACGTCGCTTTGCCCGGCGAGTTCGGGATAGGGTCCGGTAAGATCCCAATTGCGGCGGTCGAGCACGGTTTCAACGGCAGTGACGACGGTCTCGAACGGCAGGTCGTAGCTGCGCGCGGTGACAAGCGGATAGCTGTCGGTCTGCAACCGCTGCTCGCCGGGCGTCGGCGGCGAGAGCACGTTCATGTCCTTCGTGCGACCGGTGACGTCGAGTGCCGGCGGTTCGTCGAAATCGGTCGAAATATCCCTGAGCGGCGGAAAGATTGTCGCCCAATAGGCGGCGATGCCATAGGGGGTCAGCACCAGCACTGCCAGCAAGACGCCGACCGTGATGTCGCGGCCGCCATAGTCGCCAAAATTCCACACCCTCGAGAAGGCAAATCCGGCGAACAGCAGCGCCAGCGCCGCCAACAGCGCGACGATAGCCAACACCCACAGGAACACCGGCGTTTCAACGAGGTTGAAATAATGGCCGACGAACACGGTCAGCAAAAGCACCGCCGAAAAAGCAGCGGTGCGCCGCGACCATCCGGCAGCCTTCGACGTTTGCCGTTCCGAAATGCTGACCATGTTTCTCTGCGTCATCCCAAGCCGAAGAAGACTTAGCGCATGGCCACCAAAATCGGAATCGATTTTCGAGGAGGATCGTGCGCCAGTTGGAAATGCTATCGTGCCCTGCCGGAAAGGTGCACGTCGCTGCACTGTCCTTTTACGACCGCATCAGGCCGAGACACGCAATATCGCGTCAATCCGTCGGCAAGCGGTAGTCCCTGAATTGCTGGCGCAAGGTGATCTTCTGGATCTTGCCGGTGGCGGTGTGCGGAATTTCGCCGACGAAGGCGACGTCGTCGGGCATCCACCATTTGGCCACCTTACCGTCGAGAAAACCAAGGATATCGGTTTTGGTCGGTTCCTTCCCCGGCTTGCGGACAACCACCAGCAAAGGCCGCTCGCCCCATTTCGAATGAGGGACGCCAATGGCGGCTGCCTCGGCGACATCGGGATGGCCGACGGCCAGATTCTCCAGGTCGATGGTCGAAATCCATTCGCCGCCGGACTTGATGACGTCCTTGGCGCGATCGGTGATCTGCATATAGCCGCCAGCGTCGATGTGGGCGACATCCCCGGTATCGAACCAGCCATCCTCGTCGAACTGCTCCGAGCCGGCGCCGCCGTAGTAGGCGCTGGCCACCGCGGGGCCGCGCACCTTCAGCCGCCCGAATGTCTTGCCGTCCCAAGGCAGCGCGTTGCCTTCGTCGTCCGTCACCTTCATCTCGACGCCGAAGGGCGGGTAACCCTGCTTGCCCTGGACATCGAGCCGGGCGTCACCCTTAAGGCCTGCATAGTCCGGCTTCAGCGTACACAGTGTGCCGAGCGGCGACATTTCGGTCATGCCCCAGGCGTGGACGACCTGGACATCGTAATTGTCCTGGAATTTCTTGGTGATGATGCGTGGGCATGACGAGCCGCCGATGACAACCTTGTTGAGGTAGGGCAGCTTCCTGCCGGTCTCCTCCAGATATTGCAGCAGCATCATCCACACGGTCGGCACGGCGGCACTGAAGGTTACTTTCTCGGTGTCGAGCAATTCATAGATGGAGGCGCCGTCCATCTTGCAGCCCGGCATGACAAGCTTGGCGCCGATCATCGGTGCGCTCTGGCCAAGGCCCCAGGCATTGGCGTGGAACATCGGAACCACCGGCAGGATCGTGTCGCGCGAAGACAGGCCCATCGCGTCGGGCATGGCGGCGATCATGGCGTGCAGGACATTCGAGCGGTGACTGTAGACGACGCCCTTTGGATCGCCAGTGGTTCCAGACGTATAGCACATGCCGGCGGCGGTGCCTTCGTCGAAGCTCTTCCAGGCGAAATCGCCATCGGCCTCGTCGAGCCATTCCTCGTAGGCGACGACGTTGGGCAGCATGGTCTGCGGCAGATGCGCCCTGTCGGCCAGCACGATCACCTGTTTCAGGGACTTGACCGCGCCGGCGATCTTCTCGAGCAAAGGGAGGAAAGTCAGGTCGACAAAGACCGCCTTGTCTTCGGCATGGTTCATGATCCAGACGATCTGCTCGGGAAACAGCCGCGGGTTGAGCGTGTGATAGATCGCGCCGATGCCCATGATGCCATACCAGGCCTCGATGTGGCGCGCCGTGTTCCAGGCCAGCGTCGCAATGCGGTCGCCCAGCCGATAGCCGTCACGCTCCAGGCGCTGGGAGACCTTCAGGGCGCGACGATGGATGCTGGCGTAGGTTGTGCGCACGATCGGACCTTCGATCGAGCGCGATACGATCTCTCGCGCGCCATGCTGCCGCTCTGCGTTGTCGATAAGCTTATGGCAAAGAAGCGGCCATTCCTGCATCAGCCCCAGCATTCGTTCCTCCCTTACGCTCCTCGCTTTTGTTGCCATTGTGAAGCGAACCGGTGGATTGTCCAGCCACCGCCGGTGGCGAACGAAATCCGAATGCCGGTCGCGCAGGCAAGCGATCGAGTCGTGTCTTTTCTTGGAGGTCCGAATGCCTGGCGCTCATGTCATAGGACCGGCGGCCTTGAAATCCATTATATCAGAGAAGTCTAAATTACTCGACCGAGAGGAGAATCCGCCACAATCCGGCCATCGTCGGCATTAAGTTTCGTTAATGGGCAAAGGGGTGCGATTGGCGACTGAAAGAGGTTCGCATGGACACGCAGCTCGACGATAAGGCACTGGAAAGCACGCTTGCCGAAAGCCTGGGCGATCTGGTGCCGGACACAAAGACTGTTTCCGAAGATGAATTTGTTGAAGTTGTCGGCGGTGCGCTCGAAGCGGTGGGCGGCACGCTGCTGTTCAAGATGTGCGTCCAGAACGAAGGGGAAGGCGAGCACGTCGCCGCGGCATCCGTGGGCGATGGCGGCAATCGTCAATTCCTGCTGCTCACCTTGCCGACCGGCGGCGGCCACTTGAAAGTCGAGACCGCATCCAGGAGCAGCAATCCCGTGGCCGGTATCGCGGCCGCCTATGCCGGCCTGATGGACGCGTTCAGAACCGCGGCCTGAGCCTCGCCGGACAAGGTCATCGCTAAAAATGCCGTCGGCAGCGCCCACGGCTGGAGATTGATTGCGGATTGCTGGCGACCGTCGGCCTTGCGCAAACCACCTCGTCGACACACTTAAAGCTGAGACGAGGAGAAATAGCATGGACAAGATCGCCAACCCGGCACCCGGCTTCCAGCGCAACCCCGATAAGGTCATCACCGTCGAACCGTATAAGGGCACCGTCACCGTGCGTGCAGGCGACACTGTTATCGCCTCATCGACGAACGCCAAGGTGCTGACGGAAGCGCCCTATCCGGCCGCCTTTTACATCCCGTTCGCAGACATCGATTTCAACAAGCTGAGCGGCACGCAATCCTCCACCCATTGTCCCTACAAGGGCGACGCAAGCTACTGGAGCGTGCTGCCTGCCGCCGAGGCAGGCAAGGATGCGATGTGGGCCTATGAGCAGCCTTTCGACGAAATGGCTGAAATCCGCAACCACGGCGCGTTCTACGCAAGCAAGGTCAGCATCGAAGCCAAGCCAGCTTGAACGGACGAACGAGGAGGCCGGACCTGCCGTCCTGCCGATCAGTCGGTGGTGCCGTTATTGCCGAAGCCTCCGGCATCATCGAGCCGCACGAAGGTCAGTCCCTTCTGCTTGAGCGCCAGCAGGCCCTGCACGACGCCCTCCCCGGCGGCATGGGTCGGCTGGTTGATATGGGCGATGATGACGTCGCCATCCTTGGCCGCTTCTATGCGCCTTGTGGTTTCCCTGGCGCCGAGCAGCGAACCGCCGTCGCCATTGATCGAGAAGCCGGCGATCTTGAAGCCCAGCTTGCGGATCATGGCGATCGCCGACGGACTATACTCCGCGGTCGCGCCACGAAACCATTTCGGCGCTGGCTCGCCAGTCCCGGCCAAGGCGACGGCGCCCGACTCGACCTCGGCCAGAACCGCTTCCGGACTGCCGGCGCTGCGTATGCCATAGATCTTCTGCGGCGTGTCGACGGCCGGGATGTGATGGCCGCCGTGGTTTTCCAGTTCGAACAGGTCGGGATGCGCCCGCATGATCTCGACGGCGGCGGCGTTCCGCTTCAGCCAGATGCCGGTGACGAAGATGGTCGCAGGTATCCTGTTTTCCACCAGCGCCGAGAGGATGCGGTTGTCGGTCCGTCCGCCGCAGGCATCGAGGGTCAAGGCAATGCGCCCGGTTCCACCTGCATCCGGCTTGATGTGCAGGATGGGTTCGACCAGCGATGCGGCATGGCCGCTGGACACGACGGCCAAAGACATGGCGACAATGCAGAGATTTTTTTGCAGCAGGCGCATCAAATCCAATTCCAATCGGGCGTTTCACGCAGGCATCCCAAGACCCGCATGAAGGCGAAAATCGGAGCTGGATAGCAGAAAAGCACCAGACGCGACAATCTGACCGTCTTGCGGCAGTTCCTCGTTCCGATCGGCGGCAGGCGCTCAGCCGCGGCCCGCCTTTGCCACCTGAACGGCCGCCTGCGCGGCCGCCAACCTGGCGATCGGCACGCGGTAGGGCGAACAGGACACATAGTCCAGTCCGACCTCCTCGCAGAAGCGGATGGAGGCCGGATCGCCGCCATGCTCACCACAAATGCCGAGCTTGATCCCTGGCCGCGCCGCCCTGCCCTTCTCGGCGGCCATGCGCACCAGTTCGCCGACGCCATGGATGTCCAGCGATACGAACGGATCCTGTTCGATGATGCCTTTCTGGCGATAGGTCTCCAGGAACGAGGCCGCGTCGTCGCGCGAGATGCCGAATGTCGTCTGGGTCAGGTCGTTGGTGCCGAAAGAGAAGAACTCGGCCGATTCAGCGATGACATGGGCGCGGATCGCCGCGCGGGGGAGCTCGATCATGGTTCCAGTCAGGTAGTCGATCTTGACGCCGCTTTCGTCCATGACGCTCTTGGCCACCGCATCGATGCGCGCCTTGACATAGTCGAGTTCCTTCACAAGCCCGACCAGCGGCACCATGATCTCGGGTACCACCAGCGCGCCGGCCTTGCGGCCAGCCTCGACGGCGGCTTCGAAAATGGCGCGCGCCTGCATCTCGGCGATCTCGGGATAGGACACAGCAAGCCGGCAGCCGCGATGGCCGAGCATCGGATTGAATTCGTGCAGCGCCTCGGTGCGCTGCCTGAGCTTGTCCGGCGCAACATTCATCGCCGCCGCGACTTCGGCTATCTCGGCCTCGGTCTTGGGCAGGAATTCGTGCAACGGCGGATCGAGCAGGCGGATGGTCACCGGCAGACCGGCCATGATCTCGAACAGCTCCAGGAAATCCGCTCGCTGCATCGGCAGCAGCTTGGCAAGCGCGGCGCGCCGGTCCTTTTCGGTGTCGGCCAGGATCATCTCGCGCATGGCGATAATGCGGGCGCCATCGAAGAACATGTGTTCGGTGCGGCACAAGCCGATGCCTTCGGCACCGAAGGAGCGCGCCATGCGCGCATCGAGCGGGGTTTCGGCGTTGGTGCGCACTTTCATGCGCCGCACCGCATCCGCCCATTCCATGATGGCGGCGAAATCGCCGGAAAGCTCGGGCTGGAGCATCGCTACGGCGCCCTTGAGCACCTGCCCGTTGCCGCCGTCGATGGTGATGATGTCGCCCTTGCGGAAGGTCTGCCCCATCGACATCAGCGTAGCTGCCTTATAGTCGACGCGCAGCGAACCGGCGCCCGAAACGCACGGCTTGCCCATGCCGCGCGCCACGACGGCAGCATGGCTGGTCATGCCGCCGCGCGTGGTCAGGATGCCTTCCGCCGCATGCATGCCGTGGATGTCCTCGGGGCTGGTCTCCACACGCACCAGAATAGCCTTGCGCCCTTGCGCCTTGAGATCCTCGGCGTCCGCGGAGGAAAAGACGATCTCGCCGGTAGCGGCGCCTGGAGACGCCGGCAGGCCGACACCGATGACGTCGCGTGCGGCCTTCGGATCGATGGTGGGGTGCAGGAGCTGGTCGAGCGAGGCGGGATCGATGCGGGCGACCGCTTCCTCTTTCGAGATCAAGCCGTCCCTGGCCATCTCGACGGCGATCCTGAGCGCCGCCTTGGCGGTGCGCTTGCCGGACCTCGTCTGCAACATCCACAATTTGCCGCGCTCGATGGTGAATTCGAGGTCCTGCATGTCGCGGTAGTGCTTTTCCAGCCTGTCCGAGATGGTGACGAAGGACTGGAAGGCGTCCGGCATCAGTTTCTGCAATGACGGCTTGTCGGAGCCGGCGGCGATGCGGGCCGCCTCGGTGATGTTCTGCGGCGTGCGGATGCCGGCGACGACGTCCTCACCCTGCGCATTCACCAGGAACTCGCCATAGAGCTGCTTTTCGCCGGTCGACGGATTGCGAGTGAAGGCGACCCCGGTGGCCGAAGTTTCACCCATGTTGCCGAACACCATGGCCTGGACATTGACCGCCGTGCCCCAGCTTTCGGGAATATCGTGCAGGCGCCTGTAAGTGATGGCGCGGTTGTTCATCCAACTCGAGAACACGGCACCGATCGCCCCCCAGAGCTGTTCGTGCGGATCCTGCGGGAACGGCCTGCCGAGCTCCTCTTCGACCTTGGCCTTGTAGAGCGCGATGACGCCTTGCCACTCGATAGCTGTCAGTTCCGTGTCGAGTTCATGGCCGAGGCTGGCCTTCTGATCCTCGAGGATCTCCTCGAACACCTCGTGGTCGAGCCCCATGACGACATCGGAATACATCTGGATGAAGCGCCGGTAGCTGTCATAGGCAAAGCGCGCATCCCCGGAATCGGCGGCCAGCGCCTCGACGGTTTCGTCGTTGAGGCCGAGATTGAGCACGGTGTCCATCATGCCAGGCATCGAGGCGCGGGCGCCGGAGCGCACCGACACAAGCAGCAGTTTCGACGGATCGCCGAAACGGCGGCCGGTGAGCCGGCCGATATGGTCCAGCGCCACGGCGACGTCCGCTTCAAGCCCTGCCGGATAGGCGCGGCCGTTGGCATAGTAGGCGTTGCAGACCTCCGACGTGATGGTGAAGCCCGGCGGCACCGGCAGGCCAAGGCTACACATCTCGGCCAGATTGGCACCCTTGCCGCCCAACAGATTCTTGTCGCCAGCCCGGCCTTCGGCCGCACCATCGCCAAAGGTGAAAACCCACTTGGTCATGCTTTGCTCTCCGGTTGCAGGAGATTGGAAAGATTGACGAAACAGAAAGCCCCGCCATATCCCGACTTTGGACGGATATGATGCTGCAATGCGAAAGGCAAGGCGTCGGCAAAGCCGTTTGGCCGCTACAATCGATTAAGCAAAAGCTGCGGCAAAAGGACTTGCCAGTGCAACGGTCCAAGACTAGAACATACAGGGAACGAAGAGGTGCATTATGAAGCTCACCGGAAAACTCGACTATCTGGAACTGCCGGCAACCGGCGCGACGCTGGACAGTGTGAAAGCCTTCTACAGCGCCGCCTTTGCCTGGTCGTTCACCGACTATGGCCCGACCTATTCGGCCTTTAGCGAGGGACTGGACGGCGGTTTCCAGGCCGACAGCGGCGACGCCACCGCCAAGCCGTTGCCGGTGCTCTATTCCCAGGATCTGGAAGAGACGCTGGCCGCCGTCGAGAATGCCGGCGGCACGATCATCAAACCGATCTTTTCGTTTCCGGGCGGCAGGCGGTTCCACTTTGCCGACCCGGCTGGAAACGAGATGGCGGTGTGGGGAGAATAGGCGGCACGACCGGCGCATGAGACGACCGTCGCCAACGGAGTCGTGGATCAGCAGGAAAGTCGCAATCTCCAGGCATTGAGCTTTCCACCGGCACAGCCTATAAGGCCGCGCGCAGTCGACGCATGTCAGCTGCTGGGGCGTCGCCAAGTGGTAAGGCATCGGTTTTTGGTACCGACATTCCCAGGTTCGAATCCTGGCGCCCCAGCCAAGCGCGCAAGGGTCCGTTCCGGACACATAGGTTACGGTTTATACCGGAGACATGTTGTTGGAGCAGAATGAGAATCTATTCCGTCGCCGAGCGGATTGCCTTTGTCGTCACGCTCCTGGCCGTCCTCGTTCTCGCGCTGCTGCCGGCACATCGCCTCAAGCAATTCGGAATCGATATCGGCTTCCATTATGACAAGCTCAATCACGCCAGCGCATTCGCCGTGCTGGCTTTCCTGGGCAGCCTCGGCTGGCCGCGGCACAAGCCGGCGCTGATCGTCTTCCTCGCCTTTGTCGGCGCTGCCATAGAAGTTCTCCAGGGCACCACGGCGATAGGCCGCGATTTCGACGTGCTCGACTGGGTTGCCGATTGCATTGGCATTGCATGCGGTCTGCTGGCCGCGATCTGGGCGACCTGGATCGTGCAACGCGCAAGGTGAGAAGAAGCCGAACCGACTGCCTTACCGCGAAAGACAACGCTCAAAATCAGGCTTCAGCACGGCACGTTGAAGGTGAAGTCAGCTTGCCTCGCGCATGGCTTCGGCTGCCTGCAGATCGACCGAAACGAGCTGGCTGACGCCCTGCTCGGCCATGGTCACCCCGAACAGCCGGTCCATGCGCGCCATGGTGATGGGATTGTGGGTGATGATGACGAAGCGCGTCTCGGTGGTCTTGGCCATCTCGTCCATCAGATTGCAGAAGCGTTCGACATTGTGATCGTCGAGCGGCGCATCGACTTCGTCGAGCACGCAGATCGGCGCCGGGTTGGTGAGGAACACGGCGAAGATCAGCGACATCGCCGTCAGCGCCTGCTCGCCACCGGACAGCAGCGTCATGGTCTGCGGCTTCTTGCCGGGCGGACGGGCAAGGATTTCAAGTCCTGCCTCGAGCGGATCCTCGGATTCGATCAGCTGCAATTCCGCCGTGCCGCCGCCGAAGAGATGCGAGAACAGCCGCTGGAAATGACCGTTGACCACGTCGAAAGCGGCGAGAAGCCGCTCGCGGCCTTCGCGGTTGAGGTTCTGGATCGCTTGCCTGAGCTTGCGGATCGCCTCGATGATGTCCTCGCGCTCCGAGACGATGGTCTCCAGCCGGTCCGAAAGCTCCTTCTGCTCCTCCTCGGCGCGCAAATTGACGGCGCCGAGCCGCTCGCGCTCGATCTTCAGCCTGTCGAGCTGGCGCTCGATCTCGGCCATTTCGGGCATCGGATCGTCGGCCTCCAGCCCGGTATGGCGGATGACCAGATGTGGCGGCGTGTTCAGCGTCTCCTGGATGCGCGCCTCGACCTCCAGCCGGCGCTCGTCGGCCGCGGTCAAGCGCTCCTCGGCGCGGACACGGGTCTCGCGCGCCTCGGCCAGCGACTGGATGGCGCTGGTGGCCGCCTTGTCCAGTTCGGCCTGCCTGTTCTCCGCTTCCTGCAGACGGTCGGCCGCCGCCTTGCGCAAGGTCTCGGCCTCGGTGAGCTGTGACAGCAAGGCGCGCCGCTTGGCATCGATCTCGTCGGGTGCGTCGGCCAATCTCTCGCGTTCGGCCTCGGCCTCTGCCTTGCGTTCGCCCAGCGAGGCGATCTGCGTCGAAGCGTTCTCGGCGCGCTCCAGCCAGTTGCTGCGCTCGGCGCCGATCGCATCGAGCCGGCGCGACCGCGCCTCGGCCTCCCGCCGCAACCCTTCATGGACGGCACGCGCATCGGCGAGCGTGGCGCGGTCGCGGGCGACATTGGCCGAGGATTGCTCGAGCTGTATCTGCAGGTCGCCGAGATCGGGCGCGTCCTGCAGCAGCATTTCCGCCTCGGCAAAGGCGGCCGAAGTTTCTTCATGACTGTCGACAATACGGGCGCGGGCCTCGTCCAGGGCGGCGCGCCGGCTCGCCAACTCGCCGCCGGCCTTTTCGGCTTCGGCCAGCGCGTTGCGGGCGGCGTCCAGCCCGTGCTGGGCGTCGCGTCCGGCCTGACGCGCGGCGCGCTCGGCCTCGCTGGCCTCGCGAAGCGACTGTTCGGCCTGTGCGAGCACCGCCTCGGCCTCGCGCAGCACAAGCGTCGCCTGCACCGCTTCGGCATCGAGCTCGGCCAGCCGGTTCTTTTGCGCCAGGCGTTGCGCGGCCGCGGTCGGCGCGTCGGCGCTGGCGGTCAGCCCGTCCCACCGCCACAGCGCGCCCTCAGGGCTGACCAGCCTCTGGCCGGGCGCGAGCAGCCCTTGCAGGCGGCGGCCGTCGGCGGCTTCGACAATGCCGATCTGCGCCAGCCGGCGGGCAAGCTGCGCCGGGGCACGTACCACGCTGGCCAGGCTCTTGATGCCTTCGGGAAGCGCGGCGTCATCGGCCTGGATCGCGCTCTCGCCCCAATGCACCGGGGCGCTGCGGTCGAGCGGCACGTCAAGGTCCTCGCCGAGGGCGGCGCCCAAGGCCGTCTCATAGCCGCGCTCGACGCTGATCTGTTCCAGCACGGACGGGAAGAGATCGCCGCTGGCTGCGTTCAGGATCTTGGCCAGCGTGCGGGCTTCGGTTTCGATGCGCGCCAGTTCGGCCCTGGCGTCCTGTAATGGCGGGCGGGCGGCATTTTCGGCGGCGCGCGCCTCGGCGACCGCCTGTTCGGCGGCAATCGCGCCGGCCTCGCTCTCTTCGAGCCGCGCCAGCGCGTCCTCGACCAGAAGTCGCTTCTCGGCCGGGTCGGGCAGGCCCGCGACTTTGGAGAGTATTTCCGACAATTCGCGGTCGACATCGGCGAGTTGGCGGGCGAAACGGTCCCGACGCTCGGCGGTCTCGCGCAGCGTCCGCTCGACCTGATTGCGCGAAGCGGCGGCCTCGGCCCGCTCGGCGGTAAGTGCTGCAAGCCTGGCTTCGCTCTGCGAGAGCGTCGCGGCTGCCTGTTCGAAGGCGGCGCGGGTGGTTGCTTCACGCTCGGCCGCGCCGGCATTTTCGGAGTTGAGCGCTGCTTCCTCGGCGCGCAGGCGTTCGAGGATATCCGCATTGTCGCGCACCATGCGCTCCTCGCGGGCGATGTCACCGTCGAGCTGCTGGAGCCGGCGCTCGAGTTCCGCCTGACGGGCGCGGATGCGGCCGGCTTCTTCCTCGATCTGCGATCTGGCGATCGACAGGCGCTGGAAGGCCGCGGCCGCCGCAGCTTCGGCGTCACGCAAATCGGGCAGCCGATGCGCGCCGATACCTTGCTCCCTGGCGGCCGCCATCTGGGCGGCGGCGCGGTCGCCAACCAGGGCGGTGGCGACGGCCAGCGCCGAACGTGCCTCGCCTTCCTGGGCCTTGGCCAGCGTCCAGCGCAGATGGAGCAGCGTCGCCTCGGCCTTGCGGATGTCGGCCGACAGGTTCTTGAAGCGGGAGGCCTGGCGTGCCTGGCGCTTCAGGCTTTCGATCTGGCTTTCCAGCTCGCCAACGACGTCATCCAGGCGCTCGAGGTTCTGCTCGGCGGCCTTGAGCCTGAGTTCGGCCTCGTGGCGGCGCGTATGCAGGCCGGAAATGCCGGCCGCTTCTTCCAGCAGGGCGCGGCGCGCCTGGGGCTTGGCCTGGATCAGCTCGCCGATGCGACCCTGGCCAACCATCGAGGGCGAACGCGCGCCGGTCGACTGGTCGGCGAACAGAAGCTGCACGTCCTTGGCGCGCGCTTCCTTGCCGTTGATACGGTAGAGCGAGCCCGCCTCACGCTCGATGCGGCGCGACACCTGCAATTCGTCGGCGTCGTTGAAGGCTGCCGGCGCCGAGCGATCGCTGTTGTCGAGGAACAACGTGACCTCGGCGGTATTGCGTGCCGGGCGCGTGCCCGAGCCGGAAAAGATCACGTCGTCCATGCCGGACGCGCGCATGTTCTTGTAGGAGCTTTCGCCCATCACCCAGCGCAGCGCCTCGACAAGGTTAGACTTGCCGCAGCCGTTCGGCCCGACAATGCCCGTCAGGCCGCGTTCGATCACGAACTCGCCTGGTTCGACGAAGGATTTGAAACCGAGGAGGCGAAGGCGCGAAAACTTCATTCACGCCGCCCTGAAAGCGACTTTTGCGAAAACGCGCCGCGGGTTTGCGGCGGCGCGCAGCACGGCCAAAGGCCACGCATGCCGAAGCGCTGCCGCTTCGGCATCGCCAGGACGTCAGAGCTGAGGGTCGATGATGGCCGACATTTCCTCAATCGACATCGCCCCTTTGTAGGTCTTTCCGTTGATGAAGAAGGTCGGCGTCGAGTCGACCTTGAATTCGTCGGCGCCGCGTTTCTGGACCGCCCTCACATCGTCCAGAAGTTTCTGGTCCGTCAAGCAGGCTTCGAAGGACTCCTGTGTAAAACCGGCGAGCTTGGAGATTTGCAGCAGCGCATCCTTGGTGTTGGACACGCCCACCCAGTTCGCCTGCTGCTTGAACAGGACATCCACCATCGGGAAGTAGTTGTCCTTGGCGCAGCGCGCCAGCATGAAACCGGCCTCGGCGCTCGGATCGAACGGGAATTCGCGCAAAATGTAGCGCGCCTTGCCGGTATCGATGTATTTCTTCTTCAATTCCGGGAAGGTGGTTTCGGCAAAATGCGCGCAATGCGGGCAGGTCATCGAGGCGTATTCGACGATCGTGACCTTCGCGTCGTCCTTGCCGAGTTGCTTGTCGGGCAGTGCGCCGGGCTTCAGCAATTCGGCCATGTCGACCGTGCCCTGAGCCTCCGGCGCCTTGACGGCGGCTGGCGTGGCCGATGTCGCGGGCGCGGCGGGAGCGGCAGGCTTCACATCGGCCGCCTTGGCTTCCTCACCAGAGTCGCTGCATGCCGCAAGCACGGCCACCGCCGGAATGGCGGCCAGCGAAGACAGCAGGTTTCTGCGGGACAAGCTTTTGCCGAACGGAGGACGGTTCATACGAATCACCTGACAAGGGTTGGATTTTGCAACGCAAAGGCACGAAAAGGCGAGAGTTGGCGCGAATTAAGGCATCGCCGTCCCCAATCCAATCGTGAAACTTGAAGTTTATAATCACGAAAGCGCGAGATTGGCGACAGTGCTATGACTTTCTTTGTCCCAGAATAGTGGCGCCGAGCCGCTCAAGCGAGGCACGCAGGCCATCGTCTTCTATCTTGCCGACGATGTGCGACAGTCTTGATTTTTCCGCCTCGTTGAGAGGCCTGACGAGCGGTTTCGGCCGCGCTTTTTCACGTAGAACCGGCTTCTGCACTATCCTGATGCGGCCGATGGCCGTGAAGCCGAGAAAAGCGTTGACGCGATTGATGATCTCGCCGGCCTCATGCTGCAGATGGAGCGCCGCCATGCCCTCGCAGGCGATCACCAGCACGGCCGGCTCGAACGGGTCGTCTTCGTGCAGCCGCCGAGGCCACTGGATCTTTTCAGGGCGCGAATGGCCGGCCAGGCGCGAACCGGCAATCTCTTCCCACGACTGGACCAGGCTGACCGAAATGCCCGCCCGCTTGCGCAGCACCGGGTCGAGGATCGCGGTGGCGAGATCGCTCACCGGAACGGGATTGCCGAAGGGCCTTTTCCCTGCCATGTGCGTTCTCCAGCCACCACCTCCACTCTTCCCGGCCGAGGCCGATACGAGATCAATGGCACCGCACGAGCAGACCCGCAAGGCCATATCAGAGGACAGCAGCAGCAAAGCTGCGTCTAGTGACAGCAGCAAAGCTGCGTCTAGTGACAGCAGCAAAGCTGCGTCTAGTGACAGCAGCAAAGCTGGCGATACCGCATCCCGCCTGCTCGCATGGTACGACGTGCATCATCGCGAGTTGCCGTGGCGCGTGACCCCGCGCGACAATGCCCGTGGCGTGCGGCCCGATCCTTACCGGATCTGGCTGTCGGAGGTCATGCTGCAGCAGACCACGGTTGAAGCCGTGAAGGCCTATTTTCGCGCCTTTGTCGAGAAATGGCCTGATGTCGCGGCGCTGGCGGCGGCGCCCGTCGAGGACGTGATGAAAGCCTGGGCAGGGCTCGGCTACTATTCCCGTGCCCGCAACCTCAAGGCCTGCGCCGATCTGGTGGCCGGGCGCGACGGCCGGTTTCCGGATACGGAAGCCGGCTTGAAGGAATTGCCGGGCATCGGCGCCTATACTTCGGCGGCGATCGCGGCGATCGCTTTCGACCGGCCGGCTGCCGTCGTCGATGGCAATGTCGAACGTGTCGTGACCCGCCTGTTCTCCATTGCCACGCCGCTCAGCGAAGCCAAGGCCGACATTCGCGCCCGTGTCGAGCGCATGGTTCCCACGACGAGGCCCGGCGATTTCGCCCAGGCGATGATGGACCTCGGCGCCACGATCTGTACCCCGCGCCGACCGCGCTGCATGCTTTGCCCGCTGCGCGAGGGCTGCAGCGCGGTCGTTTCAGGCGATCCTGAACAATATCCCGTGCGCCTGCCCAAGGCCGACAAACCGCTGCGGCGCGGCGCAGCCTTCGTCGCCGTGCGAAGCGACGGTGCCATTCTTCTGCGCAAACGCGCCGACAAAGGGCTGCTCGGCGGCATGACCGAGGTGCCGACGACCGGCTGGACGGCGCGGCTGGACGGCGCGACCACAGCGGCGGCCGCACCCTTTCCCGGCGACTGGCGACAAGCCGGCCGGATCGCGCATGTCTTCACCCATTTTGCGCTCGAGCTCGAAATCTTCCTCGCCCGAAGCACCGGCGAGACGCCCGCCGGGCATTTCTGGTCGCTGCCATCGGACATTTCGGGTGAAGCGCTGCCCACTGTCATGAAAAAGGCAATCGAGGCTGCGATACCCGGCGCGACGAAAAAGCCGTCACCGAACAGTGCAGAGAGGCCCCATGACTGAAATCCGCCACATCGTGTTCGACATCGGCAAAGTGCTGATCCACTACGACCCGAACATCCCGTTCAGCCGGCTTATTCCCGATGCCGAGGAGAGAAAGTGGTTCTTCGACAATGTCTGCACGCATGACTGGAACATCGAGCAGGACCGCGGCCGGACATGGGAAGAGGCGGAAACGCTGCTGATCGCGGACCACCCGGATCACGCGGATAACATCCGCAATTTTCGCCGCCACTGGCACGACATGGTGCCGCATGCCTATGACGACAGCGTCGCCATCATGGTCGGCCTGATCGACAGCGGCCACGATGTCACCATGCTGACCAACTTCGCCGCCGATACGCTGGCCGAAGCGCGCAAACGCTTCGATTTTCTCAATCGTCCGCGCGGTGTCACCATTTCGGGTGAGATCGGCAAGATCAAGCCGGATCGCGACATCTACGACCATCACGTCGCCGCGTTCGAGCTCGAACCGTCCGCGACGCTGTTCATCGACGACAGCCAGAAGAATGTCGACGGCGCCAAAGCGGCCGGCTGGCAAGCAGTGCTGTTCACCGATGCCAAGACACTTCAAGCAGACCTTGAGCGGCTCGGAATCAAGGCGTGATTTGAATCGCTTCCAGTACTTCGTTGAGACTTTGAACCAACGCCAAAGCCGCGGCAATCGGCAGGGTCAGCCCCCTGCCCTTTCCATGCCGAGACGCGCGATGCGACGCAGTTCGTCGATCGGGGTCAGGCCGCCGCTGCGTTCATAGTGCCAGAAGGTCCAGCCGTTGCAGGCATCCAGGCCCTGAACTTCGGCGCCGATTTTGTGGATCGATCCGGCACTGTCGCCGATCGCCACCGTGCCATCGGCGCGAACCTTGGCCGCCCAGCGCTTCTTGGCGTCGTAGAGCGTAGCACCGGGCGTCACCAGCCCGGTGTCGATCAGGCTGACGAAGGCGACGCGAGGCTCGGCGCGCTTGCCAGTGAGCACGGTCAGGTCCGCGCCGTCGAGCGGCCGCACCGCGTCGATGCGTTCATTGGCGGCGTCGATATAGGCCTGCTCGCGCTCTATGCCGACAAAATGCCTGCCAAGGCGCTTGGCCACCGCGCCTGTCGTGCCGGAGCCGAAGAAGGGATCGAGCACGACGTCGCCCGGCTTGGTCGAGGCCATCATGATGCGGGCGAGCAGCGCCTCCGGCTTCTGCGTCGGGTGCAGTTTATCGCCATTGTCGTTCTTCAGCCGCTCGCCACCGGTGCAGATCGGGAACAGCCAGTCGGAACGCATCTGTATGTCGTCGTTCGACGCCTTCAACGCTTCGTAGTTGAAGGTATAGCCCTTGCCCTTCTGGTCGCGGGAGGCCCAGATCATCGTCTCATGCGCGTTCTGGAAGCGGCGACCGCGAAAATTCGGCATCGGATTGGTCTTGCGCCAGACGACGTCGTTGAGGATCCAGAAGCCGAGATCCTGCATCTTGGCGCCGACCCGGAAGATGTTGTGATAGGAGCCGATGACCCAGATGGTGCCGTTGGGCTTCAACACCCGGCGCGCGGCCAGCAGCCAGGCGCGCGTGAAGGCATCGTAGGCCTCGAAGCTCTCGAACCGGTCCCAGTCGTCGTCCACCGCATCGACCTTGGATTGGTCGGGCCGGTGCAGGTCGCCGTCGAGCTGCAGATTGTAGGGTGGATCGGCGAAGATGACGTCGATGCATTTTTCGGGCAGCCGGTCGAGCGCCGCGACGCAGTCGCCCTTCAGGATCGTGTCCAGCCATTCGGATTGCTGGGGAGCATGGGAAAGCTCGTCGACAAGACGCACGGCTGACATTTTTACACCCAAGGCACGCGTTACTGTTTACTCCCGGTTATGGTTACCGATCAGCGTAAATATTCGGTGAAGGGCAGCGATCGGACGCCGCCGGTTTGCGCCGACGTGCCCGTTGGTGTATGCCGCGCCGCCTGAAGCCTGCCCGTTCTCATTGCCCGGATCACCATGCCCCAGCCAGACCTTGTCATCTTCGATTGCGACGGCGTGCTCGTCGATTCCGAAATCATCGCCGCGCGCGTCGAGGCCGAGCTCCTGACCTTGTCCGGATACGAAATCTCGGCCGAGGAGATTGCCGAGACTTATGCGGGGCTGACGTTCAAGGACATTCTGATGCGGGTTGAGGAGAAGTCCAACATCCCGTTCCAGGTTTCGCTGATCGATCGCGCCGAAGAGCTGGTCGACCGGAAACTGCGCAGCGACGTTCGTGCCATCGAGGGCGTGCGCGAAGCGGTCGCCTCGGTGACGGCGCAACGTTGCATCTGCTCCAACTCACGCTCGGAGCGGATAGAATTCATGCTGGAGAAGGTGCATCTGCTGCCATTCTTTGCCGGGCGCATCTTCTCCGCGATGGAGACGCCGACCGGAAAAACCAAACCGGCTCCGGACGTGTTCCTGTTCGCCGCCGAAAAGCTCGGCGCCCATCCGGCAAACACTTTCGTCATCGAGGATTCCGTGCACGGCGTGACCGGCGCAAGGTCGGCAGGAATGCGTGTCATCGGGTTCACGGGCGCCGCCCATAGCTATCCCGGCCATGCCGATGCGCTGACGGAGGCGGGCGCCGAGACGGTGATCCGCCGCTGGGCGGATCTGAGCGGCACGCTGGCCGCCCTATCAGAATGGTCGGCGGACGTGTGAGCGTCCGCTAGGCCCCGACGAGCACCCCTGCGGATTTAGTTGGTCGCGGCGGCTTTCTTCCTGTTTTTCTTCGATTTGTCGGTCGCGGCCTTCGGCGCATTTTCATCATAGCCGGCATAGGCCTGATAGTCCTGCGCCGTCGGCGCCGGCACGACGATGTTGGAATCGGTGAAGACGAACTGCGTGGCGACCGAGGGGTCGGTAACCTGGACCTGGTATTGGTGGATCTGGGAATAAAGCACCTCAGTGCCATGCATTACCGCGGTGCGGATCGGCATGGTGATGGTGCCGGGCGTGAATTTCGGTCCCGGCACGATCTTGCCGGCGACGGCGATCTTCATCGTCAGCTGTCCGTCGGCGCGGCTGCAATCGCGGGTCACGTCGCTGATCGAGGCCTGATAAATGACCCTCGCCGAATCGTCCGGCGGAGTAGCAGCGGCAGCATCGGCCGCAGCCTGGGCCGCGGCATCCTGCGCGGCGTCGCCGGTCTTCTTGAGCTTGGGCCTGGGCTTCCGGGCTTCGTTGGCGTAGGTGTTGAAGAATGCCGTGCCGTCGCGAAGCATCACCCTCGGGCAATAGGCATTCAACTGGCTGGCCAGAATCTTGGGGTCCTGCGGCGGCGGTGGCGCGGTCGGGTCCTTCTTGCCAAAACCCAGGTTCAGCATACCGTTGTCGCCTGATTGGCAGCCGGCGGCGGCAAGCATAAAGCCGGTGAGCGCAAGACCCGCGAAAAAGCGACCGCTGAATGTATGAAACGCCATGAAACTGCACTTCCCTCTCGCAAAGCTGGTGACGTATATCAACCGCGCGGCAAAAATGCGACTGAGCCAGCGTAGAAATTAACCACCTTGCGTGGGTCGAAAACCCAAGGCAGTAACGGAATTGTGACGATGCAATATGTGAGTACCCGCGGCGAGGCGCCCGCGCTTGGGTTTTGCGATGCCGTCCTGACAGGCCTGGCACGCGACGGCGGGCTCTATGTGCCGCGCCAGTGGCCGCAATTCTCGATGGCCGAGATCCGCGCCATGCGCGGCCTGGCCTATCCCGAGCTGGCCATCCGGGTGCTGTCGCCGTTCCTTGGCGACGAAATCCCGGCCCCCGTGTTCGAGCGTCTGGTGCGGGAGGCCTATGCCACCTTCCGCCACGAGGCTGTCTGCCCGCTGGTCCAGACCGGCCCCAACGCTTTTGTCCTCGAACTCTTCCATGGACCTACGCTCGCCTTCAAGGACGTGGCGATGCAGTTGCTCGCCCGGCTGATGGACCATGTGCTCGCCGAACGCAACCAGCATGCCACCATCGTCGGCGCCACATCGGGCGACACCGGCGGAGCAGCGATAGACGCCTTCGCCGGGCGCAGCCGCACCGACATCTTCATTCTCTTCCCGCATGGCCGCGTGTCGCCGGTGCAGCAACGGCAGATGACGACATCGAAGGCTGAGAACGTGCATGCCTTGGCGATCGAAGGCAATTTCGACGATTGCCAGGGCATGCTCAAGGACATGTTCAACGATCACGGCTTTCGCGACCGTGTCTCGCTGTCGGGGGTGAATTCAATCAACTGGGCCCGCATCATGGCCCAGATCGTCTATTATTTCTCCTCGGCCCTGTCGCTCGGCGCGCCCGATCGCCCCGTCTCCTTCACCGTGCCCACAGGGAATTTCGGCGATATCTTTGCCGGTTACGCCGCCAAAAAAATGGGCCTGCCGATCGATCGGCTGGTCATCGCCACCAACGACAACGACATACTGGCACGCACTTTCGCGACCGGCGAATACCGCACCAAGGGCGTGTTCGCGACCACCTCGCCTTCCATGGACATTCAGGTGTCGTCGAATTTCGAGCGCCTGCTGTTCGAGGCGTCGGGCCGCGACCCGGCGACTGTGCGGCGCTACATGGCCGGGCTCAAACAATCCGGCGCCTTCACCATAGAAGCCACGGAAATCGCAGGGATGCGAGCCGAATTCGATGCCGGCCGCGCAGATATGGACGAGGTCGCCGCGACGATCCGCTCGACGCTCGCGGCCAGCAACTACCTGCTTGATCCGCATACCGCGGCAGCCGTGCATGTCGCGGCCGGCAAGGCTTCGAATGCCGTGCCGATGGTGGTGCTGGGCACTGCGCACCCAGCAAAATTCCCGGCTGCCGTCGAGGCCGCCAGCGGCGTGTCACCCGCGCTGCCCGCATGGCTAGGTGGGTTGATGACATCGGAGGAAAAATACACGGTACTTCCATCCGACCTGAAAATGGTGGAAGATTACGTCAGCCGCCGTGCGCGAGCGGCGCGTTAAGGAGTACGAACCATATGGGTGTTGAGGTAAGCCGTCTGTCGAACGGCCTGACAGTCGCCACCGAAACCCTTCCAAGCATCGAATCGGTTGCCCTGGGTGCCTGGGTCAAGTCGGGTGCCCGCAATGAACGTGACGAAGAGCATGGCATGGCCCATCTGCTCGAGCACATGGCGTTCAAGGGCACAAAGCGGCGAACAGCCTTCGAGATCGCATCGGAGATCGAGGACGTGGGCGGCGAGATCAACGCCGCCACCAGCGTCGAGACCACATCCTACTATGCCAGGGTGCTCTCCGACGACGTGCCGCTGGCCGTCGACATTCTTGCCGACATCCTGCAGGAATCGGAATTCGATCCGCAGGAGCTCGAACGCGAGCAGCACGTGATCCTGCAGGAAATCGGCGCCGCGCACGACACGCCCGATGACATCGTGTTCGACCGGTTCACCGAGACGGCCTTTCGCCACCAGACCATCGGCCGCTCGATTCTGGGCACGCCGGAAACCGTCAAATCCTTTACCTCGAAGCAATTGCACGATTTCATCGAGCGCCAGTATGGCGCCGAACGTATGGTGATCGTGGCCGCCGGCGACATCAAGCACGACAATTTCGTGCGCGAAGTGGAAAAGCAGCTCGGCGGCTTCCGCACCAAGGCCGACAACACCATCCCGCAATATGCGCAATATGTCGGCGGCGATTTCCGCGAGGACCGCGACCTGATGGACGCGCAGATCGTGCTGGGCTTCGAAGGCCGCGCCTACCATGTGCGCGATTTCTACGCCTCGCAGGTGCTGTCGATGATCCTCGGCGGCGGCATGTCGTCCAGGCTGTTCCAGGAAGTCCGCGAAAAGCGTGGCCTGTGCTATTCGGTCTATGCCTTCCACTGGGGCTTTTCCGATACCGGCATATTCGGCGTCCATGCCGCGACCGGGCAGAGCGACATCGCCGAACTGGTGCCCGTCATCATCGAGGAATTGCAGAAGGCCGGCGAGAACATCCTGCAGGAAGAGCTCGACCGGGCGCGCGCGCAATACCGCGCAGGTCTGATCATGTCGGCGGAAAGCCCGGCCAGCCGCGCCTCGCAGATCGCGCGACAGCTGCTCTTGTTCGGCCGGCCGATCGCCAAGGAGGAACTGATGGAGCGGCTGTCGGCGCTGACGGTCGATCGTTTGACCGACCTGTCGTCACGGCTGTTCTCGACCAAACCGACGCTTACCGCTGTAGGGCCTGTGGGTACGCTGGCGCCATACGAAGCGATCCTCGATTCGCTTCCGGGCACGCCCACCACGGCCCGCAAGCTCGCCGTCTAAGCCCGCACAAGCGCCGTGTTCGCGCTCCCTTTCTTTCGCCGCGACCTGCCGGCACTGAAGGGCGACCGCGTGACGCTGCGCGTGCCGTTCACCAATGACTACCGGGAGTGGTCGACTGTGCGCGGCGAGAGCCGGGCATTCCTCGAACCATGGGAGCCGCGCTGGGCGCCGGACGAGCTTGACCGGGCGGCATGGCGGCTGCGCATCAGCCGCTACCGCGAGGACTATGCGCAGGGAACCGCGATCGCCTTCTTCATATTCGAGAAGTCGAGCGGCAGGTTGGCTGGCGGAATTACGCTCGGCAACATACGCCACGGGGTCTCGCAGAGCGGGCATGTCGGCTACTGGATCGGCGAGCGCTTCGGCGGCCGTGGCCTGATGACCGACGCCGTCAAGGTCGTGACCCGCTTCGCCTTCGATACGCTGAGGTTGCACCGGATCGAAGCGGCCTGTATTCCCGACAATATCAGGTCGATCCGTGTGCTTGAAAAAGCCGGATTCCGGCGCGAAGGACTTCTGCGATCCTACCTCAGGATCAATGGCATCTGGCAGGACCATTACCTCTACGCCCGGATCGCGGACGATCCGCCAGGCGCTGGAACGAAGGACTGATTTTTGACGAAATTCCTGCGCAACGGGCCGCTGTTCGCCTTTGTCCTCGCGACGATCCTGACGCTGTACGCGGCGTCCTCGGCCTTTGCCGTCGAACCGATCAAGATCGCTCGCGACGATGTCGCGCTCGATCTGTCCGGCGCCGTGGAAATTTACCGGAACCAGGGCGAAAACTTCCAGGTTTCAACCGCGCCCGGACCCGACGGCATCGTGCGACGCATCGAGGTCGAGGCCAATGACGCCCGTTCCACCGGCGACTGGGCCGTGTTCGCGCTTGCCAATACCACCGACCAGCAGCTCGACCGGCTGATCGTGGCGCCGCATTTCCGACTGGTCAATTCCGGCATCTTCTGGCCGGATCTCGGCTCGACCCGTATCGCCGCCATCACGCCCAGCGAAGGCTTTGCGCTCGACCGCCAGAGCAGCCCGGACGCCGACGTCTTCCGGGTGACGCTGAACCCGGGGACGGTGATCACCTTCATCGCCGAACTCGCCTCGCCCAAGCTGCCGCAGGTCTATCTCTGGGACCCGGAATCCTACAAGGACTCAGTCAATTCCTACACGCTGTTCCGCGGCATCGTCATCGGCATCGCCGGGCTTCTCGCGCTGTTCCTGACCATCCTGTTCGTGGTCAAGGGAACCTCCATGTTCCCTGCGACCGCAGCACTCGCCTGGGCCGTGCTTGCCTATATCTGCGTCGATTTCGGCTTCCTCAACAAGATCATCGAGATATCGCCCGGCAACGAGCAGATGTGGCGGGCGGGAACGGAGGTGGCCCTGGCGGCGACCTTCGTGGTGTTCCTGTTCGCCTATCTCAACCTCAACCGATGGCACGGCCATTTCAGCTATGGGGCGCTGGTCTGGATCCTCGGGCTGCTCTTGATCGCCGGCGTCGCCATCGTCGACCCGGCGGTCGCCGCGGGCATCGCCAGGCTGTCCTTCGCCGCCACCGCGCTGACCGGGCTCGGCCTGATCATCTTCCTCGGCATACGCGGCTATGACCGTGCCATCATGCTGGTGCCCAGTTGGGTGATGGTGCTGTTGTGGCTATGCGGATCGTGGATGGCGATAACCGGCATGCTCGACAACGACATCGCCCAGCCGGCGCTTGGCGGCGGTCTGATCCTCATCATCCTGCTGATCGGCTTCACCGTCATGCAGCATGCCTTTGCCGGCGGCGCGCTGCACCAGGGTCTGTTCTCCGACCTCGAGCGGCAGGCGCTGGCGGTGGCCGGCTCGGGCGACACGGTGTGGGACTGGGACGTGCTGCGCGACCGCGTCGTCACCAAGCCCGACGTCAGCATCCAGCTCGGCCTCGCCCCTAACAGCCTGGGGGGTGCAGCCCGCAACTGGCTGCCGGTGCTGCATGTCGATGACCGCGACACGTTCCGCACCACGCTCGACGTGGTGCTCGAGCACCGTCGCGGCAAGGTGGCGCAGAACTTCCGGTTGCGCGGCGCCGACGGCCACTATCACTGGTTTGCGCTGCGCGCGCGCCCGGTTATCGGATCGGACGGTGAGGTCATCCGCTGTGTCGGCACCATGGTTGACGTCACCGAGCAGAAAAAATCCGAGGAGAGGCTGCTGCACGACGCGGTGCACGACAACCTCACCGGCCTGCCCAATCGCGAATTGTTCATGAACCGGCTCGAGGCGATCATCTCGATCGCACGGACCGAAGAGAAGGTGCGCCCGACCGTCTTCGTCATCGACATCGACCGCTTCAAGCAGGTCAATGACGGGCTCGGCATCTCGGCCGGCGACACCATCCTGCTCACCATCGCGCGACGCCTGCACCGGCTCTTGAAGCCGAAGGACTCGCTGTCACGCTTCGCCGGCGACCAGTTCGCCTTGATGCTGCTTTCCGAGCAGGACCCGGCCCGCATCGCGGCGGTGGCGGACGCCATCAAGCATGCCATCAACGCCCCGATCACCTTTGCCAAGCGCGAGATCGTGCTGACCGCCTCGATCGGGCTGATCACCTGGACCTCGGCGCAGACCTCGGCCGAGGACATGGTCAAGGACGCCGAGCTTGCCATGCATCAGGCCAAACGCTTCGGCGGCGACAGGATCGAACCGTTCCGCCCGGCCTTCCGCACCGTCGGCACCGATCGGCTGCAGTTCGAATCCGACCTGCGCCGTGCCATCGAACGGCGCGAATTCACGCTTGCCTACCAGCCGATCGTTCGGCTGGAAGACGGCAGCGTCGCCGGCTTCGAGGCATTGCTGCGCTGGGACCATCCGCGCCGCGGCATGATCCCGCCGGCGGATTTCATTCCGGTCGCCGAAAGCTGCGGGCTGATCGTACAGCTTGGGCTGTTCGCCATGCAGCAAGCCGCCGAGGATCTGGCGGCATGGCAAAAGCAGATCGGCGACGCGCCGCTGTCGGTTTCGGTCAACCTTTCCAGCCGCCAGCTCATCCGCCGCGACCTGGTCAGCGACGTCCGCTCCGTGATTGCGCGAGCCAATCTGAAGCCGCGCTGCTTCCGGCTCGAGCTCACGGAATCGCTGGTTATGGACAATCCCGAGCAGACTGCCCATGTGCTGACCAAGCTGAAGCAGCTCGGCATCGGCCTGTCGCTGGACGATTTCGGTACCGGCTATTCTTCGCTGGCCTACCTGACGCGCTTTCCCTTCGACACGATCAAGATCGACAAGAGTTTCGTGGACGACAGCACGCCCAAACGCGCCGTGCTGCTCAAATCCATGGTCAGCATGGCGCATGAGCTCGGCCTGTCGGTGGTCGCCGAAGGCATTTCGGACGAGCGCGACGCGCTGGAGCTGCGCCAGATGGGCTGCGAATATGTGCAGAGCTTCATGTTCGGCGCCCCGATGCCCGGGGATCAGGTGCTGAAGACGCTGAAGGAACAGTATCCGCTGACGCAGGCGTAGTTGGCTTTCACGCCGCTGGAGCTCAGGCGTGGCCGGCCGCTACACTCAAATGCGCGAGGTCGATGCCGATCGAGGCGAGAATCCGGTCGTATTTGCGCTCGATGTCGGTATCGAACAGAAGCTCCGGAGTGGCCGGACAAGTCAGCCAGCCGTTTTCGGCTATCTCGGTTTCCAACTGGCCGGCGCCCCAACCCGAATAGCCCAGCGCCATCAGCGCGTGACGGGGTCCCCGGCCCGACGATATGGCGCGCAATATGTCGACGGTCGCGGTCAGGCAGACATCGTCGGAAACGGTCAACGAAGACTCCACCCGGTAATCGCCCGTATGCAGCACGAAGCCGCGGCTTCGGTCGACGGGCCCGCCATTGCGAACGACGAAATCACGGGTACGGGCGGGCAACCGGATCGCCTCGTGCTCGTTCATGATGCCAAGTTGCACCAAAAGGTCCGGAAAGAGCATCTGCTGCGTCTGGTTGATGATCAGGCCCATCGCGCCCTCATCGCTGTGGGCGCAGATATAGATGACCGAGCGCGTGAAACGGTCGTCCTTCATGCCAGGCATGGCAATGAGGAACTGATCGTCGAGAAAGCCGCTGCCGGCGGCTGTCTTCTTGTGGCGCAACAAGTCCATAATCAGAGGGTAACGCGTTTCCCGGGCGCCGAAAAGATGTACCGCGCCGGTTTTCGACCAAGCCCGTGCCGCCGGCCGATCATTACCTGCGGCAAAGGTCACGCAAATATGATACCGGCAAGACCATGAAATCATTGCACGGCCATGAACGGACGATCAAATCATCACCATGCAAAGCTTGAAAATCCTGTTGCTCGGCGCCGTTATCGGATCGGCGATCACACTCCCAGCCGCGGCCTCTTCGTCCGCCTGGTACAACAGCGAAGGCGGCAAGGTACGGCTGGTGACGAGCGGCAAGCCCGACGATGCCGGCCGCATCCGGGGCGTTCTCGACATAGCGCTCAAGCCTGGCTGGAAGACTTATTGGCGCGACCCGGGCGACGCGGGCGTGCCGCCGCAACTCGATATCTCGGCCAGCACCAACATTTCCGATGCCAGCCTTTCCTTCCCGGCGCCGAAGCGTCATGACGACGGCTACGGCAAATGGGCGGGCTACGACTATCCGGTCTCGCTGCCGGTGACGTTCACGCTGTCGGCCGCGAAGGATCCGTCCGTCATCGACGCCGACATTTTCCTCGGCATTTGCGAGACGATATGCATCCCTGTGCAGACGCGGCTGACCGTCGACCCCGGCTCCGACCCGGACAATGCCGAGGACGCGGAGCTGGTCAAGGGGAGCTTCGCCGCCTTGCCCGCGCCGGCAAGATCCGACTTCGGCATCAACGTGCTGCCGGGCGACCATGAAACGCTGGTTGTGGAGGCGAGCTTTCCCGGCGATCCGGAAGCGGCTGACTTCTTCGTCGCAGGAGACCGCGACTACATGTTCGGTTCGCCGGCGCGCAGCCAGAAGGACGGCAAGCTGGTCTTCACTGTGCCGATCCTCGACCGGCCATCGACGACCCCCACGGATGGCGGACTTCACTATACACTGACGAGTTCGGCAGGCGCGGTCGAAGGGCTCTTGCCTTTCCCTTGATCCAGCCCTCCGCGATGGTTGCGGGAAACCGCATAGTTCGCTACCCAAGGCTACGTCCTTCCCCATTCTCCCAAGCGAGGAACTCATGACCATTTCCGCTGGCGACAGACTGCCCGATACGACGTTCAAGACGATGACTGCCGACGGTCCCAAGCCGATCACGACGGCCGAGATTTTTGCGGGAAAGAAGGTCGTGCTGTTTGCTGTGCCTGGCGCCTTCACGCCGACCTGCAGCAACAATCATTTGCCCGGCTACCTGGAGAACCGCGACGCCATCCTGGCGCGCGGTGTCGATACGGTCGCCGTGGTTTCGGTCAACGACGTCCATGTCATGGGCGCCTGGGCACGCTTCACCGGCGGTGAAGGCAAGATCCTGTTCCTCGCCGACGGCAATGGCGACTTCGCCAAGGCGATCGGCCTCGACGCCGACTTCTCCGGCGGAGGCATGGGTCTTCGGTCGAAGCGGTTTTCAATGATCGTCGATGACGGCAAGGTCACCGCCCTCAATGTCGAGACCAAGCCCGGCGTCGATGAATCCGGCGCCGCCAATATCCTCGAACTGCTCTGACCATGACGTTCGACATCGTCTGGCGTAGCGTGGCGATCGGCGTCGGCGCCACGCTGCTGATGGATATCTGGGCCTTTCTTCTCTACAAGATGTTCGGTCAAGCACGGCCGAACTGGGCCCCCGTTGGCCGCTGGGTCTGGCATTTACGGGAAAAAGTCTTTCACGACGATATTGGCGATGCGACGCCCTATGTACACGAATCGGCTTTGGGCTGGGCCTTTCACTATGTTGTCGGCATCGTCTACGGCATCATCCTTGTCGTGGGGGCCGGAGCGGGCTGGCTTGTCGCGCCGATTTTCCTGCCGGCTTTCATCCTTGGCATGGTCACAGTCGGCGCCGGCTGGTTCCTGCTGGCGCCCGGCATGGGCGCGGGCTGGGCAGCGTCGAAGCGGCCCAACCCGATGAAGGTACGGGCGCTGAACCTGGTGTCACACACCGTGTTCGCCCTCGGGCTTTGGGGCACGGCGCTGTTGATCCGCTGAATGGCTAAAACAAGCGGTTCAAATCTCGCCGCCCATCAACAACCCGGACGATTTCAACCTGCTCAACAGGGCCATCGTCGGTGTCCGGAATCGTTTCGTAGAGCAGTAAAAACGGCGTCTCCACCAGCATTCGTGCGGACGACCTGATGTCCAGTCGTCTAACTCCCATGCGCGGCTGGTCTGCCAGCTGCATGGCTCGCGCTTCCAGCCGATCATAATAACGATCGGCCGCCCGTATGTTTTCGCTGCCGATCACCATGTAGATGTCGATGAGGTCCGCTCTAGCTGCGGGTGACCAGACTAGCCTAACGGCCATTCAGCGAGACGTCCGTCAGCTTTCGCCGAGCTTCCTTTCGCAGCTCGTCGAAATCCACAGGCTCGGGTCTTCCGCTTGCCTTGCCTTCATCCCACAGCTGTCTCAGCCGTTGGATATCGTCATGCCGCAGTTCACGTTTGGCCAGCCAATCTCGCACTGCTTCCCGCACAATCTCGCTTGCAGTGGCATACTCGCCCGCTTCCACCGCCTCTCGCATGACGGCTGCCTGCTGCGGCGTCACCGCAATGCTCATTTTTTCCACGTTCGCCACGCCGGCTTCCTTCATTGCTCTTTGGTAGCAAATATTACTCCTATCCCGGAGCAACTGCAACGTTATGGGCTCTATGCGTACGCCCACTGGACGTTGGTCAAAGCAGCCAGCATTGCAATCGCTCTCGCGCGTCCAACATCGGACAGGCCCATCCCGGTACCGGAATCTTGGCGTCCACCTGAACCTGGGGATGCATCACATAGTGGAGGATCGGCATGACAGAGATCCCAGCCTGGGGATGGTGCCGCCCCGGAATTCAATAGCTTTGGGTCGAGCGCCGCACCTTTACCATCGCCGGCTGCTTGGACTGCGCGACCGGCTTCGCTGGGGCAGCAACAAGCTTGACCGCGCCCTTCTTGAACGGCGCCATGCCCTCACGAGCAAGTTCGTCGGCGCGTTCGTTCTCGGTATGGCCGGCATGGCCCTTGACCCAGATCCAGGTGACCTTGTGACGCCGATTGGCTTCATCCAGCGCCTGCCAGAGCTCACCATTCTTGACCGGCTTCTTGTCGGCGGTCTTCCAGCCGTTCTTCTTCCAGCCATGGATCCACTTTGAAATGCCGTCCATGACATATTTGCTGTCGGTGTGAAGATCGACCGTGCAAGGTTCCTTGAGCGCGTTCAGCGCCGAGATGGCGGCAAGCAATTCCATGCGGTTGTTGGTCGTCTCGGCCTCGCCACCCGATAGTTCCTTGGTGGCGCCGTTGAAGCGCAGGATCGCGCCCCAGCCGCCCGGGCCGGGATTGCCCGAACAGGCGCCATCGGTGAATATCTCAACGTGTTTGCTCATGCCAGCCCATATTCCGAAGCAGATTTGATCGTCCGATGAAACCGCATTCTCCTGATGTATTCGGTCGGATCGCGTTTCATTACCAGCCCGCCACCGGGAACGGTCAGCCAGTCATACAGCCGGGTCAGCATGAAACGCAGCGCCGAGCCCCGTGCCAGCATCGGAAGTGCCGCCTTTTCCTGATTGCTCAGAGGCCGCACACCTTGGTAGCCGGCAAGCAGCGCCTTGCCCTTGGTGAGATTGAAGGAAAAATCCTTCTCGAAACACCAGGCGTTCAGGCATGTGGCGACGTCATAGGCGTAGAGGTCGTTGCAAGCGAAATAAAAATCAATCAAGCCGGAGAGCTTCTCGCCGAGAAAGAACACATTGTCCGGGAAAAGATCGGCGTGGATGATGCCTTCCGGGAGACCCTTCGGCCAATTCCGCTCGAAGTCGGCGAAGTCGGCGTCGACTTCGGCCGCAAGGCCCGGCTCGACCTCATCGGCACGGTCGCGAGCTGCCGACCAGAGCTTGCGCCAGCCGTCGATTGCGAGCGCATTGGGGCGGATCATCGGAAAGTCGGCACCGGCCAGGTGCAGGGAGGCCAGCGCCTTGCCGACCTCGGCGCAATGGATGGATGTCGGTCGCCGGAGCGAGAGACCCTCGAGGAAAGTGATGATGACGGCCGGCCGGCCCGCCAGCGTGCCGATGACGCTGCCGTCATGCGCGGTTACCGGCAGCGGGCAGGACACGCCCTTTTTGGCGAGATGACCCATCAACCCGAGGAAAAACGGCAGATCCGCCTTTTCGACCCGTCTTTCATAGAGCGTCAGGATGTAGGAGCCGCTGGAGGTGTGCAGCAAAAAATTCGAGTTCTCGGTGCCCTCCGCGATGCCCTTGTAGGACAGGAGATCGCCGACTGGGTAGTGCTTCAGGAATGCGCCGAGTTCGCCTTCCGCAACGTCGGTGTAGACCGCCATGTGCCTTACGGCGCCCCGTTGACGAAAGCCATGTCGGCCGCCGTCAGTTCGACATCGCGCAGTACCCGCATGACGGGAAAATCCTCCGTTTCGGTGGCCGTGATGGCCAGGTCGATCGTGACATCGAAGCGCTGGCGGAACGCATCGATGATCTCGTCGACGATGATCTCCGGGGCGGATGCCCCCGCCGACAGACCGAGCGTCGAGATGTCGCCGATGTCATCCCACGGAATCTCGGCGGCGCGCTGCACGAGAAGCGACATCGCAGCCCCCGCACGCTCAGCCACTTCGACAAGACGCCGCGAATTGGAGGAATTGGGCGCGCCGACGATCAGGTAGAGATCGGCCCCCGCGGCTGTATCCTTGACCGCTTCCTGACGGTTCGTGGTGGCATAGCAGATCGATTCCGCCGCCGGCGCCTTCAGGTCGGGAAAGCGGTCCTGCAGCGCGCGGATGATGCCGGCCGTGTCCTCGACCGATAGCGTGGTCTGGGTGACGAAGCCGAGCGCCTTCGGGTCCGCCGGCGCAAGCCTCGCGGCATCGGCTTCGGTCTCGATCAGCGTTACCGCACCCTCCGGCAATTGTCCCATCGTGCCGATCACCTCGGGATGTCCGGCATGGCCGATCAGGAGCACGTGGCGGCCGAGCCGCTGGTGGCGCATCGCTTGCTTGTGGACCTTGGAGACCAGCGGACAGGTGGCGTCGAGATAGAACAAATTGCGCGCCTGGGCATCCGCCGGTACCGACTTCGGCACGCCATGCGCGGAAAAGACGACCGGCGACTGCCGATGTTCGGCCGGAATCTCGGAAAGTTCCTCGATAAAGACGGCGCCAAGGCTTTGCAGACCCTCGACGACATAGCGGTTGTGCACGATCTCATGGCGGACATAGACCGGCGCGCCATATTTCTTCAGCGCCAGCACGACGATCTGGATAGCACGGTCGACGCCGGCGCAAAAACCGCGCGGCTGGCAGAGGCGGATCGTCAGAGAAGGCTTTGTCGTGGTCTGAAGCATGAATCCGGGCCGTTTGATCAGAGCCGAAATGAGGTGCCTACCCCCGTCCTGTCAAGGGCGATGGCCCTTCAAGCGGGTCGGTCGCGCTCATTCCTCTTTCGCTGGCCTGCGAAGCCGCAGGATGAGAACGGCGGCAAGTGCCGCGGCAAGCCCATACCAGGTCACGGCATATTGCAGATGGCTGTTCGGCAGGTCGATGATGGTGACACCGCCGATGGGCAAACCGCCCGGATTCGGCGTCTTGTCGGCGTCGATGAAGATTGGCACCAGCTTGGCGCTCGCCGGCAAGCCAGCGCTCGCCGCCATCACGTCACGGTCCTTCCAGTAAAAGATGTTCTTCGCCACGTCGTTGTCGGGAAGCATCATCGACGGCTTTGCCGGCAGCGGATTGCGAGCGAGGCCGGTGACCGTGACCTTGCCCGCGACCTGTCCCTTGGCGCGCTTGGCGGCATCCTTCAGATCGTATGGCACGAAACCGCGATTGATCAGGACGAAGCGGCCATCGTCGAGGGCCAGCGGCGTGTAGACGTTGAAGCCGGCTTCGCCTTCCCATGTTGCGTAGAAATGCCGCTCGCCGGAATGCAGGAACGTGCCGGTCACCGTCACCGGCGTGTAGTCGACGTCCCCAGTCGAGGCGAATTGTTTCTCCACCTCGGCCAGCGGGAGCGGCGGCGAGTGGGTGCGCTGGTCGATGGTCTGGATAAGACCTTCCTTCCAGTGCAGGCGCTGGACCTGCCAGGTGCCGAGCGCCAGCAGGATCAGGAGCAGGACGAGGCCAATGCCAAGCAGCAATACCGATCCTGGCCGCGAACGACCGCCCTTGGCGGACATGTCGGTCATTCGCCGCGATCCAGCCGGCCCTCGGCCGCCTTGTTGCGGTACTGCAGCGTAAGCAGCACCCCCTTGATCAGCCGGAGCGCCGTCAGGCACAGCACCAGCGCCAGCGGGATCCAGACCAGCAGATGCAGCCAGAGCGGCGGGCTCAGCGTCACTTCGACCCAGAGCGCCAGGCCGACGATGATGAAGCCGATGATCAGGATGACGAAAACCGCGGGCCCGTCGCCGGCATCGGCATAGGAATAATCAAGACCGCAATTGGTGCAGCGTTTGCCTACGGTGAGAAAGCCGGAAAACAGCCGCCCCTCGCCGCAGCGCGGGCAGCGTCCATGCAAGCCCGCGGAAATAGGGTCGATCGGAGGCCAGATCGCCTTGTCGTCGCTCATTGCTTACCGCTCAATCCTGATGGGTGTTCCATCGATCACCACCGCCCAGACTTCGTCCATGCCGGAGTCCGTAACGGCAATGCCGCCGTCGGTCCAGCCGACCAATTGAAGCAGCCGCCGAATCCGTTCGGCTGGCCGTGGATCATGATCATACCGCCGGCATCGACACTGTGCGCCCTCGCAACCGCCCGGATCGCATTGGACCGAAAAGAAGAAGGGCGGCCACGTTGCCGCAGCCGCCCCTTCAAAGTCATCAGACCGGTATCAGTGGGCTTCGATTACCGCGCCGACCGATCCCCAGACATAGATCGAGGCGAACAGGAACAACCAGACCACGTCGACGAAATGCCAGTACCATGCGGCAGCCTCGAAACCGAAATGCTGCTTGGGCGTGAAATCGCCCTTCATGGCCCGGATCAGGCAGACGGCCAAGAAGATGGTGCCGATGATGACATGGAAGCCGTGGAAGCCGGTCGCCATGAAGAAGGTGGCGCCGTAGATGGAATCCTTGAAGGCGAACGGAGCATGCATGTACTCGTAGGCCTGCACCATGGTGAACAGCATGCCGAGGCCGACGGTCAGCACCAGCCCGTTGATCAGCCCCTTGCGATCGCCGTGGATAAGGGAGTGGTGCGCCCAGGTGACCGTGGTGCCCGACAACAGCAGGATCACGGTGTTATAGAGCGGCAGGTGGAAAGGATCGAGAACCTCCATGCCCTTCGGCGGCCAGACACCGCCGGTGAACGCGGTGCGGGCATATTGGTGGGCTTCGCTCGGAAACAGGCTGGCATCGAAATAGGCCCAGAACCAAGCGACGAAGAACATCACCTCGGAGGCGATGAACATGATCATGCCATAGCGCAGATGCAACGACACGACCCGCGTGTGATGGCCCTCATGCGCTTCCTTGATCGTGTCCGACCACCAGGCGAACATGGTGTAGAGGACGATCGCGAGGCCGATGAAGAACAGCCACGGATTGGCGATGTTGAAGCCGAAGATCGGGAACGAGCCGCCCTTCAGGTATTCCATGAGGCAAACGCCGCCAAAGGCGGTGACGAGCGCCCCTATCGATCCCAGGAAAGGCCACGGGCTCGGGTCGACGAGATGATAGTCGTGATGTTTTGCGTGCGCGTCTGCCATATCAACCCCCGAGATTTCCTTCGGTATTTGAAATTGTCTTGCTGTTGCCCTGGACCGGCTCTGACGATGCGACCGGCTTGTTCTTCTCGACCGGAAACATCGTGTAGGACAGGGTGATCGTCTTCACGTCCTTCAGTTCCGGCACGTTGACGATATCGGGGTCCACGTAGAACAGGACCGGCATGTCAAGCGTTTCGCCGGGCTTCAGCGTGGTGTCGGTGAAGCAGAAGCATTCGACCTTGTTGAAATAGGGACCCGCCAGTTCAGGCTGGACATTGAAGGTGGCGCGGCCGGTGATGGGGCGATCGAACTTGTTGGTCGCCTGATAGTGCGCCTGCACCGTCTCGCCGATCTTCATGGTCATCGAGCGCTGGACCGGCTGGAAATCCCACGGCACGCCGGCGATATTGGCGTCGAAGCGGACGGTGATCTCGCGATCGAGCACGCGGCCGGCATACTGCTTCTCGACGCGTTGCGTCGTGCCGCCATAGCCTGTCGCCTGGCAGAACATCTTGTACAGCGGCACCGCGGCATAGGCCATGCCGATCATGCCGGTGAAGAAGGCAACGCAGACGGCCGCAACAAGGCGGTTGCTGTTGTGCCCGGCCGGTTTGGCGCTCGTGTCGACACCCATCTCCCGCCTCACATCGTGCCAGAGAGGTTATGACCGAACTTCACGATCGTCGCGATATAGAAGATAACGACCAGCACGGCCAAGGCTACGCCGATGGCGACCGAGCGGTTGCGCCGGGCCTTCCGCTGGCGTTCGGTCAAGGTGACCGTTTCGAGCTTGTCTTCGATCATGCTCATGCTCCACCCACCGCAAGTGCACGTTCGACGACGCTGTCGGCGAGATAGACGGCGAAGATGGCGAAGAGATAGAGCAGCGAATAGCCGAACAACGCCTTGGCTGGCTTCATCGCGCGATCGTCGTCGGACATGCCAAGCACTTTCCACGCATACCAGACAAAGCCGAGCCCGAGCAGCAGGGCAGCCACGCCATAGAACGGCGTGGTGTAGCCAAGCAGCCACGGCAGCACACCGACCGGGGCCAGCACCAGAGCATAGGCGAAGATCTGACGGCGGGTCGACGCCGGGCCGGCGACATTGGGCATCATCGGGATGCCGGCGCGTTCATAATCCTGCGACTTGAACAGCGCCAGCGCCCAGAAATGCGGCGGCGTCCACAGGAAGATGATGAGGAACAGGACGACGCTCTCCAGGCTGACCGTGCCGGTCACCGCGGCCCAGCCGATCACGGGCGGAATGGCGCCGGCAGCACCGCCGATGACGATGTTCTGCGGCGTCCAGCGCTTCAGCCACATTGTGTAGACGACGGCATAGAAGAAGATGGTGAAGGCCAGCAGCGCCGCCGACAGCCAGTTGACCAGCACGCCGAGCGTCATCACCGACAAAACCGAAAGCACCAACCCAAAGCTCAACGCCTCGTGGGGCTGGATGCGGCCGGCCGGCACCGGGCGGGTGGCGGTGCGTGTCATCACCGCGTCGATATCGGCATCGTACCACATATTGAGCGCGCCGGAGGCACCAGCCCCGATGGCAATAGCCAGGATCGCGATCACCGCCAGCAGCGGATTGATGGTCACGGGTGCCGCGACCAGTCCGACAAAGGCGGTGAACACCACCAGCGACATGACGCGCGGCTTCAGGAGGGCGAAGAAATCACCCGCCGTCGCTTCCGACATGCGGAAGCCCGCTTCGTCAATGCTGGTTTCGTCGACAAGGGCCATGCGTACTCAAATCCATATTCCGTTTGGCCGAAACCGCCGGCAGGCCGGCGGTTTCGATTCCGGGCTGCCGCCTTATTTGATCTTCGGCAGCTGCTCCCATTGGTGGAACGGCGGCGGCGACGGCAGCTGCCATTCCAGCGTCGTTGCGCCCTCGCCCCATGGATTGGCGCCAGCGATCCGCTTCTTCTGGAAGGCTTCGAACACGCCATAGAGGAAGATCACCACGCCGACGGCCGAAATGTACGAACCGTAGGACGACACCATGTTCCAGCCCGCAAACGCGTCCGGATAGTCGATGGTGCGGCGCGGCATGCCGGCAAGGCCGAGGAAGTGCTGCGGGAAGAAGACAAGGTTGACGCCGACGAACATGACCCAGAAATGGGTGTTGGCGATGACGGGCGAATACATGTAGCCGGTCATCTTCGGGAACCAGTAGTACCAGCCGGCGAAGATGGCGAACACCGCCCCCAGCGACAGCACGTAATGGAAGTGCGCGATCACGAAATAGGTGTCGTGCAGCGACCGGTCGAGACCGGCATTGGCCAGCTGAACCCCGGTAACACCACCGATCGTGAACAGGAAGATGAAGCCCAGCGCCCACAGCATCGGCGGCTTGAACGATATCGATCCGCCCCACATCGTCGCGATCCAGGAGAAGATCTTCACGCCCGTCGGCACCGCGATGACCATGGTGGCGAAGACGAAGTAGCGCTGCGTGTCGAGCGACAGGCCGGTCGTGTACATGTGGTGCGCCCAGACGATGAAGCCGACCGCGCCGATCGCGACCATGGCGTAGGCCATGCCGAGATAGCCGAACACCGGCTTGCGCGAGAAGGTGGAGACGATATGGCTGATGATGCCGAAGCCCGGCAGGATCAGGATATACACTTCCGGATGGCCGAAGAACCAGAACAGGTGCTGGAACAGCAGCGGATCGCCGCCGCCATCGGGAGCGAAAAAGGTCGTGCCGAAATTGCGGTCGGTAAGCAGCATGGTGATGCCGCCGGCAAGGACCGGAAGCGACAACAGCAGCAGGAATGCGGTGACCAGCACCGACCAAGCAAACAGCGGCATCTTGTGCAGCGTCATGCCTGGCGCGCGCATGTTGAAGATGGTGGTGATGAAGTTGATGGCACCCAGGATCGAGGACGCGCCGGCGATGTGAATCGACAGGATCGCCAGATCCATGGCCGGACCGGGCTGACCGGAGGTCGAAAGCGGCGGATAGAGCGTCCAGCCGCCGCCGACGCCGTAGGCGCCAGGCGCGCTCGGCACGAACATCGAGATAAGCAGCAGGATGAAAGCCGGCGGCAGCAGCCAGAACGAGATGTTGTTCATGCGCGGGAACGCCATGTCCGGGGCGCCGATCATGATCGGCACCATCCAGTTGGCAAAACCGCCGATCAGGGCCGGCATGACCATGAAGAAGATCATGATCAGCGCGTGCGCTGTGGCGAAGGCGTTGTACATGCTCTTGCCGCCGTCGATCGCGGCGTCACCGTTCATGCCGTAGACCATCTGCGCCAGACCGCTGAAGATCTGGATGCCAGGCTCCTGCAACTCCATGCGGATGGCGACCGACAGCGCGCCGCCGATGATGCCGGCCATGATCGCGAAGATCAGGTAGAGCGTACCGATGTCCTTGTGGTTGGTCGAATAAACCCAGCGCACCCAACCATGATAAGGCTTGTGGTCGTGCCCGTCGTGAGCTGCAGCGTCTGCCATGTTCCGCTCCGTTCCCTAAATCTTGCTAACCCGCGGCATCAGTTGCCGGCGGCCGCTACCTTGTTCTGGCCATCGACCTCGGCCATCAGCGTCTTGTTGGCGCCGGGCAGATCGGTCTTGGCCGCAGCCAGCCAGGTCTTGAACTGCGCGTCGGAGACGACGCGGATGGCGATCGGCATGAAGGCATGGTCCTTGCCGCAGAGCTGCGAGCACTGGCCGTAGTAGAGGCCTTCCTTCTCCGCCTTGAACCAGGTCTCGTTGGTGCGGCCGGGAATGGCATCGATCTTGATGCCGAAGGACGGCATGGCGAAGGAATGGATCACGTCGGTCGCGGTGACGAGCACCCGGGTCATCGTGTGGACGGGCACCACCATCTCGTTGTCGACGGCAAGCAGGCGCGGATAGACCTTGCGATCTTCCTTGCCGGCGGCGGCACGGTCGCCATCCTGGAGGATCGCCGAGTTGAACGAGAGCGTGTTGTCGGTCTGGTATTCGTAATCCCAGTTCCACTGGTTGCCCGTCGCCTTGACGGTGAGCTTGGCTTCTTCCGGCGGCGTGTACTGCGCGGTCAAGAGCTGGAACGAGGGGATGGCGAGGCAGAGCAGGACGACGACGGGGCCGACAGTCCAGATCACCTCGATCAGCGTGTTGTGGCTGGTCTTGGACGGAACCGGGTTGGCGCTCGCGCGGAATTTCACGATGCAGTAGATCAGAAGGACCAATACTAGGGCGGTGATCGGGATGATGAACCACATCGTGTAGTTTCCGAACCACTCGATCTGGCGCATCATGTCGGTTGCCGGCGCCTGGAAGGTCGTCTCCCACTCGACGGGCTGATCGGCATGGGCGGCCGTGCCGGCGAAAAACGTGGTAACGGCACAAGCGCTTAGAAACTTGGCACTTGCTGGAAGCTTGGCGTTTGCCAGGAAATTTCTCATCGCCCTCTTCGTCTCCCAGTTCCTCGCGGCTGTGTCCACGAGAATAACGAACAATGCCGGGACGGGAATCCCGACTGTCTCAAGCTGGTTCAAACCATACTCTTTTTCCCTCCGCAAGAAAGGAGCGGAGGAAACCGTGCGGCATTTTTGCGCGCAAGCCGGAATGCATCTTTGAAGGCGGCGGCCGCCATGGCGAATCGGCTATGTTCAACGGATCGGCTGCTTCCTGCCGGCCGGCGCGCCTGGCGTCGTAATTCGGGCGAAATTGGCTAGGAAAAGCGCCGCATGGGCATTTTCGTGGCGGCTCGGCCGCTGTCTCGTCCTTTACTTGGCTTTGGCGCGGCTTAAAGTGCCGTGATTCGCAATGGAGCCGTCATGAACTCTTGGCTGTCGGGATTTGGGCTTTCGAGCCCCTTGGCGAAGGTCATCTTTCTCGCCGCCTTGTTCGTCGCCGGCTTGTCGGCCGCCGGCCAGGCCAACGCGGCCCAGCCGAGCGGCACGGTGCGCTCGACCCATGGCGCGTGGTCGATCATCTGCGACACGCCGGCCGGCGCCACGTCCGAACAATGCGTGATGATGCAGAACGTCGTCGCCGAGGACCGCCCCGAGATGGGGCTGTCGGTCGTGGTGCTGCGCACCGCCGACAACAAGGCGGAGATCCTGCGCGTGCTGGCGCCGCTCGGCGTGCTCTTGCCCAACGGGCTCGGCCTCAATGTCGACGGCAAGGATATCGGCCGCGCTTATTTCGTGCGCTGCTTCCAGGACGGCTGCTACGCTGAGGTCATTCTCGAGAAGCCGCTGCTCGATACGCTGAAGACCGGCACGTCGGCCACGTTCATCGTCTTCCAGACGCCAGAAGAAGGCATCGGCATCCCGGTGGACCTCAAGGGTTTTGCTGACGGATTTGCGGCCCTGCCGTAGACTCCCGCGCCTCGACCCGGGAGCTGCCGATCAACGATAGGTTTTCCGGACCTGGGATAGATCCGGGACGCCGCCGCCCTGCATTTGAATGACGATTGGCGATTGTCTGGGCGCGGCTTCGCGCCTACATCCCGGATATAACCATTCATCCACGGACATACGCCATGAACAGCCTTATCGGCCAATTCGATATTTCCGACGATCGCGTCAAGGAGATCGTCGCAGAGACCATCAACGGCGCCGACGATGGCGAGTTGTTCGTCGAATACAGCGAGAGCGAAGCGCTGATGTTCGACAACGGTCGGCTGAAGACGGCCAATTTCAACACCGACCAGGGTTTCGGCCTACGCGCGGTTGCCGGCGAAGCCAGCGGCTATGCCCACTCCAGCGACCTGTCCGAGGCTTCGCTGCGACGCGCGGCTGACGCCGTCTCGACCGTTAAGGGCGGTTATTCCGGAACGCTTGCCGCCGCGCCCGCCCGCACCAACCGCCATCTCTATGGCGATGAGAACCCGATCCCCTCCCCTTCCTTCGAGGCCAAGGCGAAGCTGTTGCAGGAAGTCGACGCATGGCTGCGCGCCGAGGATCCGCGCGTGCGCCAGGTCTCGGCATCGCTGACCTCGTCCTGGCAGCATGTCGAGATCGTGCGCGCCGACGGCCAGGTGGTGCGCGACATCCGGCCGCTGGTCAGGGTGAACGTGTCGGTGGTGGTCGGCGACGGCGACCGCCAGGAAAGCGGCTCCTACGGCATGGGCGGACGCAAGGCGTTCGGCGACTTCCTCGTCGAGGACAGCTGGAAGCACGCCGCCAAGGAGGCGCTGCGTCAGGCGCTGGTCAATCTCGAAGCCGTACCGGCGCCGGCCGGCACTTTCGACATCGTGCTCTCCAGCGGCTGGCCCGGCGTCATGCTGCACGAGGCCGTCGGCCACGGGCTGGAAGGCGACTTCAACCGCAAGAAGACATCCGCTTTCGCCGGCCTGATGGGCCAGCAGGTGGCGGCAAAGGGCGTCACCGTCGTCGATGACGGCACGATCGCGGAACGACGCGGGTCGCTCACCGTCGACGATGAAGGCACGCCTTCGGCGCGCAACGTGCTGATCGAGGACGGCAAGCTGGTCGGTTACATGCAGGACCGCCAGAACGCCCGGCTGATGGGCATGCGGGCCACCGGCAACGGAAGGCGCGAGGGCTACGCGCACCAGCCGATGCCGCGCATGACCAACACCTACATGACATCGGGCGACATGGAGCCGGACGAGATCATCGCCTCGGTCAGGAACGGCATCTATGCCGTCTCCTTCGGCGGCGGCCAGGTCGACATCACCTCCGGAAAGTTCGTGTTCGGCTGCACCGAAGCCTACATGATCGAGAACGGCAAGGTGACGCAACCGATCAAGGGCGCCATGCTGATCGGTAACGGGCCCGACGCCATGCACCGCGTTTCGATGATCGGCAATGACATGAAGCTCGACAACGGCATCGGTATGTGCGGCAAGGCTGGACAGGGCGTGCCGGTCGGCGTCGGCCAGCCGCACCTCAGGATGGACCAGATGACGGTCGGCGGCACAAGGGTTTGAAGCCGCCTCGTGGCCAGTCTGCTAGGTCTTGCTCACAGACCGGCGCGACGTGGCATACAGGATCAGGAAGCCGATAACGCCGCCGATCGCGTACTGGGTCCATGCACTCAGGTAGTCGACGGTCCCATCATGGCCCGAGACATAGAGCGCAGCGCCGACAAACGTCATGACCGCGACGCCAAGCGCATAGGATGGCACCAGCCCCACACGCGTGAATTTTCTCAAGATCCAAGCGAGCACCGCACCGGTGAGCGCCATGATGAGAGCCGAACCAAAAATCTCGGCAACAAAACCTGGTGAAATCATCTTCTCCCCCTATCCCAATTTGGATTATGCCTTTTTGCGGGGCAGATTCAACTGCAGTGGCGATGATCCACAACTTTAGCGATAAATCTGGCTGGGATTTCGGGGCAGACTGCATGACGCGACCAGTCTCGCTGAGCAGGGCTAAGCGCCTAACGTCTTTTCCGCGGCTTCTCCAGCAAGGCAACAGCCTCGACATGGGGCGACCACAGAAACTGATCGATCGGCGTCACGCTTTTCACCGCGTAGCCGCCGTCGATGAGGATGCGCAAATCCCGCGCGAGCGTCACCGGGTTGCAGGAGACCGCGGCAACGAATGGAACATCCGAGCGGGCGATCTGCTTCGACTGATCCTCCGCGCCCGCGCGGGGCGGATCGAAGACAACGCCATCAAAGGCGTTTAACTCCTTGAACGTCAGCGGACGGCGGAACAGGTCTCGGCGCTCGCCGGTCACGCGTTTCAGGCCGGTGGCGAAGCGTGAACCCCGATCGAGCGCCGAAAGTGCGGCCGCATCGCCCTCCACCGCATGCACTTCCGATCTCGCGGCCAACCGCAGGGCGAAGCTGCCGCAGCCGGCGAAGAGATCGGCAATTTTTTTGGCACGTTTCAGATGTCCGCCGACGATATCGGCCATGGTCCGTTCGGCTGCCTCCGTCGCCTGCAGGAAGGCGCCCGGCGGCACCGCGACGGCAACGCTGCCGAACATGACGACAGGCTTCTTCGGCTCGATGATGATCTCGTCATCGATGGACAGTCTGGCAAAGCCCTGCGCAATGACAAAATTGGCGGCGATGCGGCGCTGGTTTTCGCCGAGCTTGCCCGATTCATGCACCGCCACGTCGAGGCCGGAATCCGTCACTGTGACCGCCATGCGAAACGATTTCGGGGTGGCGCAGATCAATTCGGCGAGTGCCCTCAAGCCGTCGAGCGCGCTGACGATCCCAGGCAGCGAGATCGGGCATTCGGAGATGGAAATGATTTCCGGCGACAGATGGCGATTGAAGCCGAGCAGCATGCCTGTTTCGGTGCGCCTGGCGGCGAGCACGACGCGGCGGCGCGTGTGCGGCGCGCAGGCGACCAGACCGCCTATTTCGCAATCGATGCCTCTCAGCGCATGCACGACCTTCTCGCGCTTCCACTGCTGATAGGCTTGCGCCTCCAAATGCTGGAGGGCGCAGCCGCCGCACTCGCCGAAATGTCGGCAGGCGGGTTCGATGCGCAGGGGCGAGGCCTCGATCAGCGCCATCAGCGTGGCGCGATCCCTTTCACGCGCCGCGGTGACGACCTCGCCTGGCAGCGTGAAAGGAATGAACAGATCGCCGCTTTCGGTGTCGGCGATGCCATCCCCCTGGGCGCCAAGCTTTTTGATGGTGAAGCGTGCGCTCATCGGTCCTTGACCCCACCAAGCAGGAATTCGCGATTGCCGTCACCGCCCTCGATTGGCGACAGATGCAAGCCGAGCGAGCGCCAGCCGGGCACGGCATCCAGCCAATCCTGCAGCAAGCCGGCGACACGGGCGGCATGATAGGGGTCTTTCAGCAGGCCGCCCTTGCCGATCGCCTCGCGACCCGCCTCGAACTGCGGCTTGACCAGAAACATCGCTGCGGCACCGGGCTTGGCGATGACAAGCGCAGGTGGCAGGGCCAGTTTCAGTGAAATGAAACTGACGTCGGAGACTATGAAGTCCGGACTCCGGCCGCCAAGATCGGCGGTTGAGAGATCGCGGGCGTTCAGCCCCTCGATGACCGTCACGCGCGCGTCCTTGCCGATATCAGCATGCATCTGTCCGTGACCGACATCGATCGCCGTGACATGGGTCGCGCCGCGTTCGAGCAGGACCTGGGTGAATCCGCCGGTCGAGGCGCCGATGTCGAGCGCCTCACAGCCGGCCGGATCGAGGCCGAAATGGTTGAGCCCGGCGATCAGCTTCAGCGCCGCGCGTGAGACATAGCCTTGGGCCGGGTCATCAACGGCGATGACACATTCCGGTTGCACGGCCTGGCCAGGCTTTCGGGCAATAGCGCCGTCCACCGTTACCGTGCCGCGCTCGACCGCGTCGCGGGCACGCGAGCGGCTGGCAAACAGGCCGCGCTGGACGAGCAGATCGTCGAGCCGCTGGCGCGTGCTGGCTGGCGGGGGAAAATTCATCGGTCTTCCTTGGCGAAAGCCGGCGGCGAAGGCAAGGATATTGGAGCGGGAGAAGCAACATCCCCCAGGGCGGCGACCGCAGAGAGCCGCTCGCGGCCAGTCGCATATCGCATCAGGTCGGCCACGATGATAAGGAAGAAACGCCGTTTTGCTGCCGAAGGCGAAGGAGGACGGATGCTGACGGGAATCTGCCATTGCGGTGCGGCCCACTGGACCTTGAAGGGCGATCCCGGGCCGATCACCGCTTGCAACTGCACGCTGTGCCGACGTTACGGCACGCTCTGGGCCTACGACTTTGTCGATGAACGTATCCGCGTCGTGGGGCCGATAAAAAGCTATAAACGTGCCGGCAAGGCCGAACCCACGCTCGAGATCCTGTTCTGCCCGACATGTGCGTGCGTGCTTGCCTGGCGCGGTTTGCGCCCAGCCGAGTCCGGCCGCACGCGGATCGCCGTCAATGTAAGGCTTGCGCCGCCGGAAGCCGTGGCCGACCTGCCGATCGACCATTTCGACGGTCTCGAGACCTACGACGATCTGCCGCGCGATGGCCGCTGCGTGCGCGACATGTGGTTTTGATTTGGGTGGTTTGATTTGGGCGAGATCAGAAGATGGTGCGGGGAGCCTGCCGTTCGACGGCGGGAGACAGGCCGTCATCCCGATCGCGGGCAACTTCCCTGCGCGGGCGCTCGACTGGCGCGGCGGATGCCGATGCGGCGTCCGGCGGGACAACAAGCTGCGGCAGCTGCTTGTAGGAGAAGCCGCCCCTGATATGCCCCATCCTGCTGGCGACTATATCCACGGCCGCCTTCTCGAGATTGCGGTCGTAGCGCGTTCCGGCGATGGCCGGCGCTGCGATGGCGGTCAGGATCGCCATGCCGCACAGAAGCGTCTTCACTGTTGTTGTCTCCCTGCCTGGCCAGAACCTAGCAGCGTGCCGTTGAAAAACGGGCAAGAGACACGGTAAGCAAAACGCCAAACCGCAATGTCAACAATGCGTTACGACATCGAGCCGGCAAACCGATTCAAGCGCTTGATGTGTCGAGTCAGGCGCGCTGGGCGCGGAGCGCCTGCCCGAGGGCGGTGAAAACCGTATGGACGATGCCGGCGGCATCGAGACCGGCATCGGCATACATCTTTTCCGGCTTGGCGTGGTCCGCAAACACGTCCGGTAGCACAAGCGGGCGCACTTTCAGGCCGCTTTCCAGCAGGCCCTCATGGGCGAGGAACTGCAAAACGTGACTGGCGAAGCCGCCGATGGCGCCCTCCTCCACCGTGACCAGAACCTCGTGCGAGCGGGCCAGCCGTCGGATCAGGTCCTCGTCGAGCGGCTTCGCGAAGCGCGCATCGGCGACGGTGGTCGAAAGCCCGGCCGCGCCCAGCTCCTCGGCCGCGATCAGGCAATCCTGCAAGCGCGTGCCGAAGGAGAGGAGTGCCACCTTGCCGCCTTCCCTGATGATGCGGCCCTTGCCGATTTCAAGCACCGAGCCGCGATCGGGCATGTCGACGCCGACGCCATTGCCGCGCGGATAGCGGAAGGCGATCGGGCCGTCATCGTAGGTTGCCGCGGTGCGCACCATGTGGCGCAGTTCCGCCTCGTCGGCCGCCGCCATGACGACGAAGCCCGGCAGGGAGGCCAGGAAGGTGGTGTCGAAGGCGCCGCAATGGGTAGCGCCGTCGGCTCCGACGAAGCCGGCGCGATCGATGGGGAAGCGCACCGGCAATTTCTGGATCGCCACGTCGTGCACGACCTGATCGTAGGCACGTTGCAAGAAGGTCGAATAGATCGCCGCGAACGGCTTGTAGCCTTCGGTCGCGAGGCCGGCCGCGAACGTCACCGCATGCTGTTCGGCGATGCCGACGTCGAAGGTCCTGGCCGGAAACACTTCGCCGAACAGGTCAAGCCCGGTGCCGCCCGGCATGGCGGCGGTGACGGCGACGATGCGCTCGTCCTCCTGGGCCTCCCGGATCAGGCTTTCGGCGAACACCTTGGTAAAGGCCGGCGCGTTGGCCGGGGCCTTGGCCTGAGCGCCGGTGATGACGTCGAACTTGTTGACGCCGTGATATTTGTCGGCCGCGGCCTCGGCCGGCGCGTAGCCCTTGCCCTTCTGGGTGACGACATGGATCAGCACGGGGCCCTTGCCATTGTCACGGACATTTTTCAGCACCGGGATCAGATGGTCCAGATTGTGACCGTCGATCGGACCGATATGGTAGAAGCCGAGCTCCTCGAACAGCGTGCCGCCTGTGACGTAGCCGCGCGCGTGCTCGACCGCCCTGGTGATGGCACGGTCGGCACGCTTGCCGAGATACGAGGTCAGTTTCTTGCCGAAGTCGCGCAGGCCGACATAGGCCTTGCCAGAGGCCAGGCGCGCCAGATAGGCGCTCATGGCGCCGGTCGGTGGGGCGATCGACATGTCGTTGTCGTTGAGGATGACGATCAGGCGGGCATCGAGCGCACCGGCATTGTTCATCGCCTCATAGGCCATGCCGGCCGACATGGCGCCGTCGCCGATGACAGCGATGACATTGTTGCGGCCGCCGGCAAGATCGCGGGCCGCCGCCATGCCGAGGCCGGCCGATATCGACGTCGAGGAGTGGGCGGCGCCAAACGGATCGTATTCGCTTTCGGTGCGGCGGGTGAAGCCGGAGAGGCCGCCCTCCTGCCGCAGGGTGCGGATGCGATCGCGGCGCCCGGTCAGGATCTTGTGCGGATAGGCCTGGTGGCCGACATCCCAGATCAACCGGTCATCGGGCGTGTTGAAGACATAGTGCAGCGCCACGGTCAGTTCGACCACGCCAAGCCCGGCGCCGAGATGACCGCCGGTGCGCGACACCGCGTCGATCAGTTCGAGGCGAAGCTCCGATGCCAGTTGCGGCAATTCGCTTTCGGAAAGCGTGCGCAGCTCGGCCGGGATGCGGACCTTGTCGAGAAGCGGCGTATGCGGCGTTGCGTTCACGGGTAGGCCCAAGCTTCTGTTCATGCGCGGGATAGGCCGCCGGCAGGCGAAAGTAAATGCCTGCCAAATGACGCGAAAGGCACGCCCCGTCGTCGACTTCCTCAGCCTTCCGGCAGTGGAATGAACTCTTCCTCATCGCCGGGAACGATGTCGAAGCGGCCGGTCTTCCATTCTTGCTTGGCCTGTTCGATGCGCTCCTTGGAGGACGAGACAAAATTCCACCAGATGTAGCGCTTCGAGCCCAGCGAGGCACCGCCGAAAAGCATGAAATGGGCACCAGCCTGTGAGGATACGACGATCTCGTCGCCGGGCCGGAACACCAGAAGCCGTTCCGCCGGAAACACGTCGCCGGAAATCGAGACCTCGCCTTCCAGCGTATAGATGGCGCGTTCTTCCGCGTCAGCAGGGATTTTCACGCTGGCGCCGGGCGCCAGCCTGAGGTCGGCGTAGAGCGTCTCGGAATCGGCTCGCACCGGGGAACGCAGCCCCTGGAAATCGCCTATAACGATGCGGCCGCTGACGCCTTCCGCGTCGATGTCGGGAAGCCGCGCGACAGCGGTGTTTTCGAAAACCGGCGCCACTTCCTCCTTGCCGTCCGGCAGCGCCAACCATGTCTGCAGCCCCGAGATCGACATCGGCGCGCCGCGCAGTTCTTCCGGCGTGCGCTCCGAATGGACGATGCCGCGGCCGGCGGTCATCAGGTTCACGTCACCCGGCTCGATCACCATCTCGGTGCCGAGCGAATCGCGATGCCTGATCCTGCCGTCGAACAGGTAGGTGACCGTCGACAGGCCGATATGAGGATGCGGCCGGACGTCGAGCGCCTGACCGGCACGCAGGATGGCCGGGCCCATGCGGTCGAAGAAGATGAAGGGACCGACCAGCCGCCTTTTGGCAGTCGGCAAGGCGCGGCGAACCTGAAAACCGCCAATGTCCTTGGCGTTCGGAATGACCATCAATTCGATCTGGTCGCTGGCAAAGGCATCGCCGGCTTCAGGATCCTTCCCGGGAAAGAAGCTCATGAACTCTCCTTGTCAGCGGCCGATGGCTGCTTTGGCCAGATCAGGCAAAGCGGATCGCCGCCTTCGCCCGCAGCTTGGCCGCAACCTCCTCGCGATTGCGCGGATGCTGGTTGGTTTCAAGCGAATCGAGAAGCTCGCGCGCCGACGCCGCGATGGCCTCGACGGCATGGTCGAATGCGTGCTGGTTCTGCTTCGAAGGCCGCGTCCTTCCGCTCAGCTTGCGAACGAATTGAAGGGCTGCATCGCGCACCTCGTCGTTGGTCGCCGGCGGATCAAAATTGAACAGGGTCTTGATGTTTCTGCACATCGCTTCCGTATCTCCTCTTGTCCTGGAGCCGTTTCAATCGGGACGCGTTCTATCCTCAATCATGATCGTGTCAAAAACCAGAGAGACGGCTGCGTGCCTCAATCCGCGTCCAGCGGCTCCGTCCCGACCGGCTTGCCGTCGCGGGACAGCCTGATCTTCTCCACCTTGTCCTCGGCCGCCTTCAGCAGCCGGTCGCAATGCACCTTCAGCGCCTCGCCGCGCTCGTAGATCCTAATGGACTGGTCGAGCGGCACATCGCCACGCTCCAGATCATCGACGATCTTCTCCAGCGCGTCGAGAGCCTGTTCGAAGCTCATCGCCTTGACGTCTTCGTTGGTTTCACCAGCCATCATTCATCCTTTCATCAGTCGCCCGACATGGGCGGCGACCGAAAATGCCAATCCTTGCAGATCGTAGCCGCCCTCGAGCAGGCTGACGAGCCGGTTGCCGCTGTGGCGCGCCGCGCGCTGCATGAGTTGGCCGGTCGCCCAGTCGAAATCATCCTCGGTCAGGTTGATCTCGGCCAGCGGGTCGCGATGATGCGCATCGAAGCCGGCCGAAATAATGATCAGGTCGGGTGCAAAATTGTCGAGCGAGGGCAGCACGCGCGACAGGAAGGCATCGCGGAACGCCTCGCTGCCGGTCTGCGGCGCAAGCGGCGCGTTGACGATGTTGCCGGCGCCGGTTTCGTTCTTTGCTCCGGTGCCGGGGTAGAGCGGCATCTGGTGCGTCGAGCAATAAAGCACGGACGGATCGTCCCAGAAAACATCCTGCGTGCCGTTGCCGTGATGCACGTCCCAGTCGACGATGGCGACACGTTCGATATCGTGTTTGCGCTGTGCATAACGTGCGGCGATGGCCGCCGTGTTGAACAGGCAGAAGCCCATCGCGGTCGCTTTCTCGGCATGATGGCCGGGCGGCCGGGCGGCGACGAAAACGTTGTCTGCCCTGCCGGCAAAGACGTCGTCGACGGCGGCGTTGGCGGCTCCGATCGCGGTGATCGCCGCCTGCCAGCTCTTCGGGCTGGCCGTTGTGTCGGCATCGATGCGGGCGATGCCCGTCTCGGGAATGGCGGCGCGTACCCGCTCGACGAAATCCTCGGGATGCGCGTAGAGAATGGTGGCCTCATCGCCTTGTGGCGCCTCGAGGCGGTCGAGCGCGGCAAAAGCCTCGTCGTCGAGCACGCGCTCAATGGCGCGCAAGCGGTCCGGCCGCTCCGGATGGCCGGGTGGCGTGATGTGCTCGAGGAAGATCGGATGGGTGTAGAGACGAGTGGCCATGCTCCCTATCTAGTGCCCCGGCGCGGCGATGGCCATGCGTTGCGGCCTGATGGTTGGGGAAAATCGCGCTTGCGTCCGTTCGCGTCGCCGCGGGGATTGGCGGCGCAGGGGCTTCGTCGTAAAGTCCCCGCCACTGCCTGGTGCCCGCCGCGAGCGGGAGAATCGGGAACACGGTTTGATACCGTGGCGTGCCCAACGCTGTAAGGGGGACCGCGCCGGTAAATGCCACTGTCGATGACGGGAAGGCGCCGGATGCGGGTTGATCCCGAGCCAGAAGACCGGCCTGGCAGGCATCGTCATCCGCATGGTCAGGCGGACGGCAGTTGATTGCAATCGCAAGGGGACAAGCGATGCCGGACAATATGACCATCCCCGTGGGTGACGGATTCGACCAGATGGCGCGCGATGCGGTCTACCGCGCCATGTTCACGCGGCGCGATGTCCGCAGCCATTTTACATCAGAGGCCGTCGACGACGAGGTCTTGGCGCGGCTGCTGCTTGCCGCCCATCACGCGCCATCGGTCGGCTTCATGCAGCCATGGAATTTCATCGTCATTCGTGGCACCGAACGACGGGAACAGGTGCGCGACCTGTTCCTCGCGGCGCGCGAGCAGGAATTGCCGGCGATCGAGGAAGAGCGGCGGGCGCTCTACCGCAAGCTCAAGCTGGAAGGCATCTGCGAAAGCGCGCTCAATATCTGTATCACCTGCGACCGCCGACGCTCACAGGGTTCGCCGCTGGGACGCTGGCACAATCCCGAGATGGATCTCTACAGCACGGTCTGCGCGGTGCAGAATTTCTGGCTGGCGGCGCGCGCCGAAGGCGTCGGCGTTGGCTGGGTCAGCATTATCGAGGCGCAGGCGTTGAAAGGCCTTCTGTCGATTCCCGAGCATGTGACGCCGGTGGCCTATCTCTGTGTCGGCCGTGTCTCGGAGTTCGCGCCGAAACCGGACCTCGAAACACATGGCTGGGGGCGGCGGCTGCCGCTGCCCGAGCTGATCATGAGCGAGACGTTTTGCGGACAGGGCGAAGTTCCGCTCAAATCAACGATCGCACGCCTCAAGGCGGCAACATGCGAAAAGTCTGACAAACCCTTGATTTGATTGCCGATACGGCATGCGCAGCGCGCTGCCGGCGGCCTGCCGTCGTCAGGCGGCTCCGGCATCCTTCCTCAACAATCCTTCGAGCAGTTGCTTGAATGCCGCCACCACGGTCTTCGACGTCGCTTCCGGGTCGTTCGAATTGGCGATCCGCTGCGCCGCCTGGCTGCTCGCCCCGTTGATCAGCCGTGCCGCGGTCTCGGGGTCTACGCCCGGGACAACCACCCCGTCGCCCTGCAGCGTCGTCAGGTGATCGGTCATCGACGCGACGCAGGCATTGGCGTTCGGCCATTGCGCGGGATCCCCCAGCACGGCCGGACCGTCCCGAAACATGATGCGCTGGATTTCCGGCTCCAGCGCCATTTCGATGTAGCTCGTGCATTCGTCGACGAAGCTTTGCCAGCGGGTCGGTGCTTTCGCTGCAACCTCATTCACCCGTGCCGCCATCTCGGCGTCTATCTCGGCGATAACCGCCTGCAAAAGCCCCTTCTTGTCCCCGAAATGATGATAGAGCGCACCGCGCGTCAGCCCTGCCGATGCGGTGAAATCATCCATCGATGCCTCGGCATAACCGATCGTTCCGAACGCATGCCGGGCCGCGGCAATCAATTTGGCGCGCGTTTCGGCGATCATTTCCCTGCGGGGCTTGTGCATCTCTTCTGGCCTTATCTACATACGTCACGTATGCCAATTGACATACGCGACGTATGATCTATTTAGTATTCATACGCATCGTATGTAATTTCCGAATCGCCTTTTGTCGAGGAACGGATCATGCAGAACCCCTATTCCGAGATCTTTCGAGCCCCTGGCGCCAAGGGCTTTGCCGCTGCAGGCTTCATGGCGCGCCTGCCGATCGCCATGGCGCCGATCGGCATCGTGGCGATGCTGTCGCAGACGCGTGGCGAATACTGGCTGGCGGGTGCCGTCTCGGCGACATTCGCGCTGGCCAACGCTTTCCTGGCGCCGCAGATCTCCAGGCTGGTCGACCGCCTCGGCCAGACATGGATCGTGGTGCCCACCACCATCATCTCCGTGCTGGCATTCCTGCTGCTGATTGCGTCGGCCAACCAGGATTGGCCGGTATGGACAATGTTCGTGTCGGCGCTGCTGGCAGCGGCCATGCCCAGCATGCCGGCAATGGTGCGCGCGCGCTGGACCGAGCTTTTTCGCGGCCGGCCGGAGATGAACACCGCCTTCGCCTTCGAATCGGCGGCCGACGAACTGGTCTATATCGCCGGCGCGTCGCTGTCGGTGGGCCTCAGTGCGGCGCTGTTTCCGGAAGCAGGCATGCTGGCGAGCACGTTGTTTCTCGCTTTGGGCTCGATAGCATTCATCCTGCAGCGATCGACGGAGCCGAAAGTGCGGCCGGTGGACCATGGTTCGACTGGCTCGGCAATCCGCCTGCGGCCGGTACAGATCATCACCTTCGCCCTAATCTTCATCGGCGCGACCTTCGCGACGACGGAAGTGAGCACGGTGGCGATCACCAAGGAGTTCGGCCAAGCCGGTGCCGCAAGCCTGGTGATCGGCGTCTATGCGCTGGGATCGTTCGTGTTGGGCATCGTGGTCGGCGCGCTCAACCTCAAGACGCCGCTACAGCGCCAGCTGACCGTCGCGGTCGCCATCATCGCAGTCAGCACGATTTTGCCGCTCACCGCCGACAGCGTGCCGATTTTGGCGCTGACCGTCTTCATCAGCGGCGTGGCGATCTCGCCGACTTTCATCACGGCATTCGGCCTGATCGAACGGCATGTGCCGGAAGCGATGCTGACCGAGGGCATTACCTGGGTGACAACGGGAATCGGCATCGGCATGGCGCTGGGCTCTTTCGCCGCCGGCGCGGTGGTGGATGCGTTCGGCGCCCAGAACGGGTTCTGGGTCTCGGTGGTCGCGGGCGGCATCGCGCTGGTCACGGTGCTGCTCGGCCAGCGCAGTCTTGCCACTCACAAATGCGAGTTGGATGGGTGTGAAGCGGCCGTCGCTGCCGCGGAATGAACCATGACGCGTCCGGTTCAGCGGATCGGACGCTATTGCCGCCGTCGAACCTAGAGAATCTCGGTCTTGGCGATGTGGATGCCAAAACCTTCGAGGCCGACATAGTGGCGCTCGCGCGAGGCGATCAAATTGATCGAGGAAATGCCGAGATCCTTCAGGATCTGAGCACCGAGCCCGATCTCGCGCCATTCATTCTCGCGGCGGCGCGCCTCTTCGTGGTCCTCCCGGTCGCCGCTCGCCGGCCGGTTGCGCTCCTGGTGGGCGACACCGACCGAGCCCTCGCGCAGATAGACGATGACGCCGCGCTTGCGCTCGCCCATCGCCTTCATGATGGCGTCCAGCCGGTGGCTGGTGCCGAAGACGTCGGTCACCACGTCCTCGGAGTGCAGACGCACAGGCACCTCTTCCCCATCGCGGATGTCGCCGAAGACGACGGCGACATGATGCATGGAATCCCAGGGCAGCGTGTAGGTGAAGACTTGCGCCTTGCCGCCGAGCGTGTCGATCTCGGAGCATGCCACGCGTTCGACCAGTGTTTCCTTGCGTTGCCGATAGGCGATGAGGTCGGCGACCGAGACCTGCTTGAGGCCGTGCTCCTCGGCAAAAGCCGCGACCTGCGGGCCGCGCTTGACGGTGCCGTCATCATTGACCAGTTCCGAGATCACGCCGATCGGCGGCAGGCCGGCGAGCTTGCACAGATCGACGGCCGCCTCGGTATGGCCCGAACGCATAAGCACGCCGCCTTCGCGCGCGATGAGCGGGAAGATGTGGCCGGGGCGGACGAAATCGGAGGCGCCGACATTGCCGTTGGCGAGATTGCGCACGGTCAGCGTGCGGTCGTCAGCTGAAATGCCAGTCGTGGTGCCGTGCTTGAAATCGACGCTAACCGTGAAGGCGGTGGTGTGCGCCGAATCATTGTCGGCGACCATCGGCGCAAGGTTGAGGCGCTTGGCCTCCTCGCGCGGCATCGGCGTGCAGACGATGCCCGAAGTGTTGCGCACGATGAAGGCCATCTTTTCCGGCGTGCAATGGACGGCGGCGACGATCAGGTCGCCCTCGTTCTCGCGCCCGTCATCATCCATGACGACGACGATCTCGCCCCGCTCGAAGGCGCGGATTGCTTCGACGATCTTTTTCTGGTCGTAAGACATGGAAATGCTCGCTTCGCTCGCAAGGGAGTAGGGGAATAGGGCAGTAAGGGAGTAAGGGAGTAAGGGAAAGGAAAAATTGCTCGTCTCGCGGGCAGCTTAACAGACTGCCCTACTGCCCTACTGCCCTACTGCCTTCCTTGCCTGTCTGTCCTCGGTGCCGCAGATAATGGTCGGCGATTGCGCAGGCAACCATCGCCTCGCCGATCGGTACGGCGCGAATGCCCACACACGGATCATGGCGACCCTTGGTCATCACTTCGACGTCGTTGCCGTCCTTGTCGATCGACTTCCGGGGCGTCAGGATTGAAGACGTCGGCTTGACGGCGAAGCGGGCGATGATCGCCTGGCCGGTCGAGATGCCGCCAAGGATGCCGCCGGCATTGTTGGACAGGAACACCGGCTGGCCGTCATTGCCGATGCGCATCTCGTCGGCATTCTGTTCGCCGGTGATGCGGGCGGCCTCGAAGCCGTTGCCGATCTCGACGCCCTTGACGGCGTTGATCGACATCAGGCCTGACGCGATATCCTGGTCGAGCTTTGCGTAGATCGGCGCGCCGAGGCCGGCCGGAACGCCGTCGGCGACGATCTCGATCACGGCGCCGACGGAGGAACCCGCCTTGCGGATGCCGTCGAGATAGCTCGTGAAAACGGGAACGGACGCCGGATCCGGCGTGAAGAACGGATTGTCCGCGTCGCCAATGAAATTCCAGTTCCAGTTGGCGCGGTCGATCGACTTCTCGCCCATCGATACCAGTGCACCGCGCACCACCATGCCCGGCACGACCTTGCGGGCGAGGGCTCCGGCGGCGACCCGAGCCGCGGTCTCGCGCGCCGAGGATCGGCCGCCGCCGCGATAGTCGCGCACGCCGTATTTGACGTCATAGGTGTAGTCCGCATGGCCCGGCCTGTACTGGCGGGCGATCTCTCCATAGTCCTTCGAGCGCTGGTCGACATTCTCGATCAGCATGGAGATCGGCGTACCTGTCGCGATCATCGTCTCGCCGTCATCGTCAAGGATGAAGCCCGACAGCACCTTCACTTCGTCAGGCTCACGGCGCTGCGTGACGAAGCGCGACTGGCCGGGCCGGCGCTTGTCGAGTTCGGCCTGGATTTCGTCACGCGTGAAGCGGATGCCGGGTGGGCAGCCGTCGACCACGCAGCCCAATGCGGCCCCATGGCTTTCGCCCCAGGTGGTGACGCGGAAAAGATGGCCGAACGTGTTGTGAGACATCGCAAAGTGCCCTGCCCGGCATCGGAGCCGACTGAAGCCTGCCTTCTATTGGCGTTTTCCACAGGGGTCAAACCGTGATCTTCGGATTTAGTTTTGACACATTCGATTGGTTTCTGCTCTGCTCCATTCGCCGTTGAGGATCCGCCGCTACCCATGCCGGCGCAATACCAAAGAGGACGATGATGCGTACCCTGATTGGCGCTGTTGCCGCCACATTCCTGCTTTGCACCGCCGCTTTCGCCGGGCAGACCGAAGGCCTGATCAAGAAGATCGACAAGGACGCGCTGACCCTGACGCTGGACGACGGCAAATCCTACAAGCTGAACGCGGAAACCGATCTCGACGCGCTGAAGCCCGGCATGGACATCGTCATCGCCTATGACGTGACCAATGGCGAAAACGTGGTCACCGATATGCAGTTGCCTGACAGCGACTCCGACTAGGCTTCCAATGCAAATCGGCTGTTCGGCGTTTGTTGAGCCGTTACAGCCGTTTTATGCACCCCGCAACCGGCAGCCTGCATGAGCCTTCCTGGATCGTGCCGGGTCCCTAAAGCCACCCCAGGCTGTCGCCTTCCAGCTTGAGCACGCGGTCCTGCGGTATCGCCAGCTTCGCCGCATCGTTCTCGGCCATGTCAAGCACGAAGCGAAACAAGGTGCGCATGACGCCGCCATGCGTCACGCAGACTGTCTGGCGCTCGAGCGCGTCGAACCACGGCTTTACCCGCTCGAGCAGCATCTGGTAGCTCTCGGCATCTTTGCCCGGCGGCTGAAAGTTCCATTTGTCCAGCGCACGCGTCCTGCTCGCACCCGGAAATTGCGTCTCCAGCTCGGCAAAGGTGAAACCCTGCCAATCGCCGAAATTCACTTCAACAAGGCGGGGGTCGGTCCCGTAGGCAGCCGGGTCGAGCTTCATGGCGGCGCGAATGCGCTCCATGGTCTCGCGCGTGCGCCGCATCGGGCTGGCGACGAAATCGAACTCTGCGGGATTGGAGATCAGGTCAGCCAGCCGATGCCCGTTTGCGCTCGCCTGCTCGCGGCCGAGCGCGTTGATGTCGGTATCGGCCTGCCCCTGAAGCCGGAATTCGGCATTCCACGCGGTCTGGCCGTGGCGCACGATATAAACCAGCGGGTACATCAGGTCTTCCGGAGGTCGGGCCAGGGCCTGGGCGGAGGATAGGCGGAGGAGTTAATCCTTGACTGTCGAAATGTCAGGTGCGTCGACCGCCTTCATGCCGACGACGTGATAGCCGGAATCGACATGATGCACTTCGCCGGTGACGCCGCGCGACAGGTCGGACAGGAAATAGACGCCGGAATCGCCGACCTCTTCCTGGGTGACCGTCTGCTTCAGCGGCGAATTGTACTCGTTCCACTTCAGGATGTAGCGGAAGTCACCAATGCCGGAAGCGGCCAGCGTCTTGATCGGGCCCGCCGAGATCGCGTTGACGCGGATCTTCTTGGCGCCGAGATCGACGGCGAGGTAACGCACGCTGGCCTCGAGTGCGGCCTTGGCGACGCCCATGACGTTGTAATGCGGCATCACCTTTTCGGCGCCGTAATAGGTCAGCGTCAAAAGCGAACCGCCATCGGTCATCAGCGCCTCGGCGCGCTTGGCGATGGTGGTGAAGGAATAGACCGAAATATCCATCGTGCGCAGGAAATTATCGCGCGTCGTCTCGACATAGCGGCCGGTCAGTTCGTCCTTGTCGGAAAAAGCGATGGCATGGACGAGGAAGTCGAGCTTGCCCCAATGATTGGCGACATTGGCGAAAACCTCGTCGAGGCTCGCCGGATCGGTCACATCGCAATGGCCGGCGACAAAGGCGCCGAGTTCCGCAGCCAGTGGCTCGACCCGCTTCTTGAACGCTTCACCCTGATAGGTCAGCGCGATCTCGGCGCCGTGGTCGACGCATGCCTTGGCGATGCCGTAGGCGATCGACCTGTTGTTGGCGACGCCGAGGATCAGGCCGCGTTTGCCGGCCATCAGGCCCTGTCCACCCGCCATATGCGTGCTCTCCGCAAGATTTCTTGTTTGTGGAGAGCCCTATCGCACAGGCACAGAGCCCCTTCAAGCGCTCAAACGGGACAGTTCGGGGACAAGAGCCGCCAATCAGCCTTTTTGGCTGCGCAACAGCCCTTCGAGCGCGCTGTCGCCGCCTTCTGGCAGCATGATGCGCACATGGGCGTAGAGATCACCGTGGCCGCCGGCCTTTTCCGGCAGGCCCCTGCCCTTCAGGCGCAGGACCTTGTCCGAACTCGACCAGGCGGGAACGTTGACCGCGAGCTTGCCGGTCGGCGTTTCGACGGCCACCTTGGCGCCAAGCACGGCATCGGCCAGCCCCACCGGCAAATCGGCATGCAGGTCGCGGCCCTCCAGGCGGTAGCGCGGATGCCGGCGGAAGCGGATCTTGACCAACGCGTCGCCGGGCTGGCCCGGCCCTTGCTCGCCCTGCCCCTTCAGCCGGATGGTCTGCCCGTCCTCGACATAGGCCGGCAGCTTGACCGCCACCTTGCGGCCGTCAGGGAACATCGCCGTGACCTTTTCAGCGTTCGCCGCTTCCTCGATGGTAATGTCGAGCGTGACATTGAGGTCGGCGGCGGTTGCCGGCTGGCGGCGGTCACCCATTCCTGCCCCGCTTTGGCCGGGGCCGCGCGAGCCGGAGAAGACGTCGCCAAAAATCTGGCTGAAGATATCGCTGTTGCCATCGAACGGATCGCCGCCAGGGCGTCCGGAGCGGAACTCGAATCGCGAACCGCCGGCTCCCTGCTGCTGGCGGCGAAAACCGCCGAAGGGGTCACCGCCACCGGGGGCGCTCTCGAAGCCCTGGAAACGCGGCTTGCCGTCGGCGTCGATCTCGCCGCGATCGAAAGCGGCACGGGTCTTCTCGTCGCCGACGATCTCATAGGCCTGATTGGCCGCGGCAAAACGGTCCTTCGCCTTGGGATCATTCGGATTCTGGTCCGGATGATGCTTCTTGGCGAGTTTGCGGTACGCCGATTTTATGTCCTTGGCCGATGCGTTCTTTGCAACGCCCAGCACCTCATAGGGGTCGCGCATGCTTCCTGCCCTGGAGAAAGAGTGAGTCCATAGTCGCCTCTTATATGCGCTCGCATAGGAAGAAATTCCAGTGCTGGACGTTACTTCAGAGGTGGAAGATCAAAGCGCCCTGAAGTCCTGCATACGCCAGCCGCCGGCGCTGGCCAGGCAAAGTTCGCCCGCGAACATGGCAACGCCGTCAAAGCTTTCGCGCGAAGCCTTGAAGCGGCGGCAGGTCTGACCCCCGTCCTTCAATTCCGCCAGTTCGGTGATGGAGCCGCGCGAACCCGTACCGGCATTGGCCCACGGCACGGCTTGACCGCCGAGCTGCTCGATGTCGGCGGAGGACACCGCGTTGCCGATCGTCGTCTGGTCGGAATCGCGGTCCGAATCGGCCGACGCGGCTGGAGCCGAAATGCTGCCAGTCAGGATCGAGCGATCGACCTCGGCTTTTTGCAGGCTGAAGCCGCCCGCGCCACATGCGGCAAGCGGCAAGGCAATCATCACGATCGCGGCTTTGGCGCTGGCTGAAGCAAATAGGCTGCCTTGCCTGCTGTCAAAAGCTTGCGCGATACGCGACAATCGGCAACCTCCCCTGTTTGATGAAAATTTGAGAAAAACTATGAGTGAGACTGAGTTAACAAGCGGTGACTTTACCGAGGCCGCCGAGCCGTTTCGCCTTTTTGCCGCATGGCTGGACGACGCCACCAAAAGCGAAATGAACGACCCCAACGGCGTGGCGTTGGCAACCGTCGATGCCGAGGGCATGCCGGATGTGCGGATGGTGCTGCTCAAGGGCTTCGATGAGAGCGGCTTTGTGTTCTACACGAATTTCGAAAGCGCCAAGGGCCGGGAGATCCTAGGCAGCATGAAGGCGGCGATGTGCTTCCACTGGAAATCGCTGCGCCGCCAGGTGCGCGTGCGCGGGCCGGTGGAGATCGTCAGCGATGCCGAGGCCGACGCCTATTACGCGACACGGCCGCGCGGCAGCCGCATCGGCGCCTGGGCCTCGAAACAGTCGCGGCCGCTGGAAAGCCGGTTCGCGCTGGAAAAGGCGGTGGCCGAATACACGGCCCGCTACGCCATCGGCGAGATTCCGCGCCCAAAACACTGGTCGGGTTTCCGCATCGTGCCGAAGACGATCGAGTTCTGGCACGACAGACCGTTTCGGCTGCATGACCGCGTGGTGTTTTCGCGCAATGCCGGGGGCGGTTGGGAGAAGACGCGGCTTTATCCCTGAGTTTGTAAACTAGCGCCGACATCCTCACTGCGCCTAGCCCGCGCTGGCCAGTGGCGACCGAGGCACGCGGGATAGGTCGGCGCTCCACCCCACCCGACCCTGCGGGCCGACCTCCCCATCTAAGGGAGGCGGGGGCTGAACTATTTTTTTCTGGTCATGAATGCCGTCAGTGCAGCGCGGGCTTCGTCCGATTTCAGCCGCTCGCGAAAATGCTCGCTTTCCACGTTGATGCGGGCGACGAGGTCCTCGCGAGAGCCGCGCATCAGGTCGCGCGCGATCCTGAGCGCCTGCGGCGGCTTGGCGGCGATCTGGCCGGCGGCCGCCAGAACCGACGCCTCCAGCGCTCCTTCCTCGACAACTTCGTAGATCAGACCAGCGGCCTTGGCGCGTTCGGCCGAGAAGCCTTCGCCAAGGCCGAGCAGCGCGAACGCGCCCTGCTGGCCCAGGATGCGCGGCGCCAGCAGGCTCGATCCCGCTTCGGGCACAAGGCCGAGGTCGACGAAGGGTGTCCTGAACACGGTGCGCGGCGTGGCGAAGGTCAGGTCGCAGTGCAAATTGAGCGTGGTGCCGATGCCGACCGCGATGCCGTCGACACCGGAGACGATGGGTTTTGCGACCCTGGCCAGCGCCATCAGGAAATCCCAGACTTCCGTGCCGCCTTCGCCGCCAGTGGCGACGACCATGAAATCGGCGAGGTCGTTGCCGGAGGAGAAGGCACCGGGCACGCCGAGAAAGACATGGACGCGAATTGCCGGATCCGCATCCCCTTCGGCCAAGGTTTGCGACATCTTGGCGTACATGGCGCGCGTCAGCGCGTTCTTCTTGTCCGGGCGGTTTATGCGGATGATCTGCATGGCGCCCTGGCGCTCGACGAGGATATGGTCTGTCACGGTTCTTTCCTTGTGAACGTCAGGCGGAAATCAATGTCCTGCCGGCAGCGGCGAGGCTTGCGGCGCCGTCGACAACGCGCTCCTTCAAGGCACTTGTCTCGCCGAGCAGGTTTTCGGCGAAAAAGCGGCAAAAAGCGACGCGGCCGTGATCGGCAAGGGCGCCCCGCGCCAAGTAGGCGCCGCCGGCTGCAAGCGAGACCAGCCGGAGATAGGGTGTCGCGCCGGCAAGCGCCTCGCCAGTCCGGCCATCGGCCGACAGTCTTTGCAGGAAACATGTCGCTTGCGTCAGATCGTCGAGCCCGCGGTCGAGAGCATCGGCCGTATGGCCAAACCCTTCGAGATTCGATGTCCGCACGGCGCTGGCGACAGCGGCAAGCTCGGCGATGAAGCCGTGCACATGCTCGCCGCCGCCGAGCGGCAGTTTTCGGGTCACCAGATCGATCGCCTGGATGCCGTTGGTGCCCTCGTAGATCGGCGCGATGCGGGCGTCGCGATAGAGTGCCGCAGCCCCCGTCTCCTCGATGAAACCCATGCCGCCATGGACCTGGACGCCAAGCGAGGCGACCTCGACGCCGATATCGGTCGAAAAAGCCTTGGCAAGCGGCGTCAACAGGTTGGCCCGGTCGCGCCAATGCGCCGCCTGGTCACCAGACGATACGCGCGCCAGGTCGATGGCATGGGCACAGGAATAGCTGATCGCCCGCGCGATCTGCGTCAGCGCCTTCATGGTCAGGAGATTGCGCTGCACGTCGGGGTGATGGACGATCGGCGCCATGCCGGCGCCGGCGTAATCCGCCGCCTTGCCCTGGCGGCGCTCATTGGCATAGGCGATCGCCTTCTGGGTCGCGGCTTCCGCGACCGCCACGCCCTGCATCCCGACGGCGAGGCGGGCATTGTTCATCATGGTGAACATGCAGGCCAGCCCCTTGTTCTCCTCGCCGATCAGCCATCCGATGGCGCCGGGCTTGGCGCCCTGAAAACCGTCGCCATAGATCATGGTGCAGGTCGGCGAGGCATGGATGCCGAGCTTGTGCTCGAGGCCCGAACAGAAGACGTCGTTGCGTGCGCCAGGCGAGCCGTCCGCGCCGACCAGGAATTTCGGCACCAGGAAGAGCGAGATGCCGCGCGTGCCCGCAGGCGCGTCAGGCAGCCGCGCCAGTACCAGATGGACGATATTGTCGGTGAGATCATGCTCGCCATAGGTGATGAATATCTTCTGGCCGAAGATGCGGTAGGTGCCGTCGCGGGCCGGTTCGGCGCGCGTGCGCAAGGCAGCGAGGTCCGAGCCGGCCTGCGGCTCAGTCAGATTCATCGTGCCCATCCACTCGCCGGAGACGAGCTTTGCGAGATACTTGGCCTTGAGCTCTTCCGAAGCGTGCTTGTCGAGCGCCTCGACCGCACCCATGGTCAGCGTCGGGCCAATGCCGAAGGCCATGGCGGCGGAATTCCACATTTCGAGCGCGGCGACGCCGAGCATGGTCGGAAGCGCCTGCCCGCCATATCCTTCCGGGCCGGAGAGCGCGTTCCAGCCGCCGTCGATCCAGCGGCGATAAAGTTCCTTCCAGCCCGGCGGCATGGTCACTGCCGCGTCCTTCAGCACCGCGCCGTGCTCGTCGCCGATCTTGTAGAGCGGAGCGACCTCTTCGGTGGCGAAGCGGCCGGCCTCGCTAAGAACGGCGTCGACGAGATCCTCGCCGAGATCGCCGAACGTGCCGTCATCGAGGGCAGGCTTCAGGCCGGCCACATGCTTGAGGGTGAACGCGATGTCCTCGACCGGTGCCAGATACATGCCGCTCGCTCCTCCTGATGCATCGGCCAGGCTGATCCTAGGATCTGAGTGGGACCTGCTTGCCACACACCGTATTCGCCTTTGGGCGATCGCCCATCTTCTTTTTACGTAAACGTCAAATTTTGTCACGCTGATTTTGTAATCGCGCCGGCTCGTATTAAATGCGATGGACGCCGGGTCAAAATCGACCGGCAACAGACCAGAACCAGCCGACTGGAAACCAACTCATGCTTGCCAGACCTGACGCCTACCGTTGTATCGAGTGCGGCCTGCCCTACCGGGCGGCGGGGTTCTCATACTATCACGGTGAATTGGAAAACGGCGCCGCCTATTGGTCGGATCGCGGTATATTGTGCTCGCCGAAATGCTCGCTCGCCCATCATCGCAAACGCGCGGCCGAAGGCACGCTGCCGCAACAGCCCGCGCCGGATCCGTTTGAAGTTCAGCCATTCGGCCGCGCTGACCGTCGCACTTGATATGTATTCCCGTACATACCGTGCTAGAGGTGATCGAAATGACAAACCAACTGACCCGTACCTCCCGTCTCGAAGCTCGGATATCCCCGGATATGCTGAGTATGATGAAACGTGCCGCCGAAATCCAGGGCCGCAGCGTCAGCGACTTCGTGGTCTCCGCAGCGCAGGAAGCTGCACAACGCACCATTGAGGAGATCGCTATCATCCGCCTGTCCATCGAGGATCAGCTCGCTCTGGTAGAGGCCATTCTCAATCCGCCCGAACCTAATGAAGCGCTGCGCAAAGCCGCCGACGCCTACAAGCGAGTTGTCGTCGAATCCCGGTGAGTCTAGGCTTGATCATCGAGCCGCTGGGCGGATCGTATGATCGTAAGACATTCAGCTGTGGCGTGCTGGCACTCGGCCAACGTCTACACGAGTTGGCAAGCCAGGACGTCAAACGCCGAGTTAGCAACTGCTTTGTCGCCGCGGACCGTGATGTCGATCTCATTGCCGGATACTACACTTTGCAGCGTCAAATGTGCCCATCACTTCTCTGCCGGAAGACCTGACAAGACGCCTACCGCGTTACCCGGTCCTGCCCGCCATATTGATCGGAAGGTTGGCAGTCGATACCCGATATCAGGGAAAAAGAGTAGGATCGATACTGATCGTGGATGCACTTCGGCGCTGCGCCCAAGCTGCTCCTGCTTCCTTCGCACTGATCGTCGACGCAAAGGACGACATGGCCGCCGCCTTCTATTGCAAATATGGTTTCAGGCCATTTCAAGACCGGCGGTTGTCGCTGTTCCTATCAGTAGCGACGGCATTTGAAGCTGTTCGGCTGACGGACCGCATTGCCTTGAAAGCGAATCCTTAACCATAGCGGTCCAGGATTTGCCTTTGATCAACGGGGATTCCTGTTTGAAGAGAACGGCGCATCTTCTTCGCCGCCCAGCGATCGCTCTCGCGGCGATGATGGCGCTGACAACGGCGGCAAGGGCCTCGGATTTCTCCGAGCCGTGGAAAAGTGCCGACCGGGCGCTTGTCGTCGATGCCTACGAATACAATTCCATCGACTGGGCGCAGCTTGCCACGGACAAGCGCGTCGTCGGCTTCATCAACAAAGCCTCCGACGGCATGTCGCCGCCCTATTCCTGCTCCGGAGACGATACCGAGGTCAAACTCTGCAAGGCACTGTGGAAACGCCATGCGGTGACGCGCGAACTGTTCCAGACGCGCAAGGTGGTCGCCAAGGCCCTCGGCCTGAAATGGGGCGCCTATCACCTCGCCCGCCCCGGCAATCCGGTCGAGCAGGCCAATAATTTCCTCGATTTCGCCGATCCCGCGCCGGACGACCTCATGGCCCTCGACATCGAAGGCATTGATCCCGCGCAATGGATGTCGCTCGACGACGCCGAGGCGTTCGTGCGCCAGGTGCATCGGCGCATCGGCCGCTTCCCGGTACTCTACACCAATGGCAAGACCGCCCAGTATATCGCCGACAACAGCTACAAATACCGGCTGCTGTCGCGGCTGCCGCTCTGGTACGCGCGCTACAAGCCTGACATCGACGTGCATTTTCCCATCGGCAACTGGCAAGGCTATGCGCTCTGGCAGTTTTCGGCCCAGGCCAATTGCGGCCGCTTCCGTTGCCCCTACAGGGTAGCCGGGACGCCGGACGACATCGACGTCAACGTCGCGCCGACAGATGCCGCCACGCTGCGCCAGCAATGGCCGTTCGGCGGGGTGATCGACGTGCCGGCGGATTATCTCGCCAGCGTACCGGTGCCGCTCTCGCGCGAAGCCGCTTTGGCCGGCAAGACCACTCTCATCTACGCCGATGTGGCGACGCCACCGAGTTTCGGGGAAATGGTCGCGGTGCTTGGTTCGCGCTGGTCGAAATTCCGCGACGGGTTCCGCATGCCTGTCGTGAAGACGGTGCCGCGGCGGCCGATCTTCGGCATCGTCCAATATGTCTCCTGGAAGCGCACCGGGCAGCGTACCCCAGCGCAACTCGACGCCGCCTTCGCTGCGGCGGCGGACCCGGTGAGCACCGCTTCTACCGAACCCGACCGCGGCAAACGCTGAATTTGTGCGACCGGATGCTTGCGGTCAGCTTGCTCCTGCCGCTTCGCGCGCCACGGCCTGCCAGCCAATGTCGCGGCGGCAGAAGCCCTGCGGCCAGTCGATACGGTCGAGCGCGGCATAGGCCTTCTCCTGCGCCTCGCCGACAGTCGCGCCGACCGCGGTGACGTTCAAGACGCGACCGCCATTGGCGACCAGCGCACCGCCATTGATGGCGGTGCCGGCATGGAAAATCTGGGCGCCTTCGCTGGCAGCCTCATCGAGCCCGCGAATGACCGAGCCTTTTTCGGGCGTGCCGGGATAGCCTCTCGCGGCCATGACGACGGTCAGTGCCGCCTCGTCGCTCCAGCGCGCCGACATGTGCGCGAGTTGGCCATCGACGGCGGCATTGAGCAGCACCAGCAGGTCGTCCTTCAGCCGCATCATCAGCACCTGGCATTCGGGGTCGCCGAAGCGGGTGTTGTATTCGATCAGCTTCGGCCCTTTGTCCGTAATCATCAGCCCGGCGAAGAGAATGCCGGCGAACGGTGCACCTGTTGCAGCCATGCCGCGCATGGTCGGTTCGACGATCTCGCGCATGGTGCGCTCCACCATCTGGGGCGTCATCACCGGGGCCGGCGAATAGGCGCCCATGCCGCCTGTGTTGGGGCCGACATCGCCATCGCCGACGCGCTTGTGATCCTGCGCGGTGCCGAAGGGCAGTGCTGTAGTGCCGTCGCACAGGCAGAAGAAGCTGGCCTCCTCGCCGGTCAGAAACTCCTCGACCACGACTTCCGCACCGGCGGTGCCGAAAGAACCGTCGAAACAGGCGTCGAGCGCGGCCAGCGCCTCATCCATCGTCATTGCGACAGTGACGCCCTTGCCCGCGGCAAGGCCGTCGGCCTTGATGACGATCGGCGTGCCCATCTTCTCGACATAGGCCTTGGCCGATGCCAGGTCTGAGAAACGGCCATAGGTGGCGGTGGGGATGTCATATCTGGCGCAGAGATCCTTGGTGAAGCCCTTCGATCCTTCGAGCCGCGCCGCCGCACGCGACGGGCCAAAGACGCGGATGCCCCAGCCGCGCAGATCGTCGGCGATGCCGGCGACCAGCGGCCCTTCCGGCCCAACCACGACGAGGTCGACCTGCTTGTCCTTGCAGAAGGCGGCGACAGCGGAATGATCGGCGATGTCGAGCTTGATCAGCTCCGCCTCGCGGCCGATGCCAGGATTGCCGGGCGCAGCATAAAGCTTGGTCAGCAAGGGCGACGCGGCGATCTTCCAGGCGAGCGCATGTTCGCGGCCGCCGGAGCCGAGAAGAAGAACGTTCATGGCCACCTCTTGATGCCTGTAATCTTCCAGAGAACCCGCTATTGCTCTCTGGACGACGGGTCAAGGCATCCGGGCGCTTTGGTCGAAATTGCGCACGGGAACGTTACCCCTGCCCAAGAATCGGCGGCGGAGACCGTCGCCGATTTTCTGGCAAGCGCTTCAGCTCTGGAAAACGATCGGGAACCAGTCTTCGCGCAGCTTCTGCCCCGACTGCATGCCATGGCCATGATAGGGCGGGGAGGTGCGCCCCGGCCGTTCGACATAACGGGCGTCGTCACCAACCCAGCGCAGCGATAGCGCACGCCGCCGCGCCGCGGTCAGGTTGCCGCGCGCGCCATGCGCGGTCCTGAAATCGAACAGGATAGCATCGCCCGGCTCCATTTCCCATTCAAGCACCTCCAGCGAGGGGTCCGTGTCTGGATCCGGCACCGGCAGGTAGTCGCCCTCGTCGGCATAGAAATTGCTGTCGTCGAGCCAACGCACCGGCAGGATCATCTTGTCCCATTTGTGCGAGCCGGCAATCAGCCGCAGCGTTGCCTCCTTTACAGGGTCGATAGGGATCCAGAAGCTCACCGTCTGCCGGCCGTCGACGAAGTAGTAAGGGATATCCTGATGCCAGGGCGTCGGCTTCTGGGTGCCCGGTTCCTTGACAAGGACATGATCGTGGAAGAACTGCGCCGTGCGCGACCGCATCACCGCGGCCGCCAGTTCGGCCGCCGGCGATTCGCGGACCAGCTTGACGAATTCGGGAATGCGTTCCCAGTTGCAGTAATCGTCGAAGAAGCTGCCGCGGCCGTTGGCGATGTCCGAGGCGGTGGCGCTGCGGTTTTGCATGTTGCGCTCGATGCCGGCGGCGATCGTTTCGACCCAGTCCTTGAAAGCGCCGCGGATGCAGACAGCGCCGTCGCACTGGTAATCCGCTATTGTCCGCGCATCGATCAAGCCTGTGTCGATCGCGCGAGGTGCGGTCTGGGAAGCCATGGCATTCTCCTTTCAGGGATCGATGCCACTATCGCAACTCTCTTTCATTTAGTAAAATAATAACTTCTGATCCGTCATATAGTTATACTCTATGGGCCCTACCCTCACGCAATTGCGCTATCTGGTTGCCGTCGCTCGCCATGGCAGCGTTACCGGCGCGGCTAGGGCGTTGAACGTTTCACAGCCGTCCATTTCGGTGGCGATCGACGCGGTCGAACAGGATTTCGGCCAGAAACTCTTCGTGCGCCAGCGCGGAAGCGGCGTTTCGCTGACATCCTTCGGCCGCGCCGTGGTGGCCAAGGCGAAACAGGTCCTTGCCGAGACGGACGAGCTCATCGGTCTCGGCTCGCGCAAGTCGGCGCTCGGGGGCGAACTGGTGCTCGGATGCTTCGAAGATCTGGCGCCTTATTTCGCGCCGGCCCTGATCCGCGCCTTCTCGGAACGCCATCCTGAGGTTGCAGTGATCGTGCGCGACGAGACCTTCGAGACGCTCGGGCGGCGCCTCGGCGATGCCGCCGTCGACCTCGGGCTCACCTATGATCTTGGGCTGCCTTCGCATTTCGCCCGCATCCTGCTGCATGAGCTCAGGCCGCACGCGCTTTTGCCGGCTGGACACGCGCTGGCGGATCGTCCCGATGTCAGCCTGGCCGATCTGGCCGCCTATCCGCTGATCACGACGGACCAGCCGCATAGCTGGCAGCACATGCTGGACCTGTTCCGCAGCCGTGGCCTGTCGCCGGTCGCCGACAGGCAGACAAGCTCGTTCGAACTCCAGCGCAGCATGGTGGCCAACGGCTTCGGCGTCGCCGTCAGTTACACGAGGCCGCATGGCGACCGCAGCTATGACGGCTTGCCTCTCGTCTGCAAGCCGCTTTCCGATCCGCTGCCCATGCAGCGCATCATCCTCACCCATGACACGCACCAGCGCCTGCCCAATGCCGTGCTGGCCTTCGTCGACGTGGCAAAGAGCTGGTTCTCCGCCCGCGACATCTTCGCCTCCTGAAGCGCTGACGAATGCCACTGCCCTGCTCGCCGCTTGACGGTTTGCGCGGCTGCTGCCACTCCATCGTTCATGGAAACGGTTCAGTCGAAAGCAGCCCAGGGCCGCGTCGCCGACGCGCCGAACGGCCATTGGGTGTACCGCGTGCTGCCGCGGCCGATATGGCCCTATGCGCAGCTTGCCCGATGGGACAGGCCGATCGGCTGGCAGTTGCTTCTGTGGCCGTGCTGGTGGTCCGCGGCTCTCGCGGCCAGCGCCTATCCGCGCCCGGGCGATCCGCTGCCTTCGCTGCTGCCGGCGCCCTTGTATCTCGTGCTGTTCCTGGCCGGCGCCATCGCCATGCGCGGCGCCGGTTGCACCTATAATGATCTGGCCGACGAGGACATCGACAATCAGGTCGAGCGCACGCGCTCGCGGCCGCTTCCGTCGGGCAAGGTCACGCGGCGGGGGGCATGGCTGTTTGTCATCCTGCAGGCACTGGTCGGACTTGCCGTGCTCTTGCAGTTCAACAGCTTCGCCGTCCTGCTCGGCGCCTGTTCGCTGGCCATCGTCGCCATCTATCCATTCATGAAACGGATCACCAACTGGCCTCAACTGGTTCTTGGCCTTGCCTTTTCCTGGGGCGCGCTGATGGGATGGGCGGTTGAGTTCGGCGACCTGGACGGGCCGGCCGTCATGCTCTATCTCGGCTCGATCCTGTGGGTGATCGGCTACGACACGATCTATGCGCACCAGGACAAGGAAGACGACGCCATCGTCGGCGTACGCTCGACCGCGCGCCTGTTCGGCGACAATACCAAATCGTGGCTGGTCGGGCTTTATGGCGGCGCGCTTGTCTGCTTCGCCATCGCCTTCGCTTCGGCGCAGGCCCCTGTCGTGGCTCTGGCCGGACTTATCGCCGCCGGCGCCCACATGGCGCGGCAGATCCTGGTGCTGGATATCGACAATCCGGATCAATGCCTGCGGCTGTTCAGGTCGAACAACCAGGTCGGCTGGCTGATCTTCCTCGGCCTCATCGGCGGCGCGCTGTGGGTGGCGCTGAAGCCGCTGGTATAGTTTTCTTTCCCTTCTCCCCGTTTACGGAGAGAAGGTGGCGGCAGCCGGCGCCAGCCTTCCAGACAGAATTTCAGCCTATTCGCGCGCGATGATCTCCTCGCCGCCGATCACTAGCCTGAGACCGAGGTCACCCGCCCTGCGGCGGGCGAGGAAGCGCGGGCGGCGCATGGTCGAAACGCGGCCCTTGCGGCGATCCTGCGGCGGCAGCGTCTTGATGGCCGCGCCGAGCGATTCCTCCAGCGTGCGGGCGATGCCGTCCGATTCGATCAACAGCATCGGCAGGCGATAGGCGTCGGCCCAGGCGCGCCAGTCGGCGGCGACGTCGTCGAGATCGTCGGCCACCAGCAGCGGCACCGACAGCATCGGATCATTGTGCAGGAGTTCCAAAGTCACCGTGACGTTACCTTCCGGGTCCTCCATCGCGCGGGCGGCAACGCCGCGGAACGCATTGGCGGGCAGAGCGATGATCGCCGGTACGCCGCTCATCTCGAGCAGGCGGCGGATCACGGCGCCACGGTGGTCGATGGTGAAGGTCACGTCGCCATAGTCGTCGCGCGTGGCGTAGCTTACCACCTGCGGCAGGCGGAATGGGTCGAGGCGCATGTTGCGTCCCGCCCAGACTGGCTTCAGTCCAGTGTTCATTGAATGCCTTCCTGTTTCTCCTGAGAGCCGGTGTCCGGTTCTCTCCGGGCCAGTTTTCCCGGCCTCGTTATGGGGAAACAGTAGCGCGGCCTCCTTACCGCCGCGCTTAAGAAAGTCGGTTAAATTTTGCTGATCACGGGGATGGTTATCGGAATGCGACCGAGCGCTTGAATCCGAAAGGATCAGATAACCTTACCAGGATTCATGATGCCGGCCGGGTCGAAGGCCTGCTTGACCCTGCGCATCAGGTCTATCGCCATCGGCGGGGCGGTGGCGATCAGTTCGTCCCGCTTCAACTGGCCGATGCCGTGCTCGGCCGAGATCGAGCCGTGGAAGGAGCGCACGACGTCGTGCACGGCCTTGTTCATGGGGTGGTAGAGATCGAGGAACGCCTGGTCGTCGCCGTCGACTGGCCGCGAGATGTTATAGTGGAGATTGCCGTCGCCCATATGGCCGAAGCAGACCACGCGCGCTCCGGGGCTGACCGAAGCCACCGCGCCGGCGGCCTCTTCGATGAAACGTGGGATCGATGCCACCGGCACCGAAATGTCATGCTTGATCGAGGCGCCCTCGGGCTTCTGCGCATCGGGCAACACCTCGCGGAAATTCCAGAAGGCATCGCCCTGGGCGAGGCTGGCCGCGATCACCGCATCGCCGACGATTTCCTGTTCCAGCCCGGCCCCGAGCACGTCCTCGATCAGGGCCCTGGCATCCTCCGGCGAACGGCCGGACGAGATCTGCATCAGCACATACCACGGCCAATCCTGCGCCAGCGGCCGCACCACGCCCTGGGCATGCGCCAGCGTAAAATCGTAGGGCCGCTTGCCGATCAGCTCGAAGGCGGTGAGCGCGGCGCCGGCGCGGTCCGTCGCCAGGCTGAACAGCGACAGCGCCGCCTCGGCCGACGGCAGGCCGACGAACGCAACCTCGCGACCTTTCGGCTTCGGGAACAGTTTCAGCACGGCGGCGGTGATGATGCCGAGCGTGCCTTCGGCGCCGACGAACAGATTCTTGAGGTCGTAGCCGGTATTGTCCTTCTTCAGCTTGCGCAGATCGTCGAACACCTCGCCCGTCGGCAGCACCACCTCGACGCCCAGGCAAAGCTCGCGCGCATTGCCATAGGCCAGCACGCCGGTGCCGCCTGCATTGGAGGAAAGGTTACCGCCGATCTGGCAGGAGCCCTGCGCGGCCAGCGACAGTGGAAACAGCCGGTCGGCGGCATCGGCCGCTTCCTGCAACGTCTGCAAGATGACGCCGGCCTCCGCCGTCACGGTGTTGGACAAGGCATCGATCTCGCGGATGCGGTTCAGCCGCGACAGGGACAGCACGATTTCGCGGCCGGACCTGTCCGGCACCTGGGCGCCGACCAACCCGGTATTGCCGCTTTGCGGCACGATTGGCGTTGCCGTCTCGGTCGCCAGCCGCAGGATCCGGCTGACCTCCTCGACGCTGCCTGGCCGCAGCACGAGCGATGTCGCGCCATGCCATAGCCCGCGCCGTTCGGTGATGTAGGGTGCTATATCGCGCTGGTCGCGCAACGCGTATTTTTCGCCTACGATCGCCGCGAAGCGGTCGATGAGAGCGGTGTCGGGAATCTCGGCGATGTCGGTCATGTGCGCGAAACTAGGTTGGCGGCAAGCTATTGTCACGCGGCGCGGCGGCCCGTGAAAGCCGATCGTTGATCGCTTCGCCGAGCCCGTCGAAGGGAACGGGTTCCACGGCGATGGTCCGCGCGCCGCTGCGATCGAGTTGCTGCATGTAGGCGAAAAGATTGCTCGCCGCTTCGCGCAGGTCACCGGCCTCGGACAGATTGAGGCAGGCGGCCGCCTTTTGCCAGCCTTCGGCGCGACGTTTGCCGAAGGCCAGCAGCGCCTCGCCTTCGCCGACGGTCCCGGCGTTGAGCCGCACCGCGGCGTCAGGCGCATAGTGCGAGGCAAGCATGCCCGGCGCCTCGACACCGGCGTTGGCGCCGCGCAACAGGTCCATGCCGACGACCGCCTCGATTTCCTGGGCGGCAATGCCGCCGGGCCTCAGCAGACGCAATTTTCCCTCTTCGGCCTTGACGATGGTCGATTCCAGCCCGACCGGCGTCGCGCCGCCATCGACGACCAGCTTTATGCGTGCGCCGAGATCAGCCGCCACGGCCTGCGCCGTCGTCGCGCTGATCCTGCCGGAGGAATTGGCGCTGGGAGCCGCAAGCGGCCGGCCAAGCCTTGCAATCAGGTCGCCGCCAAAGCCCCTCGGCATGCGCAAGGCGATCGTGTCGAGCCCGGCGCTGACCAGCGGATGAATGCCGTTGCCGGGCCGCTGCGGCAGCACCAGCGTCAAAGGACCCGGCCAGAACGCAAGCGCCAATTTCCTCGACAGCGGATCGAACAAAGCAATGCGCTCGGCCATCGCCATATCGGCGATATGGGCGATCAGAGGGTTGAAGCGCGGCCGCCCCTTGGCCTCGAAGATGCGCGCCACGCCGATGCCGTTGGTGGCGTCGCCGGCGAGCCCATAGACGGTCTCGGTCGGAATGGCGACCACCTCGCCGCTTTCAAGCAGCGCCAATGCCCGTTCCATCGCCTCGCCGACGGCAAGAATTTCAGCCACTCTGGTCACCTCACGAATGTCGGCTGCGTAGTACGATGGCGTCCAAGGGGCAAGCCCGGCCCTTGGCGATTTAACAATCCCTAAAATGCTACGGTTCCGCGAAAGCCGGCATCAATTCCGACCCGCTATCGTGGGGCTTCCGGGTAATGGGGAGCTTTCATCGTGTCTGTGCGTATTTGGGGAACGCTGGGTGTCACTCTGGCGGCGATGGCCGGCGGGGCCCAGGCCTCGTCACTGGTCTTTCCCGGAGCGCCGTCCGCAACGCCGTCCATTGTCACGCTGGAGGCAGCCGACGCTGCCCAGGCAGGCGATACGCGGTCGGTCACCGCACTCGGCGACCCTGACGTCACCTATGAAAAGGTGGCGGCGATCCCGAACGCGCCTGAGGCGCGGCACGGCTTCCTGCAAAACCCGATGATCATTCGCGGCGGTATCGTCGGCAGCGCCTTCTCGACGCCCACGCAGGCCAAGGCGCCGGCCACTGCCCCTGCAACCGCCACCGCTTCGGCGGCACCGGCGGCGAATGGGCAGAAGACCCCGGCGACATCACCGGCAGCCGCGCCGGCGGCGGCAGCGCAGCAGCCCGTCCCTGGGGTCGGCAAACTCAAGTAGCGGCTGTCTTGACGTCGATCCGGCGTCCGGCACCATTGCCGGACAGGCCGCTTTTGCCGCCGTGGACGAGCGTCGCCGCCTGAAGTCCTCTAGCCCGCGATCTTGGAGAAATCCGCGACCTGGTCGGTGGCCGCGCGGATGCGGGCGAGCAGCGCCAATCGATTGGCGCGCACGGCCTGATCCTCATCATTCACGAGAACGCGTTCAAAGAATGAATCAACCGGTTCGCGCAAAACGCTAAGCGCCAGCATGGCGGCGGAAAAGTCTTCGTTTTGAATCGCTTCGCCGGCTTGCTTCTCGGCCTGATTCACCGCCGCGAACAGCGATTTCTCGGCATCCTCGCGGAACAGCGCGGGCTCGACGGTTTCGGCGATCGCCGTTTTCTTCTTCTCCTCGGCAGCCAAAATATTGGCCGCGCGCTTGGTGCCGGCAAGCAGGTTCTTGCCGTTCTCGGTGTCGAGGAAAGTGCCGAGCGCCTCGACGCGGCGTACGATCTGCAGCAGGTCATCCGACTGCGGCGTGATGACAGCGTCGATCAGGTCGTGGCGAGCGCCCTGATCGCGCAGGTAGACTTTCAGGCGGTCGTGGAAGAAGGCGAGAAGGTCTCGGACCTGATCTATGTTGCCAACCGTGTAGTTCGTGGAAGCGCTGCCGAAGATCATCGTCAGCCCCAGTCGAATGCGGTTCTCGACCAAAATCCTCACCACGCCGAGCGCAGCGCGACGCAGCGCGTAAGGATCCTTCGAGCCGGTCGGTTTTTCATCGATGGCCCAGAAGCCGACAAGCGTGTCCAGCTTGTCGGCGAGCGCGACGGCGATCGACACCGGATCGCTCGGCACGTAATCGGACGGCCCCTGCGGTTTGTAGTGCTCTTCGATGGCTGCCGCCACGGACGGATGCTCACGCTGGAGCAGCGCGTATTTGCGGCCCATGGCGCCCTGCAATTCCGGGAACTCGCCGACGACTTCGGTGGTCAGATCGGCCTTGGCGAGAACCGCGGCGCGAGCGGCGAGCGCGGGATCGGCGCCGACGGTCGGCGCCAGTTCCTGCGCCGATCGCCTGATCCGCTCCACGCGCGCGCCCTGCGTGCCAAGCTTGGCATGGAAGGTCACATTGAGGTGGTCGAGGCGCGCGATGCGCTGGTCGAGAGGCTTCTTCAGGTCAAGCCCGAACTTTTTCGCCGACCCCTCGAGCTCGGCGAGATCAGGCAGATCGCCCTGGTCGGTCGTCCAGAAATAGAGCGCGTCGGAGAGGCGCGCGCGCACCACCTTGCCGTTGCCGTGGGCGATCTCCTTGCCGCCGTCACTAGCCTCGATATTGGCGGTGAGGATGAAGCGGTTGGAAAGTTCGCTGATCTCCCCCCTTGAGGGGGAGATGCCCGGCAGGGCAGAGGGGGTCGTCTCACGTGGAGCGCCAGCGTCCTCTGTGTGCGAAAGGGAGTCGCGTCCCGTCGTGCCGACCCCCTCTGTCGGCTTCGCCGACATCTCCCCCTCGAGGGGGGAGATTGGGCGCGATGTCACAAAGCACTTCTGGTTGGCGCGGATGGTCAGCCGGATCACCTCGGCCGGAATGGCCAGGAAAGCGTCTTCGAACGCGCCCATCAGCACCACGGGCCATTCCACCAGCCCGGACACCTCTTCCAAAAGCCCCTCGTCCTCGACCAGATCCAGCCCGTTGGCGAAAGCGAGGTTGCGGGCATCGGCAAGGATGATCTCCTTGCGCCGGTCGGCGTCGAGCACGACCTTGGCCGCTTCCAGCTTGCTTACATAATCGTCGAAGCGGCGCACGGTGATTTCGCCGGGCGCGTGAAAGCGGTGGCCGTAAGTGACATTGCCCGAACGGATGCCGTCGATCTCGAAATCGACCACGACCGGCTCCTCGGTTTCCGGACCGAAGGTGCACAGGATCGATTGCAGCGGCCGTACCCAGCGCAGCGAGCCGGGCTTGGCCGAGGCCGGCCCCCAACGCATCGATTTCGGCCACGGGAAATTGCGGATGATGTCAGGCACCAGCCCGGCGATGATCTCTTCCGCCGCCCTGCCCGGCTTCGAGACATGGGCGACGTAGAAATCGCCTTTCTTCGGGTCGGAATGGACGTGTGCCTCGGCGACCGAGGAAAGCCCGGCCTTGCGCAGGAAGCCCTGGACCGCCTGTTCCGGCGCCGTCGTCGACGGCCCCTTGATCTCCTCGCTGATGTCCTTCGAGCGCGCGGTCAGGCCCCTGATGTCGAGCGCCAGTCGCCGCGGTGTCCAGTACTCGCGCGCCGCCTCGTAGGTCAGCCCTGCCTCGACCAGGCCGTCGGTCAGCATCTTCCTCAGATCGCCAGCCGCCTTGCGCTGCATGCGGGCCGGGATTTCCTCGGAGCGAAGTTCGAGCAAAAGATCCGGCATCAGAGTGTCTCCGCCCGCATGCCATTTTCCTGTTCGCGCGTCCTCGTGCCTCCGGCGCTGCGGGCGCGCGGCTGGGCCGGGATTTCCTCGGAGCGAAGTTCTAGAAGCAGGTCAGGCATGGATAGCTCCTCACCCTCCCCTCGATGGGGAGGGTCGGCGCGTCAGCGCCGGGGTGGGGTGGCGGCGTCTCAATCTCAAGCGCCTTCGGCGTCTGACGGGCGAAGGTCTGATTTTCGTTCTTCCACCGCCGCATAGATCGTATCGAGCACGGAATCCAGTTCGTTTTTGATTTCGTGGTTCCAGAAACGGATGACACGATAGCCCTGACTTTCGAACCATTTTGTCCGAATTTCGTCGTGTCGTTGCTGACGATCGAAACTGTGGTGAGCGCCGTCCACCTCGACGATCAGCTTCAGGCGGTGCGAGATGAAATCAGGGAAGTAAATACCGACCGACGCCTGCTTGCGAAATGAGTGCCTTTCCACCGGGATGCGCCATAGGTGCCGCCACAAGATGCGTTCTTCGTCGGTCATCGCCGCACGAAGCCGTTGCACCGACCGCAGTTTGAACCGATCGAGTTTCGGCATGAGAAGTCGCGCTGTCACCCCCACCCGCCGCTTCGCGGCGACCTCCCCCATCCAGGGGGAGGTAAAGAGGCCATAGCAACTCGGCTGGCCGCTGTCACCCTTTCCAGAAATTTTGGGCGTCCTGTCGGGACGGGATGATCCCACCCGTCCTTGGATCAAAGATTTCCATGAACCGAACGCAGCGCTGAAGCGACCCACGCTCAGGCAGAGAGCTATTGGCTGAACGACCATGAAAACGGCATCCAGACTTTTGCAAATCCTGGCGCTCAGCGCTTGCTTCACCGCTCAGGCCCATGGCGCCTTCTCGATGCCGGGCGTGCGCCAAGCATTGCGCATAATAGCCGGCCCGAGCGGCCAGATTCTATCGCCGATCAACGCTTCCCTCGATTTGATGAGGGAGGGTGCCTGAGATCAGGCCGCCAATCCGCCGGCCTGCGTCTTCAAGAACGCCTCGCCACAGGCTTTCGCCAGATTGCGCACGCGCAGGATGTAGCTCTGCCGCTCGGTGACGGAGATCACGCCGCGCGCGTCGAGCAGGTTGAAGACGTGACTGGCCTTGATGCACTGGTCGTAGGCGGGAAACACCATGCGGTGCACAGGCAGACTGTCGTTCGATGCGGGCGCACCGGCATCGAGCAGTGCCTTGCATTCGGCCTCGGCATCGTCGAAGTGGCGCAGCAGCATCGTCGTGTCGGCGTATTCGAAATTGTGACGCGAATATTCCTGCTCGGCCTGCAGGAAGACATCGCCATAGGTGACCGTGTCGGCGCCGTCGCGGCCGTTGAAATTGAGGTCGTAGACATTGTCGACGCCCTGCACATACATGGCCAATCGTTCCAGGCCATAAGTGAGTTCGCCGGCAACCGGTGCGCATTCGATGCCGCAGACCTGCTGGAAGTAGGTGAATTGCGACACCTCCATGCCGTCGCACCAGCATTCCCAGCCAAGGCCCCAGGCGCCCAGCGTCGGGCTTTCCCAATCGTCTTCGACAAAGCGGATGTCATGCAGCAGCGGGTCGACGCCGATCGCCGCCAAAGAGCCGAGATAGAGCTCCTGCAAGTTGGGCGGATTGGGCTTCAGGATCACCTGATACTGGTAGTAGTGCTGCAGCCGGTTCGGATTCTCGCCGTAGCGGCCGTCCTTGGGGCGGCGCGAAGGCTGGACGTAGGCGGCGTTCCAGCGCCTCGGTCCAAGCGCCCGCAGCGTCGTGGCCGGATGGAAGGTGCCGGCACCGACCTCCATGTCGTAGGGCTGGAGGATGACGCAGCCATAGTTCGCCCAGTAATTGTGCAGAGTCAGGATCAGCCCCTGAAAGGAGCGGCTGGGATGCATATGGGCGGGGATTTCAATCGTCACGGTGGCCTCGGCTGCAAGGGCTGACTTGCGGCCCCGTCCTAGAGACACGGCGGCGAAGCGTCAAGCAAGGCGCGGGCGTCGCGAGGCATGTCGAAAGCTTTGCGAGCGGCTGGCCCATTGCCGGCGATGAGCACGTGCCTTCTGGTGAACGCTCACAACTCCGTCTCGCCAGACAACAGGTCAGCCATGCCCAACTCCATCACCGTCCGCCCGGTCACGCGCCAGGATTTCGCGCAATGGCTGCCGCTGTGGGACGGCTACAACGCGTTTTACGGGCGCTCGGGCGAGACGGCGCTGGCAGGCGAGATCACCGCCATGACATGGTCGCGCTTCTTCGACGCCTATGAGCCGGTGCATGCGCTGGTTGCCGAAAGTGAAGGACGGCTCGTCGGCCTCGTGCACTACCTCTTCCACCGCAGCACCACGGCGATCGCGCCAAACTGCTACCTGCAGGATCTTTTCACCGACGAGACCTTGCGCGGCAAGGGCATCGGCCGGGCTCTCATCGAGGGCGTCTACGAGCGGGCGCAGGCGGCCGGCTCGGGCCGGGTGTACTGGCTGACGCACGAGACCAATCACACCGCCATGAAGCTCTACGACAGGATCGGCGAACGCTCGGGCTTCGTCGTCTACCGCAAGCTGTTCTGACATGGCTGCCAACGAAAACGGGGCCCGACAAGGGCCCCGTTCGCGAGCAAGATCATTTCATCTTAGCCCTTCGGCGCGGCCGGCGCCGGCTTGACCTTGGGGGTTTCCTGCGCCGTGTTGGACTCGATCGGCGGCAGTCCCTTCATCAGCTTCTGCTGCAAGGCGGCAAGCACGTCGGGATCCGGCTTCAGGTCGCGCGCCTGGTTCCACTGGAAGGTGGCTTCCAGCTTGCGGCCGACGCGCCAATAGGCGTCGCCGAGATGGTCGTTCAGCACCGGATCTTCCGGCTTCAGCGACACCGCGCGTTCCATTTCGCGCACCGCGTCATCGTACCTGCCGAGGCGGAAATAGGCCCAGCCCAGCGAGTCGACGATGTAACCGTCGCTCGGCCTGAGATCGACGGCCTTCTGTATCATCGCCAGGCCTTCTTTCAGGTTCATATTCATGTCGACCCAGGAATAGCCGAGATAGTTCAGCACCTGCGGCTGGTCGGGCTGCAATTCCAACGCCTTGCGGAAATTCGGCTCGGCTTTCGGCCATTCCTTCAGCCGCTCATAGGCGATGCCGCGCTGGTAGAAGATATTCCAGTTGGCGGCGGTCGGCGTCTTCAGCGCCTCGACGGCCTTGTCGTAGAGATTGGCGGCGGAACGGAAATCCTCCTTCGACGAATAGACCCCTCCAAGCGCCAGATAGGCGCGCATGTCGTTGGGGTGCTTATCGACGAAGGCCTTCAGATGCGTGATCGCCTCGTCATGGCGATCGAGATCGGCCAGGTTGAGGCCAAGCTGTAAGTCCGAAAGCTCCTTCAGCGGCGAGGTATCCGGTATCCGTCGGTAGAGCGCGATGGCCCCCTCGCCGTCCTTCAGCTGTTCGGAAACGGCGGCAAGCTGCACCAGGGCGGCATCGCTGTCGGGTTTCAGCGCCAGCGCATATTGCAGATAGAGCCTGACGAAAGGCTCACCGCCGCCGCGATTGAGCGCGGTTGCCAGATCGAGCAATATCTCGGAGGCGCCGTCGGATGGGCCGGCTATGAAGGGCGGGATCTTGTCGCCCTTGCTGATCCTGTCGCGCAAGGCGACAATTTCCAGCTTGCCCGGCGAAAACGCCTCGGCCTGGTCGAGCACCGATACCGCCTTGGCCGTGTCGCCCTTGCGGGCCAGGAACGAGGCATAGGCCTGCGCATTGCGCATCCATGTTTCGGGAGCCGCGCTGCCGGCGGCGGTGTCCTGCATGGTCGCGGCATAGATCGCGTCGGCCTTCTCAGGCATGTTGGACACGTCGGCGATCAGCGCGCGGTGGAAGGATTTGAACAGGCCGAACCAGTCCGGGCCCTGCAGCTTGTCGATGGATGCCATCGCCTCGCTGGGGTCGCCGGCGCCCTCTTGGGCCCAGCCGGACATGACGCCGGAGATCAGCCGGTCGAGATCGGATTCCAGCGACAGCTTCAACCAATACTGCGCCTTGGAAAAATCCTTCTTGTGGAAGGAATCGACCGCCAGCGCCAGGCGCGAGAACCGTTCGACGTCGGGAACTTCCTTGAGCTTGTCGGCATAGACAAGGGATTCGTCGAAGCGGCCTTGCGCGATCAGCGACAGCATCAGGCTCTGCTGCAGGCCCGTATCGCTTGGATCGAAGGCCAGGGCCTGCTTGTAGTAGGCAATGGCATTATCCAGGTCGTTGTCACCCTCGGCGATCCGGGCAGCCAGATAGGCTCCCGAGAAAGATGTGATCTTCACCGGTTCGGTGGTCTGCTTGGCATAGGCCGGCAGCGCCGAAATCGCCATGCCCGTCACAAGTGCCAGCCTTGTCAGCCAGCGCACACGTCCCTGCTGCATCGTATCCCTTTCAGCCAGGCGCCATCTCCGCGTCAGCGGGATCGACGTAGATTCGATCTTTCGGAGAAAAGCATGGCCTTTTTGGGGTCACGCTTCAATCCGCCTCGAATTCACAATCGGGTCACCCGATTAACAAACCATGCCGGCAAAGAACGGCTTTCAGCCCGAAACCGGCGCATCGGCGTCAGGAGTGCCCGGAAGACCGGAGGGCCGCAGGCGCGCGCCCTGATATCCGCCTGACGCCACCGCGCTGCACAGGCCGCTCCATTCACAGCCTCGGCAGGCCTCGCGCGTGAGGCCGGCCGAGAAGGCCTGCCGCATCCGCGCCAGCATGTCCGCACCGGGATCGAGGCGCGCACCGGCCCGGATTGGTCGCCCGAGCAAGGCGCCGGCATCGTGGGCGGCAAGCCGGTCCCGCTCGGCGGCGCTGTCCCGCAGGCAATGTGACTCCTGTTCATCCAGCAACGGTGCGCAGATGTCGTCCGGGCCGGACACGACCAGTATGTCCTCGCCCCGGCCAAGGCGCTGCGCGATACCGTCGTAGTTGGCCGTGAATGCGGGGCTGTATCCCTTGCCCACATAGGTGAGCAGGCAAAGGAGGTGATGAGCGCGCAGCCTTATCGTCACGGCTGGCGCTATTTCGCCTTGCCGCGCGGGAGCGCCATCAGCGTGGCGGCGCCAAGCGCCGACTTGAGCAGGCCACCGAGGACAAACGGCAGGAAGCCGAAGGCAACAGCCTTCTCGGCGCCGATGATGACGGCGAGCCACGCCGTGCCAAGGGCTAGGCACAGCAGGTTGCCGAGCAGCATGGCGGCAAAGGCAAGCACGACCCTGCCGCCGTTCCAGCCGCGCTCCGCCAGCCAGCCGACCAGTGCGCCGACAACCGGGAAGGCGAAGAGATAGCCGCCCGTCGGGCCAATGAAATGTTGTACGCCGGCAGCCCCGCCGGCCAGAACCGGGAAGCCGACCGCACCCTCGGCCAGCCAGGCGGCGATGGTGATCGCGCCCAGCCGCCAGCCGTAGAGCGCGCCGACCAGCGTCACGGCAAAGGTCTGCATCGTCACCGGAACCGGCACCATCGGCACCTGGATGTAGGAGGACAGCGCCAGGAACAGGGTGCCGAGCACGACGGCGCCCGCCTGCCAGCCGAGCGATCGCTCCTGAAGCCGGAGCGGGCTGAAGGACGGTTTTGCGGACGAGAACGCGATGTCGGTCATAGGGGCTCCCTTGGTCGATCCAAAATTATAGATAATTTTTGCCTTCGATCTATTATCGAAGCCACAATTTTCGGACGATGGCAAGGCATGCCTTGCGCAAGGCGGTTAGCCCACGATCGCGAAGGCCTCTCGCGTGGTGCCGGAGGCTGTCCTGACCGGCTTGCGGCCAATCCATTGCACGTGCCGCCCCAATGTCGCCGCGGCCGATTCGGTGTTGCCCTGCCGCAAGGCGGCCAATATCGCCCGGTGGTCCTGGTCGGTACGGGTCTCCCATTCCGAACGCCATGCGGCGAACAGGAAACGGGCGCTTGCGGCGTGCAGGTCATCGATGGTGGCGAGAAGACGCGACATGCCGCATGGCGTCAGGATCAACCGGTGAAAGGCGCGGTTGGCTTCTTCCCACGACCTGACGTCCAGGGATTTGTCGCCGGCCTTGCTGGCCTCCTCGGCCCGATCGAGAATAGCGGAGGTCAGATGCGGCGCCGCGTGGCGCAGCGCCAGCACTTCGAGCGCCGCCCGCATTTCGGCGACCTCCTTGACCTCGCCGAGGTCGAAAGCCGCCACGCGCACGCCGCGGCGCGGTTCGCTGACGGCGAGGCCTTGCGCCTCGAGGCGGCGAAAGGCCTCGCGCACGGGCACATGGCTGGTGTTAAACTCCTCGGCGACATGGTCCTGCCGCAACCGGGCGCCCGGCTCGATCGCGCCCGAGATGATGCGATCCGCCAGAACCTTGCCGATGCGCACCGCGATGGTGTCGTCCGTGCCCTTTGCCATGTTTTATAGATAATTTGCAGCCGGGCAGCTTGTCGAGGCGGCGGAGAAGGATTCACGGATTTCTCCCCAGCACGAGCCAGAGGAGAGCTGCGTGAAAGGCAGCGGCTCAGTTCACCCGGCTGATGCAGAAGTCGATGACGTCGATCAGCGCCGATTTCTGCGGCGTCGCCTCCAGCGGCGCCAGCGCGTCGCGGGCGATCTCGCCGAAATGACGGGCGCGCCCGATCGTGTCGGCGATCGCGCCGTGGTGGGTCATCAGCCCGATCGCCTTTTCGAGGCCGGCGTCATCGGTGACATTGTCCTCGATGGCCCGCTTCCAGAAGGTGCGCTCGGCCTTGCTGCCGCGCCGGTAGGCGAGAATGACCGGCAGCGTCACCTTGCCCTCGCGAAAATCGTCGCCGACATTCTTGCCCAGATCCTTGCTGGTGCCGCCATAGTCCAGCGCATCGTCGATCAGCTGGAAGGCGAGCCCGAGATTCATGCCGTAGGAGCGCAAGGCGGCGCGGTCGTTGCGCGTCGCCTGGGCGATGACGGGGCCGACCTCGGCGGCAGCCGAGAACAAGGCCGCGGTCTTGGCCTTGATGACGGCGAAATGCTCGTCCTCGGTGGTCTCCAGGTTCTTGGCGGCGGCAAGCTGCATGACCTCGCCCTCGGCGATGATCGAGGCCGCGCTCGACAGGATGTCGAGCGCCTCCAGCGAACCGACATCGACCATCATGCGGAATGCCTGGCCAAGCAGGAAGTCGCCGACCAGCACGCTAGCCTGGTTGCCCCAGATCATGCGGGCCGTCTTCTTGCCGCGTCGCATGCCGCTCTCGTCGACGACGTCGTCGTGGAGCAGCGTCGCCGTGTGCATGAACTCGACCGATGTGGCGAGCTTGACGTGGCCCTCGCCGGCATAGCCGAACATCTGTGCGGCGGCGAGCGTCAGCATTGGCCTGAGCCGCTTGCCGCCCGACGAGATCAAGTGGTTGGCGACCTCCGGGATCATCTCGACATCGGATCCGGCCTTCGACAGGATCAAATCGTTGACGCGCCCCATGTCGGCCGCCGTCAGGTCGATCAGATCCTTGATGGAGGCGGGTTCCCGCTTTCCGTTTTCGATGTTGAGAACGACACCCACGACAAACTCTCCCGTCTGATGTAACGCGTGCGACGGCACCCTTAGTTCCGTTACGGACTCTAGGGCGGCGAACGCGGCCACGGCAAGTGGCGAATTGGCGCGGCTTCTCTGGTTTCGGGCCTCGCATGCGTTTACATGAACGCGGCAAACTGAGAGTTTCGTCCGATGATAGAGCTCATTCGCACCAACGACGCGGTCATCATCTCCTTCGTCGAATCGCTGATGCGCGATGCCGGCATCGGCTGCTTCGTGGCCGACCAGAATATGAGCGTGCTCGACGGCTCGCTCGGCATCCTGCCGCGGCGCGTCATGGTCGACGCCGACAAGGCCGACGCGGCGCGGCGCATCCTGACGGATGCCGGCATCGCCAACGAGATCCGCCAAAAATAATGTCCGCCGCGCCAGCCGCTCTCGCCCCGGACACGCCAGCCCACACGGTCGATGCCTTCCATCGCGGCCGGTTCTGGCTGGTGCAGCCCAAGCATGGCGGCCATCGCGCCGGCATGGACGCCATGATGCTGGCGGCTGCCGTGCCGTCCTCCTTCGGCGGGCGTCTCGCCGATTTCGGCGCCGGCGCCGGTGCCGCGGCACTTGCCGTTCTGGCGCGCTGCCCGACGGCCCGGGCCGTGCTGGTCGAACGCGCGCCGGAAATGGCGGCTTTCGCCGCGGCCACGCTCGCGCATCCCGGCAACGCTCACCTCGTCGACCGCGCTTCGGTGCTCGTCGCCAATGTCGCGCTTTCGGGCCGCGCCAGGACGGCGGCCGGCCTCGGCGACAATGATTTCGATTTCGTCATCATGAATCCGCCCTTCAACGCCGCGCAGGACCGCGCCACGCCCGAGCGCTTGAGAAAGGAAGCGCATGTCATGGAGGACGGGCTGTTAGAGGGCTGGATCCGCAGTGCCGCAGCGGTGGTCAGGCCGCGCGGCGGGCTTGCCATCATCGCGCGGCCCGAGCAACTCGGTTCGCTTCTCGATGCGATCGCGGGCCGTTTCGGCGACGCCGAGATGCTGGCCGTGCATCCCCGCCCCGATGCCGCGGCGATCCGCATCATCGTCAGGGCAACGCTCGGGGCGCGCGGCAAACTCGCCATCCGGCCGCCTTTGATGCTTCACGCGCAGACGGGCGACGGCCCGTCGGAACGGACGGAGATGATCAACAACGGCCTCGCCTCCCTGTTCGGAGATTGAACACAACCTGGCCGCGATGGCCGCGGCATTGCCGTTGGCCTTGAAATTCCTACATGCTGGCAACCCATCGAGCGGAGATCGACCTCAGTGAAACGCCTTTTCAACCGCCTGCTGCCGAAATCCTGGCGTTCCACGGTCGTCACCATTCCGGTTATCCGGTTGCACGGCACCATCCTGGCGGGCGGCGGCCCGTTCCGTCCCAGCCTGTCGCTTGCCTCCACCGCCGGGCTGATCGAAAAGGCGTTTTCCTTCGACGCGCCTGCGATCGCCATCTCCATCAATTCGCCCGGCGGCTCGCCGGTGCAGTCGCGGCTGATCTTCAAGCGTATCCGCGACCTGGCGATCGAGAAGAACAGAAAGGTGCTGGTCTTCGTCGAGGACGTCGCTGCCTCGGGCGGCTACATGATCGCGGTCGCCGGCGACGAGATTTTCGCCGATCCATCGTCCATCGTCGGCTCGATCGGCGTGGTCTCGGCTTCGTTCGGCTTCCCGGAGCTGATGAAGAAGATCGGCGTCGAGCGCCGCGTCCACACGGCAGGGCAGAACAAGTCGGTGCTCGATCCGTTCAAGCCCGAGAAAAAGGAAGACATCGAACGGCTGAAGGCGCTGCAGCTCGAAGTGCACGAAACCTTCATCGATCTGGTCAAGGAGCGGCGCGGCACGAAGCTCAAGGACGATCCCGACCTGTTCACGGGCCTGTTCTGGACCGGCAAGCGCGGCCTGGAGCTTGGGCTTGTCGATGCGCTCGGCGACATGCGATCCGTGCTCAAGACGCGGTTCGGGGCGAAAACCCAACTCAAGCTGATCTCGGCGCCGCGCGGTTTGTTCGGCCGCTTCGGGCTGTTCGGCTCGAGCAAGGGATTTTCGGCGCCCGATATTGCCGCCGCTGCCACCGGGGGCGTGATCGATGCGGCGCAAGAGCGCGCTTTGTGGGCGCGCTTCGGGCTTTGAAAACCCGGCAAAACCGTCTAGCATGAACCTCGAAGTTCCATGCATGTCGTTTTTCTCCAGAAACCGCCTTTGGACGACATGCGCCAACCGACCCGACCGGCCGCCCTTCGCCGGCCCAGCGTGGGAGGAGTTTTGATATGCCGCAGATCATTTTCTTCGCCGTCGTCGGGATCGCCGCTTATTTTGGCTACCGCACCTTCATCCGCGAGGCCGAGCGTGTAACCGCCAAGGTGCGGCGCACCGAAAAGCAGACGGCAAACGGCGCGATGGGGACGCTGGTGAAGGATCCGAAGACCGGCGAGTACCGGCTGGCCAAGGACTGATCCTCATTTCACTCGCAATCGAGAGCCTGGAATCCGGCCAGCGCGTCCGGATATGGCCGGCGCCCGCCAAGATAAACCTCGCTCTGCATGTCACCGGCAGGCGCGATGACGGGTATCATCTGATCGAAAGCCTGGCGGTGTTCACGCGCTTTGGCGACAGGATCGAGATCGCGCTTGCCGAGCGAGACGATTTCAGCGTGTCCGGCCGCTACGCTCCGGATGTTCCCGTCGACGGCAGCAATCTGGTGCTCAGGGCGCGTGACGCGCTGCGGCAGGCAGCCGGTCCTCGCGGCACGCCGCCGGTCGCCATCAAGCTCGAAAAGAACCTGCCCGTCGCTTCCGGCGTCGGCGGCGGGTCGAGCGATGCGGCAGCAGTTCTGCGCGGGCTTGCGGCAAGCTGGCAACTCGACATCGACGATGTCGCGCTGGCGCGGATCGGGCTTTCGCTTGGCGCCGATATTCCCATGTGTCTGGCAGCCAGGCCGCTGATTGCACGCGGCATCGGCGAGGAGCTGTCGATCGTGCCTGATTTCTCGGCGCTCGGACTGGTGCTGGTCAATCCCGGCAAGGCGGTCTCGACCGCCGACGTATTCAACGCGCTGTCGCGGCGCGACAATGATGCGCTGCCGCCGCTGCCGCATGTGGTTGACTTCCACGGCCTGCGCAACTGGCTGGAGATAACGCGCAACGATCTCGAGCCGGCGGCCCGCGCCATCGAGCCCGCCATCGGCAAGGCACTTTCGGTGCTGAACAAGGCCGGGGCCGGTTGTGCCCGCATGTCGGGTTCCGGCGCCACGTGCTTCGGCCTGTTCGAGACCGGCAATGTCGCCAAGCGCGCGGCCGCGGACATCCGCGCCCGGCAACCCGACTGGTTCGTCGCCGCGACGCGCAGCATGACGGCGGAGGCAGATGCCCATGGCCAGGACTGACGAGAGCCGTTCCTTCATTCCGGTCCGCATCGCGGTGCTGACCGTTTCCGACACGCGCAGCCTTGCCGACGACAGGTCCGGCCAGACGCTGGCCGATCGCATCGCGGATGCCGGCCACATCCTCGCCGCCCGCGACATTGTCACCGACGATGGAGACAAGATCCGCAACAAGGTGCTCGGCTGGTCGAAGGATGATGGGATCGATGTGGTCATCACCACCGGCGGCACCGGCTTCACCGGGCGCGACGTGACGCCGGACGCGCTGGAGCCGATCTTCGAAAAGCGCATGGATGGTTTTTCCGAGGTGTTCCACCGCATTTCCTACGACAAGATCGGCACCTCCACGATCCAGAGCCGGGCGACCGGCGGCGTCGTCAACGCCACCTTCGTCTTCGTGCTGCCGGGCTCGCCCGGCGCCTGCAAGGATGCCTGGGACGGCATCTTGAAGGCGCAGCTCGACTACCGGCACATGCCCTGCAACTTCGTCGAGATCATGCCGCGCCTGGACGAGCACCTGCGGCGCGGCATGTCGGCTCCGTGAAAGCCGAGGCAAGGCGCTGGTTTCACGCCGCGTTTGCCAGGCAGAACACCGCCTTCGCCTTCGAAAGACCATTCCAAACCGGATGCGGCAGGACGTATCGTCTCGCGGCGGCGGCCATCGCCGTTGAAGACGGGCGGACGCGATGACAGTGCATAATGGCGGGTGCCATTGCGGCAACATACGCCTTCGATTTTCAACCGAGCTCGATCCATCGAAAATCGAGGTTCGCGCCTGCCAGTGCTCGTTCTGTACGAAGCATGGCTCGCGCGCCGTCGCCGATCCGGACGGCAGACTGGTCATCTCAGTCAAGGACATCCAGCGATTGAAGAAATACCGTTTTGGATTGGGGACGGCCGACTACCTTATCTGCGGTGAATGCGGTGTCTATACCGCCGCAATCGCCGGAGAGGACGATGCCAGGGCAATCGTCATCATCAACGCCCTGGACGATCAAAGGTCGTTCAGTCAGGAACCGATCCCGGTCGACTACGACGCGGAAAGCAAGGCACAGCGTCAAGCCAGACGTCGTCTTCGCTGGATGCCTGTCGAGATGCGTTTTAGCGAATGACCGGCTCGCCGTGGAAGCGCCGGCGCGAGGACCGCGAGACACCGAAACCACTTCCATCATCAGCCGCGGCCTGCGCGCCGGCACCCGCGTGATCGGAAACTGGCTGCGCGTCACATGTGCAACGCACGTAGACAGAGCAGCTGCAAAATCATTTGGACGGGCGGTGCTCTTGTTTTGCCGGAGCGGCCCAGATTTCGGCATCCAGCCGCTTGGTCGCCAGGCCGCGAGCGAGAGCCTCGGCGCTGCCGGCTCTTTTCGACAAGGATGTGGCCTGGCGCTTGCTGATCAGCAGCCCGTCGGCCAAGGCACGGTTTCCCGAGAAGATACGGGCCAGGAATGGCGCGCGGCCGGCGCGTGTGCGTGAAAACCGCGCCGCCATGGTTTGCCTCGCTGTATGCGCAACGACCTCGCCGATCCATCCGTCGACCAGCCGCGCGCCCGGTTCCAGCAGCAACAGCCAATCGCCCTTCGCGTGCCGGATGGCCGCCGCGACGCCGTCGGTCGCATACTGGCACCCGGCATGCTCGGCGACGCGATGGGTCTGGTCGGTGGAACCGGCGTCGCAGACGATGACCTCGCGAACCACGCCCTCCACGGCGCCGCCGATCAGCGTCGCCAAGGTGCGAGCGAGGCCCTCCTCGTCATTGTGGGTCTCTATGAGAACGGTGAGCATCATTTGCCGAATAGCGGAAAGCGGAACGCAGCGCCAGTTTTTGCGGCGCACCATAGAAAGTTCTTGCTTTGTTCTCGTTCGGCAAATAGGATTAAATTCATGAACAGAGCGATTCGAAACAACATGGACAGTCCCTGGGAGCGGGCGAAGATGGAACCGATCATGCGCGCCGACATTGCCGCCTTCGGAGCAGGACGAGCCGAAATGGCCAACGCGATGATCGAGCAGAGCGGCATGCGCGTGCGTCCGGACCGCAACCGCGGCCGGTCGGCAGGCATCAACCCGTCCGGCCGGTTCGAGCCGGTCAGCCGGCATGTCTTCGACGATGGCTGGAACTCGCTGGAGGAACTGCCTCCCTTCAAGACCGAGGTGCAGGTCGAGAAGCCGCGTACCATAATCACCCGCAATGAATCGCCCGACATCTCCTTCGACCGCTCGATCAATCCCTATCGCGGCTGCGAGCATGGCTGCGTCTATTGCTTTGCGCGGCCGACGCACAGTTTCATGGGCCTGTCGCCGGGGCTGGATTTCGAATCCAAACTGTTCGCCAAGCCCGACGCGGCGCGCCTGCTCGACAAGGAACTGTCGAAGGACGGTTACCAGCCGCGAACCATCGCCATCGGCACCAATACCGATCCCTACCAGCCGATCGAGAAGCAGTATCGGATCATGCGCGAGATCCTCGAAGTGCTGGAGGCGCGCGGCCACCCGGTCGGCATCGTCACCAAATCCGCCTTGGTGACGCGCGATATCGACATCTTGTCACGCATGGCTGAACGGGGCCTCGCCAAGGTGGCGTTGTCGGTGACGACGCTCGACCGCATGCTGGCGCGCACCATGGAGCCACGCGCCTCGACGCCGGCCAAGCGGCTGGAGGCGATCAGGCAGCTTGCGGATGCCGGCATCCCTGCTTCGGTCATGGTGGCGCCGATCATCCCCGGGCTGACCGACCAGGAGATGGAACGCATCCTCGATTCGGCGCACCATGCCGGCGCACGCGAGGCGGGCTATGTCGTGCTGCGTCTGCCGCTCGAGGTCAGCCCGATCTTCAAGGACTGGCTGCTGCGCCACTATCCCGACCGCTATCGCCATGTGATGTCGCTGATCCGCTCGATGCGCGAGGGCAAGGATTACGATTCGGAATGGGGCAAGCGCATGAAGGGCGCGGGTCCTTACGCCTGGCAGATCGGCCGGCGCTTCGAAATCACCGCCAAGCGGCTCGGTCTCAATGCCGAGCGGCGCACGCTGCGGACCGACCAGTTCGTCGCCGCCGGCAAGGACCAGGAGCAGTTGATGCTGCTTTGAACGACCGCGGCTGTTTGCCGCCGTGGCGAAAAATCCCGTCCGGCCTGCCCCGGCCTGCAGACGGTGCCCTCCCGGTCCGGCGCCCCACCCGACCCGGAGGGACTTGCGGAGAATCAGAGCCGATGCGAACCTCGCCGCAACATGGCTCGCGCGCGTTCTGATTCTCCGCCTCTCTTCGAAATCGTCGAGAAACCCGATTTCTCCTTCGAGACGAAGGCGATGGCCGAAGGCCTGTGGCCGGTCGCGGGGATGGACGAGGCCGGACGCGGCCCGCTGGCCGGACCGGTGGTGGCGGCTGCGGTCGTGCTCGACCCTGCCAACATCCCCGACGGCCTCGACGATTCCAAACGGCTCAGCCATTTGCAACGCGAGGCGCTGTTCGTGCGCATCATCGGCTCCGCGCTCGGCGTGTCGATGGCCTCGGTCAGCGCCGAGGGCATTGACGGCAGCAACATCCTCAAGGCGAGCCTGGAGGCGATGCGCCGTGCGGTCGCCGGCCTGCCGGTGCAGCCGAAGCTCGCGCTTGCCGATGGGCGCGACGTGCCGCCGGGCCTGCCTTGCACGGGGCGCGCGCTGATCAAGGGCGACCAGCGCTCGCAATCCATCGCCGCCGCCTCGATCGTCGCCAAGGTGATGCGCGACCGCATGATGTGCGGCTGCGGCAGCCATCACCAGCACTACGGCTTCGAAGTGCATATGGGCTATGCCACGGTCCGCCATCGCACCGCGATCGAGACGCACGGGCCGGTGGCGCGGCTGCACCGCGTGTCGTTCGCGCCATTCAGGCTTGAAGGTGCCGAGGTGGTGGAAGAAGAGAGCTTCGCCGGGCTGGATTAGGGCGAAAGCAGCCGAGCGCATATCTCCCCCCACGAGAAACCCTGGAGGGGCGAGATGGCCGACAGGCCAGAGGGGGTCGCCGCGCGTGAAGCGCCGACCTGCTCTTTCGCCGGACAGAAGGTCGCGCCAGGACGTACCGACCCCCTCTGTCGCCTTCGGCGACATCTCCCCCTCGAGGGGGGAGATTATCCCAGCCAACAAAAAAGCCGCCGGGTTTCCCAGGCAGCCTTTGATTGTTCGATGCGATCAACTCAGTTCAGCTTCGCCTTCACATCGGCGAGCGAGGTCTTGAACAGGTTGGCTCCCGCCTTGGCGTCGATCTTGCCGGCGAGCAGCGTGCGAGCGGCTTCGACGGCGATGTCGACGGCGCTGGCGCGCACTTCGCCGATCGCCTCGCGCTCGGCCTGGCCGATCTTCTGTTCGGCAAGAGCGGTGCGCCGCGCGACGTAGTCCTCGGTCTTCTTGTGCGCCTCGGCGGCGAGCAGTTCGGCTTCGCGCTTGGCCGCGGCGACGATGTCTGCGGCCTCCTGCTCGGCTTCCTTGCGCTTGCGCTGATATTGGCCAAGCAGCTGCTGGGCCTCCTCGCGCAGCCTGCGCGCCTCGTCAAGCTCGCTGCTGATCCTGGCGGCGCGGGCATCGAGCGCCTTGGCGATCAGGCGGGGCACCTTGATGTAGATGGCGATGCCCAAAAAGATGACCAGGGCGATCGTGGCCCAGAGCGTTGCAAGAGATGTGGCGTCCATGATGCGCTCCTCACCCGGCCACGGATTTGACCGCGGCCGCGATCTCGGCCTTGCTGGCCTTGCCGCCGACCAACGCCTCGACGATCGCCGAGGCAGTGTCCTCGGCGATGCTGCCGACTTCCTTCATGGCGTTGGCCTTGATGGAAGAAATGCGCGCCTCGGCCTCGCCGAGCTTCTCGTCGAGCGCGGCCTCGATCTTCTTGCGCGCGGTCTCGGCTTCCGCCTTGGCCGCGTCATTGGCCTGCTGGCCGATGGCGTTGGCGTTCTTCTTGGCTTCCGCCAGCTCCTGCTCGTAAGCAGCAACGGCGGCGTCGGCCTCGCCCTTCAGCTTCGCGGCCTGATCGAGATCCTGGCTGATACGGTCGTTGCGGACATCGATGATGCCGCCGACGCGCGGCACCACCACCCTCTTCAGGAAGAGGTAGAAGAGCCCGAACGTGATCGCCAGCCAAAGAAGCTGCGACGGAAACGTCGCCGGATCGAATGGCGGAAACATGCCATGAGCTTCGGCAGGCACGCTGGTGCCGGAATGCGTGTCGCCTTCCGTCGCAGCGTGGCCAGCCTCGGTGGCAGGCGCGGACTCTTGCGCAAAGGCAGATGTCACGAACATGGACTATCCCCTGATATCAGACCCGCCGCTCTCGCGGCCGGCCTGTCCAATCTTCCCATAGCTTAGCCAAATGGCGGCTCAGCCAAACAGGGGCTCAGCCGAACAGGGCCAGCAGCGCGATGAGAAGCGAGAAGATGCCCAGAGCTTCGGTCACGGCGAAGCCGAAGATCAGACGGCCGAACTGGCCATCGGCGGCCGACGGGTTGCGCAGCGCGCCCGAGAGATAGCTGCCGAAGATGTTGCCGAGGCCAATGCCCGCGCCGCCCATGCCGAGGCAAGCGATGCCGGCGCCGATGTACTTTGCTGCTTCTACGTCCATTTGTTCAACTCCTTTGGATCTGAAATTCCGTTGCGATTCCATTCCGGCGGCAATGTTGAAAACTCTTGCGCCGGAAATTTTTTATCAGTGCCCCGGGTGCAGGGCGTCGTTGAGATACATGCAGGTCAGCACCGCGAAGACATAGGCCTGAAGGAAGGCGACCAGCAGTTCGAGCGCGGTCAACGCCACGGCCATCGCCAGCGGCAGCACCGAGCCAGCGACGCCGACCGCGCCCAGCGCCGAGAGGCTGACCACGAAGCCGGAGAAGACCTTCAGCGTGATGTGCCCGGCGAGCATGTTGGCGAACAGACGAACCGAGAGGCTGACGGGGCGCGACACGAACGAGATCACTTCGATCAGCACCACCAGCGGCAGCAGGAACACCGGCACGCCTTGCGGCACGAACAGCTTGAGGAAACCAAGGCCGTGCTTGCCGAAACCGTAGACAATCACGGTGCCGATAACCAACACGGCGAGGCCGAAGGTGACGATGATGTGGCTGGTGACGGTGAAGAAATACGGAAACAGGCCAAGCAGGTTGGCGACCAGCACGAACATGAACAGGGAAAACACGAAGGGAAAGAACTTCATGCCCTGCGTGCCGGCGGCGTCGCGCAACATGTTGCCGACGAATTCATAGGCCATTTCGGAGATCGATTGCAGCCGGCCGGGAACGAGGCTGCGGCTCGACGTCGTCAGAAACAGGAATGCCGCGGCGACGACCACGGTCGCGACCATGAACAGCGCCGAATTGGTAAAGGACAAGTCGTAACCGCCGATATCGATCGGTATCAGCTTGTTGATATGGAACTGGTGGATCGGATCGACCTTGTCAGCTGCCACGTTCAAACCCCGTCAGTGCCGCATGCGGCCTTGTTACCATGCCGCCCGTCGAAAGGCGGCTATTTCCAAGTGCCGCCTGAACGGCGGTCACTTGCTGTCGTCGCGGCCAGAGCGCGATTTGTCGCCCTGTCCGAATTCCGCCACAACGCCTGCCGAACGCATGACATTGAGCACGCCCGCGCCAAAACCAAGCAGCAGAAACACGATCAGACCCCATGGCGATGTCCCCGCCAGACGGTCGATGATCCAGCCGATGGCGGCACCGACTACCACCCCGGCGATGAACTCGCTGGACAGCTTGAGTGCCTGACCGTACCCGGTCACTGGTTTCGCGTCTTTCCCCTCGAGCCGGTCCGGCCGTCTTGTCGCAAGCGATGCTTCAAGTTCACGCCGGCGGCGCTCAAGTTCGTCGTCGCGGATGGCGGCTTCGTGCTGCTTGCCGCGGCCGGTTTCTCCGGTTCCGCCTGGCCCAGTTTCGTCGGCCATCGCAACCCCCCTGCCCGGGCAGACCGTCACCGTCCGTCCGCTTCTAAAGTCGCCGGCAACATAGTTAGAGGGTTTGCGCCCGTCAAGCCACGGGCGGAAGTTCGTTACCATGTATTTTATACAATGAAATCAATATAATAGAGAGGTGCGACATCGTGCCCGCCATGGCGGCGCGAACGCCTTGAGCGAATCCTCCGCGCGACGGCTCTTCGAGAGACCGCGCAGCCGCGCAAAAATATGGACGCCTATCGGGCGTTCAGCTCCAGCCGCCGCCATAGGTGCGGTAGAAGATATGCAGGCCGATCTTGGTCATCTTCTGCATCGTGCGCGCCCAGTTGGGATGGACGTAATTGGCATAGTAATGGGTCGACGATCCGACTTCGGGAATGAAGACCTTGCCGGCGGTCACCGCCATGCCGACATCCTGCGCGGCCTTGTAGGCGACCGGGTTGTCGATGCGCTTCTTCCTGCCGTCGCAAGCGAAGGAGAACTGGCAACGGTTGAACCAGCTGTCGTTCTGGTAGACGACGCCGCAGATCGAATTGGGATAGGCCGGATTGCGGACACGGTTGAGGATGACCTGGGCAACGGCGGCCTGGCCGCGCACGGATTCGCCCCGCGCCTCGAAGTAGATGCCGTTGGCCAGGCATTTTTGCTCGGGCTTGGAGAAGACGCTCGCCGGAAGCGGATTCTGGATCCAAGAATGGTCGCCCTTGGCCATCGGCGGGATGAAACGGCCGCTGTTGGGCTCCTCGTCCTGGAGCAGGGCCTCGAAGGGCGACGCCTTGGCATAATCGGGCGCGGCCTGCGCATAGGCCGTCGCCAGCACATCCGGATGATCGTTGTTGACCAGGGCGGCAAGCATGGGCGACACGCCGGGATCCGGCTTCTTGTCCTCACGCGCGTGGAATGCCGCGGCGATCTGGATTTCCTTGCCTTTGATCTGGGGTTTGGCGAAAGCCATCTTCAGGCCGCTGTCCATGCTGGGCCGCAGCAGGGATGAGGTGCGCTCGAAGATCGAGCCGGCGTTGAAGTTCTTCGGCGGGGCGACGGGAGAGATCTGGACGATGCGGCCCTTCTTGTCGGCGCGCACGATGCGGTCCTCATCAGGCGTAGTGCTGACCTTGCCGCCCTTGCCGCGAAAGGAGACGGCGCCGACGCCGGGCAGGCGCACCCCCGATCCGGAGAGCGAACCCGTCACAGCGTCGTCGACAAACGGCATCTCAGCGGCATGGACCGATCCGGCGACGGATTTCTCGACATAGGAATTCCAGCGGGTCGGCGCCTCGAGGCCGGAAACGAGGCTCGTCATATCCTGGTAGGCGGAAACCGTCGGAAATCCGATCCAGATGCCGAGGCCGACGATGAAAGGTGCCACGAGGCTGCGTTTCTTCTCACCGGCGACGGCAACAAGGCGCGTCAAGACACGTCGATGCACGGAACTCTCTCCAGGAACGCTACTGACCCCACTGGAGAGCAAAATGATGCATTAACCTTGATGGGACGTTAACAGCTTCGATCGGGTTTTCCCGGTCGGCTCAGGCTCGTGGTTGCGAAGTGGGGCGGTTTTGCGGCGGGACGGACATGGAGGCCGGCCGCAGGAAGATGGGCCACGCGATCAACGCGCACGCCGCCGCCGACAACCAAACGCCGGGCCAGGACCAGAGATGCAAGAGCCCCGGAATGGCCACCGGAACCAGGAAGAAACCTATGAAAACGAAGCTGTTGGCCAGGCTGAGCGCGGTGCCGACATGGCCAGCGCCGGCAAGCGTGGCAAGCTCGGTGTAGGCGACGCCATGCCAGGCGGAGACCAGGATGCCTGCGACAATCAGCATCACGGGAAGCGTGGCCATCACGACGGGTTGGCCGCCTGATATGGTCGGGCCGGCCAGGACCAGCAGCCAGAGCAGCGTGAAGGCAAGCGCGCTGAGCGCACTGCACAGGCGCAGGAACGGCCGGCGGTTGCCGTGGCGGTCGGTGAAGCGGCCGCTCCAGACGCGCATCGCCATGGCGCCGGTCTGCACGGCGGCGAGGCTTGCGCTGGTGGCCAGGGTCCCCATGCCGGCGAAGTCGTGCAGGAAGACCGATGCGAAGGTGAGTACGGCCACTTGCGGAAAGCACAGCAGGCCGATGGCCGCTGCGATGCGCCAGACCTCGACATTGCGCAGCGGCGGGGGCCCGGCCAGAACGGTCGGCGCGGCCGAACCCTGCGTCGGCGGTTCGTGCAGCCAGCGCCAGGCGAAGAAGGCGGAGATCACGGAGAAGGCGGCGAGCAGGCCATAGACCGCCGCGAAGCCATGCCTGGCGGCAAGCGAGGGCAGGACAAGAGCGCCCAGCCCGCCGCCAAGCGGCACCGCCGTCTGCCGGATGCTCATGGCGAATCCGCGCTCGCCTTCGCGGAACCAGCCCATGATGGCGCGGCCGCTCGAACCGTTGACGCTGCCGCCGAGCAGGCCGGTGACGAGCAAGGCAGCGGCCAGGACATGAACGCCCGGCTCGCCGGACGAGGATGGAACGATGAGCAACGCCATCAGGAACAGCCACGCCGCCGTGGCGCCGAGCCCGGTCAAAAGCACACGGCGATCGCCCCAGCGATCGGTGAGCAGGCCCCAGGGCAGTTCGCTGAGCGCAACGCCCAGACCGAGAAGGCCAAGCGCCAGGCCGAGCTGAGCATTGCCGAGATGATAGCCCTGCCGCATCAGCACCGCGGTTGCCGGTATGCCGGAGAAAGTAGCGGAAAAACCGGCATTGGCGGCGACGCCGATGCCCAGCACCTTCCAGCGGTGGTTGGGCGCGAAGGTCCTGGAGCCGGAGCCTTCGGCCCGTGGCGTCGACTGACAATCGGTGCGGGTGACGATGGCGGACATGGTTTCATTCCCGTTTGCGGCCCGGTGACCGGCCTTGACGGCGCATGTCTATCGCCATAGCTTTGTCCATAAAATCAGGAAGTTTTTGACGCACAATCCTAAAAAACGGGATTATCATGCGACGCGTGACATTCGACCTCGACGTCCTCAGAAGCTTCGTCACCGGAATGGAGCTTGGCAGCTTCGCCAAGGCGGCCGACCGGCTTGGCCGCTCGACCTCGGCGGTCAGCGCGCAGTTGAAGAAACTGGAGGAGCAGGCGGCGACGCCTATCTTCCGCAAGTCGGGACGCGGGCTGGCACTGACGGAAGCCGGCGAGACCATGCTCGGCTATGCGCGGCGGCTGGTCGAGCTCAATGACGAGGCGGCCGCCGCTATCCATGATGTCGAGCTGGAAGGCTGGGTGCGGCTCGGCCTGCAGGAGGATTTTGGCGAGGCGGTGCTACCTGACGTGCTCGGCCGCTTCGCCCGTGCCCATCCCAAAGTCAAGATCGAGGCCCGCATCGCGCGCAGCCATGAGCTCGCGGAGCGGATCATCTCGGGCAGCCTGGACATCGCACTTGCCTGGCACAGCGGCGCGACGCTGCCATACAGCCAGCATGTCGCCGACGTGCAGATGCGCTGGATCGGCCCGGCAAAGCGCATCGAGACCAGCCTGCGCCATGGCGAGCCGCTGCCGCTGGTGGCGCTGGAAGCACCTTGCCTGTTGCGCACGGTCGCAACCGAAACGCTCGACCGCGCCGGCCTGCCCTGGCGCATGGCCTTCTCCAGCCCGAGCCTTGGTGGCATCTGGGCGGCTGTGGCAGCCGGGCTCGGGCTGACGATCCGCACCGACATCGGCCTGCCGGCCAGCGTCAGCGCGATGACGCCGGAGATTGCCGGTCTGCCGGCGCTGCCCAGGATGACGCTGTTCCTGCACCGCAGGGATGCCGAACCCGAACCGGTGGCCGCCCGCCTCGCCGATATCCTGCTGGAAGCGGCGCGGCAGGCACTACCGGAGGGCGCGCGGACGGATGAGAACCTGCTGAAGGTCGCCTAGGCCCTGGTCGCAGCCCCTCTTCGTCATTCCAGGGTCTACACCGCGTCGAAGGGTTGGCACCCTTCCCCCGGACGTCAGCGCTTCTTGGCCCTGCCGGCAAAGGGATTGTCCGAAGTCCTCAACGCCATGCGGATCGGTACGCCCGGCATGTCGAAGGCTTCGCGCAGGCTGTTGGTGAGATAGCGGACATAGGATTGCGGCATCGCATCCGGGCGCGAGCACGAGACGACGAAGCCCGGCGGGCGCGTCTTGGCCTGCGTGACATATTTAACCTTCAGCCGGCGACCGGCAACCGCGGGCGGCGGATGATGCGCAAGAATGCCTTCCAGCCAGCGATTGAGCCTGCCGGTCGAGACGCGGCTGTTCCAGACCTTGTGCGTGCGGATGACGGCTTCCATGAGCTTGTCGAGGCCCCGTCCGGTCTCGGCCGAAACCGTCACCGCCTGCATGCCGCGCGCCTGCGGCAAAAGCCGTTCGGTCTTTTCGCGCAGTTCGGCCAAGAGTTCCTGCGGATTGTCGATCAGGTCCCATTTGTTGAAGGCGATCACCGGCGCGCGGCCCTCGCGGATGATCAGGTCGGCGATCTGGAGATCCTGCTTCTCGAAAGGGATGGTGGCGTCGAGCACGATGATGACGATCTCGGCGAAGCGGATGGCGCGCAGGCCATCCTGCACCGACATGACCTCGAGCTTTTCATGGATCCTGGCCTTGCGGCGCATGCCGGCGGTGTCGAACAATTTTATACGGCGGCCGCGCCAGTCCCAATCGACCGAGATGGAATCGCGGGTGATGCCGGCTTCCGGTCCGGTCAAAAGCCGCTCCTCGCCGATCAGTGCGTTGATCAGCGTCGACTTGCCGGCATTGGGGCGGCCGACGACGGCAATGCGCATCGGCTTGGTGTCGTCATAGGCCGGCACCTCGTCGGCGTCGGGATCGGCGATATCCTCGCCGATCAGCACCTCGCTGGAGGCGATCTCCTCGTCGTCGTCCTCATCTTCGCCAAAGGCTCTCGCCTCGCCAAGTGCGGCGATCACCGCGTCGCGCAGGTCGGGCATGCCTTGGCCGTGTTCGGCCGAGACCGGAACCGGCTCGCCAAGCCCGAGCTCCCAGGCCTCCAGCATGCCGCCCTGCGCGCCCTTCGCCTCGGCCTTGTTGGCGACCAGCACGACCGGCTTGCCGGATTTGCGCACGATCTCGGCAAAGGTCCGGTCGTCCGGCAACAGGCCGGATTTGGCGTCGACGGTGAAGAAGATCAGGTCGGCCTCACGGATAGCGATCTCGGTCTGCGCACGCATGCGGCCGGGCAGCGTCGAGGCGGCGGCGTCCTCGAAACCCGCAGTGTCGATGACGTCGAAATGCAGGTCGTAAAGCTTTGCCGCATGGACGCGGCGGTCGCGGGTGACGCCCGGCGTGTCATCGACAAGCGCCAGCTTCCTTCCCACCAGCCGATTGAAAAGAGTCGATTTGCCGACGTTAGGCCGGCCGATGATGGCGACTTTGAAGCTCATATGTCACGACGCGCTGCCCGAGCCGCGGATCAGCTCGGACATCAGGGTCGCCCGTTCACGGGTGTTGCGCGGGGCACCGTCATCGGCGGCGATCTGGTCGAACAGCTTCAGCGCATCCTGGGTCTTGCCTTCCTTCCAGGCGGCCAGCCCGAGCGCCTCGCGCGCGGTGTGGCGCAGGGTGTTGGTGTCCGAGGTCAGGGCCTCGACGCGGCTCGACACATCGGCGAAGGAGCCGTGATCGACCAGCAGCAGCGCCGCCCTCAACCGCGCCATGTCGCGAATGCCCTGGGGAATGGCGGCGTCGGCCGCCACCTCGTCGAAATCCTTGACGGCGGCATCGACGTCGCCCTTGTCGGCCTTGACGGTGGCAGCGCGCATGCGGGCGAGCAGCGGATAGGCGCCGTAGCCATCCTTCTCCAATTGATCGAGCGCGGCCAGCGCCTCGTCGTTCTTGCCGTCATTGGCCAGCTTCAACGCTTGCGAGAAGGCATCGCCCGAACGGTTGGCGCGGGTCTCGTCCCAGTAGCGGTAGCCGACGAAGGCGGCGGTGCCGAGCACGACCAGCACCGCGACCACAAGCAGGGCCGGGCCGAAACGGTCCCACAGCTTCTGCGCCTGTTCGCGACGGATCTCGTCGTTGACTTCACGGATAAAACTGTCGTCGGACATCAATAAAACCATTCCTGCCCCGGGCCGGAGCGTTCGCGAGCCCGCGTTTTAGCGAAATTTTGTCGGCATGGAAGGGGTTCGACCGGAAAATCACCTATTCGCGGGGCAAACGGACGAAAAGGCCACCGCACCCACGCCACATTTGCGCTATAGCGGGGCCAAAACCGCCCCGGGGTCAGTAGCTGTTGCCAATATCCTTTTCGTCTCGCGTTGCCGCGTTCTGTCTCGCTTCGCTTGCCACGGCCGGTGCGGCTTTCGCCGATCCACCCGGCTCGCGGGCGCCTTTGCCGGCAAGGCCGAAGCAGGTCGTCATCATCTCCTTCGACAGCGCCCGCGACATCTCGCAATGGAAGCGCAGCCGGGCGCTGGCGAAGCGCACCGGAGCGCATTTCACCTATTTCCTCTCCTGTGTCTTCCTGCTGTCATCGGAAACGCGCAGCCAATACACCGCGCCGGGCAAGACATCGGGCAAATCCAACATCGGCTTCGCCGCCTCGACGCAGGAAGTGAGCCAGCGGCTGGAGCAGATCGGGCTTGCGGCATCGGAAGGCCATGACATCGCCAGTCATGGCTGCGGCCATTTCGACGGCAAGGACTGGAGCAAGGCCGACTGGCTGAAGGAGTTCGCCTCGTTCGAGCACATCCTCGAAAACGCCTATGCGATCAACGGCATCGAGCCCGAGCCGACCGGCTGGCGCGATTTCGCGCGGCATGCGGTGGTTGGCTTCCGCGCGCCCTATCTGTCGACGAGCAAGGCGCTCTACGAGGCGCTGCCCGCCGCCGGTTACCGGTTCGACGCCAGCGGCGTCTCGCGCGGCCCGGTCCAGCCGCCGACCACCGCCGGCCTCGCGCGCTTTTCACTGCCGCAGATCCCGGAAGGACCGAAATCGCGGCCGGTGATCGCCATGGACTACAATCTCTATGTCAGGCATTCCGGCGGCTTCGAGCGGCCGAGCAAGGCAGGCGAGTTCGCGGACCGCACCTACCAGGCTTTCCGCGCCGCCTTCGAGGATCAATACCGGGGCAAGCGCGTTCCGCTGCAACTCGGCTTCCATTTCGCGCTGATGAATGACGGCGCCTACTGGAACGCGCTGGAGCGTTTTGCCGGCGAGGTCTGCGTCAAATCAGACGTCGAATGCATCAGTTTTCGCGATTACATCTCGCGGCAGGGTTCTGGCCAGAAGCAGGCTTCCGTCGGCGGCTGAGCCGCCGACCCGTTTCGCACCCAGGTCTTTCCTGACTTAAGCGGGATCCTCGGCGCCTTGCCGCGCCAGATAGCGCTGGTCGATTTCCGGCAGCGGCTCGCCCTGCAGCGTCGCCTCGAAGGCGCGCAGGCGCTTATGCACCGATTGCAGTTCGACGATGGTCGACCAGGAGGTGAGCAGGAACTGCAAGGAACCTGTCACCTTGCCGAATGCATTCGAAATCTGGTTCAGCGCGCCGAACGTTATCTTGTGGGCGACCAGCGACGGCCCGAGGATCAGCAGCGAGAAAATATTGTCGGCCTGCAGGTAGGTGTACCGGACGACATTGAAATAGATGTAGTGGAAATACAGCCGGAAATAATTGTGGCGAACATTGGCGAACAGCGCGGCGGTGGTGGCGGGCTGGGCCCGGTCGGCATGATCCTCGCCGTAAACGAGCTCCTTGCGGTAGGCCGCCTCCACGCGCTGGTTGCGGAACTGCAGCCCTGGAAGCTTCATGCCGGCAATCATGACCGAAATCGTTCCGAACAGACACCAGGCCAGTGCCGCGACCACCAATGGCTGGGGGATCGCGCCGATGATCGGCAACTCGGTTATATGGGCCTGCAACTGGATCATGACCGGCAGGAAGGCGATCAGCGTCATGATCGACTGGACGAAGCTGGAACCCAGATCTTCCATGATCTGGGAAAACCGCATCGTGTCCTCCTGGATACGTTGCGAGGCGCCCTCGATGTGGCGCAGCCTGCCCCAGTTCTCGACGAAATAGTTGTTCATCGCCGTGCGCCAGCGGAAGATCCAATGGCTGACGATGAAGGCGTTGACCACCTGCACGTTCATGCCGACCAGCGCAAGCCACGAGAAATCGGCCAGCCCAATGTAGAATTCGGCGTTGGTCGATTTTCCGGTGCCCGACATCAGCCCCTGCACATAGTCGAAGAAGGGCCCGTACCAGGCGTTGACGGCGACGCTGACCTGCACATTGAAATAGATGAAGAACAGGATGACCGCCGTCATCAGGATCGACCAGCGTTGCCACGGATGCGGCGAATACCAGCTCCAGAACGCATAGAAAGCGACCACGCAGAACGCGAAGTAGATGTAGAACCAGAGAAACGGCTTCGAGACGAGGACGGCGATGCCGATAATGGGCGGTGCACCGGCTGCTGCCGGCGGCAGGCCGAAGACGGCGCCCAGTTGCTCACCCCCGAAAAACCAGAACAGGATCGCCGCAAGGCTCCAGACGGCGGCCGAAGAGAAAAACAGCTTCGGCTGCGGGAAGAAGGATACGAACACTGTGGCGAATTCCTCGATTTTTGCGCAAATCAGCTGGGTTCAGCAGGCATAAAGTCACACATTAGGGGGAAAGAAAATGCCCATGCCCGATGCCCGGCACCGAGCAAACCCACAATCATGGCGATTTTGGCGCGGCCGACCATATGATGACGCCGGAGGCGACCAGAACGGCCGCGGCGGCGATCGAGGCAAGGAAGAAATCGCCCGACGCCTGCGCCAGGAGCCCGGCGGCAATCGGGCCGATGATCTGGCCAAGACCGAACGAAGCCGTCATCAAGGCGAAGGTCCGCCGGGGGGCCTGTGGCGCCAGTTGCCGCGCGGTCTGCAGGCCAAGCGCGGTGATGGCGATGAACGTGCCGCCAACGAGCAGGCCGCCGAGCAGCGGCCCGGTGCGCCCGCCCACCGCGACGCTTGCGACAATGCCGACGACCTCGACGAAACATCCCAGCGCATAGGTCGCGTATAGGCCGATCCGCGCCGATATCTTCTGCCAGAGCCAGACCGAGGGAAAGCCGGCAAGACCGGTGACCATCCAGACCACCGCCTCGAACACGCGTCCGCCGCCGCCTTGCCGGACAATGGCGACAAGGAAGGTAGCCGTTACCACGTAGCCGAAGCCGAACAAGCCGTAAGCGACGATCACCTTGGTCAGCGAGCGGTCTTTTGGCAGCGCCGGCTCGCGGCCGGTATCGCCGCTGGCCAGCGGACCGCTGTCCACCAGCAGCGCCACCACGACGAAGCCACAAGCCGAGATCGCCGCCGACCACAGCCAACCCGCCGCCCAGCCGGCATGTTCGCTGACCAGGGCCGCCATCAGCACCGAGGACAGGGCGATGCCGAGGCCGACGCCGCCGAAATGCCACGCCTGCAGATCGCTGCGGCCGGCCGCGGCAAGATGGCTGAAAACAATGCTGGCCAGGAACACCATGACGAAGGCGCTGGCCAGGCCTGCAAGAAAGCGGATGACGAGAAAGGCGGCGATCGTATCCGACAAGCCCATCAGCGCGGCAAGCAAGGCGCTGGCGCCGAGGCCGGCCAGCATCAGCAGGCGCTCGCGTCCATGCGCCCAGCCGCCCGCCGCGGCGAAGGCGCCGGCGAGGTAGCCGAGATAATTGGCTGACGCGATCCAGCCCGCATCGGCCGCCGACAGATGGAGTTCTTCCATCATGCCGGGCAGGATCGGCGTATAGACGAAACGACCAATGCCCATGGCGACAGCCATGGCGATCATGCCGGCGAAAGCGAACCGCAGCGCTGTTGAGGTGGCGGATGTCATCGCGGTGCACAATAAGTGCGAAGACCGGCGACACAACGCGCTTGCGTTGGGCCAGGCGCCGGACCGTCAGCACCAATCAGCGGCAGCCCGCTTGCGCCGTCTCGTGGGCGGTGCGTCGCGCCGTCAGCCGGAACGGCATGTCGCCGAGCTCACGCTCCGACATGGCGTCGAGCACGGGATGCGCAAGCGGATCGGCCAGCCAGGCGACCATTTCGCAGCCGTCTGGCGGCTCGTGCACAGGGAATACTATCTTGAGCGACGATAACAGCCTCAACATGTCAGCCTCCGCAGGCCTGTCCCGTGAATAAAGTCTGCGCTTTCGGCATCACTTTCAATTGAGATTTCAGCCCCGCTGGTTTAGAAAAACTCAATGGCCATGCTCAACCGCGTCCACCTCAACGGCCTTCGCGCCGTGGAGACCGTCGCCCGTCTCGGCTCGCTCGCCGCGGCCGCCGGCGAACTCAACGTTTCGGCCAGCGCCGTCAGCCAGCAGATAAAGCGCGTGGAGCAGCAGCTCGGCCAGGCCGTGTTCGAGCGAACGGCCAAGGGGCTGGTCCTGACGGAATTCGGCGCCATGTTCGCGATGCGCCTCGGCGCGGGTTTCCGCGAGCTCACCCAGGCCGTGGCGCTGGCCGACGAGGCGCGACAATGCACGCTGGTGGTTTCCGTGGCGCCGGCATTCGCCTCGAAATGGCTGCTGCCGCGGCTGTCGCATCACTTCACCCGGCATCCCAACGTGCTGTTGCGCATCGACGCCTCGGTGCGGCTGGCCGACCTCGACCATTCCGATATCGATATCGCCATCCGGCTTGGCGACGGCACATGGCCGGCCAGCAAGGCGGAGTTGCTTTTGGCACAAGAGGTGTTCCCGGTCTGCGCGCCCTCGATAGCGAAGAAACTGAAATCGATCGAAGACCTTGCCCAGACCTGCGCGATTACCGACGAACGAGCGATGATCAACTGGGAAAGCTGGTTCGACGCCGCCGGTGTCGAACCAGTCACTTTCCTGAAGGGCGCTCGCTTCACCGATCCGATGCTTTGCCTGGAATCGGCGATTGCCGGCCATGGCGTGATGCTGGGCTGGCAGTTGCTCGCCGCCGACGCGCTGGCGGACGGGCGGCTCGTCGCGCCGTTCGGGATCCGCGCCCAGAGCGGGCTTGGCTATTGGCTGGTGACCTCCGCCGCCAAGGCCGAAAGCCGCAAGGTCCGGGATTTCAAGCTCTGGATCAGGGAAGAGATCGAGGCGACGATGGCGCGGTTCGGCTCCGCGAAGACGGGCACGAGCGATGCGATCACGGTGGAAAGCACCGTGGCGCCGGTCTATGTAGAGTCCGACATCAAACTACGGCAGGCAGGATCATGACCACACATTCGCGCGGCGTTTCCGCAACGATCGACCCGGTGAAGCTCGACAGGCTGGCCGAAGTCGCCATCAAAGTGGGGCTGCAATTGCAGCCCGGGCAGGACCTGGTGCTGACCTCCTCCATCGCCGCGCTGCCGCTGACCCGGCGCATCGTCGAGCATGCCTACAAGGCCGGCGCGGGGCTGGTGACGCCGATCTTCAACGATGACGAGATCACGCTGGCGCGCTTTCGTTATGGCGCGGACGCCGGCTTCGACCGCGCCGCCGGCTGGCTCTATGAAGGCATGGCCAAAGCCTTCTCCAACAATGCGGCGCGACTTGCCGTGCGCGGCGAAGATCCTTCGCTCCTGTCGGCGCAGGACCCGGCGAACGTGGCGCGCGCCAACAAGGCCAATTCGATGGCCTACCAGCCGGCGCTGGAAAAGATCACCGGCTTCGACATCAACTGGAACATCGTCGCCTATCCCGATCTCGCCTGGGCCAAGCAGGTCTTCCCCGATGATGCCGACGACGTTGCGGTGGCCAAGCTCGCCGACGCCATCTTTGCCGCCTCGCGGGTGGACGTGGAAGATCCGATCGGCAACTGGAAGGCGCACAATGCCGCCCTTCGCAGCCGCACCGAATGGCTCAACGGCCATGCTTTCCATGCGCTTCATTTCACCGGGCCGGGCACCGACCTGACGGTCGGGCTGGCCGACGGCCATGAGTGGATGGGCGGCGCCTCCACCGCCAAGAACGGCGTCACCTGCAATCCCAACATCCCGACCGAGGAGGTCTTCACCACGCCGCATGCGCGGCGGGTTGAAGGCCATGTTTCATCGACCAAGCCGCTCTCCTACCAGGGCACGCTGATCGACGAGATCTCGGTGCGTTTCGAGGGCGGCAGGATCGTCGAGGCGAAGGCTTCGAAGGGCGAGGACGTGCTGAAGAAAGTGCTGGACACCGACGAGGGCGCACGCCGGCTTGGCGAAGTGGCGCTGGTGCCGCATTCCTCGCCGATCTCGGCGAGCGGCCTGTTGTTCTTCAACACGCTGTTCGACGAAAACGCCGCCTGCCACATCGCGCTCGGCCAGTGCTATTCGAAGTGCTTCGTCGACGGCGCCTCGCTCAGCCAGGCCGAGATCGCGGAGCGCGGCGGCAACAAGAGCTTCATCCACATCGACTGGATGATCGGCTCGGACAAGATCGACATCGACGGCGTCGGCAGGGACGGCAGTCGCGTGCCGGTCATGCGCAAGGGCGAGTGGGCCTGACGAGAGCGCACGAAGGAGAGCGGATGGCCTTCGAGATCGCGGTCAAGCGGGTGTATGAACCACCCTCGTTCGATGACGGGCAGCGGGTCCTGGTCGATCGAGTCTGGCCACGTGGCGTCAGCAAGGAGCATGCCGCGCTGGCGCTATGGCTGAAGGACATCGCGCCGAGCACCGACTTGCGCAAGTGGTTCGGGCACGAGCCCGAACGATGGGCCGAGTTCCAGAAGCGGTATCGTGCCGAACTGGAAGGCAATGGCGAGGCCGTGGCGCAACTGCGCGCCCTGCTCCGCGACGGCAAGGTGACGCTGCTCTACGGCGCCCATGACGAGGCGCACAACAATGCCGTGGCACTGGCGGGGTATCTGAGAGGACAGTGACCTGTCCCTTAGTCATCCTCGGGCTTGACCCGAGGATCCATGCCGTGACGTCCGTCCGGAAATGCAACGGAGCAGAATCAGCACGGCTGCGACGCCCAAAAGTAACGGCATGGATCCTAGGGTCTGCGCCGCGTCGCTTCGCTCCTTGCTCCGCCCTAGGATGACGAATTGAGAGTGTACCGCGCCCTACTTCCCGACCACCGCCGCCTCATAAACATCCGGCTTGAACCCGACCAGGATGCGGTCGCCAACCTCGAGCACAGGCCGTTTGATCATCGTCGGCTTGGCCAGCATCAGTGCCTTGGCCTTCCTTTCATCCAGGCCCTGCTTATCCTTGTCCGGCAACTCGCGGAACGTGGTGCTGCCCTTATTGAGCAGCTTTTCCCAGCCGACCTTGCGGACCCAGCCATCCAGCCTGCCCGCCTCGATGCCTTCGGCCCGATAGTCGTGGAACCGGTAAGGCACGTCGTGGCCATCCAGCCAGACGCGGGCCTTCCTGATCGTGTCGCAGGTGGTGATGCCGTACATGGTGATCGTCAAAACAGGTGCCTTCCGGACTTCGAATCTGGCCGCAGATTAAGCAGCCCCGGCGCGCTTTGCCAGCGGCCCGGCAGAACCATCGAAGAGTAAGTTTCTTCAATGGCGGGCGCGCGGTCGCCGATCCGTGACGACGATGTGCATCAGGTCGGATAGCGGCCAGGACATGATCCTGGCCGCTCAGGATGCGGCGAAATGTGCCGACAGCCGAAAACCCGTCTCAATAATAGAAGCGCTCTTCGGCAATCTTGCCGTTCTTGACCGTGTACAGGCCAACCTCGTCCATGGTGACACGCTGGCCCGTGGCCTTGGGCGTTATGTCAAATGTAAAGCGCACGGCGAACTGGTCGCCGTTGACATAAGGGCCCTCGACCGAGCCGCCATGGACTTCGTTGTTTTCCTGCCACCACTGGCCTTTCTGCTTGACGGCGTCCTTGCCGCGGCAGACGGCCATCGGCCCCTCCATGGCCTCATAGCTGACGATGTCGTCGGCGTTGTATTTCTCGGCAGCACTTTCGTAGTCACCGCGCTTGAGAAGCTCCGTGAAATCCTTGGCAATTTCCGTGTTGGTCATGTGTTCCTCCTGTTCAGACGCATTGCAAATAGGGAAAGGTTGGCGGCCTGCCATCGTCGTGCCGTCTGGTAGCTGACATGCCATGTCAGGATGATGGACCGCGCGGACTATGCGAGGACGATTCCAGGCTCTCACATGGCGGGCAGTGCATCGTCCTGGCCGGTCAGCCGCCAACGTCCGGGTTGCTTGTAGGCGCCCTTCCCAATGAGACTGTGGATCAGCACAAAATCCCGGACAGTCCAGCCGATCGGATCGATCGACCGCTCGCGAATGCTGGGAACGCCCACTTCATCACGAAGCAATGTAACATGCGGTTCGATGGACCTGGTGAGAAAGGGTTTTAGCGGGCTGTCCGAGATCACCGCCGTGAGGTCACGCCAGAACTTCTGCAGCGGCGGATTGCCATCGCTGCCGCGCAGGACCAGTGCACCACCGCCAAAAGCCGACAGGCGATCGAACGAGACCTCGAAGGGCTTCGCAACGATCATCGATCCGATATGACAGGCGGCCTCTGCCAGCTCCTGCGGGTACTCCTCATGGTCGCCGAGCCCGACAAGCGAGATGTGGATGTGATTTTCCGGAACCAGCCAGCCTTGCAATCCGAACTCACGGTTCAAGGCAATGGCCTTTCGCGCGAGACGACCAGCAATCGCGCTGCCGACGAGGATGGCAAAGAACAGCCGGTGGAAATGCTTCCCGGCCTGTTCCCATCGGAAAAAGGCCTGGCCGTTCTTCGCGGTTCCGAATGCGGGTTGCCCACTCATACTGATCTCGTCCGCCAATTGACTCAGGTTGGGCATATTAGAACAAAACGAGAACAACCGCAAGCCGAAAAATGACGCAGGCGTTGGGGCTCCCGCACCGCCGCATGCATCCAACCCCTGAAGGAGTGCTTCCTTGCGGTACGCCAATCGCCGACGACGCCGGCAGATATGGCGCCTGGCTCACCACAAACGGGATAGACCTTTGACAGGAATCCGGTGAAAGTGCCGCGCCGAACCAGCGAGCCGCATTTTTGATGATCAGAGGACCGTACGCATGACAAACCCGATGCATCTGCCCGCCGAAGGCCTTTTTGTCGGGCGCGCCAGAAGCAGCGACGCCTCGCATCCCCTGGTGGTCACGGTGCGTGATGGCACCGTCTTCGACATCACGTCGAGCACGGCGCCGACCGTGCGCGATATCTGCGAGATGGCCGATCCGGCCGGTTATGTGCGCTCGGCCAAGGGCAAGCCGATCGGCTCGCTCGACGGCATCGCGGCCAACAGTTTCGAAGCCACGCGTGATCCGGCAAGGCCCTATCTCATCTCCCCCGTCGACCTGCAGGCGATCAAGGCCTCGGGCGTCACCTTCGTCGTCAGCCTTTTGGAACGCGTCATCGAGGAACAGGCGCGCGGTTCGGCGGAAAAGGCCGACGCCATCCGCGCCGACATTGCCGGGCTGATCGGCCACGATCTGTCCAAGCTCAAGCCCGGTTCGCCGGAAGCGATGGAGATCAAGGCCAAGCTCATCGCACGCGGCGCCTGGTCGCAATATCTGGAAGTGGGCATCGGCCCCGACGCCGAGATCTTCACCAAATGCCAGCCGATGGCCTCGGTCGGCTTCGGCGCCGATGTCGGCCTGCATCCCGTCTCGACCTGGAACAATCCGGAGCCGGAGATCGCCATGATCGCCGCCTCAAGCGGCAGGATCGTCGGCGCCACCATCGGCAACGACGTAAATCTGCGCGATGTCGAAGGGCGCTCCGCGCTGCTGCTCGGCAAGGCCAAGGACAACAACGCCTCCGCCTCGCTCGGCCCCTTCATCCGCCTGTTCGACGGCACGTTCTCCATCGACGACGTAAAGCGGGCCGTGGTCCGGCTGAAAGTGGAAGGTGAGGACGGGTTCTCGCTGGAGGGCGCGAGCTCGATGGCCGAGATCAGCCGCTCTCCCGAAGAGCTCGTAGCGGCTGCCATGGGCCCGCATCACCAGTACCCGGACGGCCTGGCGCTCTATCTCGGCACCATGTTCGTGCCTTCGAAGGACCGCGGCGAGAAGGGCAAGGGTTTCACCCATAAGGTCGGCGACATCGTCACCATCTCGTCGGAGAAATTCGGCGCGCTGGTCAACCGGGTGCGACTGTCGCCGGACTGCCCGCACTGGACCTACGGCGCCAGCCATCTGATGCGCGATCTTGCCAGGGCCGGCCTCCTCTAGCTCTGGGTTCGCCCGAGGGCGGTCAATCATCGCTCCGGCGACCCTCGAGGCCGGTATCGCCTGCCGCGAAAATCATCCGAACTGATGCAATCTGATGGGACCGCTGATGGCGCCCCGTCAGGCGCCGACTACGACTGACAGGCGGAGGCTTGCCATTTGTCGAAAAAGAGGATGCTCTGATCATCCAACACGGCGTTGGCGGGGAGGACGCGGTCTTGCCCGATCAAGAGGGCGGTTTCGAACTGATCAGTTTCAAACGGGAGGAAATCAAATGCTGACACGGCTAAGAGTGGTTCTATACGGCCTGCTGGTCGCGCTGACGGTCATTCCGGCGGCGGCGCAGGCCAAGACGTTCTACTGGATTTCACATGGCGGCCCGGCCGATCCGGTCTGGACCTACTTCCTTGCCGGCGCCAAGCAATGGGCCAAGGACACCGGCAATACCGTCAACACCTCGTTCCACAATGGCGACGTCGCCTCGCAGCAGGAGGCGGTGCGGGCCGCGATCTCGGCCAAGGCCGACGGCATCACCACCACCAGCCCCGATCCGGGCAGCCTTGTCGAGATCGTCAAGGAAGCCCGCGCGGCCAACATTCCGATCATCAATTTCAACACGCCCGATCCCAAGGCCAATTTCAACGCCTATGTCGGCGGCGACAATGTCACCTTCGGCAAGCACTGGGCGCAGTATCTGGTCGACAAGGGCCTGGTGAAGAAGGGCGACTTCGTCTGGATGCCTGTCGAGATTCCCGGCGCCACCTATGGCGTGCAGGAAGAGGAAGGCATCAAGAGCGTGTTCGAGCCGCTCGGCATCACCTATGAGGTGACCGAGGCGACGCTCGACCAGGCCGAGGTGATCAACCGCATGGTCGACTATCTCACCGCTAACAAGGCCAAGGTGAAGGCGATCATCGGCCTTGGCGACCTCGTCACCGGCTCGATCAAACGCGTGTTCGACCAGGTCGGCGTCAAGCCCGGCGAAATCCCCGTCGTCGGCTGGGGCAACTCGCTCGACACCACCCAGGAAGTGCTGAACGGCTACGTCAATGCCGGCCAGTGGCAGGACCCGCAGGCGACCAGCTATGTCGCGCTGTCGCTCGCCAACATGGCCGCAAGCGGCATTCCCCCGGGCTTCAACGTCATCACCGGCGCGCTCTATGAGAAAGACACCGCCGAGATCTACGACAAGATCCTGTCCGGCAAATAGCCCCTGATCTCCAGCGCCGCGCGTCCACCGGGCGTGCGGCGTCCCGCCCTTTCGCCTGGTATCGAGCCGTTTGATGCGGCCCGATGGTCCGGCCCATTCCAACCAGTCGCGGGTTACACGTGGAAAATCGTTCGCTTGTCCAAGGCCTGATCGCGCGGCCGGAATTCGGCCCCTTCGTGCTGCTCGTCGTCGAGATCGCCGTCTTCTGGGGTTTCAACCACGACTTCCTGTCACCCCAGAACATCTCCAACACGTTGGCCTTCACGGTCGAGCTCGGGCTGATCGCGCTGGCGATGACGTTGCTGATGACGTCGGGCGAATTCGACCTTTCCGTCGGCTCGCTGTTCGGCTTCTCGCCGGTGCTGATGTGGACGCTGTTCAACAGCGGCCTCACCTCGCTGGAGATGGGCTTCGTCCTCGCGCTGCTGGTCGCCGCCTTCATCGGCCTAGTCAATGGCTGGTTCGTCACGCAGCTCAAGATCCCGTCCTTTCTGGTCACGCTCGGCATGCTCCTGGTGGTGCGCGGCACCGCGCTGTTCGTCACCGACGGCTTTCCGCAGCGCACCTGGAGCGCCGAGGGCAGTTGGCTGGCGGAGGCGCTGGTCGGCGATTTCTTCATCGGCCCGTTCCGCATCTACATGTCGCTGTTCTGGTTCATCGCCGCGGCCATCGCGCTGGGCTATGTGCTGACGCAAAGCCGCACCGGCAACTGGATCCAGGCCGCCGGCGGCAACCCGAACGCTGCGAGGGCGCGCGGCGTCAATGTCAGCCGCGTCAAGATCGGCCTGTTCGTGCTGTCCTCGGTCATGGCCTCGCTTGCAGGCGTCATCTCCTCGCTGCGCACCTCGGCGGCCAACCCCAACAGCGGCACCGGCTACGAACTCGAGGTCATCGCCATGGTGGTGATCGGCGGCACGGCGCTGACGGGCGGGCGCGGCACCATCATCGGCACCGTGCTCGGCATCCTGATCCTGCGCGTCATGCGCAACGGCATCGTGCTGATCGGCGTGCCCGGCCTTGCCTACAACATCTTCATCGGCGCGATCATCCTTGGCATGATGGCGCTTCATTCATGGCTGGAACGCCGGCATCAGGCAGGGACGTGAACCATGGCCGAGCCACTGATCCGCATGCAGAACATCCGCAAGTCCTACGGGCGCGTGCAGGCGCTGGTGGACGCCAATTTCCATGTCAACGAGCGCGAGATCGTCGGCCTGCTCGGCGACAATGGCGCCGGCAAGTCGACGCTGATCAAAGTGCTGTCGGGCGCGGTGCCGCTGACCAGCGGCGACATCTTCATCCGCGGCAAGAAGGTGAACCTGCGCAACACCAGCGACGCCATCGCCAACGGCATAGAGACCATCTACCAGGATTCGGCGCTGGTCACCCAACTGTCGATCGCCCGCAATTTGTTCCTCGGGCGCGAGCCGATCAAGCCGCCGCGCTTCCTCAACCGCATGGACCAGGAGGCGATGAACACGGTCGCCCGCGACCTGCTCAAGCAGGTCGGCATTTCCAAGAACATTCCGCCGACCACGCCGATCGGCTCGCTCTCCGGCGGCGAGCGCCAGGCGGTGGCGATCGCGCGCGCCATGCATTTCGACAGCGATCTCATCATCCTCGACGAACCGACCAACAATCTTGGCGTCGCCGAAACCCAGGGCGTGCTGAGCTTCGTGCGCAGCGCGCGCGATTCCGGCCATTCCTGCATCTTCATCGCGCACAACATCCACCATGTCTTCCAGGTGGTGGACCGCATCGTCGTCATGCGGCGCGGCAAGGTGGTGGCCGGGGACATCGACCCCAAGACGACCAGCGTGGCGGAGGTTGAACGCGTCATCACCGGCATGTCGGACAAGGAGATCCGCGACGCCATCGCCGATGGCAAGGGATCGCATTGAGGACGAGCGCAACATCCCTGCGAAACAGCAGAATGGGCGTCCGGGCGATGGGCGCGATCGGCGCCGCTCAAATCGCCCGTCTGGCGTGCCATCGCATCGGCAATAGGGTTGCGGCATGAAAGCCACCGTCTCTGACATCGCCAGGAACTGCGAACTGTCGACGGCGACGGTCGACAGGGTGCTCAACAACCGGAAGGGGGTCAGCGCGGCCAACCGGCAGCGCGTCATGGAGGCCGCCAAGCAGCTCGGCTATCTGCCGGTCGCCGATCAGGTAACGCTCCCCTCGCGGCCGGCCAATCTGGAATTCTTCCTGCCGATCGGCAGCAACGCCTTCATGCAGGATTTGGCCAGGCATATCGAGGATTATGCCTCGCGCCTGCCGCTCGTTGCCTCGTGCCGGATCCACAACCTCGCCGGAATCTCGCCGAACGCTTTGCAGACCGCCGTCGAAAACCTGTCGCTGAAAGCCAACGGCGTCGGCGTCATCGCCGTCGATCATCCCAGGACGCGCAACATCCTGCGCGACATCGTCGAGGCCGGCATTCGCCTGGTGACGCTGGTGTCCGATATTCCGGCCGCACCACGCTCGGCCTATGTCGGCATAGACAACCGGGTGGCGGGACGGACCGCCGCACTCCTGATGGGGCGCTTCCTCGGCGGCCGCGAGGGCCAGTTGGCGATGGTGGTCGGCTCGCGCTCCTATCGCGGCCATGAGGAACGTGAGATGGGTTTCCGCTCCGTGCTCGGCGAGGAGTTCCCCAACCTGAGCGTCAGCAGCGCCGTCGAGATCAACGACGAGACCGGTGCCAGCTATGCCGAAACCATGAAGGCGCTGCGCAACGAGCCGGAACTGCTCGGCATCTATTGCATTGGAGCCGGACGCTCCGGCGTTGCCAAGGCCATCCGGGAGGCCAGGCCCAACCGCAAGCCGGTATTCATCTGTCACGACCTGACGAGGGAAACGCGCGGCTATCTCGTCGACGATCTCGCCGACGTCGTCATCGACCAGAATGCCAGGCTGATCGCCGAGCAATCGGTCATCCGCCTGCTTGGCTCGATCGCATCATCGGCGCCCTACCTGACGCGGAAATTCATCGAGCCGCGGCTGATCTTCCGGGAAAACGTCCCGGTGCAGTGACGCGGGCCGCGAGGCCTTCCGGTCACGTCGCGAGCGATACGGCGAATCTGCACAGCTGCTATGCACGATTCACGATTGCCGAATCATTGGGCAACTCATAGCTTTTGGTTGTCGGCCATCTACTCCTCCCAGATGCGATGCCGGCGCTGAGTGGGGTGCACCTCCTCCCGCACCACATTCGAAATCGAGCCCGCTGCCACCTCCTCCCGGCAGCGGGCTTTTTTATTGCATGCCGGACATTTCCGGGAACGGCAGGGAATCCACGCAACATCAAAGCCACGGCAAACCGGAAGCGCACGCGCTGTCCGGCGCCAATGAGCCTTGCCGATGGATCAGCCCGCGGCGGCTCCGCCCCTGAAGGACTGGATCAACCCTTCCGCCATGCGCACCAATTGCGCGCTGGGACCTTCGGTGCCAACGGTCTGCACGCTCACGCGCGCGCCTTCGCACAGCAGCGAAAGCGTATCGGCCAGAAGTTCGGCCTGGCCGATGCCGGCGCCCCGGCAGAGCGCCACCAAGCGCTCGCGCTGGGCTTCCTTGAGTTCCTTGATCACGCGCCTGGCCGGATGGTCGGGTTCAGTCAGCTCAACCGCGGCGTTGGCCATGTCGCAGCCCCGGCAATCGGCCGTAAGCATCTCGGCCGCCTTGCGAACCCAGGCATGCAGTTGCGCGAGCTTGTCGCCCGGGTGCTCGGCTTCGAATGCGTCCCACATCGCGCCGGCCTTTGATGCGGTGGCGCGCAGGCATTCGATGATCAGATCGTCCTTGGATTCGAAATGACGGTAGAGCGTCATCTTGTTCGTGCCGGCAGCCTCGGTGATGGCGTCGACGCCGACGCCCTTGATGCCGTGCTTGTGGAACATGTCGCGCGCCGTCTCCAGGATCCGATCCCGGGGACGAGGACGCTCCACGACGCCGTCTGTCATCATTGATCTCCTTTCGTTTCCAAAAATCCCTCGGCCACCTCTTGACTAGGGTGTTACCGGTCTGTAACTTCCAGAATGTTACTTACTGGTAACACCTATGGCGTCCGCCGTCAATAACAAGACCGTGATCTGGTCCGGCCAGATCGGGGCGGGCGAAAAATTGCATTTCATGCGGCTCCGGCCGGTGAAGAGATGAAAAACGGTTCGCGAGCATGGGCTGCGAATCGACAGACAAGGAGCCGGCCAATGCCACAGCGCCGCGATCTTACCATAGATGAAGCCGTCCGGGATCCAATGATCCGGCTGGTCATGAAAGCCGACGGGGTCGATCCGCGCGCTTTCGAAACAATGCTGCGCACGCTTGCCGGTTCGCAGCGCGGCGAGGTGCCGTTGCTCCGTTCGTCGGAAGAGTTCGGACGCGGCCAGAGGCTGTCCAGGGTTGCCACTGCGTTCGGCAGGGCAAGAGCAGCCGGAGAGGCGTGCGTGTCGTGGTAAACTTCTTCATTCACCGCCCGATCTTCGCCTCGGCGATCGCCATCATCATGGTGCTCGCCGGGACGATTTGTTATTTCCTGCTGCCCGTCTCGCAGTTTCCCGACATCACACCGCCGCAGGTCGTGGTCAGCGCCCACTATCCTGGAGCCAGCGCGCAGGTGGTCGCCGACACGGTGACGACGCCGCTGGAGCAGCAGATCAACGGCGTGCAAGGCATGACCTATATGTCGTCGACCAGCTCCAATGATGGTTCCTCGACGATCACCATCACCTTCGATGTCGGCTACTCCCTGAGCACCGCCGCCGTCGACGTCCAGAACCGCGTCTCGCAGGCTGCCTCGTCGCTTCCGGCGATCGTCAATCAGGGCGGCGTGACGATCAAGAAGCAGAATCCGAACTTTGTCCTCATCGTCAACCTCACTTCGCCCGACGGCTCCGTCGATCCGGTGGCGCTGTCGAACCTTGCCTATCTGCAAGTGGTCGACCCGCTGAAGCGGCTGCCCGGTGTCGGTGACGTGCAGATCTTCGGCGAGCGGCGCTATTCGATGCGCGTCTGGCTCGATCCGGACAAGCTCGCCAATCTCGGCATCACCGCCGTCGACGTCCAGAACGCCATTGCCGAGCAGAACGTCCAGGTGGCCGCCGGCAAGATCGGCCAGTCTCCGGCGCCTGCCGGCACCGCTTTCGAGATGCAGGTCAATGCCGTCGGCCGGTTGAGCGATCCCAAGGAGTTCGGCGACATCGTCGTGCGCGCCAACACCACCACCGGTTCGCTGGTGCGGCTGCGCGACGTCGCCCGCATCGAGCTCGGCGCCCTGCAATATTCGTCGTCGGCCTTCTTCGGCAAGGACCCGACCGTGGTGCTCGCCGTCTACCAGATGCCCGGCTCCAACGCGCTCGATCTGCAGCAGCGCGTCAAGGACAAGATGCAGGAGCTGTCCGCCCGCTTCCCCAAGGGCGTCAGCTATGCCATGCACTACGACACGACGCGCTTCGTCTCGGCCTCCATGCATGACGTGCTGATCACGCTCGGCGAGGCTCTGGTCCTCGTCGTCGCCGTGGTTTTCATCTTCCTGCAAAGCTGGCGCACCACAATCATTCCGACGATCGCCATCCCGGTGTCGCTGGTAGCGACGCTCGTCGTCATGGAGATGATGGGCTTCTCGCTCAACATGCTCTCCCTGCTCGGCATGGTGCTGGCGATCGGCCTTGTCGTCGACGACGCCATCGTGGTGGTCGAGAATGTCGAACGACAGCTCGAGGCCGGGCTGAAACCGTTGGCGGCTACCAAGGCCGCCATGGCCGAGGTCACCGGTCCGATCATCGCCACCACAGCCGTGCTGATGGCCGTCTTCGTGCCGGTCGCCTTCATCCCCGGCGTTTCGGGACGGCTCTACAACCAGTTCGCGCTGACGGTGGCGATCTCGGTCGGCATTTCCGCCTTCAATTCGCTGACGCTGAGCCCGGCGCTGAGCGCCGCCTTCCTGCGCCATCGCCAAGGCACGCAGTTCGTGCTGTTCCGCTGGTTCAATACGGGCTTTGACAGGCTGTCGCATGCCTATGCCAATGGCGTGCGCATCCTCATCCGTTTGCGCTGGATCATGCTCGGCCTGTTCGCGGCCGGGCTGGTCGCCACCTATTTCGTCTGGGCAAAGCTTCCCTCGACCTTCCTTCCGGTCGAGGACCAGGGCTATTTCTTCGTCGTCATCCAATTGCCCGACGGCGCTTCGCTGGAACGCACCGACGCTGTGGCGCAGAAGGCGCGCGACATCCTGCAGGCGACGCCCGGCGTCGACATCGTCGGCTCGATCAGCGGCCTGAACTTCCTGACCAGCGCGGCGCAGTCGAATTCCGCGGTCGAATTCGCCATCCTGAAGCCGTGGGAAGAGCGTGGCCCCGACCAGAGCGCCTCCAAGCTCGTCGCCGACGTGCGCGGCAAGCTGATGCAGATCCCGGAGGCGTTCGCGCTCTCCTTCGATCCGCCCTCGATCCCGGGTATCGGCACCACGGGCGGCTTCGAATTCGTCGTCGAGGACCTTACCGGCCGCGGCAGCACCGCGCTCAACGACGCGACGCAAGCCGTGATCGCCGAGGCGCGCAAGCAGCCGGAAATCAACCCTCAGCAGCTTTTCTCGCCATTCTCGACCTCGACGCCGCAGTTCAACTACGACCTCGACCGCGCCAAGGCGAAGCTGCTCGGGCTCAACCTGCCTGACGTCTTCAACACGCTGCAGATCTATCTCGGCTCGCTCTACGTCAACGACTTCAACCTGTTCGGCCGCACCTTCCGGGTGACCATCCAGGCCGACAAGGATGCACGCGCGGGTGCGGCCGACATTTCGCGGCTCTATGTGCGCAATGCCTCCGGCGGCATGGTGCCGCTCAGCACGCTGGGCAAGCTGGTGCCGTTCGTCGGCCCGGAAACGGTGCCGCACTACAACAACAACGCCTCGGCCTCGATCAATGGCGGCGCCGCGCCCGGCTATTCGTCCGGCCAGGCGGTCGCCGCCATGGAACGGGCCGCCGCCACGGCTCTGCCAAGGGATTTCGGCTTCGAATGGACCGGCATCACCTTCCAGGAGCTCAAGGCGGGATCGATCGCGTCGGTCGTCTTCGGCCTCGCCATCGTCTTCGTCTTCCTGATCCTGGCGGCGCAATATGAGAGCTGGGCGATGCCGTTCATGGTGCTGCTGGCAGTGCCGCTCGCCTTGTTCGGCGCGTTCGTGGTGCTGTGGGTGCGCGGCATGCAGATCGACGTCTACTCGCAGATCGGCTTCGTCATGCTGATCGGCCTGGCGGCCAAGAACGCCATCCTGATCGTCGAGTTCGCCCGGCGACGGCGCGAAGAAGGCCTCAGCATTGTCGAAGCGGCGATGGAAGCGGCACGGCTGAGGCTGCGGCCGATCCTGATGACGGCCTTCGCCTTCATCCTGGGCGTGCTGCCGCTGATGTTCGCGACCGGCGCCGGTGCTGCCAGCCGTCAATCGATCGGCACCACCGTCTTCGGCGGCATGGTGGCGGCGACCATCCTGTCGCTGGTGTTCGTGCCGGTCTTCTATGCGGTCATCGAACAGCTGCGCGAACGGCGCGGCGGCGACGAGCCCGCTTCCCTGCATTCCGAACCAACTGCCGAACCCGCCTTGCCGCCCATGGCGCAAGCGGCCGAATAAGATTGGAGACTGAACATGCGTAAATGGAAAATCGCTTTGGGCGCCGCTGTCGCGCTGGGCGCAATCTCGGTGGCGAGCGTTCACCTGCTCGATATGGGCAGCCTCAGCCTCAATGCCGGCACGGCCGGAGCGGCAACGCCCGCTCCCGCGGCATTCGTCATGCCGGTGCCGGTGACCAGCGTGGTGAAGAAAACGATCCCGATCTATCTCGACTATGCCGCCCGCACCGAACCGATCCGCAGCGTCACGCTGCAGGCCAGAGTGCCGGGCTACCTGGAAGAGCAGGCCGCCGAAGACGGCGCCGACGTCAAGAAGGGCGACCTCCTCTACAGGATCGCGCCGCAGGACTTCCAGGCGGCGCTCGACCAGGCGAAGGCGCAGGTGCAGCGTGATACAGCGACGCTCGACTATGCCCGCTCCAATCTCGGCCGCGGCACCGAGCTCGCCAAGAGCGGCTATTTGGCCAAGGACAGCTTCGACCAGCGCACCAGCACCTTGCGCGAGGCGCAGGCGTCGCTGGCGCTCAACCAGGCGGCGGTCCGCTCGGCCGAGCTCAATTTGAGCTATTCGGAGATTCGCGCTCCCTTCGCAGGCCGCATCGGCCGTAACCAGGCCTCGATCGGCACGCTGGTCAGCGTCGCCGGCACGGTGCTCAACACGCTGGTGCAGCTCGACCCGATCTATGTAACCTTCAATCCGAGCGAGAGCGATCTGGCGCAGATCGAGGAAGCTCGTGCCGCCGGCCCGATCGAGGTCGAGGTGCTGCTCCCGGGCGAGACCGAAGCCCATCAGAAGGGTGAACTCACCTTCATCGACAACACGATCGACCATTCGACCGGCACCATCACCGCGCGCGCCACCATCGGCAACGCCAAGTTCGCGCTGCTGCCTGGCCAATATGTCCGCGTCCGGCTGCACGTCAAACAGCAGCCCGATGCGCTGATGGTGCCGCAGGTGGCACTGGGTTCGAGCCAGCTCGGCAAATATCTCTACGTCGTCGGCAAGGGCAACACGGTCGACCAGCGGCTGGTCTCGACCGGGCCGACCAGCGGCGACCTGGTGGCCATCCTGAGCGGAGTCACGGAAGGCGACCAGGTGATAACAGGCAATCTGCAGAAGATCGGCCCTGGAATGCCGATTTCGCCACTGCCACAGAAACCGGCCACCTGACTCCCCCGCAGGCCCGGTTTCAGCGCGGCGCCCCGGCCTTCCCACAGGTCGCGGGCGCCGCTTTTGCGAGCAGCTCCGCCCGACCAGTACCGGCCATGTGAAAAAAGCCGCAAAAGTCCTTGTTAGATTGTCGACAATCTGCTTGTCTTGCCCTTGTTTCGTCGGGAGTGGCCGGGATGGCAAAGGCGGATTTCAGTCCAATCGCGGATACGACCCGACGCGCGGAGATCGTGGCGCTGCTGCGACGGGCAATCCTGACCGGCCAGTTGGAGCCGGGCCAGAAGCTCAACGAGCTGCGGATTTCCGAGCAGATGCGCGTCAGCCGCGCGCCTTTGCGCGAAGCGATGCGCGAGCTGGTGCAGGAAGGCATCCTGACCAGCATCCCCTATGCCGGCACCTTCGTCATCAATGTCACCGCCAAGGACATCGACGATGTCTACTCGCTCAACAAGGTGCTCGACGAATTCGCCATCGAGCGGACATGGGAGCTGCGCGATCGGCGCTTTTTCGATGAGCTCGACCGGCGCCATGAGGCGGTGAAGCAGGCGACGCGCGACCGCGACACCACAAGGCAGATCGAAACCGCGCTGCAACTGCATGGCCTGATTCACGAATGGGCCGACAATTCCGTTCTTTTGGAAACATGGCAACGGCTGACCAGCCGGTTGCAGATGTATTTTGCCCTGCACCAGCAGGCACGCAACGAAGCGGTGCCTGCCGAGAACGTTCACGAGACTTACGTGCGGCTGCTCAAGGGCGACGACATGCGCGCTGCCCAGCGCCACGCCCGCGAGCATATAGACCACGACTTCGAAGAGCTTCTTGCCTACGCGCGCGCTCTCGAACGGCGCCCGTCGAAAGGCGCCTGATCCTTCCCCAGCGGACAACGGACATCAACGTGCAGATCGCAACCATCAAAGCCTACCATGTCGCGCAGCCCTTCGTGGACGGCCCCTATCGCATGTCGAAGGGGCGCGTCGCCGACGCCTTCGACGCAGTGATCGTATCGATCACCTCCGATGACGGCATCACCGGCTGGGGCGAGATGGCGCCGCTCGGCAATTTCTATTCGGCCGCCTTCCCGGCGGGCGCCCGTGCCGGCGTTATGGAGATCGCCCCGCACCTCATCGGCCACGACCCGCGCGGCCTCGCCGGCATCGGCCGGCTGATGGACATCGTGTTCAAAGGGCATCCCTACATCAAGTCGGCGCTCGACATGGCCTGCTGGGATCTCGCCGCGCGCGCCGCCGACGTGCCGCTGGTGACGATGCTGGGCGGCAAGGAGAGCGATACGGCCGAGCTTTACAAGGTCGTCACCCATGGCAGCGTCGATGCCATGGCCGCACTTGCGAAGCGCATCGTCCAGGACGGCTTCCACCGGCTGCAGGCCAAGGTCGGCGGCAACGTCCGCGACGACATCGAACGCGTCACGGCGGTCGCCGCCTCAGTGCCGAAAGACACTGTCATCTTCTGCGACGCCAATGCCGGCTGGACGCCCTACCAGGCGCGCCAGTTCGCCGATGCGACGCGCTCGATCGATTACACATTCGAGCAACCCTGCACGACGATCGAGGAAAACATGTCGGTGCGCCGCATGCTCGACAAGCCGATGGTGCTCGACGAATCCGTCACCTCGCTGGAGGACATGCTGGAAATTCATCGCCGGGGCGCGGCCGACGGGCTGACGCTGAAGATCTCGCGGCTCGGCGGCGTCGGCAGGACCCGGCTGATCCGCGATGTCGCCGTCGACCTCGGCTTCATGATCACCGTCGAGGATACCGGCGGCGCCGAGATCGACACGGCGGCCATGGCGCATCTGTCGCTGTCGACGCCGCAGGAGCGCCGCCTGCACGCCATCGCCTTCCACGAATGGGTGACGGTGCGCACGGCGTCGAACAAGCCGCCGGTCACCGGCAGCCGCATGGGCGTTCCGGATGGTCCGGGCCTCGGCATCGACGTCGTCCCGGATCTTCTCGGCAAGCCCTTCTTCGAGGTCGGCCGGTGAAAATCCGCGGCATCAAGGCGACGCCGATCAACCTCAGGCTCGAGGCGCCTTATGCCTGGGTGTTCGGTGAACTCGACGGCTTCTCGCCGACCATTGTCGAAGTGGAGACCGAAGATGGCCTGATCGGCCTCGGCGAAGCACCGACGCCGGCAGCAGCCGCGATCATCAACGACATCCTGGCACCGCGGCTCGTGGGCCGCGACGCCTTCGACATCGCGGGCGCCGAGCATGTCTGCCTCCCCTACTGGACCGGCGTGCAGTCGATCAACGACCGCACCCGCATCATGGCCTTCGGCGCGATCGAGATGGCGCTCTGGGACCTGCGCGGCAAGGCGTGGAACCAGCCGCTCTACCAATTGCTCGGCGGCGCCGTGCGCAAGGAGATCCCGTTCACCGATTACTTTTCGCTACGCGGCAACGGGCCAAGCGTGAAAGGCGAGACGACGCCGGAGGAAGTCGCCGACTACTGCGTCGAGCTTCATGAGACCCACGGAACGACCTTCTTCGAAGGGAAGTTCTCGACGCAGGATCCAAAAATCTCGCTGAAGATGATCGAATTGATCCGCAGGAAGCTCGGCGACGATGCAATGATCCGCATCGATTCCAACCAGGCCTATTCGCTCAGCACCGCCCGGCGACTGACGCGGCCGCTGGAAGAGCTTAGCGTGCGCAATTGGGAGGATCCAGTGGCGACGATCGAGGAGATGCGCGAACTCAGGCGCCATTGCTCGATCCCGTTCTCGACCCACAACATCGACATCGCCCGCGCCATGGACCTCAAGGTGCCCGACGCCTTCGTCGGCAATCCAACCGCGCATGGCGGCATCGGCCGCATGCTGCGCTTCGTCGGCGCCTGCGAGCACGCCGGCATCGATTTCTGGTGCTACAGCGGCGACAGCGGCATCGGCAGCGCCGCCTACCTGCATCTATGCGCGGCGCTCGGCTGGATACGGGAACCGAACCAGTCGCTGTTTCGCATGCAACCGACCGACATCACCGAGGAAGGACCGTTTTGCCCGAGGAATAATGTCGTGCCTGTGCCGGAGGGGCCCGGTCTCGGCATCACATTGTCGCGAGAACGGCTCGCTGCCTGCCATCGCGACTTCGCCGAGAACGGGCCCTGCAACAAATATCACGATCCGGCAAAGCCCGGAACTTACCGTCGTTTGCCGCTGAACTAGATGAGGGCGGCCGGCCACAACAGCAGAAGCCAGCCGCCGCGATCCCGGTCGGAAAGGGTGGCCACGGACTAGAGGAAGCAGTGCAGCCCAGAAACCGGCACGTCCGCGCCAAGGACTGGATGGACCGGACAAAACCGCGTGCTACAGTCCCGGTCTACAGGCCTCTGGCGACCGGAAACGGTGTAGTCGCGAATTTTCGTCAACCATAAGAAACAGGGGAAAGGGTCAAACCCATGAGCAAGAATTATCGCATTCTCGACCTCATCCGGCGCAACCGCTCGCCGCTCGAAAATCACCTCATCGACGGTCTCGTCGACGGCCGTGTCAGCCGCCGCGACTTCATCCGCCATGGCAGCCTGCTCGGCCTGTCGCTGCCGCTGCTGGGCGGCATCACCACGGCCGCGGGCCTCGGCGCCATGCCGTCGCTCGTCCGGGCGCAAGGCGCGCCAGGCGCCACGATCCGCGTCGCAAGCAGCGTGCCGGCGGCGACGATCGATCCTGTCACCATCGCCGATGCCGGCGGCCTGCTGATCATGCAGCAAGTCGCGGAGTTCCTCTGCGTCGACGGCCCCGATCTCGTGCTCAAGCCGGCGCTGGCTGAAAGCTGGAAGCCGAACGACAACGGCTCGGTGTGGACTTTCAAGCTGCGCAAGGGCGTGAAGTTCCACTCAGGCGGCGAAATGAAGGCCGACGACGTGGTGGCCAGCATCGACCGGATCGCCGACCCGGCCAACTCGTCCAACGCATTGTCGGTGTTCACCGGCATCCTGTCGAAGGGCGCCAGCAAGAAGGTCGACGACTACACGGTGGAATTCCACCTCGACGCCCCGAACGGCAACTTTCCCTACATGGTGTCGTCCGACAATTACAACGCCGTCATCGTGCCGGCGAGTTACAAGGGCGACTACGAAAAGAGCTTCGACGGCACCGGGCCCTTCAAGATCGACAAATACACGCCAAAGGTCGGCGCGTCCTTCGTCCGCAACGAAGGCTACTGGGGCGAGAAGGCGCTGCCGGAACGCACCGAATTCACCTTCTTTGCCGACATGCAGCCAATGATCCTGGCGCTGCAGGGCGGGCAGGTCGACATCATCAACCAGATGCCTGTGCTGTCTGGCGTGGCGCTGCTCAACGATCCCAACATCGACATCATCAGCCTGAAATCGTCGGCGCACCAGCAACTGCACCTGCGCTGCGACGACGGGCCGATGAAGGATGCGCGCGTGCGCCGCGCCATCGCGCTCAGCCTGGACCGCGACAAGCTGGTCGCGGGCCTGATGAAGGGGCGCGCCGTGGCTGGCAACGACAGCCCGTTCGCCCCGGTTTATCCCTCGACCGATGCGAGCGTGCCGCAGCGCAAGCAGGACATCGCGCAGGCCAAGCAACTCATGGAGGCGGCGGGCGCGGGCAAGGGCTTCAAGATGACGCTGACCACCGAGCGCTATCTCGAAATCCCCGAATACGCCCAGCTCATCCAGAACTGGGTCAAGGAAATCGGCATCGAGCTCGAGCTCAACATCCTCGACCAGAGCGCCTATTACGGCGACGCCGTGTTCGGCAAATCGAACTGGCTGGACTCGGAAATGGGCATCACCGACTACGGCCACCGCGGCGTGCCGAACGTCTATCTTGCCGCCCCGCTGAAGAGCGAAGGCACGTGGAACGCGGCGCACTTCAAGAACAAGGACTACGACGCGCTGGCGACCAGCTATATCGCGGCCCTCGATCTCGAAGCGCAGAAGGCGACGGCAGGCAAGATCCAGAAACTTCTGCTCGAGGAGACGCCGGTCATCTTCGGCTATTTCTACGACTATCTGACGGCGACGGCGAAGGGCGTGGCCGGCGTGCAGCCGACCGCGATGTCGCAGCTGTTCCTGGAAAAGGCGTCGAAGGCCTGAGCGGAAGGGAAAGCCAATCCTCTAACAGCCAGCTTCCTGACGGGAGCTGGCTACTCAGGGAGTGTTAGCCATTCTCTCCTTCCTTGTCCGGCGCGTCTCGCTTTCGCTCGTCACGCTGTTCCTGCTCAGCATCATGGTCTTCCTGGGCGGGCAGGTGCTGCCCGGCAATGTCGGGCGCGCCATATTGGGGCCGTTCGCCGACCAGCGCGCCGTCGATGCGCTCAACCATTCGCTCGGCGTCGACCGGCCACTGCTTGCCCAGTACTGGAGCTGGATTTCAAACTTCGTCCAGGGCGACATGGGCACGTCCTACATCTTCCGCTCGCCGGTCGCCCCCTTCGTCATCGATGCGCTGGGAAATTCGATGAAGCTGGCGGCGGTCGCCTTCGTGCTGGTGGTGCCGATCGGCATCCTTGGCGGCGTCGTCGCGGCCCTCAACCTCAACCGGCCGCTCGACCGCATCATCAGCCTTGGCGGCCTGTCGGTGACGGTGCTGCCGGAGTTCGTCACCGGCATCATCCTGATCCTGATCTTCGGCGTCTGGCTGCGCTGGCTGCCGATCTCGGCGGCATGGCCGCGCGATGCCGGTTTCTTCACGCAGCTTTACTACCTGATCCTGCCGGCGCTGCCGCTGTTCCTGGTGCTGTTCGGCTATATCGCGCGCATGGCGCGCTCGGGCATGATCGAGGCGCTCGATTCCGACTATACGCGAACCGCGGTGCTCAAGGGCCTGCCCTGGCGCACGGTGATCTGGCGCCATGTGCTGCGCAATGCGCTGCTGCCGACCATCACCGTCATTGCCACCCAGACCGGCTATCTCATCGGCGGGCTGGTGGTGATCGAGACGCTGTTCCGCTACCAGGGTATCGGCTCGCTGATCTTCACCGCTGCGCGCGGCAAGGATTTCCCGATGCTGGAATCGGGCATCCTGACCATTGGCATCGTGTATGCCGTGGCCACCCTTGTGGCCGACTTCCTCTATTCCGTGCTCAATCCACGCATCCGGCTGGGGTCAGAACAATGAGCGCCGTCCAGACCAGTCCCGCCAGACAGGACGACACCCGCCAGCGCAGCCCCCTGGCGGAGGTTTTGTCCTCGCTGCTTCGCTCCGGCACCTTCCTCGTCGGCATCACCATCGTGCTGTTCTGGGTCGCCTGTGCGCTGTTCGGCGAACATTTCGCGCCCTACGATCCGCTCGCCGACGACATCATCAACGCGCTGGCGCCGCCTTCGGCCGAACACTGGTTCGGCACCGACCAGATCGGCCGCGACGTCTTCTCGCGCGTCATCGTCGGCTCGCGCGACATCCTGACCGTGGCGCCGCTGGCGACATTGCTGGCGACGGTGGCCGGCACGGCGCTCGGGCTGCTCACCGGTTACTTCCGCGGTATCGTCGACGATGTCGTCAGCCGCATCCTGGAAGCCTTCATGGCAATCCCGGTGGTGATCGTGGCGCTGCTCGCCATCGTGGCGCTCGGCACGTCCAAGACCACCGTCATCGTGGTCATCGGCCTGAGCTTCGCGCCGATCATCGCGCGCACCGTGCGCTCGGCGGTGCTGGCTGAGCGCGAGCTCGACTATGTCGCCGCGGCCCAGCTCAGGCATGAGAGTGCGCTGCATACGATGTTCGTCGAGATCCTGCCCAACGTCATTCCGCCGATCCTGGTTGAAACGACCGTGCGGCTTGGTTATGCCATTTTCGCGGTTGCCACGCTTTCCTTCATGGGCTTCGGCATCCAGCCGCCGTCGCCGGACTGGGGGCTCTCGATTTCCAGCAATTACGGCATGATCGGCGGCGGCTTCTGGTGGACCGTGCTGTTCGACGCGCTCGCCATCGCCTCGCTGGTGATCGGCGTCAATCTGGCGGCCGACGGCGTGCATGGAGCCTTCAATGACTGAACCCTCCAAGACCCGGAAGGCCAAGGCCCAGAACGCACTCGACCTCGACGACCTGTCGGTCGCTTATCGTGTTTCGGGCCGAAACCGGGCGGTGCTGCGCAATCTCAGTCTCACCATCGGCCAAGGCGAGGCCTATGGGCTGGTCGGCGAATCCGGCTGCGGCAAATCCACAGTCGCCCTTTCCGTCGTGCGCTACCTGCCGCGAAACGGTTCGATATCAGGCGGCGCGATCTCGCTCGACGGCCAGGACGTCATGAAGCTCGATGCCGAGGCGCTCAGGCAAATGCGCGCCGAAAGCGTCTCCATGGTCTATCAGGACCCCGGCAAGGCGCTCAACCCGTCGATCCGCATCGGTCGCCAGCTGACCGAGATCTTCGAGCTTGGGGGCAAAACGGGGCAGGCAGCCGAGGATCGCGCAATCGCCATGCTCAACCGGGTGCGGATCTCCGATCCGGCCAGCGTCATGCAACGCTATCCGCACCAGCTTTCCGGCGGCATGCAGCAGCGCGTGGCGATCGCCATGGCGCTGGCCAACGATCCTTCGATGCTGATCCTGGATGAGCCGACGACCGGCCTCGACGCGACCGTCGAAGCCGAGGTGCTCGACCTGATCGCGCAGCTGCGGCAAGAATTGTCGGCCTCGATCCTGTTCATCAGCCACAATCTCGCCGTCGTCTCCAACATGTGCGATCGCGTCGGCGTGCTCTATGCCGGCATGCTGGTCGAGGAAGGGCCGACGGAGGCCGTCTTCAACGATCCGCGCCATCCCTATACGGTAGCGCTGCTGCGCTGCCTGCCGCGCGGCGGCCAGCGCAAGGACCAGGGCCGCCTCGACACCATCCCGGGCTTTTTGCCCGGCATCGGGGCCGACATCAAGGGCTGCCCCTTCGCCGACCGCTGCGCTCTCGCTACTGACCGCTGCCGCAACGAGTTGCCGCCGCTCTACGAACTGGGCGGCCGGCTGTCGCGCTGCCACTATCACGAGAAGGCGCAATCCCTGCCGCGCGCGACGCCCAGCGACGCGCCCGCCGCGCCGAAAGCCGCAGCCGCGCCGGTATTGCGGGTCGCCGGGCTGAACAAGACCTTTGCCAGCCATGGCCATTCGCTGCGCGCGGTGAAGGACGTGTCGCTCGATCTCAGGCCGGGCGAAACGCTCGGGCTGGTCGGCGAATCCGGCAGCGGCAAGACCACTTTCGCCAGGCTGCTGCTCGGCCTCGTGCCGCCCGACGACGGCGGCAGCATCGAGCTCGAGGGCAAGGCGCTGGCGCCGCGGCTGGGGGACCGCAGCGACGACCAGGTCAAGGCGATGCAGATCGTCTTCCAGAATCCGGACTCCGCACTCAACCGGTCGCATTCGATAAGGCATCTGATCGGCCGCGCGCTGAAGCGGCTGGCGGGCTTGAGCGGCAAGGCGCTCGAGGCGCGCCTCGACGACCTCGTCCGCTCGGTGCGGCTGACCGACCGGCATCTGGCCGTGAAGCCGCGCCAGCTGTCGGGCGGACTGAAACAGCGCGTTGCCATAGCGCGCGCCTTCGCCGGCGATCCACGCATCGTCGTGTGCGACGAGCCGACCTCGGCGCTCGACGTGTCGGTGCAGGCCGCGATCCTGAACCTGCTCGCCGATCTGCAAGCGAAGGAAGACGTCAGCTACATCTTCATCTCGCATGATCTTGGCGTGGTGCGCTACCTCTCCGACAAAATCGCCGTGCTCTATCTCGGCCGCATCATGGAGCTTGGGCCGTCGGAGGACGTTTTCTCCGGCCCGCATCATCCCTACACCGAAGCGCTGCTGTCGGCCGTGCCCAGGCTCGACCAGACCGAGACGGCGCGCATCCGTCTCGACGGCGAAATCCCCAGCGCCACCAATCCGCCGCCGGGCTGTGTCTTCCACACGCGCTGCCCACGCAAGATCGGCCCGATCTGCGAACAACAGGAACCGCCGCTGGCCGAGGCGCGCCCCGGACACTCGATCCGTTGCCATATTCCCTATGTGGAACTCGCCAGGCTGCAGAGGCCGGCAGCGGTCGATACCGAGCCGGCGTAGCCGAACATACGGCCCCTGCCCTTCACGGATGGCCGGCCATGCTGAAGGACCGGTCGCCCTCGGCAAAGCCCTGCTCGCCGGCCCAATCCCTCGTCAGTGCCCGCAATCCCGCCAAGGCCACGTCGAGCACATCCGACGACGCCGGATTGCTGGGATAGGCAAGATAGATCGGCCGCTGGAACATGGGCGTGTTCGCGACGCGTTTCATTTCGCCGCGCTCGATATGGCCGCTGACGGCGCTGAGCGGCAGATAGGCGGCGGCTTGCTGCGACAGCACGTGCTGCAAACCGATGAAGACCAGGCCGGCCGAAATGGCCGGCTTGACCATGCCGGCAAACGCCCGATCATGCTCGATGCGGAATTCGAGCCCCCAGTCCATCAGTATGTAGTTCTCGGTCCATGGCTTCGTCTGCGCGGCATGCTGGACAAGCACGACCTGATCGACGGCCAGCGTTTCGTAAACGATTCCGGGATGCGGCCGCGGCAGATAGAGGATGCAGATGTCGAGCAGGCCTTCGGCCAGTTGGTCGATTGCCAGATCGGGAAAACTGCCCTCGAGCCGCAACGCCACGTTCGGCCGCTCGGCGCGCATCCATTCGACCCATGGCGAAGTGATGCGCTCCCACAGATAGGCGGGCGCGGTCAGCCGCAGCAGTGTCTCGTAGCCATCGGGAACGGCGATGTCCTGCCTTGATTGCTCCCAGGTACGGGTGATTGCGGATGCATGCGGCAGGAACTGGCGGCCGGCCGGCGTCAGCGTGATGCCATCGCGTTCGCGGACGAAAAGCCGTCGCCCCAACTGCTCCTCCAGCACTCTTATCCGCGCACTGACGGTGGACTGGGCAAGGTTCAGCCGATTGGCCGCGACGGTGAAGCTGCCATGCTCGGCAATCTCCAGGAAACTGCGCAGGTTTTCGGTGTCCATGTCTTGGCTCTCCGCATCGAAAATTCCGATGGCCCCTATCAAAAAATATCGCTTTCCGCTGGCGGTCAACGATGAATTAGATGGCCTGCCCCAAGACAAGCGAGGATTGCAGCCATGCCGAAGCATTTCGAGAGGATCGACATCGCCCGCCGGAATCTCACTGCAATCGAAAATTCCGCTGTCGACGAATTGCTGGCCGGCCGGCTCGACCGGCGCGATTTCCTGCGCCATGGCAGCGTTCTCGGCCTTTCGCTGCCGTTCTTGGGCAGCCTTGTCGCCGCCGCCGGTCTCGGCACGCAAGAAGCCCGCGCCGAAGGCAAACCGGGCGGCACGGTGCGCGCCGGCGTGGCGACGCCGGGCGGGGCCATCGATCCCGTCACCTACTACGACAGCGGCAGCTACCAGCTGGTTTTCCAGACCGCCGAATTCCTCTGCGTCACACAGCCGGACCTCACGCTGAAGCCGGTGCTGGCGGAAAGCTGGTCGCCGAACGAGGACGGCAGCGTCTGGACGTTCAAGCTGCGCAAGGGCGTGAAATTCCACAATGGCGAGGACTTCAAGGCCGACGACGTCGTCGCGACCTTCGACCGGCTGGCCGACCCGGACGGGGCCTCGAACGCGCTTTCGGTGTTCAAGGGCCTGCTGTCGAAGGGCGGCACCCGCAAGGTCGACGACCACACCGTCGCCTTCCATCTCGACGTGCCGAACGGCAGCTTTCCCTATTCGGTGTCGATCGACAACTACAATGCCGTCATCCTGCCGGCGAGCTACAAGGGTGATTACGAAAAGACCTTTGAAGGCACCGGCCCGTTTCGGCTGGAGAGCTACACGCCGAAAGTCGGCGCGACCTTCATCCGCAACCCCGATTATTGGGGCGAGAAGGCGCTGCCGGACCGGCTCGAGTTCAAATTTTACGGCGATGTCCAGCCGCGCATCCTGGCGCTGCAGGCCGGCGAAGTGGACATTCTCGACGCCGTTCCACTCGATGTCAGCCAGGTGGTGCTGAACAGCCCCGACATCACCGTGCTGCGCGTCGCCTCGACCGCGCACCGCCAGCTTCACATGCGCTGCGACATGGCGCCTTTCACCGACAAGCGCGTGCGCCAGGCGCTGGCGCTGTGCATCGACCGTTCCAAGCTGGTGGATGGGCTGTGCCGCGGGATGGCGGCGACCGGCAATGACAGCCCGTTTGCGGCGGCCTTCCCCGCGACCGACAGAACGGTGCCGCAGCGCGCCCAGGACATCGCCAAGGCCAAGCAGCTTATGGAAGCCGTGGGCCTCGGCAGCGGCTTCGACATCACGCTGACGACGCTGCGCTACTCCGACATTCCCGGCTACGCGCAGCTGTTCCAGAACTTCGCCAAGGAGATCGGCGCGCGCGTCTCGCTCAACATCGAGGACCAGGACAAATATTACGGCAAGGCGGTGTTCGGTCAATCGGACTGGCTGGACAGCCCGCTCGGCATCACCGACTACGCCCATCGCAGCGTGCCGAACGTCTTCCTGAAAAGCCCGCTGGTCAGCGACGGCCCGTGGAATGCGGCGCATTTCAAGAGCGCCGCCTATGACGGCATGGTCAATTCCTATCTCAAGGCGCTCGACATCGGCGCGCAGCGGGCGGCGGCGTCAGACATCCAGAAGCTGCTGCTCGACGAGACGCCTGTCATCTTCAGCTATTTCCCCGACCTCCTGGTGCCGGTGCGCAAGAATGTCAGCGGGCTGCCGCCGATCGCCGCCGGCCTGCTGCTCGACCGGGTGTCGCTGGGATAGAGGCTGGATGGACAATTTCTGCTTTCGGGCGGCGAGGCTATCCGCCAGCGGGGCTGCGAAGGGCGATGGGGGGCCATCGTTCGAGCCGCTCGACTCAGGAGAAGCCCGCCGCCCGGAAACCCACTCCGATACGATGACTCAATCCAGGTCCATCTCGCTTTGCGCGAACACTCGATGACAAAAGAAAAGAAACGGGAGACTACCATTCGCAAGCCTCATTTGCGCGGCCGCGGGCCGCATTTTCCCTTGCTCGACACGATCGTGCAGTATGAGTTCGAGCCCGGCTACGTCGCCTTCACCATGCCGATGCAGAAGCGGCTGCGCGTGCAAGTGGGATCGATGATCGTCGCCGACACGACCAGGGCGCTGGTGTTCTACGAATCCGATCACCTGCCGGTCTACTACTTCCCGATGAGTGACGTGCGCGAGGAGTTCCTGCTGCCGAGCAGGACGACGACGGAAGATCCGTTCAAGGGCCTGGCCACGCACTACTCGCTCAACACCGGCATCACGCTGGTCGAGGATGCCGCCTGGCGCTATCTCGACCCGGTCAAGGGCTGTCCGCCGATCGCGGACTACATGTCCTTCTACTGGCCCAAGATGACGCACTGGTATGAGGAGGACGAGGAGATCTTCGTCCACGCCCGCGACCCGTTCCGACGGGTCGACTGCCTGCCGTCGACACGGCGGGTGCAGGTGATCCTGGACGGCGAGCAGGTCGCCGATTCACGGCGCGGCGTGTTCCTGTTCGAGACCGGCCATCCGGTACGCCATTATCTGCCGATCTCCGACACGCGGCTCGATATGTTCGCGCCCAGCCGCTACATCTCGCGCTGCCCCTACAAGGGCATCTCCAACTACTATCACGTGACGACGGGCAAGAAGCGCCACGAGAACCTCGTCTGGTACTATCCGGAGCCGGTGCATGAGGCGGAGCGCATCAAGGGCCTGGTCTGCTTCCATCACGAACTGGTCGACAAGATCCTGGTCGACGGCGTCGAGATCCCGAAAGAAGCCACGGCCGCCTCCGACGGCTATTTCTAGCCGTGTCGCAATGCCCGCGCTGAAGGCTTGATCGGAACGCGGGACAGCGCATACCCTCCCTGAAGCAGGGAGGGTTATCGATGGATCTTTTCAAGCTGGACGGCGATGTCGCGCTGGTTACCGGTGCCGGCAGCGGCATCGGCCAGGCAATCGCGATCGGATTGGCGCAGGCCGGCGCCGACGTCGCCTGTTTCGGCCATGCATCGAAGGGCGGGCTGGAGGAGACCGCACAGCGTATCACCGCGCTTGGACCGCGTCGAGAGCGAACTCGGCGCCCTGACGATTGCCGTCAACAATGCCGGCATCGCCGGATCGGAGCCGGCCGAGACAATGGCCCTGGAGACGTGGCGGAAGGTGCACGAGGTCAATGTCGCCGGCGTGTTCTTTTCCTGCCAGGCCGAAGCGCGCAAGATGCTGGCGCGGCGCAAGGGCTCGATCGTCAACATCGCCTCGATGTCGGGCACCATCGTCAATCGCGGGCTGACGCAGGCGCATTACAATTCCTCGAAGGCCGCCGTCATCCACATGTCGAAGAGCCTCGCCATGGAGTGGGCCGACCGCGGCCTGCGCGTCAACGTGGTCAGCCCGGGCTACACGCTGACGCCGATGAACAAGAGGCCCGAGGTGGCGGAGGAGATCAAGATCTTCAAGCGCGACACGCCGATGGGGCGCATGGCGGCGCCCGAGGAAATGGTCGGGCCGACCGTGTTCCTGGCCAGCCGCGCGTCGAGCTTCGTCACCGGCCTCGACCTGATCGTCGATGGCGGCTACGTCTGCTGGTAAGGTGGCTCGGCAGGTGGGTTGGGTGCGACCTCGCCTGCGGTCCGAATTATGCATCCAGCAAGCCTTAGTCATTGCGCGCGATAAGTGTTGGTATATATAATTTCATCTCATGAAACGGTTCTGGCGATGGGGCTTGCCGGGCCGATAGCCGAGGTCAGGGGACCCTGATGGCTCGCATTTTGCAGGGCGTCATAAGGCTGGCAATCGACCCGCAGGTGATCGTTGTCGCAGCGATCCGTCGGCAGCTATGACGCCGACCTTTCAGCACCATTTCCGCAAATCAAACACTCAGCACAATCCACCTGCGCCGGTTTTGGCCGCGCGATGGCGGAAACGGCCTTGCGCAACGGCAGGTCTTTCCAACACAATCAAGAAAAAACCCAGCAAGGGCAGAAAGACGCAAGAAGGGAACGAACGATAACCGTCACAGCTTGAAGGAGAACAAGCATGTCATTTCGGAGCGGAGTTTCTAAACTGTCCATGGGCGCCGCCGCGCTCGCGGCACTGAGCCTGCCAACGCTTTCCGTCCACGCCGCAGCCCCTGAATCCAACGATCCCATCAAGATCGCGCTGTTCGACTGGACCAGCGTCAATCTCAACGCCAAGATTCTCGGCGGTATTCTCGAAAAGCTCGGCTACACCGTCGAATATCCGACCGCCGATTACCTCTCCAGCCTGACCACCGGTCTCACCAATGGCGACCTCGATATCGGCCTGGAATTCTGGGACACGACCGCCGGCGAGGCGATGAAGGCTTCCGACGCCACCGGCCAGACCGAGCGCCTCGGCAAGCTCGGCCCCAAGGCCAAGGAAGAGTGGTGGTTCCCCGAATATATGAAGGAGAAATGCCCGGGCCTGCCCAATTGGGAAGCGCTGAAGGATCCGAAATGCGCCGAGGCCTTTTCGACGGCCGAGACGGCGCCCAAGGGTCGTTATCTCGGCGGTCCGGTGACCTGGGAGGGTTTTGACGACGAGCGCGTCGAGGCACTCAAATTGCCATTCACCGTCATCCACGCCGGCACCGACGCGGCGATGTTCGCGGAGCTCGATTCCGCTTACCAGCGCAAGGCGCCGATCATGCTGTGGATCTATTCGCCGCATTGGGCGCCGGCCAAATACAAGGGCGAATGGGTTCAATTCCCCGAATACACGCCCGAATGCTACAGCGACCCGAAATGGGGCACGAATCCCGACGCCAAATATGATTGCGGCAAGCCGCATGGCGAGATCTGGAAATATGCCTGGAACGGCATGAAGGACAAATGGCCCGTCGCCTACAAGGTGGCCAAGGCCTACACGGTCGACACCGACGAGCTCAACAAGATGAGCGGTGAGATCGACCTCGGCGGCAAGACGCCGGAGGACGTCGCCGCCGCCTGGATCGCCGCCCACGAAGCCGACTGGCAAGCCTGGGCACAGTGATTGCTCCGACTGGAGAATGAGACCCGGCCGTCGATCGGCCGGGCCTCAATCGTCGATATTCCAGAAGGACGCTTGAATGCCTGACAAGACCGAACAGGGATCGAACGTTGCGGGCGCGCCAAAGGATGCCCGCCCGATAAAGCTGGCCTGCCGCAATGTCTGGAAACTGTTCGGTTCGAACGCGGCCAGCTTCATCCGCGAGCGCGACGGCAAGGCCAGCATGGCCGATGTCGCCGCTGCCGGACTGGTCGGGGCGGTACGCGGCGTCGATCTTGAAATCCGCCAGGGCGAGGTCTTCACCATCATGGGGCTCTCGGGGTCGGGCAAGTCGACCCTGGTGCGCTGCATGTCGCGTCTGGTCGAGCCGACGCACGGCAAGGTCGAGTTCGAGGGCAAGGACCTGCTCAAGATCTCCGATGCGGCGCTCATCGAACTCAGGCGCCACCGCATGGGCATGGTGTTCCAGAATTTCGCGCTGCTGCCGCATCTCAACGTGCTGGACAACATCGCCTTTCCGCTCAGCATCCAGGGGCAGGACCGCGCGACGCGCGAAGCACGCGTCCGCGACGTGATCGAGCTTGTCGGCCTGCGCGGCCGCGAGCATTTCTATCCGCGCGAGCTGTCAGGCGGCCAGCAGCAGCGTGTCGGCATCGCCCGCAGCCTGGCGACCAAGCCGGAGATCTGGTTCCTCGACGAACCGTTCTCGGCGCTCGACCCGTTGATCCGCCGCGAGATGCAGGACGAGTTGATGCGATTGCAAACCATGCTGCACAAGACCATCGTCTTCATCACCCATGATTTCGACGAGGCGATAAGGCTGGCCGACCGCATCGCCATCATGAAGGATGGCGAAGTCATCCAGATCGGCACGCCGGAGGAACTGGTGGTTAATCCCGCGACAGACTATGTCGCCGAATTCACCCGCGACGTCGACCGCGCCAAGGTGATCTCGGCGAAGAGCCTGATGCGCGCCTGCGACGGCGCCGAGCATGGCGGCACGGTGGCGCCGGAGGCCAAGATTGCCAGCTTCTCGGCCAGCATCGTCGCGGCCGGCAGACCGTTCGCGGTGGTCAACGGCAGCGGCAAGCCGATCGGCGAGGTGACGCCGCAAGCGGTGATCGACCTGCTCGCCGGCATCGAGCGGTCAGGAGCCGGTGCATGACAGTAACGGCAAGCGCCAGTGAGACGAGGCCGCGACCGGCGCAGACATGGCTGCTGGTCTGGGCCGCAGCGCTTGCCGTGGTGCTGATCGTGTTCCTGCTCCAGGACAGTTTCCCCTGGGCCGTCAATTATCCGGCCGAGGCGATCGTGCCGGTCGCCGACTGGGTCAGCGCCCTGATGCGCTGGATAAAAATAAACCTGTCAGGGCTGACGCGGTCGATCACCGCCGTGCTCGGCGTGCCGCTCGATTTCGCGCTCGACCTTCTGGCCAAGAATTTCAAGATCGGCCACGGTGCCGACGCCTATATGCTGCCGCGCCTGTCCTGGATCGGCGTCTGCGCGGCGGCGTTTGTCGCCGGGCATGCCGCTGGCGGCCGCAAGCTCGGCATGCTGGTCGGCGGCTGTTTTCTCTACATCGCGCTGTTCGGCCAATGGACCAGCGCCATGCTGACGCTGGCGCTGATTTCCATCGCCGTGCCATTCTGCATCGCCACGGGATTGTTCGTCGGCATCTGGGCTTGGCGGAAACCCTGGGCGGAGCGGCTGGTGGTCTCCCCTGCCCTCGATCTGATGCAGACCATCCCGACCTTCGCGTACCTCATCCCGATGCTGCTTCTGTTCGGCAACAGCCCGGTTTCGGCGATGATCGCCACCGCCATCTTCGCCACGCCGCCAATGGTGCGGGCAACGATGCTCGGCCTGTCGCGGGTGCCGTCCGAGATCGACGATTTCAGCGAGATGGCCGGCTGCACGGCGCGGCAGAAACTGTGGCGCGTGCTTTTGCCGTCGGCGCGGCCGACGCTGATGGTCGGCGTCAACCAGGTGATCATGCTGGCGCTGAACATGGTGATCATCGCCTCGATGATCGGCGCCGGCGGGCTAGGCTATGACGTGTTGCTGGCGCTGCGTGCGCTGAAGGTCGGCGAAGCCATGGAAGCGGGGCTGGCCATCGTGGCGCTAGCCATCGCGCTCGACCGGCTGAGCCAGGCCATCGCCGCCAACCATGCAAAAGGTCACGTCCACCGGCAAGTCCAGCCCGCCTTCTGGCGGCGCAATCTGACGCTGGCCGTCGCCATTCTGATCGTCACCACACTGCTTGGCCTCTTCGTGCCTGCCTTCGCGGCGGTGCCGAAGGTGATCACCTTCACCACCGCGCCATTGTGGAAAGCGGCGGTGAATTGGGTGACGATCAACTTCTTCGACGTCATCGAGGCGTTCCGCGTGGCGCTGATCCTTAACGTGCTGAACCCGGTGCGGGCCTTCTGCGAGGGCTTTCCGTGGCTGGGCGCGGTGTTCCTGCTCGGCCTTGCCGGCTTTCAGCTTTCCGGGTTGCGCCTGGCCGCTCTGGTGGCAGTGCTGACCGCCTTCTGCGCCGTCACCGGGCTGTGGGAAAAGACGATGGCGACCGTCTATCTCTGCGGCATCTCGGCTTTCATCGCTTGCCTGATCGGCATTCCGATCGGCCTGATGGCCGCGCGCAGCGACCGCTTCGAGAAGGTGACCACGCCCGTCATCGACACGCTGCAGGTGCTGCCCTCCTTCTGCTTCATCATTCCGGTGGTGATGCTTTTCCGCGTCGGCGACGTCACCGCGATGATCGCAACGATCGCCTTCGCCGTGGTGCCGGCGATCCGCTACACCAATCACGGCATCAGGCAGGTGCCGCCGGCACTGATCGAGGCGGCCAAGGTTTCGGGCTGCACGCCGCGCCAGACTTTCTTTCGCGTGCAATTGCCACTCGCGCTGCCCGAGATCATGCTGGGCGTCAACCAGACGATCCTGATGGCGTTGGCGATGATCATCATCTGCGCCATGGTCGGCACCCGTGATCTCGGCCAGGAGGTGTTCATCGCGCTGTCCAAGGCCGATTCGGGCCGCGGCATCGTCGCAGGGCTCGCCATCGCCTTCATCGGCATCGTCGCCGACCGGCTGTTCAATGCCTGGACGGCCAAGGCACGGGCGAGGCTGGGTTAAAGCTCAACCGGCGAACTTATCAAGGGAGGAAGACATGACCAGCAGGATTGCCCGCTGCACCTGTGGCCAATTGCAGATCCGCTGTCCGCAACAGCCGGCCAAAATATCGCTTTGCCACTGCCTGGACTGCCAGCGGCGCACCGGCAGTCCGTTCGGGATAGCGGCTTTTTTCGATGCCGACGCGATCGACATCGACGGCTCATCCCAGACATTCCGGCGCAATTCCGACAGCGGCTTTCCCGTCACGTTCCACTTTTGTGGAAACTGCGGCTCGACGGTGTTCTGGTATCCGTCGCGCAAACCGGAGGCGGTCGCTGTCGCGGTCGGCTGTTTCGCCGATCCGTCTTTCCCCGCGCCGACGCAAGCCGTCTATGGCGAAAGCCGCCACGACTGGGTCGTGTTGCCGGCCTGAAAGCCGCTACTCCGCCGCGACGCCCTTCACTTCCAGATAGCTCTCCATCGAATCGTCCAGCGCCTGCAGCCACGGCGTATGGTGCAGCGGCGCCATGGTGCCGGTCATCAACGAGCGGTAGGAATGGTCGCGGAAGCTCATGATGTCTTCCACCTTGTGGTGCTCCCATTCCATGAAGGTCTGGTTGACCGCCTCGACGTCGAAGCCGGGATAGTCGGTCTGGTCCATCAGTTCCTTGGTGTAGTCGCCCTGGAACCAGATCATCTGCTCGGCGTCTTCCAGCGTCTCCTCGCGCGCCCGCCATCTGGCGCCGTGCTCGGCCATTGCCTGCGCGGACGGCAGCTTGATGCGGCCCATGATCACGTCGCGCGCGAACCAAGCCTGCGCGTCGAACATGTTGAAAGTGTAGAACTGGTCCTGCATGCCGATGTAGAAAAGCTTCGGGTTCTTCTCCCAAACGACGCCTTCATAGAGATCCAGCGGCCACATGCGGTTGGCGGTCTTGAGCTTCAGGTCGTCGGTGAGGAAAGGGAAGGAATGGAGATAGCCGGTGCACAGGATGATTGCGTCGATATCCTTGGTTGAACCATCCTTGAAATGCGCGGTCTTGCCGACGACCTTCTGGAGCAGCGGCACCTCTTTCCAGTTCTCAGGCCATTTGAAGCCCATCGGCTTGGAGCGGTAGCTCGAGGTGATCGACTTCGCCCCGTATTTGTAGCACTGCGAGCCGATGTCCTCGGCCGAATAGGAGCGGCCGATGATCAGGATGTCCTTGCCCTTGAATTCCATCGCGTCGCGGAAATCGTGGCTGTGCAAGATGCGGCCGTTGAAGGTCGAGAACCCCTCGAAATAGGGAACGTTTGGCACCGAGAAATGCCCGGACGCGACGACGACATTGTCGAACTCTTCCGAATAGGTGACGTCGTTGGTGCGGTCATGCGCGGTGACGGTGAATTTCTTCGTCTCGTCCGAGAAGGTCACCATGCGCACAGGACTGTTGAAGCGCACCCATTTGCGCACGCCTGACTTTTCGACGCGGCCCTTGATGTAGTCCCACAGCACGGCGCGCGGGGGATAGGAGCCGATCGGTCGGCCGAAATGTTCCTCGAACGTGTAGTCGGCGAATTCCAGGCATTCCTTCGGCCCGTTCGACCAGAGATAGCGATACATCGAGCCGTGCACCGGATCGCCATGCTCGTCGAGGCCGGTGCGCCATGTATAATTCCACAGGCCGCCCCAGTCGGACTGCTTTTCGAAGCAGACGATCTCGGGAATGTCTGCCCCTTTGTCGGCCGCTGACTTGAAGGCCCTGAGCTGTGCTAGGCCGGACGGTCCGGCCCCGATGACGGCAACGCGAGTGTTCATTTCCGGGCCTCCATTTTTTTGATTTCCCCTGCGAAACAAATTTCACTGGCAGTGACAGTAATTGGCCCTTCGGCACTGTCAACAGTCATCTGCGGGAGCGGCGTTTGCGCAAGGCGGATTCCTGGCGAAGAACCCGCATTGGCCGAAATCGCGGGATTGGCGCATGCGACATAAGACGGCTTGCCGACGCGGCTGCGCTCATGTATCGCCACCGAACATGTTCACCTTGAGTGAAATAAATCCGCGAAGTCCGGGGGGCGACATGGCGAAAAACGCTTCAAATCCAAAGGCCGGTGCTGGAGCCGGCGGCGCAAAGGCAAAGCCGCTGCCAAAGGTCTCGGTGGACGGGAAGACCATCCGCGCGCCGCTTACCCAGAACCCGCACGCCATCCGCGACACGCGTGAAAAGGTGCTGGAAGTGGCGATCGGCCGCGAGGTGCGCGCGTTCCGCAAGAAGCTCGGCATCACCGTCGCCGATCTGGCGGTCGCCACCGACATTTCGCTGGGCATGCTGTCGAAGATCGAGAACGGCATCACCTCGCCGTCGCTGACCACCTTGCAGGCGCTGTCGCGGGCGCTGGGTGTTCCCGTCACCGCCTTCTTCCGCCGCTTCGAAGAGGAGCGCAGCGCCGTTTTCGTCAAGGCGGGCGAAGGGTTGGACGTCGAGCGCCGCGGCACGCGCGCCGGCCACCAGTACAATCTGCTTGGCCATATCGGCTCAAACACCAGCGGCGTCGTCGTCGAGCCCTATCTGATCACGCTGACCGAGGATTCGGACGTGTTCCCGACCTTCCAGCACGAGGGCATGGAATTCCTTTATATGCTCGAGGGCGAGGTCATTTACCGGCACGGCAGCAATCTCTATCCGATGAAGCCCGGCGACAGCCTGTTCTTCGACGCCGACGCCCCGCACGGACCGGAGCAGCTGACGAAACTGCCCATGCGCTATCTGTCGATTATTTGCTATCCGCAGAGCGCGGGTTAACGGGGCTCGATTTCCTTTTTTACAGCATTGGCGATTGGCGAAAGCCGAAGTGACATCCGATCTCCCCCTTGAGGGGGAGATGTCCGGCAGGACAGAGGGGGGCGAACCGCGATGACGCATAATCTCGTATCCTCCAACAACCGCCGCAATGCGCGCAGGATGCGCAAGGTGATGACCGACGCCGAACTCAAGCTCTGGAATGAGATCAGGGCACGTAGGTTGATGGACTGGGGTTTTCGGCGCCAGATGCCTATCGCCGGCCATATCGTCGATTTTGCATGCCCGGACAAAAAGCTGATCGTCGAGCTTGATGGTTCCCAGCATGGCCAAGCCGAAGCGTTGGAATTGGACGCTGCAAGAACCGCCAAGTTCGAAGCCCTGGGCTGGACCGTCCTGCGCTTCTGGAACGACGATGTTATCCGCGACATCGACAGTGTCTGCCAGCATGTCGTGATTGTGGCCGGGCTGGGCGGCGGGTGAGTTTCGCGGAGCGTTAGAGGTTGGACATTGGGCAAGGCCTGCGCTCCACGGCGCCCCCCTCTGCCCTGCCGGGCATCTCCCCCTCTTGGGGGGAGATTGGCTGCTTGGAGGGCAGCGTCAATACAGCAATCAATCCGGCCCGAATCCCGGGCTCGTCGCACTGCCATCATCCAATTTCGACAGCCACTCGACCAGTGTCGGGCGGTAGCGCGTCAGCCCCTTGTAGGTGGCAAGCTCCTCGGGCAGGTCGCGGACGACGCGGTGCAGGCGGCGCGCCCATTTCGGTTGCGTCACCAGCTCGTCCATCTTGATCAGGTAGCAGCGGATCGGGAAGACGATGGCGTTGGAGCGCGGCAGGCGCCAGAAGCTCTGCAACTCGACGCGCAGATGCACCTTGTCGCCGACATTGTCGGGCGTCACCGTCGCCCGGTCCGGGCCCCATTTGTGATAATTCTCGGGGCTGGTGTCGAGGCGCGGATTGACGGTCATGGTCCAGTTCAGGCGACGCGCCGGCTTGCCCTGCTGGATGTTGATGAGGAACTTCAGCGCCCTGACGAAAATCCCCTTTTCATGTGCCAGCGGTACCGGCGCGTGCCACTCGAAGAAGTTCATGCCGATGTCAAAATCGAGCGACCAGTCGGCCTGGGTGGTGACCATTCCGGCATCCATCCAAAGATTGCCGTCGCGCTGATCGAGGATGCAGAAATCGCCCTGGCTCTGGCGGGTGATGTACTCCATCGGCCCGTAAGGCAGCGTCGTTGTGTCGCCGAAGGTGAAGGTGTCGTCGATGCCGAGCGGCCGGTTGATCCAGCGCCAGCGATCGCCGTCTCGGGTCAGCGTGAAATGCTCGGGATAGCCCAGCGCCTGCTGCTCCATCAGAAGTTCGAGCAGATCCCAGCCGGCGAGCGTCATGTGCGGCAGCGACTGGCAGCGCAACGGATCCTCGGCCAGGACCAGAGCGCGGTCCTGCATCTCGGCGACATAGTGCTCATCGACATCTATCAGGTTTTCCAGCACGCTGCCCTTCGGACCGACGACATGCGGCTCGATGTTGACCGCATACATGTAGCTGTCTTCATGGAACGGAAACGGGAACCGCCTGATGTGCTCAGGGCTGTTCCTGAAGGTGAAGTCGTCGCGAAACGTTTCCTTGCGAAAGGTGATGCCCAAGCTCGCCTCCTATCTTTCCAAGACCAGCGATTTGCCTTCGAAGCGCGACACGCACGGCATGATCTTGCAGCCGGAGCGATGATCTTCCTCGCTCAGCCAATGGTCGTTGTGGATGAACTTGCCGTCGGACGCGATGACGTTGGTTTCGCATTGGCCGCAAACGCCGCCGCGGCAGAGATAGGGCGGATCGACGCCGGCCGCCTCGATCGCCTCGAGCAGGCTCTGCTGCTCGCCGACCCGGATGCTCTTGCCGCTGACGGCCAGCGTCACATCGAAGGGCAATCCCGGTTGCGGCGCCGCGAAATGCTCGAAATGCACGGTCTCCGGTGGCCAGCCAAGCGCGGCGGCGCGCTCGCGCACCCAGCCGATCATGCCTGCCGGACCGCAGACATAGAGATGCGTGCCGAGCGGCTGCGACGACAGCAGCCGGTCGAGGTCTATGCGTTCCCCGCGGTCGTCGTGATAGAGCCGGACCCGGCGGCCGTAGCGCTGTTGCAGCACATCGGCATAGGTGCCGAGCGAAGCCGTGCGGCAGGTGTAGTGCAGTTCGAAATTGCCGCCCTCGCCTGCCAACTGCGCGGTCTGGGCCATGAAGGGCGTGATGCCGATGCCGCCCGCCAGCATCAAATGTTTCTTCGCCCGGAGATCGAGTGAGAACAGATTGACTGGATAGGAGATCACCATCTCCAGGCCGGGCTTGACGCTCCGGTGCATGAAAAGCGAGCCGCCCCGGCCGACATCGTCGCGACGTATCGAGATCGTGTATTCGCGCGTGTCGAGCGGCGAGCCCATCAGCGAATAGGGATTGAGCCTTGTGCGGTCGCCGTCGCGCATCTCGACCACGACATGGGCGCCGCCTGAAAAGGTCGGCAACAGCTCGCCGTCGCGGCGGCGGAAATGAAAGCGGGTGACCAGCTCGTTGACGGGCACAACATCGCTGACGACGACGTCGAGCTTGGTGGTGCCGGTGCTCATCGGAAGACCTCCTCGAACGGAGGAATTTCGCTGCGATCCTCGGCATTGATGCAGACGCCCTGGAACGCCGCCAGCCGCCGCGAATAGTGGTCGCGTACCAGAAGTAGCAGGCCGCAATGCGAGCAGGTGGCGGGTTGCGTCGTTACATTCTCGGTGATGCCCTTGCAATGCACGCACTGCACGCGGCGCGCCAGCGAGCCGCGATGTTCGGTCTGGATCGCGGTGTGGTCGATGCCGGCATCGAGCGCCACCTGCATGGCCTGGCCGATCAGCCCTTCGGTACCGGCGAGATAGAGGCGCAGGCCCATATGCGCGTTATCAAGCGTCTGTTTCAGCCGCGGCAGCAGACTGGCGAAGGACGGCGCCTGGTGGAAGCGCGCCGGTTTCAGCGCTTCGAGAGCGGCGACTTGCCTGTCGTCCGGCCCGGGAATGAAGACGATCTCGGCACCGTCGAAGAACCCGTCCGGAGCCGTTTTGGCCATGTCCGCTATCGCGAGCGCACCCTCGGCATCGGCGATGAAAAGATGGTGCTTGCCGGGCTGCGGAGACAAGGTTCCGTAGACGGGCCGGCTGATGATCGACTTGGCTGCCATTCTCTGCTTCGTGCCTCGAACCCTCGCCTTCGACTATGCCTCAGCCTTTCGCCGTGCGCTTGGTCTTCTTTGGGTCGTCGAACGGCAATGGCTGCGCCGTCGCCTTGATCGATCCGCTCCTGTTGCGGATCTCGAGCCTTGTGTCCTTGACGGCGCAGTCGACGTCGAGGCGGGCGATGCCCATCGATTTCTCGACCAGCGGCGAATACATGGCGCAGGTGACGACGCCGACTTTCTTCCCATCGCGATAGACCGGGGCGCCCTCGTCGGCCGGCTCCTTGCCGTCGAGCAACACGCCATAGATCTTGAAGCGCTCCTTGCCCTTGAGACGGTAGTGCTCCTCGGCGCCGCGAAAGCCGGTCTTTCCCGGGCTGACGGTGAAGTCGAGGCCGAGTTCCCACAGCGTGTCGCCGGGGCCTTCATTCTCGAACGGATATTTCTGCGAATTGTCGTAGGGATAGAACAGGAGATAGCTCTCGACGCGCAGCATGTCGAGCGTAGTGAAGCGGCACGGGATGATACCGGCGCTCTTGCCCTCGTCGAGGATCCTGTCCCAGATCGTGCCGGCATCCTGGCCGCGGCAGAAGATTTCATAGCCGCGCTCGCCGGTATAGCCGGTGCGCGAGATCATCACCGGAAAACCGAAGAGCTGCGTCTGCATGTGATGGAAATAGTTGAGGTCGCGAATGCCCGGCACGTGCCTGGCAAGATAGTCGACCGCCGCCGGCCCCTGCAGCGAGAGGTCGTGCAGATTGTCGTCGAAGCGCAGCGACACGTCCCTGCCCATCGCCGCCCGCTGCAACTCCTCATGTCCGGTTCCCGAGCCATGCACCACCATCCAGCTATTCGGCCCGGTGCGGTAGAGGATGCAGTCGTCGGTGAATTTTCCCGCCTCGTTGAGCATGCAGGCATAGGCCGATTTGCCGGGATAGATTTTTTCGACGTCGCGCGTGGTGGCGAGATCGATGAGGTGCGAGGCGTGCGGGCCTGTGATGTGGACCTTCTTCAGGCCCGAGACATCCATCAGCCCGGCCTTGGTGCGGATAGCAATGTATTCCTCGTCGGCATCCTTGTCGTAGGTCCAGGCGGTGCCCATGCCGCTCCAGTCTTCGAGTTTCGAACCCAGCGCGCGATGGCGATCCGCCAGGGTTGAAAATCTCCAGGATGCCGTCATCCGATCCTCCGTTCGATATTTTGATTATGTTCCCTGCTCCTGTGCGCGCGGGCTGGAGCTTTGAGCGAATATTGATCGCAAACGCGTGGGGCCTGCAATCCCCTGAAAGCAAATAATTTCATTGTCAGGCAAAATTCGTCATCCGAACAAGACGGTTAACTCTGCGTAAATTCGCCTTGACAATTTCCGAATTCGGTCTGAATTTATGAAAAAAATTTCACTCTCTTGAAAGAGAACGGCGGACGGTGGATTCGGAACCGGACGTCGAAAAAGGGGAAAACCGATGTCAGACCTGCAGCAGCGCATCGAGGCGCTGTACCGTTCCGACTTGCGCGGATCCGCGCTCCTGATCATCTGCCTGTGGGCGACGATCCTCTTCGTCCTCTTCATGACATGGCCGCATATCCCGCATGACGGCATCAAGGCCGTCGTCGCGATTGCCGCCGCCGCGGTGCTGATCTTCAACACGGCGGCGATCCTGGCCATGGTCAACCACTACAAGGAGGACAAGGAGTTCATCTACGGGCTCGACATCAAGAACTACGACCGCAACCGCAAATCCTGAGGGGGAGAGAAGCATGTCCCGCTACACGCCGCCGCAACAGAGCAAGGCCGGGCAGGTCTTCGATATCGCCGTCGTCGTGGTCGCCATCTTCGTGGCGCTGTGGCTGCCGCTGAAACTGGGATTGGCGGGAGCAGCCAAGTCCATCGACGCGCTCGACGCCAAGACCTGGGAGGCGCTCGGCCAGAACCCGACCATGGCGTCGATCTGGGAAAGGCTCGGCTATACGCCAGAGACCGCGCACGACATAATCCAGAACCGTTTCCACTACATCATCGACTGGCCGACGCTTGTTGTCATGGCAGCCGTGCTAATCGGTTATTTCGTGTTCCTGTTCCGGGCATCGGACCGCGAATATCGCGACGTCATCAACGAGAAGTTCGACGAGAAATAATCCGGGGACAAGACCATGTGGATAGCGCTCTCTTACGCATGCTGGGGCATCTCGATCGTGCTTGCGCTGTGGATGCTCTACGATTGGTTCAAGGTCGATACGACCTACTCCGAGGATGTGCTGACGTCCTCGCGCGAAGGCGAACTTGAAGCCGCTTCCGAAAAACACCGGATCTGAGTGGGGATTGATCGATGACGGTCGTGGTTGAAACTGCGGGTTCGGCAACAAATGGCGACAGGGTCTCGCTGCTTCGGGTGCTTGGCCCGGCCCATGTCTGGGCGTTGGGTGTGGGCATCGTCCTGGTCGGCGAGTTCACCGGCTGGAATTTCTCCGCCGACAAGGGCGGCGCGCTTGCCGCGCTGATCGTCTGCTGGGTCGTCGGGCTGCTCTATACCTCGGTCGCCATGATCGATTCCGAAGTGACGTCGACGGTCGCCGCCGCGGGCGGCCAATATGCGCAGGCCAAGCACATCGTCGGGCCGCTGATGGCCTTCAACGTCGCGCTGTTCCTGGTCTTTGCCTACACCATGCTCGAAGTGTCGGACGCCATCCTGCTCGGCGACACGATCGTCGCCAAGGCGGGCGTCGAGGGCCTCACCCACAACTCCTTCATCGCTGCCACCATCGTCGTCCTGGCATGGCTCAACTATCGCGGCGTGCTGATGACGCTCAACGTCAACTTCGTCATCACCGCGATTGCCTACATCTCCATCGTCATCCTGTTCTTCTCGGTCAGCCCGTGGACGCAAGGCGCGGTGCTCAAGCTCAACGAGTTGGTCACCCCAGAGAACGCGCTGCCCTATGGCTGGATCGGCGTCATCGCCGCTTTCCAGTTCGGCATCTGGTACTATCTCGGCATCGAGGGCACCACGCAGGCGGCCGAGGAAGTGCGCTCGCCCGCGCGCTCGCTGCCTTATGGCACGATGGCCGGCATGATCACGCTTCTGATCGCCGCCGCCATGACCTGGTATGTCTGCGCCTCGCTGATGCCCTGGGAATATCTCGGCATCACTTATTATCCGCTGTGGGACGCCGGCAAGCTGACCGGCAACCCGCTGCTGGAAAACCTGCTGTTCATCGCCACGCTGCTTGCCGCACTGGCGTCCGCCAATGGCTGCATCAACGACGCGGCGCGCGCCTGGTTCTCGCTCGGCCGCGATCGCTACCTGCCGAGCTGGTTCTCGGCGGTGCACCCGAGATACCGCACACCCTACCGCTCGATCCTGTTCCTGCTGCCGATCGCGCTCGCCTTCGCCTTTATCGCCGACCTCAACCAGGCGATCACCTTCTCGATCCTGTCCGGCGTGCTGCAATATACGTTCATGAGCATCAACATCATGATGTTCCGGAAGAAGTGGCCTCTGGGTTCGATCCGCCGCGGCTACACGCATCCCTTTCACCCGCTGCCGGCGATCGTCTTGTTCTGCCTGTGCGTGGTCACCTTCTTCGCCATCTTCCTCGGCTTCGGCTCGCAGCTCATCGCCATGGTCGCGTTCTATTTCCTGATCTCGCTGTGGTTCCATTTCTACCGCTACAAATTCGTGCGGCGCGGCGACCAGTTCACCATGCCGTGGCCGAAACCGCAGGGCTATTGATGGGAGTAGGCCCGTCCAAATTGGGCGGGCCTGGCATGACGAAATGTCCGAGGTGACGTCAGCACTGCTTGCCGGGGCGGCTGTCCTGGCTCTCGTCCTGCACTTTGCCTGGCTGGCACGCCGCAGCCGCGACAGGGCTGCCGTGGCGCGCGCCGCCGACCAGGCCAGCATCCGCGCCGTCATTGCCGACGCCGAAGATGTCTCGGACGGTACTGCCGGCGTCGTTACGTGGGAAGGCTCGTGGAACGGCCAGCGCGTGCAGTTGCGCACCATCGTCGACACGCTGGCGACGAGAAAGCTGCCGGCGCGCTGGCTCAGCGTATCGATAACGGAGAAAACAGCCGTGCCCGGCACCTTCGACATGATGATGCGGCCGGGCTCGCCGACGACATTCTCCAATTTCGACCATCTCGACCACACGCTGCCGAAGGCGCCCGGCTTTCCCGCCGAGGCGGTGCTTCGAACGGACCGCAGAGGCGTGCGCTTCCCGCAAAACATCATCGCCGACCATCTGGAGCCCTTTTCAGAAGGACGCGCCAAGGAGCTACTGATCACGCCAAAGGGTGTGCGTATCGTCTGGCTGCTGGCCGAAGCCGAGCGGGCCCGCTACGGTGTCTTCCGGCAAGCCGCTTTCGGTGACGCGCAAATCGACCCGGCGCTGATCTCGCGGCTGCTCGTATCCCTTTCGGGACTGCGCGACGCGATCAACAGGAACGAACGGAAAGCGGCATGACCAGCGCAACCCCCTCGCCCGGACCTACCAGCCCATATATCGTCCTGGGCGCGGCAACCCTGCTGCCGGGCAGCGGCCACGTCATGCTGGGCGTTCCCACGCGCGGCCTGCAGTTTCTTTTCTTCATGGTCATCCTGGCCTGGGTGACGGCGAAGATCGCCCCGCCCGACGCCAGCTTTGTCGGCCGCCACGCCGGCGGCTTCCTGATCTATGCGCTGTCGATCCTCGACGCCTACAAGATGGCTCGTATCCGGACCGCCAAATGGGCCCATTCCATGCGCCGACAAGGCGATAGGCCGCCGGATGGGACAAAACACAACGCGTAACGAGAGGAATATTTTTTTCATACCAATTGAATTCCCCGAACTCATTCGATACATCATTTTTAGCTACAAAGGGTCTGGAGGCTGGCATGTGCGGAATCGTTGGACTTTTCCTCAAGGACAAAGCGCTGGAGCCGCAGCTCGGTGCGATGTTGTCGCAGATGCTGGTATCGCTCAGCGATCGCGGACCCGACAGCGCCGGCATCGCGATCTATGGCGCGCCGTCCCGCAACGAGGCCAAGATCACCATCCAGTCGCCGAGGCCGGAGCGTGATTTCCGTGGACTGGACGCCGAACTCACCAAGGCGCTCGGCGTGCCGGTGAGCGTCATGGTAAAATCGACGCATGCCGTCATCAGGACCACGCCCGAAAAGGTCGATGCCGCGCGTGAGACCATCCAGTCGCTCAGGCCCGACATCCGCATCATGGGTGCCGGCGAAGCCGTGGAAATATACAAGGAAGTCGGCTTGCCCGAGGCTGTGGTCGACCGCTTCGACATCCGTGGGATGACCGGAACGCATGGCATCGGGCACACCCGCATGGCGACGGAATCGGCGGTGACGACGATGGGCGCGCATCCGTTCTCGACCGGCGCCGACCAGTGCCTGGTGCACAATGGCTCGCTGTCCAACCACAACAACGTTCGCCGCGAACTGGTCCGCGAAGGCATGAAATTCGAGACCGAGAACGACACCGAAGTGGCGGCCGCCTATCTCTCCTCCCAGATGGCGCATGGCAAGAACCTCGGCGAGGCGCTGGAGGGCACCCTCTCAGATCTCGACGGTTTCTTCACCTTCGTCGTCGGCACCAAGAACGGCTTCGGCGTGGTGCGCGACCCGATCGCCTGCAAGCCCGCCGTGATGGCCGAAACGGACCAGTATGTCGCCTTCGGCTCGGAATATCGCGCGCTGACCAAACTGCCCGGCATAGACAATGCGAGAGTCTGGGAACCGGAACCCGCAACCGTCTATTTCTGGGAGCATTGAGTTCATGCCGGCAACAAAACTTTCAACCGCGGCGGCGAGCGACCATGCCTCCCGGGTGTTCGACCTGGACCAGATGTCGCTGCGCGAGCTCAACCAGGCACTGCACAATCTGACGCCAGGCTCGAACGAGACCGCCTGGGAAGTGTTGAACCCGAAGGGCAGCCATTCGGTCGCCGTCGGCGTCGACCAGCCGGTCAGCATCGATGTGCGCGGCAGCGTCGGCTATTACTGTGGCGGCATGAATTCCGGCAGTGCCATCACCGTGCATGGTTCGGCGGGACCCGGCGTCGGCGAAAACATGATGTCGGGGTCGATAACAGTCAAAGGCGACGCCAGCCAGTATGCCGGCGCCACCGGCAAGGGCGGGCTGCTCGTCATCGAGGGCAATGCGTCCTCGCGGTGCGGCATTTCGATGAAAGGCATCGACATCGTCGTGCACGGCAATATCGGCCATATGTCGGCCTTCATGGCACAGTCCGGCAATCTGGTGGTGCTGGGCGATGCCGGCGACGCGCTCGGCGATTCCATCTACGAGGCACGGCTATTCGTGCGCGGCAAGGTCGACAGTTTGGGCGCCGACTGCATCGCCAAGGAAATGCGGCCCGAACACCTCGAACTCCTGCAAGGCCTGCTCGATCGTGCCGGCGTCACCGGCGTCAAGCCGTCGGAGTTCAAGCGCTACGGCTCGGCGCGCACGCTCTACAATTTCAATATCGACAACGCCGACGCGTATTGAGGCAGCATGACCTATCGCAACCCGCCGACGACGCCGCGCAAATCCGCGACTTTCGACGACTACACGCTTTCCGAGATCCGCCGCGCCGCGGCCACCGGCATCTATGACATCCGGGGCGCCGGCGCCAAGCGCAAGCTGCCGCATTTCGACGACCTTCTGTTCCTGGGCGCATCGATCTCGCGCTATCCGCTCGAAGGCTATCGCGAGCGCTGCGACACATCAGTCGTGTTGGGCTCACGCCATGCCAAGAAGCCGATCGAGCTGAAAATCCCGATCACCGTTGCTGGCATGAGCTTCGGCTCGCTGTCGGGCCCGGCCAAGGAAGCGCTCGGGCGCGGCGCGACGCTGTCGGGCACCTCGACCACGACCGGCGACGGCGGCATGACCGAGGAAGAGCGCGGCCATTCCAAGCAACTCGTCTACCAATATCTCCCCTCGCGCTATGGCATGAATCTGCGCGACCTGCGGCGCGCCGATGCCATCGAGGTCGTCGTCGGCCAGGGCGCCAAGCCCGGCGGCGGCGGCATGCTGCTCGGACAGAAGATCTCCGATCGCGTCGCCGAGATGCGCACGCTGCCCAAGGGCATCGACCAGCGCTCGGCCTCGCGCCATCCCGACTGGACCGGGCCGGACGATCTCGAGATCAAGATTCTCGAACTGCGCGAAATCACCGACTGGGAGAAGCCGATTTACGTCAAGGTCGGCGGCGCCCGCCCCTACTACGACACAGCGCTTGCGGTGAAGGCCGGCGCCGACGTCGTCGTCGTCGACGGCATGCAGGGCGGCACGGCGGCGACGCAGGAAGTGTTCATCGAGAATGTCGGCCAGCCGACGCTCGCTTGCATCAGGCCGGCGGTGCAGGCGCTGCAGGATCTCGGCATGCATCGCAAGGTGCAGTTGATCGTCTCGGGCGGCATCCGCAACGGCGCCGATGTCGCCAAGGCGCTGGCGCTCGGCGTCGACGCGGTCTCCATCGGCACGGCTGCCCTTGTCGCGCTCGGCGACAACGATCCCCGCTGGGAGGCGGAGTACAACGAGCTCGGCACCACATCAGGCGCCTATGACGACTGGCACGAGGGCCGCGACCCGGCCGGCATCACCACGCAGGATCCCGAACTGATGAAGCGGGTCGATCCGGTGGCCGCCGGCCGCCGGCTGGCGAACTATCTCAAGGTGATGACGCTGGAGGCGCAGACCATCGCCCGCGCTTGCGGCAAGAACAGCCTGCACAATCTCGAACCCGAGGATCTCGTCGCGCTCACGATCGAGGCCGCCGCGATGGCCGGCGTGCCGCTGGCCGGCACCAACTGGATACCGGGGAAGAACGGCTTCTGATCAACAAAGGGCCGAAGGCCATATGCTCTAGGGCCAACAATCGACAAAAAATGGGGAACTTCCGTGACAGTTGATCTTGCAGAGTTCGCAAGGGCGAAAAACGTCAAATATTTCATGATCTCCTACACCGACCTGTTCAGCGGGCAACGCGCCAAGCTGGTGCCGGCGCAGGCGATATCAGATATGCAGAAGGATGGCGCCGGCTTCGCCGGTTTCGCTACCTCGCTTGACCTCACGCCGGCACATCCCGACATGCTGGCGGTGCCGGATCCGAATTCGGTTATCCAGCTGCCCTGGAAGCCTGACGTCGCCTGGGTCGCCGCCAACTGCATCATGGACGACAAGGAGGTCGACCAGGCACCGCGCAACACGCTTAAGCGACTGATCGCGGAAGCCGCTAACGACGGCATGCATGTCAAGACCGGCGTCGAGGCGGAATTCTTCCTGATCTCGCCCGACGGCAAAACGATCTCCGACGAATATGATACGGCGGCGAAACCATGCTACGACCAGCAAGCGTTGATGCGCCGCTACGACGTCATCGCCGAGATCTGCGACCACATGCTGGCGCTCGGCTGGGGCGCCTACCAGAACGACCACGAGGATGCCAACGGCCAGTTCGAGATGAACTGGGCCTTCGACGATGCGCTGGCGACCGCCGATAAGCATTCTTTCTTCAAGTTCATGGTCAAGTCGATCGCGGAAAAGCACGGCCTGCGCGCCACCTTCATGCCCAAGCCCTTCCAGGGACTGACCGGCAATGGCTGCCATGCGCACATCTCGGTGTGGGACAAAACAGGCAAGACCAATGTCTTTGCCGACAATTCGATGGAGCTCGGCCTGTCGGCCAAGGGCAAGAACTTTCTTGGCGGCATCATGAAACATGCCTCGGCTCTCGCCGCCATCACCAACCCGACGGTCAACTCCTACAAGCGCATCAACGCCCCGCGCACCATTTCAGGCGCCACCTGGGCGCCAAACACGGTGACCTGGACCGGCAACAACCGCACCCACATGGTGCGCGTGCCCGGCCCCGGCCGTTTCGAGCTGCGGCTGCCTGATGGCGCGGCCAACCCTTATCTGCTGCAAGCCGTCATCATCGCCGCCGGCCTCGACGGCATCCGCTCCAAGGCCGACCCCGGCAGGCGCTACGACATCGATATGTACCAGCACGGTCACACGGTGGAGGGCGCGCCGAAATTGCCGCTCAACCTGCTCGACGCGTTGCGCGAATTCGACAATGACAAATCGCTCAAGACGGCGCTGGGTGAGGAATTCTCGTCGGCTTATCTAAAGCTGAAGCACCAGGAATGGAATTCCTATGCTTCGCACTTCACGCAATGGGAGCGCGACCACACGCTGGACATCTGACCGGCGCAGCGTGCGAGCGACCTCGGAATGAACGTATGAAATATTCGATCTTCTCGCTCGCCCGCGCCGCCTTCTCCGGCCACAAGAACTGGCAGCGCACCTGGCGCGACGCCAGCCCGAAGGACCGCTACGACGTGGTGATCATCGGCGGCGGCGGCCATGGCCTGGCCACCGCCTGGTTCCTCGCCAGCGAGTACGGCATCAGGAATGTCGCCGTGCTTGAAAAGGGCTGGATCGGCTCCGGCAATGCCGGCCGTAACACCACCATCATCCGTTCCAATTACGGCCTGCCCGGCAACACCGGCTTCTACGAATTATCGATGAAGCTGTGGGAGCGGATGGAGCAGGACCTCAACTACAACACGATGGTCAGCCAGCGCGGCGTCATAAACCTCTATCACTCCGACGCGCAGCGCGACGCCTATGCGCGGCGCGGCAACACGATGCGCATCAACGGCATCGATGCCGAATTGCTCGACCTTGCCGCGGTCAAGAAGATGATGCCGTTCCTGAATTTCGACAATGCGCGCTTTCCCGTGCAAGGCGGGCTCTTGCAGCGGCGCGGCGGCACGGCGCGGCACGACGCGGTGGTCTGGGGCTACGCCCATGCGGCGAGCGCGCTCGGCGTCGACATCATCCAGAATTGCGAAGTGACGGGCTTCGTGCGCGACGCCAACGGCAAGGTGACCGGCGTCGAGACCTCGCGCGGCAAGATCGGCGCCGGGAAAGTCGGCATGGCCGTCGCGGGCTCCTCCTCGCGCGTCGCCGCGATGGCGGGCCTGCGCCTGCCGATCGAAAGCCATGTGCTGCAGGCCTTCGTCTCCGAGGCGATCAAGCCGCTCATCCCCAATGTGATGACGTTCGGCGCCGGCCATTTCTACGTCAGCCAGTCGGACAAGGGTGGCCTGGTCTTCGGCGGCGACATAGACGGCTACAATTCCTACGCCCAGCGCGGCAACCTGCCTGTGATGGAAGACGTCTGCGAAGGCGGCATGGCGCTGATGCCGATGATCGGCCGTGTGCGCCTGCTGCGCCAGTGGGGCGGCATCATGGACATGTCGATGGACGGCTCGCCGATCATCGACAAGACGCCGGTCGACGGGCTCTACCTCAATGCCGGCTGGTGCTATGGCGGCTTCAAGGCGACGCCGGGCTCAGGCCTCGTCTTTGCCCACCTGCTGGCCCGCGACCAGTCCCACAAGGAGGCCGCCCGCTTTCGCCTCGACCGGTTCCGGTCTGGTGCGATGATAGACGAAAAGGGCCAGGGCGCCCAACCGAACCTGCACTGAAGGCCCTGCCATGCGCATCACCTGTCCCTTCTGCGGCGAACGCGACCTCGGCGAGTTCACCTATCTCGGCGACGCCAAGCCGATGCGTCCGGAGGCTGGCGCTTCGGAGGACGACGTCTTCGACTACGTTTACCTGCGCGACAATGTCGCCGGCGTGATGGACGAGAATTGGTACCACGGCGGCGGCTGCCGAGCGTGGCTGAAGGTCACCCGCAACACGCTGACGCACGAAATTTCGGCCGTGGAGCCGGCGGCGGGCGCCGGGGCGAGGCAGGTTGCGAAATGAATTTTTCTGTCCAGCTCAGCGCCGCGGTGAAGGCCGGTACGTCTTTACCTCCCCCTTGTGGGGAGGTCGGACCGCAAGTCTGGGTGGGGGTCGGCGCCGCCCCCCCACCCCGCTGCTTCGCAGCGACCCTCCCCACCAGGGGGAGGGTAAGAAGCGGCAGGGCGATGAGGGGCAGCGCGACGCCAGTGCATGGGGCTGCATCGTGATTTCCTCCCAGTCCAATCGTCTCTCCACTGGCGGCCTCGTCGATCGTTCGTCACCGCTGAGCTTCCGCTTCGATGGCAAGACGTTCTTCGGCTTCGAGGGCGACACGCTGGCGTCGGCGCTGATCGCCAACGGCGTCAAGCTGGTCGGCCGCTCGTTCAAATACCACCGTCCGCGCGGCATTCTGACCGCCGGCTCGGAAGAGCCCAACGCGCTGGTCGAACTGCGCACCGGCGCACGCCGCGAGCCGAACACCAAGGCCACGACCGCCGAGCTCTATGAAGGGCTCGAGGCCGCCAGCCAGAACCGCTGGCCGTCGCTCCATTTCGACGTGATGTCGGTCAACCAGCTCTTCGCGCCGATCTTCGTCGCCGGCTTCTACTACAAGACCTTCATGTGGCCGGCCAAATTCTGGGAGGCGATCTACGAGCCGGCGATCCGCCGCGCCGCAGGCCTCGGCCGCGCCGCCGGCGTTGCCGATCCCGACCACTATGACAAGGCCTGGGCGCATTGCGACGTGCTGATCGCCGGCTCCGGCCCGACCGGGCTTGCGGCGGCCCTTGCCGCCGGCCGCTCCGGCGCCCGCGTCATCCTGTGCGAAGAGGATTTTATTCCCGGCGGCCGCCTGCTCTCGGATGGCGGCACGATCGACGGGCTGCCGGCAGCCGAGTGGCTGTCGCGAACCCTGGCGGAACTCGAGGCAATGCCCGATGTCCGCATCATGACCCGCACGACGCTGTTCGGCGTCTACGATGGCGGCACCTATGGCGCGATCGAGCGGGTCAACGACCATCTGCCCTCGCCGCCCGAGCACCAGGTGCGCCAGCGCATGTGGCGCATCGTGGCCAGGCGTTGCGTCGTCGCGGCCGGCGCCCTCGAGCGGCCGGTCGTCTTTGCCGGCAACGATACGCCCGGCGTGATGATGGCTTCGGCCATGCGGACCTATGTCGCGCGCTATGCCGCCGCGCCGGCAAAACGCATCGCGCTGTTCACCAACAATGAGGATGGCTGGCGCACGGTCGAGACAGTACTCGGCGCAGGCTTGCAGATTGCGGCGGTCATCGACGCACGGCCTGACGTCTCGCCCGCCCATCGTTCGCTCGCCTCGAAGAGCGGCTTCCCGGTGCTGCATGGCGCCGTCAGCCGTGCGGACGGCGGCAAGGACGGTGTGAGGAAAATCTCCGTCTCTCTCACCGGCGGCGCGCGAGCCGAAGTGGAAGCGGACGGGCTTGCCGTCTCCGGCGGCTGGAACCCGGCGGTCGGGCTCACCTCCTATCATCGCGGCCGGCCGAAATGGCGCGACGACATCGCCGCCTTCGTGCCCGACGGAGCGCCTCCCGGCATGGTCGCCGCCGGTGCAGCCAATGGCTCGTTCGGTCTCGGCGCCTGCCTGGCGGGAGGGTTTGCAGCAGGCGCGGCGGCCGCGCTCGACGCCGGGCGCAGCGGCAAGGCCGGCACAGCGCCGATCGCCGATGACGAGGCGTTCTCGTTGACGCCGCTCTGGCATGTCGCCGGCAAGGGCAAGGCGTTCGTCGACCAGCAGCACGATGTCACTGCTTCCGACATCGAACTAGCGCAGCGCGAGGGCTTCGAGTCGGTCGAGCATCTGAAGCGCTACACCACGCTCGGCATGGCGACCGACCAGGGCAAGACCTCCAATGTCGCCGGCCTTGCCATCATGGCCGCGGTGTCGGGCAAGTCCATTCCCGAAACCGGCACCACGATCTACCGCCCGCCCTATGTGCCGGTCGCGATCGGCGCCTTTGCCGGCCATCACCGCGACGAGACTTTCCACGCCACAAGGCTGACGCCTTCGCATCACTGGGCCGTCGAACAGGGTGCCGTCTTCGTCGACACCGGCCTGTGGAAGCGCGCGCAATGGTATCCGCGCACGGGCGAGAAGGACTGGCTGGAATCCGTCACACGCGAGGTCAAGGCGGTGCGTTCCGGCGTCGGCTTCTGCGATGTCTCGACGCTCGGCAAGATCGACGTGCACGGCCCCGATGCCGGCGCCTTCCTCGACCGCGTCTACATCAACACCTTCTCCAGCCTCGCCGTCGGCAAGGCGCGCTACGGGCTGATGCTGCGCGAAGACGGGTTCGTCTACGACGACGGCACGACCTCGCGGCTGGCCGAGGATCATTATTTCCTCACCACCACCACCGCCAAGGCCGGACTGGTGATGCAGCATCTCGAATTCTGCCGGCAGGTGCTGTTTCCCGAATTGGACGTGCAACTGACCTCGGTCTCCGACCAGTGGGCGCAATTCTCGATCGCCGGGCCGAAGACCCGAGATCTGCTGAAGGAGATCGTCGACCCGACAGAGGATCTGTCGAACGAGGGCTTCCCGTTCATGGGCGCGCGCGAAGTTGCGTTGCGCGGTGGCATCAAGGCACGGCTGTTTCGCATTTCCTTCTCCGGCGAAATGGCGTTCGAAATTTCGGTGCCGGCGCGCTATGGCGAGGCGCTCGTGCGCAATCTGATGCTGGCCGGCAAGCCGTTCGGCGTGACGCCATACGGCACCGAGGCTCTTGGCGTCATGCGCATCGAAAAGGGCCATGTCGCCGGACCGGAACTGAACGGCACGACCACGGCCGCCGCCCTCGGCCTGGGCAAGATGATGTCGACCAAGAAGGATTTTGTGGGCCGCGTCATGGCCGGGCGCGAGGCGCTGGTCGCGCCGGACCGGCAGGTCGTCGTCGGCATCAAGCCGACCGACAAGGCGCGGCGGCTGCGCTCCGGCGCGCACATCGTTCCGAAGGGCCAGACGCCCGGACCTGATAACGACCAGGGCTATGTCACCTCAGTCTGCTTCTCGCCGACATCGGATCAATGGATCGGGCTTGCTCTCGTGGAACGTGGTCGCGAGCGTATCGGCGAGACCGTGCGCGCGCACGATCCGCTGCGCGCAGAGGAGTATGATGTCGAACTGTGCAATCCCGTCTTCTACGACCCGGATGGAGGGCGCCAGCGTGGCTGAATTTACCTGGGATGCGCGCAGCCCTCTCGACCGCACGCTGGTCGTCGGTCCGCATGGCGCGCAGGGCGATACCGGCGTTTCGCTGACCGAGATCCGCAATTTCGACCTCGTGCAAGTGATGGCACGCCGCGGCAAGGCGGGTGACCTGGCCAGGGCTGCGACGGCGTGTTTCGGCATTGCCGGTCCGGATGCGCCCAAGGCGGCGCGGATTGCGGATGCCACGCTGATCTGGTCCGGGCCGGATCAGTTTTTCGTGCTGTCGAAGAGTGGCAAGCACGGGATGAAGGCGCTTGCTCCTCTGCTTGCCGGATCGGCTTCGCTATCCGACCAGTCGCATGCGCGGGCGCTGATCAGCATCTCCGGTGACAAGGCGCGGGCGATGTTGGCCAAGCTGTCATCGATCGATCTGCATGCCGGTGTGTTCGCGGTCGGCTCTGCCGCCGCAACCTCGATGGATCACACCAGCGTCTCGCTCTGGCGTGGGAATGATCGGGCGGACGGACGGCCGGTGTTCAACGCTCTGGTCTTCGCGACCTTTGCCGAGAGCCTGTGGCACACGATGCTCGATGCGGCGGCGGAATATGGTGTGGATATCAGCCATTCCGAGGAAGTGACGTAGCCTTGCGCACGCCCTTCCCTTCTCCCCTTGTAGGAGAAGGTGGCCTCGCGGAGCGAGGTCGGATGAGTGGTGCTCCAGCTTGGCAATGACGGCACGCCGTCACCCACCCCCTCAACCGTCTCGGCGCTGGGCACTGATCCACCGCCCTGGGGCGAGCCACGGATCTCGTCCCGTCCTTCGGACCCCACAAGGGGAGAAGGAAGAACCTGCCCCACCACCGCCTTGCCAAACCCACCCGCACTGCTATTCTTGCTGCTAAAATAATTTCACACACAGGCAAACTTGTTTCTCGAACCGCAAGGCTGAGATGAGCCAGTCGCCCTACCCTGCCGTCGCATCCGGGCCACCCCGGCCGAGCCTGATCCTGCGGCCCGGCCAGATCGCGCTGCCGCCGGGCATGGAGCGCTATACGGTCCAAGGCAATGGTGCGGTGCTGATCGAGGTCGAGGCCGGCGACACGATCACGGTGCGCAATGTCGAGGGCGGCCAGGCTTGCGAACTGCTGGCGTGGGATGGCACCGGTGCGACCGATCCCTCCATCCTCGGGGAAAACTCCAACAGCAATGCCGCCGGCATCAAGGCGCTGCTTGCCGAGGGCGATGACAGCCTCGCGTCCCTGCGGCGCGGGCTCGCACGCCGGCAGGTGCGGCTCGACCAGGCCAAGGCGGTGCGCGTGTTCGGCGGCGCCACGCCGGCCGGCACCGAACAAGCTTTCACCGTCGTGCGCGACGGCTCGGTGGTGATTGCCGCGCCCGGCGGGCCGATGCTGGTCGACGGCCATGATACGGCGACGCCGCTTACCGTGATCGTGCGGCGTGCCACCATCCGTCCGGCGGCGAAGTCGCTATTGGCCGACCCGCTCGCCGATCCGGTGCTCGATTTGCGCGTCCATTCGGCGACGGCGGAATCCTACTTCGTCAAAGCCGGCGACTATCTGCAGATCATCGACGTCGACGGGCGCCAATGCACCGACTTCCAGTGCTTTTCGGCGCGCAAGCTGGACAAGGGGCTCGACCATCCGCTCGATGTGACGACGACACGCACGCTGATGGGCGCGAGCTATCCGATGCCGGGGCTGCACTCGAAATATTACGACCAGGACATGGAGCCGCTGGTCGAAGTGGTGCAGGACACATGCGGCCGGCACGACGCCTTCGCGCTCGCATGCGCCGCCAAATATTACGATGACATCGGCTATCCCGGCCATGCCAACTGCTCGGAGAACTTCAACCGCGCGCTGTCGGACAAGGGCGTCACACCACGCGCCGGCTGGATGGCTATCAACTTCTTCTTCAACACGGCGATCGACGCGCATGGCATCATGGTCTCCGACGAGCCATGGTCGCGGCCCGGCGACTATGTGCTGCTGCGGGCCCTGACCGACATCGTCTGCGTGTCCTCCGCCTGCCCCGACGATACGACGCCGGCCAATGGCTGGGACCTGACCGACATCCATGTGCGCACCTATTCCGGCCAGCACAAATTCTCGCGTGCGATCGCCAGACGCATGACGCCCGATTCGGAACCGAAAATGACCCGCGAGACCTCCTTTCATTCGAGCTTTGCCAAGCACACCCGCGACTTCGTCGAGTACAGGGGCTATTGGCTGGCCAATTCCTTCGCCAGGGAAGGCGCGATCGCCGAGTACTGGGCCTGCCGGCAGGACGCCGTGATCATGGACCTGTCGCCGCTGCGCAAATTCGAGGTCACCGGCCCGGATTCCGAAGCGCTGCTGCAATATACGCTGACCCGCGACGTCAAGAAGCTCGGCGTGGGCCAGGTCGTCTATTCCGCCATGTGCTACGAGCATGGTGGCATGATCGACGATGGCACGCTGCTCAGGCTCGGCAAGGACAATTTCCGCTGGGTCGGCGGCGACGATCTGTCCGGCGAATGGCTGCGCGAGACGGCGACAAAGCTCGGCCTCAACGTGCTGGTGCGCTCGTCCACCGACCAGATGCACAATATCGCCGTGCAGGGGCCGAAGAGCCGCGACATCCTGAGGAAGGTGATCTGGACCTCGCCGCTGCAGCCGTCGATCGAGGAACTGGAATGGTTCCGCTTCGCCGTCGCGCGCATCGGCGGCGGCAATGGCGTTCCGGTCGTCGTCTCGCGCACCGGCTATACCGGTGAACTCGGCTACGAGATCTGGTGTCATCCGCGCGACGCCGAAAAGGTCTTCGACGCGATCTGGGCCGCCGGCCAGCCGCATGGATTGAAGCCGATGGGCCTGCAGGCGCTGGACATGGTGCGCATCGAGGCCGGGCTGATCTTCGCCGGTTACGAGTTCTCCGACCAGACCGACCCGTTCGAGGCCGGCATCGGCTTCACCGTGCCGCTGAAGTCCAAGACCGACGACTTCATCGGCCGCGAGGCGCTGATCCGGCGCAAGGAGAACCCGCAGAACAAACTGGTCGGGCTCGACATCGATGCCAACGTCGCGGTCGGCCATGGCGATTGCGTGCATGTCGGCCGCGCCCAGATCGGGGTCGTCACGTCGGGCATGCGCTCGCCGGTGCTGAACAAGACCATCGCGCTGGCGCGGCTCGATGTCACCCACGCCGCCATCGGCGCGCGAGTTGAAATCGGCAAGCTCGACGGCCACGCCAAGCGGCTGCCGGCGCGAGTCGTGGCCTTCGCCCATTACGATCCGCAGAAGACCAGGCCGCGTTCCTGACCGCGGCCTTCCGGGCATACGGGATTGCCCGTCGGCGGCGCCGCAGGGCACATTTGTGCGCCCGCCCGCAAGCGTGATGTGCACGGCGCGACAAAACGCTTGACGTGAAAGCGCGCCGGATCAATCTTCACTCCTAAGAAAAAAATACGACTGAGTGGAAACACTGAAGTCGCGGCGATATTGGCCGGGGAGCAAGCTTCGCACAGCCGAGGCGTCGCCGGCGGGGAACATCAAAAAGGGGAATTCACCGACATGAGCACCATAAGCACGGTCCTGGACCAGCCTGCCGAAAGCAAGCTGCTCAGGCATATCGACTGGCGCGGCGCCTTCTGGGTGGCGAGCGGCGTTCCAGCCCTTGTCCTGTTCTCGATCGGCGGCATTGCCGGCACGACCGGGACGCTCGCTTTCCTGATCTGGACGGTGTCCATGGTCATGGGCTTCCTGCAATCCTTCACCTATGCCGAGATCGCCGGCCTGTTCCCGAACAAATCGGGCGGCGCCTCGATCTACGGCGCCACCGCCTGGCTGCGCTACTCCAAGTTCATCGCGCCCTTGTCGGTATGGTGCAACTGGTTTGCCTGGTCGCCGGTGCTCTCGCTCGGCTGCTCGATCGCCGCCGCCTATATCCTCAATGCGCTGGCGCCGGTGCCGATCTTTACCGACACGTCGCCCGAGGTCGCCGCCTATATCGCGGCACATGCCGGAACGAGCGCCGCCGACGCCATTACCGCGGTGACCGCGGCGGCGACCCCGGCGATCCGCACGTGGTCGGCGTTCAGCCACACGCTGGGTCCGGTGTCCTTCACCTTCAACGCCACCTTCTTCATCGGCGCCGTGCTGATGCTGATGATCTTCTCGATCCAGCATCGCGGTATCCTGGGCACCGCCAATGTGCAGAAATATATCGGTCTGCTGGTCATCGTCCCGATGCTGATCGTCGGCGTCGTGCCGATCTTCACCGGCCAGATCAACTGGGCCAATTTCTCGCCGCTAGTTCCCTTGGCCGCCGCCTATGCGCCAGAGCCCGGCGCCTGGAACATCGCCGGCTGGACGCTGGTGCTCGGCGGCATGTTCATCGCCGCCTGGTCGACCTACGGCTTCGAAACCGCCGTCTGCTATACGTCCGAGTTCAAGAATCCGGGCACCGACACCTTCAAGGCCATCTTCTATTCCGGCCTGCTCTGCATGCTGCTGTTCATCCTGGTGCCGTTCACCTTCCAGGGCGTGCTCGGGTTGAATGGCATGCTGGCGACGCCGATCGTCGACGGCTCAGGCGTGGCGGATGCTCTCGCCGGCATGGTCGGCGGCGGCGGGCTTATCCACAGCCTGCTGGTGATGCTGATGATCCTGGCGCTTGTGCTGTGCATCATGACGGCTATGGCCGGCTCCTCGCGCACGCTCTACCAGGGCTCCGTCGACGGCTGGCTGCCGCGCTACCTCAGCCATGTCAACGAACATGGCGCGCCGACGCGGGCGATGTGGACCGACCTGTGCTTCAACCTGATCGTGCTGGCGATCGCCTCGGCCGATGCGACGAGCTTCTTCTTCATTCTCGCCGTATCCAATTGCGGCTACATCATCTTCAACTTCCTCAACCTCAATGCCGGCTGGATCCATCGCATCGACAACGGCCATATCGCGCGGCCGTGGAAGGCCCCGACGTGGCTCTTGGGGATCGGGGCGATCTTCGCCTATGTCAACGCGATCTTCATGGGCGCCGGCGCCAAGGTGTGGAACCCGATGGCGCTGTGGGCCGGGCTGATCACCGCGGCGCTGATCATCCCGGTGTTCTGCTTCCGCCATTACATCCAGGACGGCGGCAAGTTCCCCGACCACATGCTGGCCGACCTCGGCATGGCGGGAGCGGACCTCTCGGTGAAAAAGGCGGGCATGCTGCCCTATCTGACGCTGGTCGCCGGAGTGGCGGTAATGCTGATCGCCAACTGGTTTTTCGTCATCTGATTGCCTGACGGGCAAGCGGCCTTCGGCTCCGCAAGAACAGAAATCGGCCGGTCTCAAATGAGACCGGCCGATTTCGTTCATTCAGCCGCCAAAGCGAGTTGCGGCCTCTCCACGCCTTCGACGGTTTTCGGTTCGGGCGTCTGTTCGTCGGTCGGCACCTTCTTGCGCTCGCGGCCGAAGAACAGGGCGTAGCCAGCGGGCAGCACCAGGATGGTGAGCACGGTTGCAACCAGAATGCCGCCCATCATGGCGTAGGCGAGCGGCCCCCAGAATACGCCGCGCGAGATCGGGATCAGCGCCAGCACCGCGGTCATTGCCGTCAACACGATCGGCCGGAAACGGCGCACAGCCGAGCCGATGATCGCTTCGGAGCGTTCCATGCCTTTCGCGATGTCCTGGTCGATCTGGTCGACGAGGATGATGGAGTTTCGCATGATGATGCCGAGCAGCGCTATGACGCCGAGGATGGCGACGAAGCCGAACGGCGCGCCGCTGATCAAAAGGGCCGCGGCCGCACCGATGATGCCGAGTGGACCGGTAGCCAGAACAAGCATAGCCTTGCCGAAATGCTGCAGCTGGACCATCAGCAATATGACGATGACGGCCAGCATGATCGGCGCCTTGGCGGCAATGGAAGCCTGGCTTTCCGCCGAATCCTCGGCACCGCCCTGGATCTCGATCTTGTAGCCGGGCGCCAGACCATCGCGCAGGCCCTTCATGTCGTTGTACATCTTGGTGACGACGTCGTTTGACTGCACGCCGTCGGGCAAGGTCGCCCGCACGCTGATGGTCGGCAAGCGGTCGCGCCTCCACTCGACGCCTTGCTCCAGCACCGGCACAACCTTGGCCACCTGCGACAGCGGCACGAAGCCACCGAAATCGGTCGGGATGTAGATGGAATCGACCGAGGACAGCAGCGCGCGGCTGGCATCCGGCTCGCGCGCGACGATGGACACCGTTTCTTCGCCGTCGCGGAAGTCGCCCAGCGGCGCGCCGGACATGGACGCCTGCAGCATCTGGCGGATGCGCTGCGAGGTGACGCCCAACGCACGGGCGCGGTCCTGGTCGATGACCAGCTTCATCGCCGGCACAGGTTCCAGCCAGTCGTCATGGACGGCGCCGAGCAGCGGGTTGGCCTGGAATTTCGCCTTCACCTGGTCGGCAATGCGTCGCACTTCCTGGCGGTCCGGGCCCATGACGCGCATCTGCACCGGCCAGCCTGTCGGCGGCCCGAGGAACAAGCGGTCGACCTTGCCGCGGATGGAGGGGAAGTCCTGCGCCAGGATGGTACGCAGCTTGACGATCAGCCGCTCGCGCGCCGGCTCGTCATTGGCCATCACAAGAAGCTGGGCGAAGTTCGGATTCCTGAGCTGCTGGTCCAGCGGCAGGAAGAAGCGCGGCGCGCCTTCACCGATATAGGTGGCGATGAAGCGCTTGTCCTTGTCGTCCATCATCTTGGCTTCCAGCGCCTTGGCCTGCGTCTCGACTTCCTTGATGCTGGTGCCTTCCGGCAGCCAGAGATCGACGAGGATTTCCGGGCGAGACGATTGCGGGAAGAAGTTCTGCGGAATGAACTGGAAGGCCCACAGGCTGGTGGCGAAGGTCACCAGCGTCATCGTCAGCACGATGATGCGATGGCGCACGGCCCAGGTAACGGTCGAGCGAAGCCGGCGATAGAAGCTGGTGTCGAAGACGTCGTGATGGGAACCGGCATGCTTGCGCTGCTTGAGGATCATATATCCCAGCCATGGCGTGAAATAGACCGCCACGAACCAGGACACGACGAGCGCGATGCCGACAACGTAGAACAGCGTGCGGACATATTCGCCGGCGGTGGAGGCGGCGAAGCCGACCGGAATGAAGCCGGCGGTGGTGATCAGCGTGCCGGTCAGCATCGGGAAAGCGGTCGAGGAATAGGCGAAACCCGCCGCCTCGATCTTGACCAGCCCCTCCTCCAGCTTGCGTTCCATCATCTCGACGACGATCATGGCGTCGTCGACAAGCAGGCCGAGCGCGATGATCAAGGCGCCGAGAGAAATGCGCTGCAGGTCGATGCCGATCTCGTACATGATCGCGAAAGTGGCGGCCAGGACCAGCGGGATGGCGATCGCAATGACAAGTCCGGAGCGCCAGCCGATCGACAGGAACGAGACGACGAGCACGATCAGCAGCGCTTCGCCGAGCGCATGCATGAACTCGCTGACAGCGTCCCTGACGACCTCGGGTTGGTCCGATATCTGGTCGACGGAGACGCCATAGGGCAGCGCCTCCTCGAATCGCTTGTAGGTCGCCTCGACGTCCTTGCCGACATCGGTGACGTTGAAGCCCTTGGCCATGACGACACCGAGCTGGACGCTCTCGTGGCCATTGAACCGGTACTTGCGCTCGAAAGGATCCTCCAGCCCCGAGCTCACGGTGGCGATATCGCCAAGGCGCGTCACCTGGTTGCCGGCGCGCAAGCGCAGCTCGCGAATGTCAGCCGCCCTGGTGACGTCGCCCTCGACCGAAATGCGGACCGAGCGCAGGCCGGTGTCGACAGAGCCTGCCGGGTCGACATTGTTCTGTCCCTTGATCGCGTTCTGCAGGTCAGTCAGCGTCAGGCCGCGCTCGGCCAGCGCCTTGGACGAGACGTCGACATAGATCTTCTCGGGCTGGTCGCCGATGATGACCGCCTTTTCGACGCCGGGCGTCGTCAGCAGCATATCGCGGGCCTGAATGGCGAACTTCTTCAATTCGGGATAGCTGAAGCCATCGCCGCTGATCGAATGCAAGGTGATGAAGGTGTCGCCGAATTCATCGTTGAAATAGGGGCCGAGCAGGCCCTGCGGCAGATCGCCTGCTATGTCGCCGACCTTCTTGCGTACCTGATAGAAGGCGTCGTTGACCTGGGCAGCATTGGTGTCGCCCTTGATCTGAACCGTGATGATGGCGCTGCCGGCGCGCGTGTAGGAGCGCACGAAGTCGAGATGCGGCGTTTCCTGCAGCTTGCGCTCGATCTTGTTGACGACCTGGTCTTCCATCTCCTGGATCGAAGAACCCGGCCAGATCGCCTGCACGACCATGACGCGGAAGGTGAAATCGGGATCTTCCTTCTGGCCCATGCGCATCAGGCCGAGCGCACCGGCAAGGATGATCAGGCCGAACAGGAAACGCGCGATGCTCGGATGCCCGATCGCCCAACGCGAGAGGTTGAAAGGCCGCTTTTCAGTGTTGCTGTCGGTGGTCATGGCGCCAGTCCAGTCCAATTGATCTGCAAGGCAGGTTCATCATGCCGTTCATGCGTTCTTCGTCTGGCTTCCGGGCGGCGAAGCTCCCTCAAGCGGAGAGACTCGCATCGCGTGTGACGCGACAATGATGCGGGGGAGCCATCTTGCCGGCGTCTCGACGATCGGGCGCCTGCCGCCCGGAAACCATGGCCTGCCCGGTCTTGCGGCTCGCGCCGCCAAGATAGGGAAGGGTTTCGTTGTGCCTGGCTGTCAGCGCAGGCTGCTGGTGGCAGCGTCTTCCGCCGCCGAGGCGGACTGCTGGAGACTGTCGCCGGACAGCTTGACCTTCAGATTGTCGGTCATGAACTGGGTGCCAGCGGCAACCACGACGTCGCCCTGCTTGAGGCCGTCGGCAACCGCGACGCCATCGGCGGTGAAGTTCGCGATCTTGACCGGACGCGAATGCACGGTGTCGCTGCCGCGGTCCACGGCCCAGACGATCTTCTGGCCGTCCTTTTCAGCCAGGGCGCTGAGCGGGATCGAGACCAGCTGGGTCTTGCTGTCGATCGAGGCCTGCACGTTGGCGGTCATGCCGAGCAGCACGCGCGGATCGTTGGGAAGCGAGACGCGAACGGCGAAGGTACGCGACTGCGGGTCGGCGCTGCCGGCCACTTCGCGGACCTTGCCGGCAAGCGTCAGCGCATCGTCCGCCCAGAAGCTTGCCTTGACCTCCTTGCCCGGCCTGAAGCCGGCAATATCCATTTCCGGCACCGCGATCAGCACTTCCTTCTCGCCATCGACGGCAACCGTCATCACGGGCGTGCCGGCACCGACCACCTGGCCGACATCGGCACTGACCGCGGTGACGATGCCGTTCTCGCTCGCCTTGAGGTCGGTATAGTGGACCTGGTTCTGAGCCTGGGCGAGGGTCGAGCGGGCGGCATCGCGCGTCGCGACCGCCTGGTTGTAGGCCAGCGTCGCCTGCTCGAGCTGCGATTTCGGCGCGAAATTCTTGGCATAGAGCTGCTCGGCGCGCTTCCTGGCGAGATCCACCGTCTCGACCTGGCGCTCGGCGGCGTCAAGGCTCGCCGCGGCGCTTTTGACCGAAAGCTCGTAATCGGAGGGATCGATGCGGGCGAGGACGTCGCCCGAGGTGACATGCTGGCCGATGTCGACGAGCCTCTCGGTGACCTTGCCGGCAACGCGGAAGCCGAGATTCATCTCGGTGCGGGCACGCACCGAGCCGGAATAATCGAGCTGGCGGGTGGTCTGCGCCGCGCCGATCTCGACGACCTTGACGGGGCGGATGATATCCTTGACCTCCGCCTTCTCCTGGGAACAACCGGCAAGGCCGAGCGACGCGACGATCAGGCCGGCAACCGGCAGCCAGCGGATAATGGAATTGGACGAAGACACCTTAGCACTCCCAAACTGGAGATTGATTGTCGTTACCGGCGCCCGGCGGGCGGCGGCTACTTCTTCAAGGCCTTGATCGCATAGTCGATGAGGTCGTCGGGCATTGCCCGGTTGGTCTTGGCAAGACACTGGGCCACCATCTGCGGGTGGCACAAAATGACCGTGGCCGCGCCGAAGCAGCGCGACGCAATCACCGGATCCTGCTCCCTGAATTCGCCGGCCGCGATGCCCTCGCGGATCACCTCGGCAAAAAGATCATGGATACTGTCGACATGCTTGTCGATAACGCCCCAATCGCGCTCGAGGGCGACGATGACCATCTCATGGACCTTCTGGTCGTCGAGCATGACCTCCATGGTCATCTTGTACTGCGCGTGCACGTAGCGCCGCAGCCGTTCCTCGGCGCTGATCGGCAAATGCATGATCTCGTAGGCCATCCTGTAGCTGGCCCCGAGCATCCGGCCGCAGACCGCCTGGTGGATTTCGACCTTGGAAGCAAAGAAGCGATAGATGTTGGCTGGCGACATGCCGAGTTCGCGGGCAATGTCGGCGACATTGGTCTTGCCGTAGCCATAGTGCCGGAACAGGCGCTCGGCGCAATCGAGAATGCGCGTTACATTCTCCTGGCGGGCGGCATCGGCGACGAGGTTGGCGGTTTCGGACATAGCCTCTTTCGATTTACTAGTGATGAATTTTGATTTTCGTCACTCGTAAATCGAAAGGAACGCGATGTCAACACGGATTCGGCGTACGCGTACAAAATGGTGACAGATGGTGACAGTGAGGGGGGTGGCTCGCCTCGCACTTCGTCATCCCAGGGTGGAGCAGTCGCGAAGCGACGTCGCGGAAATCCTAGGATCCATGCCGTGGCCTTGCGGCCGTGCTCCGGCAGTCGAGGATGGCTGCTGTAGGCTACAGTAACTTCCTGATCCACCTCATTTTTTGACTGACATCAGGGCATGGATCCTAGGGTCTGCGCCGCGTCGCTTGGTCCTTGCTTCGCCCTGGGATGACGAAGTCACAAGGCCCGCCGCAAATTGTCGAGGTCATCGCAAGAGCGGCCATGCGGCCTACGCCTCCTTCGCCATCTCTCTTAGCCGGAATTTCTGGATCTTCCCCGTCGAGGTCTTGGGGATCTCGGCGAACACCACCGCTTTCGGCAGTTTGAAGCGGGCAAGCAGCGCGCGACAATGCTCGATGATCTCGGCCTCGGTCGCTGTCTTGCCGGGCTTCAGCTCGACATAGGCGACCGGCACCTCGCCCCATTTCTCGTCCGCCCGCGCCACCACGCCGCAAGACGCAACGGACGGGTGCTTGTAGAGCGCGTCCTCGACCTCGATCGAGGAAATGTTCTCGCCGCCCGAAATGATGATGTCCTTGGAGCGGTCCTTGAGCTGGATATATCCATCCGCATGCATGACGCCGAGATCGCCGGAGTGGAACCAGCCGCCGGCGAACGCCTCGTCGGTGGCCTTGCGGTTCCTGAGATAGCCTTTCATGACGATGTTGCCGCGAAACATGACCTCGCCGATGGTCTTGCCGTCGGCGGGCGTCTGCGTCATCGTTTCGGGATCCATCACCGTGAGGCCTTCGAGCGCGGCGTAGCGCACGCCTTGCCTGGCCTTCCTCGTGGCCCTCTGCCCCTTCTCAAGATGGTCCCATTCATTGTGCCACTCGTTGACCACCGCCGGGCCGTAGGTTTCGGTCAGGCCGTAGAGATGCGTGACGGCGAAGCCGGCATCGGCCATGCCGGTGAGCACCGCTTCCGGCGGCGGCGCGGCGGCCGTGTTGAAGGTGACGGCTTGCGGGAACTGGCGCTTGTCCTCATCCCTGGCATTGATCAGCACCGACATGACGATCGGTGCGCCGCACAGATGGGTGACGCCATGGTCGGCGATGGCGTCGTAGATCTGCTTCGGCCGAACCCAGCGCAGACAGACATGGGTGCCGGCCTGGACGGCCAAGGTCCACGGAAAGCACCAGCCATTGCAGTGGAACATCGGCAGTGTCCACAGATAGACCGCATGCTTGGCCATGCCGGCATGGACGGTGTTGGCGTAGGCCATCAGGGCAGCACCCCGATGATGGTAGACGACGCCTTTCGGGTTGCCTGTCGTGCCCGAGGTGTAGTTGAGCGAAATGGCGTCCCACTCGTCGTCAGGCATCGACCAGGCAAAATTCCCCTCGCCCTCGGCGACGAAGGCCTCGTAGTCGAGAGTGCCGATGCGACCGCCCTTCGGATAGGGAGCGTCCGCGGCGTAGTCGGGATCGTCATAGTCGATGACCAGGGGCTTCACCTTGGCGAGGTCAAGCGCTTGCCGAACCACTCCGGAGAATTCGCGATCGACGATAAGCACTCTGGTCCCGGCATGGTCGAGCTGGAAAGCGATCACGGCGGCGTCGAGGCGAGTGTTGAGCGAATGCAGCACCGCCTTGGTCATTGGCACGCCGAAATGCGCCTCCAGCATCGGCGGCGTGTTCGACAGCATCACCGTCACCGTGTCGCCCTTGCCTATGCCGCGCCTGGAGAGCGCCGAGGCGAGCTGCAGCGAACGCCGCCAGAAATCGCGATACGTCACGCGCTGCCGGCCATGGATGATGGCGACATGATCGGGATAGGTCTTGGCTGCCCGCTCCAGATAAGTGAGCGGCGTCAGCGGCTGGTGGTTGGCAGCGTTCCTGTCGAGATCCTGTTCGTAAGGGTTGCCCATCCTGTCCTCCCCGTATGTCCCTTTGCCGACATGTTCTAACCACAGGCTCGGGCCGCGTCACCAGCAACGATGCCACGACAAAGCGCGTCTGGCGCAATGATGATCTAGATTTGGCGCGCGTAAAGGCATCGCGTACCTCCGCGCGGTTTGACTTTTGTCGAGAGCCGTGACTAATGTCAGCCGAGGAGAAGGCATGGCAATCCGACCGGCAGAACAACTTATCCACAAGGCCGCCTGGCTCTATTATGCGCATGGCCTGCGCCAGGACCAGGTGGCGAGCCAGCTTAACATTTCCCGCGCCTCGGTTGCCATGTATCTGCGCAAGGCGCGAGAGACCGGCATCGTCAACATCTCGACCTCGACCCAGCTTTTCACCGACGACGTCATGGCGCGCAAGCTCGAGGATGCACTCGGTCTCGACGCGGTCTGGATCGCGCCGGAAAACGGCCATATCGCCGATCCCGCCACCGACATCGCGGTGCTGGCGGCGAGCGTCTTTCTCGAACTGGTGAAAAAAGGCGACCGCATCGGCGTCGCCTGGGGACGCACCGTCTACATGATCGCCGACATCATGTCCTACGCCGATCTCCAGGATGTCACCGTGGTGCAGCTCTGCGGCAATCTCGGCGCGCCATATTCCTATCGTCCCGACCAGTGCACGATGGAGATCGCCCGGCGGCTCAACGCCAAGGGCATCAATTTCTACGCGCCGCTCGTGCTGACCACAGAAGAGCTGGCGCGCGGCCTGCGGGCCGAGCCTGTAATCCGCGAACAGCTGTCGAGCATCCACGAATGCGATCTGGCGCTGTATTCGGTCGGCGCCGTCGATGCCGACAGCCATCTGGTCAAATGCGGCGCGCTGGCATCAGACGAAATGGCCGACCTGCGCAAGGCGGGCGCGGCCGGCGTCATTGCCGGGCAGATCATCGATGCCGAGGGCAAGGTGCTCGACTGCGGCTACAACCGGCGGGTGATCTCGGCGGAGCTTTCCTCGCTGCGCGCCATTCAGAAGCGGCTGATGGTGGTGCAGGAGAACAGCAAGTTCGAACCCCTGCTCGCGGCGATCGCCGGCGGCCTTTGCACGCATCTGGTGGTCGGCGCCGATATGGCGCAGCGGCTTCTGGATCATGCCGGAGCGCCAGGCAAAAAGGTATCCTAGAGACCATTCCTGCCGCGGCCGTCATCAAGGCGTCGTGGCATTCCTGTTTCACCACTATGACAGCAACTGGACGAAGCTAATGAAGAACCTGTGGAATGACGGCGACGCGGAGAAGATGGTTGCCGACTATGCAAAGAAAGGCGTCGGACGCGATCTCGCGCTGCGCGTCTACACGACGCGCCTGCTGGGCGGCGAACCGCGACTGGTGCTGCATGGCGGCGGCAACACTTCCTGCAAGACCAAGGCGACCGACCTCGTTGGCGACGAATGGGACGTGCTGTGCGTCAAGGGCAGCGGCTGGGACATGGCCGTCATCGAGCCGCAGGGCTTGCCGGCGGTGAAGATGGGCGCGCTCATCAAGGCGCGCGCGTTGGACAAGCTCTCCGACGAGGACATGGTCGCGCTGCAGCGGGCGAACCTCATCGATCCGTCCTCGCCCAATCCTTCGGTCGAGACTTTGCTGCATGCCTTCCTGCCGCACAAATTCGTCGACCACACGCACTCGACCGCCATCCTGGCGATCGTCGACCAGGAAGACAGCAAGCCGTTGGTGAAGACGGTGTTCGGGGCCAAGATGGGTTACGTGCCCTACATCATGCCGGGCTTCGACCTCGCCAAGGCGGCTGCCGACGTCTTCGATGCCGACCCTGATGTGGAAGGCCTGATCCTCGACAAGCACGGCATCTTCACCTTCGGCGACGACGCCAAGCAGGCCTACGACCGGATGATCCACTATGTGAATGTCGCCGAGGAGTATGTAGCCAAGCATGCCAAGCCCAAGGCGGCAAAGGCCGCGCTTCCGGCGAAGCTCGCGACGCCGGCTTCCATCGCTCCTATGTTGCGCGGCGCCGTGGCGGTGGCACGCGGCGAAGGCCGCTTCGACCGCATGATCAGCGATTTCCGCACCTCGGATGCGATCGTCGATTTCATCAATTCGGCCGAGATCGCCGACTACGCCGCGCGCGGCGTGTCGACGCCGGACCTATCGATCCGCATCAAGACCGGGCCGATGGCGGTGCCGGCGCCCGATGCGGACAAGGCCGGCGACTACAAGGCCGTCATCAAGAGCCATGTCGACGCCTTCGCCAAGGAATACCGTGCCTATTTCGAGACCAATGACGCGCTCGACGACGTCAAACGCACCATGCTCGACCCGATGCCGCGGCTGACGCTGGTGCCAGGACTCGGCATGTTCGGCCATGGCCGCACGCTGAAGGATGCCAGGATCGCCTCCGACGTCGGCGAGATGTGGATCGAGGCCGTGCGCGGCGCCGAAGCGGTCGGCCGTTTTCATCCGCTTTCCAAGGCCGACCTGTTCCCGCTCGAATACTGGTCGCTGGAACAGGCCAAACTCGCCTCCAACAAGCCGAAGCCGCTGACCGGCCAGGTCGTGCTGATCACTGGCGGAGCCGGTGCGATCGGCGCCGCGACAGCCAAGCTTTTCGCCGACAATGGCGCCCATGCGGTGGTCGTCGATCTCGATGGCGAAAAAGCCGCTGATGCGGCCAAGAAAGCGGGCAACAATTCGATCGGCGTCGCCGCCGACATCACCGATACGGCGCAGGTGCGTGCAGCCTTCGACAGTGCGGTCGCCGTGTATGGCGGCGTCGACATAGTGGTGTCCAATGCCGGTGCCGCCTGGGAAGGCCGGATCGGCGAACTTGACGACGCGCTGCTGCGCAAGAGCTTCGAGCTCAATTTCTTCGCCCACCAGTCGGTGGCGCAGAACGCGGTGCGCATCATGCTCGAACAGGGCACCGGGGGTGCACTCCTGTTCAACACCTCCAAGCAGGCGGTCAATCCGGGTCCGAAATTCGGCGCCTACGGCGTGCCGAAGGCGGCGACGCTGTTCCTGTCCAGGCAATATGCACTGGATTACGGCGCGCATGGCATCCGTTCCAACGCCGTCAATGCCGACCGCATCCGCTCCGGGCTGTTGACCGACGCCATGATCGCCAGCCGATCGGGCGCACGCGGCGTGTCGGAAAAAGAGTACATGTCCGGCAATCTGCTCGGCCAGGAGGTGACGGCGCAGGACGTGGCGCAGGCTTTCCTGCACCACGCGCTGGCCGACCGCACAACCGCCGACGTAACGACGGTCGACGGCGGCAATATCGCGGCGGCGCTGCGGTAGCACGGTCACGCACAGCGCAGACGGCAGGCTTGCAAGAACACCCGTTTGTAGCTACATTGTGGCTCAAACTCAAGGAGTCACAATATGGCAACGGATACGGTTGTCCGCGCTCGAATTGATACGGCGACAAAGGACCAGGCTACCGAAGCCCTGGCGGCAATGGGACTGTCGGTCTCCGACGCCATTCGCCTGCTGCTGGTCCGCGTCGCCGCCGACAAGGAATTTCCCTTTCCGGTGAAGGTGCCGAACGCAACCACCCAAAAGGCCATTGCCGAATTGGAAAAAGGCAAAGGCAAGCGTTTCGCGTCAGCCGACGAATTGTTCAAGGATTTGGGCATCTGACATGCCGACGCCCGTTCACTCCGGGCAATTCCGCAGGGACGTTAAGCGCATGGAGAAGCGTGGCAAAGACCTCGCTAAATTGCGCGAGTTGTTGGGCCTGCTCATCGCCGGACTGGAACTGCCGGCGCGTTATAAGGATCACCCTCTAAAAGGCGACTGGAAAGACTATCGGGATGCGCATGTAGAACCTGATTGGCTCTTGATCTACCGCATTGCCGACGATGAGCTGCGGCTTGCCCGCACCGGCTCCTACTCCGATCTGTTCAACGAATGAAGACAGCAAAAAAGCCGCCTGCACTTGCTGCAAGCGGCTGTTCCAAGTGTGAGCGAATTGCAATATCGATTGGCCTACTTCGCGTTCGGGTTCGGCATCCAGGCCGGCATGGCGACATCGGCATGGGCGAACTGCGGCAGCTTGGCCGACAGGTCCTCCATATTCTTGATGTCCTTGTCGAGAAGGTCCTTCTGGGTGATCAGCGTCGGCGGCACGACGACGTTGTGTCCGGGGTCTTCGCCGGCCAGCAGCTGCGCCAGCGCACGCACCGAGACCTGGCCGACGACGGCCGGGTTGGTGGCCGCGGTTGCCGCCCAGGCGCTGTCGGGCTCGCGCATCGCCGCAATGTCGGAGGTCGAGATGTCGGCCGAATAGATCTTGATGTCCTTGTTCAGGCCCGCCTCGTCGACGGCGATCTTCACGCCCTTGGCGAACTCGTCATAGGGAGCAAACATCACCTTGATGTCGGGATGGGCGGTCAGCACCGAGCGCGCCTGGTTGGCGACCGAGTTGGCGATCGGGTTGTCCAGCGTGCCGAACATGGCGACTTCGTTGATGCCGGAGTATTTCTTCTTCACGTCGACCCATGTTTCATTGCGGCGGTCGAGCGGCGCGATGCCCGCGACATAGACATAGCCGGCCTTCCAGCTCTCGCCATTGTCCTTGACCGCCTGCTCGAGCGCGAGGCGCGCAAGGTCGCGGTCTGACTGCTCGATCTGCGGGATCTTGGGGTTTTCGACGTTGACGTCGAAAGCGACCACCTTGATGCCGGCGTCGACCGCGCGCTGGGCGGCGTCCTTCATCGATTCCGTCAGGCCGTGCTGGATGATGATACCCTGCACGCCAAGCGCGATGGCCTGGTCGACCATGTCGGCCTGGAGGGCGGCGTCCTGGCGGCTGTCGAGCACGCGCAGGTCGACGCCGAGGGCCTTGGCCTGCGCCTCGACGCCGGACAGATAGGCCTGGAAGAAGTCACCGGTCGAGAGATAGCGCACCAGGGCGATCTTGACGCCAGGCTTGTCGAACGGTGCCGGGCGATCGGCAGCCAGGGCCGTCCCCTGCATCAGCAACGCCGCGCCGGCGAGCCCGAGCGCTGCCTTGCCCAAAAGTCTTCTTGTGATGTTCACGTCGTTTCCTCCACTTGTTGAAATGCAACCCGGTCGAAATCTATGTCCTGCCCCTGCCGGAAAGAGCGAAGGTGAAGACAAGGGCGACGACCAGAACGGCGCCCTTGATGAAATCCTGCGTGTAGTACGGCGCGTTCATCATCGTCAGGCCCTGCAGCAGGACACCGACGAAGACGGCGCCGACAGCCGTGCCGAACGCGTTCGGCTTGGCGGCGCCTAGCACCGCGTAGCCGATGAGCGCCGCGGCGACGGCGTCGAGCAGCAGATTATTACCCGAGGCGATGTCGCCGCGTCCAAGCCGGGCGGCGAGCAAAATACCGCCGATCGAGGCAAAAACTCCTGAAATGATATAGGCCCAGATTTTGTATGCCTTGACAGGCGCGCCGGCGAGTTCGGCGGCGCGCTCATTGGAGCCGACTGCATACATCATGCGGCCGAAGCGGGTGTATTCGAGGAAGAACCAGATCAGCACCGCGAGCACCGCCAGGACGACGACCGAGACCGGAACGAGATTGGGAATGAAGAAGTCGAAGCGGTGGCGGCCGAGCGCCAGGAACGCCTCGCCGAACTTGCCGTTGGCGACCGAGCCATCGGGCATGGTCATGCCGGTGGCGATCGAGCGGCCTTCGGTCGGGATGCGCTGCAGGCCGACCAGCAGGAACATCATGCCGAGCGTCGCCAGCAGGTCCGGCACGCGCATATAGACGATCAGCCAACCATTGATGAGCCCAACAATAACGCCGATCAGCAGGCAGACGATGACCGCGACGACAGCGTTCTGCTCCAGCACCACCATCACATAGGCCGCAGCCATCATGGCTGACGTGGCGACCGAGCCGATCGACAGGTCGAAGCCGCCAACGACCAGCGTGGCGGTGACGCCAAGCGCCAGCACGCCGGTGATAGCGACCGACTGGAAGATGAAGACCGCGCTTTGCGGCGAAATGAAACCGTCGGCGGCAATCGCGAAATAAGCGACGAGCCCGAACAACAGGACGATGAAACCGTAGCGGATGGCGTGGTTGCGCTGCGTCATTCAGCGCCCCCGCGCGCCGCTGCCGTTTTTACCCAACTCGAACCCATGCTCTCCATTCCAATTGTCATCGTCAGCTCTTCAATTCCAGCAGGTCAAGCCGCGCGGTGCGGCAGCCCGCCGGCCACCTCGGCCAGCAGGCGATCGAGATCGATGTCCGCGTTGCGATGTTCGCCGACGATGGTCTGCTCCGACATCACCAGGATACGGTCGGCCGTCTCAAGAGCCTCGTCGAGTTCGGTCACGAACAAAAGCGTCGCGCGGCCATTGGCGCTTGCCCTCAGCTTGGCGGCGATGTCGCGCCTGGCCGAGATATCGACGCCCTGAAACGGCTCGTCGAGAATGAACAGCCTTGCATCCTGCGCCATCCAGCGGGCGACCATCACCTTCTGCTGGTTGCCGCCGGACAATGCCGACATCTCGTCCTTCTCGGAGCGGCAGACGATGCCCAATTCCTGGATCTGCCGGCGCGCCGTGGCGCGTTCCAGGCGGCGCTTGAGCACGCCCAGGTTCGACATCCTTCTCAGAAACGGCAGGCTGACATTGCGCTCGATGTTGAAGCCGCCGACGATGCCGCTGGTGGCGCGATCCTTTGCGACGAGGAAGACACCGGCGGCGATCGCGTCGCCGGCCGAGCGCGGCGCGTAGGGCTTGCCGTTCATCGTCATGGTGCCGGCGAGCGGCCTGCGCACGCCGAACAGCGTCTCGGCAAGCGCTGTCTTGCCGACGCCGACCAGCCCGGTGACGGCAACGACCTCGCCGTCGCCAAGTGTCATCGAGATCGGCCTGGCGCCCTGGGCGATGCGCAGCCCTTCGACGGTCAGCACCGCCTTGGCCGAGTGCCTGGCGACGATCTGCTCGAGGTGGATCTTACGGCCGAGCATGGCATTGACCGCACCTTCGTAGTCCAGCGGCTTCTTGTCGAAGACGCCGGACACGGCGCCGTCGCGCATCGAGACGATGCGGTCGGCAAGCCGCCTTATGTCGGACATGCGGTGCGAGATATAGAGGATCGCCACGCCTTGCGCGCGCAGCCTGTCGACCAGCGCAAAAAGCCGATCGGCTTCGGCGCTCGACAGCGATGAGGTGGGTTCATCGAGGATCAGCACTTTCGGCTGATGTGCCAGCGCGCGGGCAATCGCCACCATCTGGCGATCGGCCAGCGAGAGATCGCTGACGCGCGCCTTCAAGTCGATCGCCAGGTCCATGCGGTCGGCAACCGCCTTGGCCTCGCGACGCACACGGACCGGGTTGAAGAGCACCGGGGCGCCACTGCCGCTCAGCCTGCCCAATGTCAGGTTGGTGGCCACGTCAAGATCGGCGACGACGCCGTCATTGATGTTCTGGTGAACGGTGACGACGCCAGCGCGGATCGCTTCCGCCGGTCTTCCCGGCGCAAAGTCCTGGCCGGCCAGGGTCATGGTGCCGCCGTCGCGCTCGTAGACGCCGCTGACGATCTTGACGAGGGTGGATTTGCCGGCGCCGTTGGCACCCATCAGGACGGTCACTTCACCGGCATGGAGTTCGAGCGAGACGCCGCCAAGCACCTCGTTGCGGCCAAAGGATTTCCTCAGTCCCTCTACGCGGAACACGGCATTGCCGACCATGCGTTCCTCCCTGCCCGTGACGCTATGGGCTACATCGGCAATTGTCAACACGATTGACAATTGCCAGAGCGCTACCTAGCTTGGCCCCGCCGCCGTGGCTCCGCTATTATGGGGGAACGAGCAGGAGAGGTGAGGATGACCGGGAAGACGCCGTTCGAAGCACTGTCGGTGGAGACGCTCGCCACGCGGCTCGGCAGCAACGAGGCGCTCACCCAGCGCATCGGCGAGGACACCAGCCGCTGGAAAGTGCGCGAGGTCGGCGATGGCAATCTTAATCTCGTCTTCATCGTCGAGGGCGGCAAGGGCGCGGCTGTCGTCAAGCAGGCCCTGCCCTATGTCCGGCTGGTCGGCGACAGCTGGCCGCTGCCGCTGAAGCGTTCCTTCTTCGAATATCACGCGCTGACACGGCAGGAGGCGCGCGCGCCGGGCTCGGTGCCGGCCATCTACCATTTCGACGAGACCCAGGCGCTGATCATCATGGAGTATCTGTCGCCGCACATCATTTTGCGGCGGGCGCTGATCGAGGGCCGGCAATTGCCGAACATCGCCAGGGATATCGGGCTGTTCATGGCCCGCACCCTGTTCCGCGGCTCCGACTTCTCGATGGTGACCAAGGAACGCAAGGCGGATCTGGCGCTGTTCGCCGACAATGTCGAGCTGTGCGACATCACCGAGAACCTGGTGTTCTCCGACCCCTATTTCGACGCCAAGCTAAACCGCCACACTTCGCCGCAGCTCGACGCATTGGTCGCCGAGTTGCGCGCCGACCGCGACCTCAAGGTGGAAGCGCAGCGCCTGAAGCATCTTTTCGCCGCCAATGCAGAGACATTGCTGCATGGCGACCTGCATTCCGGCTCGATCATGGTCACGGATACAGAGACCAGGATGATCGACCCTGAATTCGCCTTCTACGGGCCGATGGCCTTCGACGTCGGCATGCTGCTCGCCAATTTCTGGATGGCCTTCTTCTCGCAGCGGGGCCATGAGCAGAGCGGCAAGCGCGACGCCATGCGCGCTTATCTGCTCGATGTCACGGCGCAGACGTGGTCGGTGTTCCGCACCGAATTCTCGCATCTGTGGCGCACGGAGCGCAACGGCATGCTTTATCAAAAGAGCCTGTTCGAGGATCAGGGCGACAGGCTCGGCGCCGAGCAGGCGCTCGACCATGTGCTGCACCAGATCTGGGACGACCTCCTCGGCTTTGCCGGCATCGAGGTGCACCGGCGCATCCTCGGCCTCGCCCACAATGCCGATTTCGAGACCATTGCCGACGAAGACCTGCGCGCCACATGTGAAGCGAAGGCGCTGAAGTTCGGCCGCCACATCGCCGTCAACAGGCGTCATATTCACAGCATCGACGAGGTCAACAACCTGGCCGCGCTAATCGAACAGGAGAACCGCATTTGAACGTCGGCGAGCGCCACTATCGCACCATCTGGCTGAGCGACGATGGGCGCTCGGTGGAGATCATCGACCAGCGCTGGCTGCCGCATGACTTCCGTGTCGTGAAGGTCGATACCGTTAACGGCATCGCCACCGCCATCCGCGACATGTGGGTGCGCGGCGCGCCGCTGATCGGTGTCACCGCTGCCTATGGCGTTGCCATGCAGATGGCGGACGATCCGGCGGATGCCGCGCTCGATGCCGTCTGGGAGACGCTCCACGAGACGCGTCCCACGGCGATCAATCTGCGTTGGGCGCTGGATGAGATGCGGCGGCTCCTGCGGCCGCTGCCGACGGAACAACGCGCCGCAGCCGCCTATCGTCGCGCCAGCGAGATCGCCAACGAGGATGTCGGGCTCAATCGCGCCATCGGCGAGAACGGTCTCGCCATCATCAAGGACATCGCGGCGCGCAAAAAGCCGGGCGAAACCGTCAACATCCTGACCCATTGCAACGCCGGCTGGCTGGCTACCGTCGACTACGGCACGGCCACGGCGCCGATCTACCTGGCAACGGAGGCCGGCATTCCGGTCCATGTCTATGTCGACGAGACGCGGCCGCGCAACCAGGGCGCCCAGTTGACGGCCTGGGAGATGGCCGGCCACGGCGTGCCGCATACGCTGATCGTCGACAATGCCGGCGGCCATCTGATGCAGCGCGGCGCAATCGACATGGTCATCGTCGGCACCGACCGCACGACGGCCGACGGCGACGTCTGTAACAAGATCGGCACCTATTTGAAGGCACTCGCCGCCGCAGACAACGACGTGCCGTTCTATGTCGCGCTGCCTTCGCCGACCATCGACTGGACGGTGGGCGACGGGCTTGCCGAAATCCCGATCGAGGAACGCTCCGGCGACGAGGTTTCGCTGGTGTGGGGCAAGACCGCGAGCGGCGAGATCGCCCAGGTGCGCGTCTCGCCGGAAGCGACGCCCGCGGCAAACCCCGCCTTCGACGTGACGCCGGCGCGGCTGGTCACCGGCCTGATCACCGAACGCGGCGTCGCCAAGGCCTCGCGTGAAGGGCTGAAGGCGATGTTCCCGGAGCGTGGATAGCCGGCTCTCGCAAAGGCAAGGAACCAGCTTTCGCTGTTCAGAAGGTGCTGCTCTTTGCGATCTCCAGCGAGTTGACGAAATCCAGTGAACGCCGCAGCGCGCTCCGAATGGTGGCCATATCCACCGGCGCGCTCCGCCGTTGGGGATCACGGCGCTGCGGGCGCCGCAGCCGCAATGGCAGTTCGATGCTGACCGGCAGCGTCGCGGGAAGCGTTGCCCAGTACGGTCCGTAGCCCATCGAGCCGTCGCCGATGGCGCAAAATGTCCATCCCTCCCCGGTGCTGACGACATCCTTCAGATGGGCATGCCCAACGGCATCGATGGCATCAGCGATATCTTGCGCCGGCTGCACCGTCTCGTTGCTGTAGGTAAAGACATTTCCGGCGTCGTGGTTCAGGCGCACGTGTCGCGATCCGATGTCCCGAATGAAGCTTGCCCCCATCCGGGCACTGCCGAGCAGATCGCCTTGGCCATGTCCGGGGTTTTCAAGCGCCAGGACGATGCCGACTTCCTCCAGCCTCGGCAGGAGGGCGTCAATCGTTTTGCGGATCGCCGCGCTGTTTCTCGCCGGGCCGGCATTGGTAATCAGGAAGGACGCGCCAAGACCGGCGGCAAAGCCGATGCGGCGGGACAAGGCGTCGACGGCATCGGCCCCCGACAGGTCGAGATGAGCCGACACGGCATTGATCCCCAGCCCGGCATGTTCCGCTGCCTGGCGCAACTTCGCGGCGTGCGCAGCCGCAAACATGCCTTCGTCGAAATCGACATAGCCGCGGATGAAGGCCGGCTCGACATGGAGGGCGCCGGCCGCCGCAATCTCCTCGAGGGCCAATTCCATGGGATAGCCATCGAAGAGCGCGGTCGATACCGAGGTCCGGCGCGGCGAAGGCAGGGCTCAGGCTCCCTTGCCGTAGACGATCAATTCCGAGGCTTCCTTGACCTTGGCAGGAGACAGCGCTTCGCGCCAATCGTCACGGACCACGACGCCCTTGGCGAACCGCATCAGGCGTAGCGCCGCATCGGACGGCACTTTCGGAGAGAAGCCGAACCACATGGCGATCTCGACGTTCAGATGGCCTATCAGGAAGTCCATCGCGGCCTTCCTGGGAATGCCATATTTGCGTTCGCACTCCTCGACAGCCTCGACCATGGTGTCGACGAAGGGCATGGCCACCATTTCGGACAGGCCCGGCTCCAGGATCGCCAGTTGTTCGACCGTGACGCGATGGCTGTCGATGATCGGCGACCACATGGCCCTGCACACTTCCTCGCCAAGCGCATAGTGCTCTTCCGGACCTTGCATCAGGGCACAGACGATCGATTGCCTGGCGATGCCGCCATGGTAATCGCGACGCGCGGCCCATTCCGTCTCTTCGCCGAACAGCGGCGGATGGCAGGGATGGCCGACGAAATAGGTGAGATCCGGCCGATCCGCGGGCAAGTCGCCGGCATAGGGCGCTGCCGCATCCAGAATGAGGATCATGGTGCCCGCGGCAAGCATCGGCGAAATCTGGCGCGCCACCTGGCCGATGATGTTGTCCGGCAGAGCCATTACCACCACCTTGGCGCCGGGAATGCCCTCCTCCATGGCGACGGCGCCGATATCGGCCTCTCCCAGCCGCTTGCGGCCGGCCTCGCCGATCTCCACGGCGCGGACATCGTAGCCCGCTTCGATCAACTTGCGCGTCACGCGGAAGCCCATCTTCCCTCCGGCCCCAAGCACCGCCACGGATGTCGTCATTTGCTTTCTCTCCCATTTGCCTTGATGGCGCGCCGATGGCGCAGATTCAGCCGAACGCTTGCAGCGCGGCTTCGAGCTCCGGATGCGTGGCGGCGTAGTCGCGTGCGGGAACCCCTGCCGCCGCGGCTTCGAAAGCATCATGCAGGCTTCGAACGCCGGCGGCCGGCCCGCCTGGATGCGCCATGATCCCGCCGCCGCAGCAATAGATGAAATCGTCCGAGCCGAGCCTCGTATAGGTCTCGGCCGCCTGCACAGCGGTCTGTCCAGACGAAAACACCGGCATGACCGTATCGGGACGGCCAGCCCGCTCGAACATCGGGGTGAGACAGCCATGGGCCGACGCCATCACCGATTCGTCCGGCTCGCAGAACTTGTTGGACAGCCCGTTGACGTGCATGTGGTCGATGCCCGCCAGACGCCAGAATTTCTGATAGGCGAGATAGCTCATGCCGAGATCGGGAGAGCGGCTGAAGAGGCCCCAGCCGGCCCGATGGCCGTGCAGCGCAACGGCGGAGTGGCGACGCATCTCGATGACGGCGGACAGGCCGACGGAATTCAGGACCAGCATGGCGCAGGTCCCGCCACGGCGCTCGATCAGATCCAGCTGGCGACGCATGGCGTCGATGTCACCGGAAATGTTGGCCGCATACATGATCTTGCGCCCGGTCCTGTCGGCGTGCCCGTCTATCACCGCCATGACCGCTTCGTACCGGTGTTCGAACGGCGAATGCGGAGGGTCCCCCATCAATTCGTCGTCCTTGATGAAATCAAGACCCGCGGCAATCAGCGTGTCGGCCAGGGTCGCGGTCTCCTGCGGGGTAAGACCAACGCTCGGCTTGACGATGGTGCCGATCAGCGGGCGTCCTTCGACGCTTGTCAGGCGACGCGTTCCCTCGACGGCGAAGGCCGGCCCTGGGTAGGCATCCGCGAAGGCATCGGGAAAGGTAACGTCGAGGAGACGCATGGCCGAGAAATGATGCAGCTCGAACAGATTGCCGAGAACCGTCGACCAGACCGAAGCCAGCACTGTCCCCGTATTCTCGATGTTCCAGGAAAGGCCCACCTTGGCCCGGTGCGGCCTCACGGTCGCATTTTTTGGCGAGCGCGAGAACGGCAACGCCTCGCTGTCGACCTCGGCAACATCGCTGATGAATTCCACGCGGGCTCCGAACCTGCGCAGCAGCTCCGGCGTTTCTCCGGGTATGGCGCGGAAAGTCCCGCTTGATTGTTCGCCCGCCATCGCAGCCGCGGCAACCTCCAGCGGGTAGCGGGTTTCGATCAGATAGGTGGCGCGGAGGCGACCGGACAATGCAGGCTTCCCGACTGGAATGACGTTCACGGAGTGACCGTTAGCACCAAAAAGAAATCATGTCATCATATGAGTTTTCCCGGGCAAAAAATTTCGGCGGCCGCTCAGCCGGCGCCGCCGCCGGCCAGTTTCGAATAGAGCTCGTTGGCGCGGCCAATGTGGTCGGCCATTGCCGCGCTCGCGCCTTCCGGATCGCCGCCGGCGATTGCCTTGTAGATCCGCTCATGCTCCTCGACCGTCAGCCGCTCGGCGCCTTTCATCGCCACCAGATCCCGCTTGAAACGGGACAGCCATTCGAGCATTCCCTTCGCCACCGCCGCTATCATCGAATTGCCGCTCATCTCCGCAATGACGGCGTGGAACTCCATGTCGGCCGCCACGAACCGGGCCTGGTCGCCCTTTGCCTCGCGCAAATGACGCAAGGTCTCCGCGAGGCGTTCCAGACTCTTGGCCGTGGCGCGCCGCGTGGCTATCCGAACCAGGCCGGTTTCCAGCAAGAGCCTGACTTCCTTGAGTTCTTCGAGCCCGCGAGAGTTCGTCGCCAGCATCATGACCATCGCCGCGGAGACCTGATCGACGATGACATCAGGCGTCGGATTGATGACGCGGGCACGTTCTCCGTGCGAGATCCTGATAAGTCCCATCTGCTGCAGCGACAGCATCGCTTCCCTGATCGAGGGCCGGCCGACGCCGATCATCGTCATTAGTTCCTTTTCCGACGGCAATTGAGAGCCGGGCGGGAATTCGGACGTCGAGATTGCCGCCATCAGCCGGTCAAGCACCTCCACATACAATTTCTTTTTCTGGACCGGCTCCATCTGTCCCTCCCTGGGGTGTTCGCGGAACAATCGATCCCGAGTCGCGTCGGCAGACAAGGGTCGCGCCATCGATTGACATTTACATATATGATGACCTAACGTCCGTCTACGGCCGACTTTGGACTGGTCACCAGTTGCTGGAGCAGGCCGGCTCCGTTTGGCCAAGGAAGAACGAAGCTGACGGCCGAGCTTCGTCTCGTCCTTAAATCGAAGGAGGTTTCGGCAATCGAGGTTCCGGTGCCCGCTTGCCTATTTGGTATGCTGGTATAACATGTAGCTGGTATGGCGTCTTTCGGAGGACGTCGTAACGGAATGGCAGAAGGCCGACGTATCGGCCGGTGTTTTTTGGGAGGAAAATATCATGAAGTTTTCAACCGTGGCGGCGCTTGCCGGCGCCGCGCTGGTCAGCGTCTCGGCTGTGCCGGCAATGGCGTCACCGGATGCGCCGGTGATCGCGCTCGCCAACGCCTATTACGGCAACACCTGGCGGCACCAGATGGTGGAGGCTTTCGAAGCCTCGGCCAAGGAAGCCAAGGCGGCCGGCCAGATTGCCGACTACATCGTCATGAACGGCGACGGCTCGGTGGCGCAGCAGAACAGCCAGATCGCCGAGCTGATCCTCAAGAAGGTCGACGTGCTCGCCGTCGATGCCGCGTCGGAAACCGCGGTCAACGGGATCATCGAAAAAGCCTGCAAGGCCGGCATCATCGTCGTTTCGTTCGATTCGGTCGCCTCGGCGCCCTGCAACTACCAGCTCAACTTCGACTTCAAGGGCTACAAGGCAGCCCAGGCCGAGGCCGTCTTCAAGATGATCGGCGGCAAGGGCAACGTCATCCAGGTGCGCGGCGTCAAGGGCTCGGCGCCCGACAACGACATGTTCAACGCGCAACAGTCGGTGCTGGCCAAATATCCCGATATCAAGGTTGTCGCCACGGTCTATGGCCAGGCGACCGCGTCGGTCGCACAGGCGGCCATCGCCAACGTGCTGCCCTCCCTGCCGCATGTCGACGCCGTGCTCGCACAAGGCGGCAGCGACGATGTCGGCATCGCCCAGGCGTTCGTCCAGTATGGCGGCGACTATGCCGGCAAGATGCCGATCATCGAAGGCGGCGGCGGCACCGACTTCGTCAAATGGTGGGCCGAGGAGAACGCCAAGAACGGCTACCAGACGGTCTCGATGAACACCACGCCCGGTATTGGCGGCGCCGCGTTCTGGCTCGGCCTGTCGCTGCTCAAGGGCGCCAAGGCACCCAAGATGATGATCATGCCGGTGGCCACGGTCGATGCCGGCAACCTCAAGGAATATGCAAAGCTGCCTGGCGGCCAGATCATCAGCCCCAGCTATTCGCTCGACTGGGTCAAGCAGAACCTGCTGAGCAAGTAAGGTTGGCAATGCCAGGGACCGGGCGCCGCGGAACGGCCGCGCCCGGTCCCTGCCCGTGAAGAAACGGAGGACGAATGTCCCATCTCGCCGTAGCCCCGGAAGGCGCAGCCGCCGCGGTGCTCGCCGATCCGACCCGGCAGAGCGTTGTTTCGCTTTCCGGGATCACCAAGAGCTTCGGACCGACGCTGGCGAATGCAGAGATCGACCTCGCCGTCTCCACCGGCGAGATCATCGGGCTGGTCGGCGGCAACGGCGCCGGCAAATCGACGCTGATGCGCATCCTGTGCGGGGCGATGTGGCCGACCCTGGGCTCGATTTCGTTTGCCGGCCAGAATATCGGCTTCGCCGGCTACGACACGGCGGAAGCACAGCGCCGCGGCATCCGCATGGTGCACCAGGAATTGTCGCTGTGCGCCAACCTCTCGGTGGCCGAAAACTTCTTCCTGGAAATTCCGGCGGATGCCGCCAACCGGCCGGGCTGGCGGGCACTCTACAGGGCGCGCGCCCGCTCGGCGCTGGACGCCGTCTTCCCCGCAAACGGCATCGATGTGAATGCCGAAGTCGGCCACCTCTCCATCGCCGAACGGCAAATGGTCGAGATTGCGCGCGCCGCCGCGACCCCCGGTGTCAAGCTGATCGTTCTTGACGAACCGACCTCCTCGCTCGATCTCGATCGCTCGAGACAGTTGCGGGCCTTCATCCGCGAGCGGGCCAAATCCGGCCTCGCCTTCATCTTCATCAGCCACAAGCTTCAGGAAATCATCGACATCGCCACCCAGGTGGTCGTGCTGCGCAATGGGCGCACCGCCTGGCGCGGCGATGTGGCCGAGACGTCGATCGGCAGGCTGGTGCAGCTCATGGGGGGCGACGCCAACTCGATCCACCAGCATGGTACCGCCACCACCGGCAGCCGCGAAGCGCTGGTGCGACTGTCCGGGTTCCTGACGGCCGAACTCGGCCGCGACATCGAGATCGGCCGCGGTGAAATCATCGGATTGGCAGGCCTCGAAGGCAGCGGCCAGAAGGAGTTGCTGCACGCAATCTTCAAGCCCGATTCCGGAACGGATGCGGCCGTCGCCAGGAACGGTGAAGCCGGTTTCATCGCGGGCGACCGCCAGAAGGAAGGCGTGTTCCCCTTGTGGAGCGTGCTTGGGAACATCAGCATCGGCGCCCTGGCACGCCGCCCGGCGCTGGGCCTGGTCTCGGACCGCGCCAACCGCGCGGCAGCGGCGGATGCCGCCGGCCGGCTGCGGCTCGACGAAACCCGCTTCGGATCCAACATATTGGAGCTCAGCGGCGGCAACCAGCAGAAGGCGCTCGTCGCCCGGGCGCTCGTCGCCGACACGCCGATCGTCCTGCTCGACGACCCGACACGCGGCGTCGACATCGCCACCAAGCAGGACTTCTACCGCCTCTGCAACGACATTGCGCGAGGCGGGCGCACGCTCATCTGGCACACGACCGAAGATGCCGAACTCCTGGCCTGCGACCGCGTGCTGGTGTTTTCAGGCGGCTGCATCGTCAAGGAACTGGCCGGCGAGGCGATCACGGAATCAGCCGTCGTTGGAGCGTCCTTTGCCCAGCAGACGGACAAAGCCGCCAGTGCGGGACGCAGCGGCGCTGCCGGCGCCGGGCTTGCCCGCAGGCTGGTGAATGCTGCCCCCTTCATCGGCCTCGCCGCCGTGCTGGCGGTGATGATCTCGGCCAATCCGGCGGTCGCCTCCATTTTCGGGCTCGACCTCTTGCTGATGCCGGCGCTGTCGCTGGTACTGGTGACCGCGGCGCAGATGTTCATCGTCGGCGGCAGCGAGATCGACCTCGGCGTCGGCGCGTTCGCGGGGCTCGTCAGCGTGCTCAGCGCCACGCTGCTCTACGACCAGCCGTGGCTCGGCGCGCTGGCGCTGGCTGCGGCGATCGCCGCCTATGCCGGCCTCGGCGGCCTGATCCAGGCGCGCAAGATCCCGGCCATCGTCGTCACGCTGGGCGCGTCCTTCATCTGGGTCGGGATAGGCTATGCGCTGCAGCCGACGCCGGGCGGCGCCAGCCCCGAATGGCTGTCGGCAATGTTCAACTGGTCGCTCGGCTTCGTGCCAACCTCGATCATCCTCATCGCCGCGGTGGCAATCGTGGTGTTCGTGATCGACCGGCTGCCGCTCGGCGTGGTGCTGCGCGGTTTCGGCAACAATCCGACCGCGATGATCCGTTCCGGCTGGTCGCCGACGCGCTACGCGCTGGTGCGCTACCTCGTCGCCGGGCTGTTCGCCGCCGCCGCCGGCCTGTCGCTGACGGCGATCAATACGGCGAGCGACATCAATTCCGGCAATTCATTCACCCTGCTCAGCGTCGCCGCCGTGGTGATGGGCGGCTGTTCGCTGCTGGGCGGCGTCATCTCGCCGGTCGGCGCCGTCGCCGGCGCGGTCACGCTGGCGTTGATCGGCGCCCTGCTCGGCACCCTGAGCGTGAGCAGCGACTTCAATGCGGCGACGCAGGGATTGATCCTCATCGCCCTGCTGACCTTGCGCAGCCTGACCGCGGACCGCAGGAGCGAACAATGAATGCGCTTGCCGCCTTCAGCCCTTGGGCGCAGAAAAACCGCTGGATCTGGTCGGCGATCGGGGTGCTGCTGCTCTGGCTGGTGCTGTCCATCGTCACCAACCGCTTCAGCCTCTCCAGCCTGTCGGGCATCGTTCTGTCGGCCTCGTTCCTAACGGTCGTCGGCATCGGCCAGATGTTCGTCGTCACCACCGGGCGCGGCAATATCGACCTTTCCGTGGCCTCGGTGATCACGCTCAGCGCCTTCGTGGCGCTGCTGACCATCAAGGGCCAGGACGCCAACCTCGCCGTCGGCGTCGGCGCCGCGATCCTGCTCGGCCTTGCGGTCGGCGCTCTCAACGCGCTGCTCGTCGTCGGGCTGAACATACCGGCCATCATCGCCACGCTGGCGACGGGCTATGTGCTGGCAACCGCAACGCTGCTGTCGAACCGCGCGATATCGGGCTTCGCCGTCAGTCCGCTGTTGAAGACGCTGGCGACGGGCCGCGTCGCGGGCGTGCCGATCATGGCAGTCATCGCCATCCTGGGCGTCGCCGCAACGTCGTTCGTGCTACGCTATACCGTTTACGGACAACTGCTCTCGGCAGTCGGCCAGAACCGCGCGGCGGCGCGGCTAGCAGCGATCCGCAACAACCGGGTCATCGCCTCGGCCTTCATCATCTCCTCGGTGCTGGCCTCGCTCAACGGGCTGCTGCTGGGCGCCTATATCGGCGGCGCCTTTCTTGAAATGGGCCAGCCCTATCTCCTGCAATCCATCGCCGCGGTGGTGCTGGGCGGGACGCTGATCTTCGGCGGCTCCGCGACGGCGCTCGGCACATTGTTCGCCAGCATCCTTTTGATCCTCATCGTCACGACCATGCAGATCATCGGCCTGCCGCCCGGCGCGCAGGACATCGTCCAGGGCATCGTGGTCATTTTCGTTCTGGCGCTGGCCGGCCGGCAGGTGCTGTCGCGGCGCGCCGCCATCGACCCCGCCGCCCTCGAGAGCGCAGCCGGCGACGGCACGGCGAAACCTAAGGCGGGCGCTGCGGCAATCAGGCCGCAGTGACAATGATTTCTCTTGCCAAGATGGTAGAGTGATCATACCAGTATATAAGGTGACGATTGGCGAGACCATCGTTCAATGTTTAGGAGCAAGGCTAGATGACGACGATCGCGCTGTTCGGTGCCGGCGGCAAAATGGGTTACCGCCTTTCGACCAATTTCCGCGGCTCGCCCTATACGATCCGCCATGTCGAGGTCAGCGACGCCGGGCGCGAGCGGCTGAAGACCGGGCTGGGCTTCGATACGGTCAGTGCCGACGAGGCGCTGGAAGGCGCCGAGGTGGTGATCCTGGCGGTTCCGGACACCCATATCGGCAAGGTCGCGGCAAGCATCGAAAGCAAGCTTGCGCCGGGCACGATGGTGATCGTTCTCGATGCCGCGGCGCCGTTTGCCGGCCATTTGCCTGATCGTCCCGACCTGACCTACTTCGTCACCCACCCCTGCCATCCGCCGATCTTCAACGACGAAACCGACATGGCGGCCAAGAAGGATTATTTCGGCGGCGTCAAGGCCAAGCAGCACATGGTCAGCGCACTGATGCAGGGACCGGAAGCGGACTACGCCAAGGGCGAGGCCATCGCCAAGATCATCTGGGCGCCGGTGATGCGCTCGCACCGCGTTTCCGTCGAGCAGATGGCGCTGCTCGAGCCCGGCCTTTCTGAGACCGTGTGCGCCTCGCTGCTGGTGGTCATGAAGGAAGCTGTCGACGAGGTCGTGGCGCGGGGCGTCGACCAGCAGGCGGCCCTCGATTTCCTGCTCGGCCACATGAATGTGCTCGGCGCCGTAATCTTCGGCGAAACCAAAGGCGTGTTCTCCGACGCCTGCAACAAGGCCATCGAATTCGGCAAGCCGGTGCTGATGCGCGACGACTGGAAGCGGGTCTTCGAACCGGAAGAGATCGCAGCCAGCATCCAGCGGATTACCTGAGTGGGCCGCCGCTTAGATACAGATCACCTGAATTAGTGGTTGACTCATTATACCAGTTAGCTTTAGCTGTTCCCGGACTCGGATCGGTCATGCTTCGTTGAAGTTTGAAGTTGATGCGAGTGAGGACGGCGGGAGCGGAGCGAGGAGCAGTTCGGATGACAGCCGGCGATCGGCTCTGAAATCCGGGCGGCGCGCTGCCGGCCCTGCCTGACGAATTCAATCGTAGATAGAGGCCTCGAAACGATCGAGGCATGGGTTTCAACGGGAGGACTTCATGAAACTGACACGTAGAATGACGCTTGCCGCCTTCGCAGGCGTGCTGGCACTCGGCACGGCGATGCCCGCCTACGCGGCGGATCTCATCGCCATCATCACCCCATCGCACGACAATCCCTTCTTCAAGGCGGAAGCCGTCGGCGCCGAAGCCAAGGCCAAGGAATTGGGCTACGAGGCGCTGGTGCTGGTCCATGACGACGACGCCAACAAGCAGTCCGAACTGATCGACACCGCGATCGGCCGCGGCGCGAAGGCCATCATCCTCGATAATGCCGGTGCCGACGCCACCGTCGCCGCCGTGCAGAAGGCCAAGGAGGCCGGCGTCCCCTCCTTCCTTATCGACCGCGAGATCAACGCCACCGGCGTCGCGGTGGCTCAGATCGTCTCCAACAACTACCAGGGCGCCCAGCTCGGCGCGCAGGAATTCGTCAAGCTGATGGGCGAGAAGGGTAATTTCGTGGAGCTGGTCGGCAAGGAATCCGACACCAATGCCGGCATCCGCTCCAAGGGCTATCACGACGTCATCGACGACTATCCGGACCTGAAGATGGTCGCGCAGCAATCGGCCAATTGGAGCCAGACCGAGGCCTATTCCAAGATGGAATCGATCCTGCAGGCCAATCCTGACATCAAGGGCGTCATCTCCGGCAACGACACGATGGCGATGGGCGCCTATGCGGCGCTTGCCGCGGCCGGCCGCAAGGACGTCATCGTCGTTGGCTTCGACGGATCGAACGACGTGCGCGATTCCATCACCTCGGGCGGCATCAAGGCGACGGTGCTGCAGCCGGCCTATGCCCAGGCGCAGATGGCGGTCGAACAGGCCAACGACTTCATCAAGAACAAGAAGTCGCCCGAGAAGGAAAAGCAGCTGATGGACTGCGTGCTCATCAATGGCGACAATGCCGCCAAGCTGGAAACCTTCGCGCTCAAGAACTGAGCCGGCGCAACGCGAACAGCGGGGGGCGAACCGAGGTTCGTCCCTCGCTCCTTTTCACCAGGATGCCTCGACCGCCATGCAGAAAAAGCCGAGTTGGCCGATCCTTGCCCTGACCGCCGGCATCGCGCTCAGCGCCTGCAAGATCCTTCCGACGCCATCGGCGCAAGGCGACGGCAATGCCTCCGCCTTCAACCCTGACAAGATGGTCGAGGACATCTGGGCGGCGAAAGTCATTCCCTATCTGCAGCAGAAGGCTGGACCGTTCGCCGAGGTCCATGCGCTGGCGAAGACCGATCCGGCCGCGGCCGGCGCCAAATACGGCAATCCGAAGAAGCAGGCGAATTCGCCATGGACGTTCGCCGTGCGCGTCGAGGGCAAGATCGTCGCGGCAAACACGCAGTCGCGCGCGGCCACCATCGATGTCGACGCCGACGGTGACGGCAAGGCGGACGCGCGCGTTCAGATCGGGCCGGCGATGCGCGGCACGGCACTGCGCGACAGCCTCGACTTCGTCCAGTTCAACGACTTCACCAACCAGATCGACTTCGCCCAGTTCGGCAAGGCTTTCAACGCCCATGCGGCCAAGACGGTGCTCTCCAAGCTGCCGCGCGAGGCGCTGGAAGGCCGCACCGCCAAGGTGCTCGGCGCCTATACGATCGAAGGCGGCCAGGACCTGCCGCTGGTGACGCCGGCTGAGGCCGAGATCGGGCCGAAGCCATGAGCCAGGCCAATGGCCATGAGGTCATCCTCAAGCTGGAGGATGTCTCGAAAGTCTATGCCGGCACGGTCGCGGTCAAGCAGGCGAATTTCGAAGTGCGCAAGGGCGCGGTCAACGTGCTGGTCGGCGAAAACGGCGCCGGCAAGTCGACGCTGATGAAGATCATCGCCGGCGTCGAGCAGCCGACCGTAGGGCGCATCCTGCTCGAAGGCGAAGAGGTCTCTTTCTCGTCGTCGGGAGATGCGGTCGACCGCGGCATCGGCATGGTGTTCCAGGAGCTGAACCTGTTCGGCAACCTGTCGGTCGCCGAGAACATCTTCGCCACGCGCGAGATCACCAACCGCTTCCGCAAGATCGACCGCAAGGAACAGGAGCGCCGGGCCGGTGAATTCCTGGAGCGGCTGGAAGCCGGCATCCGGCCCGACATGCTGGTCGAGGATCTGCGCATCGGCCAGCAGCAACTGGTCGAGATCGCCAAGGCGGTTTCGCTCGACGCCAAGATCCTCATCATGGACGAGCCGACCTCGGCGCTGAGCGCCGCCGAAGTCGAGATCCTGTTCAAGGTGATCGCCGACCTCAAGGCGCGCGGCGTCGCCATCGTCTACATCTCCCACCGGCTGGAGGAACTGATCCGCATCGGCGACTACATCACCGTGCTGCGCGACGGCCGCATCACCGGCCAGGAGCAGATGAAAAACGTCGATACGCAGTGGATCGTGCGGCAGATGATCGGCTCGGACGCCAAGGACTTCGCCAAGGCCGACGGCCATGTGCCGGGCGCGGAAATCTTCCGCGCCGAGGAGATCTGCCTGCCACGCGTCACCGGCGGGCTGGCGGTCGACCACGTCTCGCTGTCGCTGCGCGCCGGCGAGATTCTCGGCATATACGGGCTGATGGGTGCGGGGCGCAGCGAGCTGTTCGACTGCATCATGGGCCGTCACGGCCATGCCAGCGGCAGGATCTTCATCGCCGGAAAGCAGGTGAAGGAGCGCGACACGACGCGCCGCATCCAGCGAGGGCTGGCCTTGATCCCAGAGGACCGCCAGCGCGAGGGCCTGGTGTCGATCCTGTCGGTCGCTAGCAACCTGACGATGGCGAGCCTGTCGCGCTTCGTGCGCCTGTTTCACATCCGCGGCGGTGCCGAGCGGCAGGCCGTGATGCAGATGGTGCGGGAACTCGCAATCAAGGTCGCCGACCCGGCGCAGGAGGTCTCGTCGCTGTCGGGCGGCAACCAACAGAAGGTGGTGATCGGCAAGGCGCTGCTCACCGGACCGAAAGTGCTTCTGATGGACGAGCCCAGCCGCGGCATTGATGTCGGCGCCAAGGCCGATGTCTTCCGCACCATGCGCAAGCTTTCGCGCGACGGGCTGGGCATCCTGTTCGCCACCTCGGACCTCGACGAGGTGATGGCGCTGTCCGACCGCATCGCGGTGATGAGCAATGGCAGATTGACCGGCATGTTCGACCGCGCCGAAGCGACGGAGGCGGCGATCGTCGCCGCGTCGGCGCTGGGCCACGGACCGGCCGCACATGGGGAGCAACGCTGATGACTGACATTCCGGCCAAGGCTGCCGCTTCCTCCGCCTCCAGCGGCTCGGCGCTGCTGACGCTGATGAAGCTCAGAACCTTCATTGCGCTGATCGCCGTGCTGGTGTTCTTCTCGATCGCGGCGCCGAACTTCCTGTCGGCCGCCAATCTGATCCTGATGGCCAAGCACGTGGCGCTCAATGCCTTTCTCGCCATGGGCATGACCTTCGTCATCATCACCGGCGGCATCGACCTTTCGGTTGGCTCGATCGTCGGCCTGTGCGGCATGGTGGCCGGCTACCTCGTGCTCAACGGCATCGACCTGCAGATCGGCTACACCATCTATTTCAATGTCGTCGAGATCGCCTTGATCACGCTCGCGGTCGGCATGCTGATCGGCGCCGTCAACGGGCTGCTGATCACCAGGCTCAACGTCGCGCCCTTCATCGCCACGCTCGGCGTGCTCTATGTGGCGCGCGGCTTCGCGCTGCTTTCCTCCGACGGCCGCACTTTCCCCAATCTCGTCGGCAAGCCGGAACTCGGCACCACCGGCTTCGGCTTCCTGGGTGCCGGCCGGCTGCTCGGCCTGCCGGTCTCGATCTGGATCCTGATCGTGGTGGCGGTGGGGGCGGCCTATCTCGCCCGCTACACGCCGCTTGGCCGCCACATCTTCGCCGTCGGCGGCAATGAGCGCGCCGCGCGCATCTCGGGCGTGCGCGTCAACATGGTCAAGATGTTCGTCTACATGTTCTCCGGCTTCTGCGCGGCAATCGTCGGGCTGATCATCTCGTCGGAGCTGATGGCCTCGCATCCGGCGACGGGCGAGAGCTTTGAGCTCAACGCCATCGCCGCGGCGGTGCTTGGCGGCACTTCGATGTCGGGCGGCCGCGGCACGATCGGCGGCACCATCGTCGGCGCCTTCGTCATCGGCATCCTTTCGGACGGGCTGGTGATGATGGGCGTGAGCTCGTTCTGGCAGATGGTGATCAAGGGCCTCGTCATCATCGTCGCCGTCGTCGTCGACCAGGCGCAGCGCCGGCTGCAGCAGCGCGTTACCCTGATGCAGATGGCAAAGGCGGGCTGAGCATGGCGGAGTTGCGTGGAGCGCTGATCGGTTGCGGCTTCTTCGCCGTCAACCAGATGCATGCCTGGCGCGATATCGAAGGCGCCTCGATCGACGCCATCTGCGACCGCGATCCGGAGCGGTTGCGGATCGTCGGCGACCAGTTCGGCGTGGTGCGGCGCTACACCGATGCGGCGGAACTTTTCGCCGCCGAGACCCTCGACTTCGTCGACATCGCCACCACTGTCGGCAGCCATCGACCGCTGGTCGAGATGGCGGCAGCGCATGGCGTTCCCGTCATCTGCCAGAAGCCGTTCGCGCCGACGCTTAGCGATGCCAAGGCGATGGTCGCGGCCTGCGCCAAAGCCGGCGTGCCGCTGATGGTGCATGAGAACTTCCGCTGGCAGTCGCCGATCCAGGCGGTGCGCGCTGTGCTCGACAGAGGCGAGATCGGCACGCCGTTCTTCGGCCGCATCTCCTTCCGCTCCGGCTACGACGTGTTTTCCGGCCAGCCCTATCTGGCGACCGGAAAACGCTTCATCATCGAGGACCTCGGCATCCACATCCTCGACATCGCCCGCTTCCTGCTCGGCGACGTCACGAGCCTGACCGCGCGGACCACACGCATCAACCCCGCCATCGCCGGCGAGGATGTGGCGACGATGCTCATGGATCATGCCGGCGGCGCCACGTCGGTTGTCGATTGCAGCTATGCGACCAAGCTTGCCACCGAGCCGTTCCCGGAAACACTTATCGAGCTCGACGGCGTCGACGGCACGATCCGGCTGGCGCAGGGCTACCGGCTGACCGTCACCGGCAAGAGCGGAACCAGAGTGAGCGATGTCTCGCCGCCGCTCCTGCCCTGGGCCTCGCGGCCATGGCACAACATCCAGGAAAGCGTGCTGGCCATCCAGCGGCACTGGGTCGACTGCCTTGTCGGCGGCAAGGAGCCGGCGACCTCGGGCGCCGACAATCTGAAGACATTCGCCCTGGTCGAGGCCGCCTATGCGGGTGCTGCGAGCCGCGAACCGGTGCAGATCGAAGCCTTGCTGCAATGACGGCCGACGTGTTCGATCTTTACGGCACACGGGCGGCCGAAGCGGCACCGATCCTGCTGCAGGCGGGCGCGTTGAGTGCCGAGCTGGTCAACGGCAATCTGCGCACCATCCGTCATGCCGGCATCGAAGTGCTGCGCGCCATCGCCTATATCGTGCGCGACCGCGACTGGGGCACTTATGAGCCGGAGCTGACGGACCTGACCGTCGACCAGAAGGACGACCGTTTCTCGGTAAGCTATGAGGCGAATTGCACCGGCCCGGACGACAGCAGCCTGCGCTTCCACGCGACGATCGAAGGCTCCGCCGACGGCAGGCTGGTCTTCGATGTGACAGCGCTGCCGGAGAGCGATTTCGAGACCAACCGCTGCGGCTTCTGCATCCTGCATCCGATCGCCGGCCTCGCCGGCAGCCCGGTGACGGTGGAGCACACCGACGGCAGTGTGGCGGAGACGGAACTGCCTGATCTGATCGACCCGTGGCAGCCCTTCAAGAACCTGCGTGCCATCACCCATGGAGTGCGTCCCGGCGTCAGTGCCGAATGCCGGATGGAAGGCGATATTTTCGAGATGGAGGACCAGCGCAACTGGTCGGACGCCTCCTACAAGACCTATGTGCGGCCGCTGGCCTTGCCGTGGCCCTATGTGCTGCCGGCCCGCGAACCGCTGCGCCAGACGGTGAGCCTGCGCCTCACCGGCGGCGCCGGGATGCCCGCCGCGACCGCGAGTGCCGAACCGGTCCGCATCGAACTCGGCGAGACCGGGCCAAGGCTGCCCGATATCGGCATGATCGTCTATCCCGAGGACATCGAGGCAACGTTGGCCGAATTGCTGATGCTGGCAAGGCTCGGCCCGCGGCAACTCCTTTTCCATTTCGATCCGACGCGCGGCCACGGCCTGGACGCGCTGCGCGCCCATGCCCGGCTCGCCGCGGCGCATCCCGCCTCGACCACGCTCGAATGCGTGGTGGCCTGCACGGGCGACCTCGATGCCGAATTCTCCGATGTCGCCGATATGGTGCGCCGGGTCGGCCTGCGGCTCGATGCGGTTGCCGTCTCGCCTTCGGTCGACCGCCAGTCGACGCCGCCGGGCAGCGCCTGGCCGGCATGCCCGCCGCTGGAAGAAATCTATGCCGCGGCGCGGCGCGCCTTTCCCGGGATCCGCCTCGGCGGCGGCATGTTCAGCTATTTCACCGAGCTCAACCGTAAGCGCGTGCCCGCCGACCAACTCGATTTCGTCACGCACTGCACCTGTCCGATCGTTCACGCCGCCGACGATCTCAGCGTCATGCAATCGCTGGAGGCGCTGCCCTTCATCACCCGGTCGACCCGGGCGATCTTCGGCGACAAGCCTTACCGGATCGGCCCGTCGACCATTGCCATGCGACAGAACCCCTATGGCGGCGCGACCAAGGACAATTTTGCCGGCCAACGCATTGCCATGGCGAACCGTGATCCCCGCCATGCCGCGCAGTTTGCCGCCGCCTGGACCATTGGCTATGCCGCGCGCGTCGCGCCGGCCGGGCTGGAGATGCTGACACTGTCCAGCATCACCGGCCCGTTCGGCGTGCTGGCCGCATCCGGCGAACCTGTCGCCGAGGGATCACCGCGGCCGATTTTCCGGGCCGTCCAAGGGCTTTGCGAACTGGCTGGGCTCGCGCATGTTGCCGCGAAAACAAGCGATGAGACGCGTGTTGCGGCGCTGGCCGGACGCGCCGCCTCGGGCGACATTGCCGTCTGGCTGGCGAACCTGACGGCGAACGACGTCCCGGTTGATGTTTCGGCACTGGGTCAGGGCCATCTTACGATGTCGCCCTACGCCATTGTCCGGGTTGGCTAGGCCTTACTTATCGGAATTCATCACATAGAGCGCACGCGAGCGTTCGAGATGCTTGATCATCGCCTTTTCGGCGCCGTCGGCATCCCGGTGCTCAATGCGGTCGATGATCTCCTCATGCTCGGTCAGCGTGTATTGTTCCTTGCCGGTCCAGATCAGCATCTCGGTGTGGTATTCCTTCAGCCAGCCGAGTGTGGCTTCGCTGACGGCAACATAGATCGGATTGCCCGATATCGCCGATATCTGGGTGTGGAACTTCATGTCGGCGGAGATGAAGGCTTCGGAATCACCGCGCGCGGCGCGCTGCTCGGCCACCGTTGCCCTGAGCCGCTGCACATCCTCGGCGGTCGCCTTTTCCGCGGCTTCCCTGACCATGCCGCGCTCGAAGAAGATGCGCGCCGTCTTCAGGTGCTCCAGCGTGTCCCTGGATGAAGACAGGATGATCTTGGCCGCGCCGTCGACCTGCTTGATGATCGATTTGGCGGTTAGTTGCAGCACCTTGGCGCGCTCGCCATGCGAGATGGCGACCAGTCCCATATTGCTCAGCGCCTGCATGGCCTCGCGGATCGCCGGCCGGCCGACCTCGAAGCGCTCCATCAACTCGCGTTCGGACGGCATGTCGTCGCCCGGCTGCAGCTCGCCGCTGGTGATCAGCCGCTTCAGCCTTGCAAAGACTTCGTCGGAAAGTTTGCGCCGGACGATCGGCTCCGAACGGTTCATCGTGACGAATCACTCCCTGGCCCGGTTCCTGTTTAGCATTCCAGGCAGGATTACCGGAATGCCTGCGCCTGGAGCGGTCCCGCGATTTCATGCAATCGCCAAGCCGCGCCAGCTGTTTGTTCCAGGCATTCCGAACGAAAAACGCCGCTCATTTCCCGGAATTGCCGAAGCCGGCCCTCTTGCCGAAGTCGGGATATTGCTTGCAATACTTAGGTACTCATTATACCAGATTTCCTGCGCGACAAAACTTTTTTCGAACCCTTTTCGAGCGGCCGACAAACCATGATCACGCTTACCTATCGCATCGAAACCTCTGGCAGCATCGAAGCGCTGGCGGCCAAGATCGCGAGCGACCAGTCGACCGGCACCTTCGTCCCACTGCCCGGCGAGACCGAGGAATTAAAGGCGCGTGTGGCGGCTCGTGTGCTGGCGATCAGTCCCCTGCCCGATGCCGAGCAGCCGTCGCTTCCCGGATCCGGGAACGGCCCCTTCCGGCGCGCCGATGTCGATATCGGCTTCCCGTTCGACGCCATCGGCACCGACCTGTCGGCGCTGATGACGATCGCCATCAGCGGCACCTATTCGATCAGGGGCCTGTCCGGTATCCGGGTCATCGACATGAAGCTGCCGGAACAATACCGGGGCGCCCATCCCGGCCCGCAATTCGGCGTTGCCGGCAGCCGCAGGCTGACCGGGGTCGAGGGCCGTCCCATCATCGGCACCATCGTCAAGCCGGCGCTTGGCCTCAGGCCGCACGAGACAGCCGCGATGGTGGGCGAACTGATCGAAGCCGGCGTCGATTTCATCAAGGACGACGAGAAGCTGATGAGCCCGGCCTATTCGCCGCTCGCTGAGCGGGTGAAGGCGATCATGCCGCTGATCCGCGACCACGAGCAAAAGACCGGCAAGAAAGTAATGTACGCCTTCGGAATCTCGCATGCCGATCCCGACGAGATGATGCGCAACCACGATCTGGTGCTCGAAGCCGGCGGCAATTGCGCGGTCGTCAACATCAACTCCATCGGATTCGGCGGCATGGCTTTCCTCAGGAAGCGCTCCGGGCTGGTGCTGCATGCGCACCGCAATGGCTGGGACATTCTCACCCGCCATCCCGGCCTCGGCATGGATTTCAAGGTATGGCAGCAATTCTGGCGGCTGCTCGGCGTCGACCAGTTCCAGATCAACGGCATCGGCTCGAAATACTGGGAGTCGGACGATTCTTTCATCCGCTCCTTCGAAGCGGTGACCACGCCGCTGTTTTCATCAGACGATTGCGCGCTGCCCGTGGCCTGCTCCGGCCAATGGGGCGGCCAGGCGCCCGAGACCTATGAGCGCACCGGCCGCACGGTCGATCTCCTCTATCTCTGCGGCGGCGGCATCGTCAGCCATCCGGACGGGCCCGGCGCCGGCGTGCGCGCGGTGCTGCAAGCGTGGCAGGCCGCGGTCGAGGGCATTGCTCTCGACGAATTCGCGCGCGACCATGCCGAGCTGGCACGCTCGATCGAGAAATTCAGCGACGGCAAGGCGGCCTGAGCGAAGCCATGCAGAACCTGCTCCTGAGCTACTATGGCGACGACCTCACCGGCTCGACCGACGTCATGGAGGCGCTCGAGCTCGGCGGCGTGCCGACGGTGCTGTTCATGCGTCGGCCCGACGGGCGCCTGCTGGCGCGATTTTCCCATTGCCGCGCCGTCGGACTGGCCGGCACCAGCCGAAGCGAAACGCCGCAATGGATGGAGCAGAATCTGGCGCCCGCCTTCGAATGGCTGAAGAGCCTCGAAGCGGCGGTTTGCCATTACAAGATCTGTTCGACCTTCGATTCCAGTCCGACGGTCGGCAATATCGGCCGCGCCATCGAGATCGGCCGGCGCATCTTCGGCCAGAGTAGCGTGCCGATGGTCGTCGGCGCGCCGCAGCTCAAGCGCTACACGGCCTTCGGCAATCTTTTCGCGGCATTCCGCGGCGAGTATTTCCGCATCGACAGGCATCCGGTGATGAGCAGGCATCCGGTGACGCCGATGAACGAAGCAGACCTGCTCGTGCATCTCTCGCGCCAGACCAGTCTCAGTTCCGGCCTTGTCGACCTGGCTGCATTGCAGACCGACGATCTCGCGCAAACGGTCGACCAGGCCGTGCAAAACAGGGCGGTCATCCTGTTTGATGTCGAAAGCCGCCAGACACAGAGACGCGTCGGCGAACAGATCTGGCGCATCCATGACCAAGGCCATGGCTTCGTCGTCGGATCCTCGGGCGTCGAATATGCCTTGCTTGCCGAATGGGCCGGCAAAGGCATTGCCTCCGGGCAGGCGTCGTTCGCGCCGCCGGGACCGGTAGACCGCCTCGCGGTGGTCTCGGGCAGCGTGTCGCCGACCACCGAAAAGCAGATCCGCCACGCCCTTGCCCACGGTTTCGACGGCGTCGAGATGGATGCCATGCAACTGGTCACGGAGGGCGCCAAGGAGGCAATCGAGCGCGCCGTCGCGAGCGGATTGGCAAGCCTGGCTGCGGGGCGCAGCGTCATCCTCTACACAGCTCTTGGCCCACAGGCCGACCGTAGTGCGGAGATCGACCATATCGAAGGGGCACGCAACAGGCTGGGCCGGGCGCTGGGTGACATTCTGCGCCGGCTGGTCGTCGAGAAGAAACTCAAGCGCGCGGTGATCGCTGGGGGCGACACCTCCAGTCACGCGCTCGGACAATTGGCCATCGACGCGCTGACCGTGCGCATGCCGTTGCCGCAATCGCCGGGATCACCGCTCTGTGTCGCCCATGGCGGCGGTGCGATCGATGGACTCGAAATCGCGCTCAAGGGCGGCCAGGTCGGCACCGACGCCTATTTCGAGACGATCCGGCTGGGAAGCTAGACGTTTGTTTTTGCGCAATTCCGGACGGAAAACCGGATACACTTTTCCTGGAATTGCTCTAAGCCGTTGCCATGATGACGTGGGCCTGAATTTTGGCGGCCACCGCGCCGCTGCCATGTCTGTCTGCAATCGCGGATGCGGCGTAGTCGGTCGCGGCTTGCAGCTTCCCTGCCTCCCGGGCCTCGATTTCGGTGCGAAGCACAGTTCCCTGGCAATAAGCGACGGCGGGAAGGCGCGGCGAGGATGCACGGCTTTGTTCGGCTCTCGTCTCGATCATCACAGGAGAAAAGCCAGCCTCCTCCAGCTCGCGACGGATCACTGCCTTGTCGTGGTAGCCATGCGGCGTGCGTGCCAGAAAGCGCGGCGGATCGTTGGGGAAGATCCTTGCGAGAGCATTCGTCACATCATCGGCAAAGACGTTCTCCTCGATGCGATCCCATACGCTGAACAGGAAATGTCCGCCCGGCCTCAGGACACGCCTGGCTTCGCGGTAGGCCGATGGCCGGTCGGGAAAGAACATCGCACCGAACTGACAGCAAACGAGGTCGAAGGCCGCATCTTCAAACGGCAGCGCCAAGGCGTCCGCTTGACGCCATGTGATGCGACCGTCGGGAGGTTGTCGCGAAGCGGCGTAGTCGAGCATCGGCTGGTTGAGGTCGGTTACCGTATAGCTTGCGCCGGGAGACAGTTTCGGCGCCAATGCACGGGTGACGACCCCGGTGCCGGCGGCCGTCTCCAAAACGGCGGCGGGCGACAGGGATGCTGCTCGTCCTGCAATATCCGCAGCGAAGGGCTCGAAAATCAACGGCACCATATAGCGGTCGTAGTTTTCCGGTATGGAGCCAGCGAATACCTTGTCCGTTTCCAGCATTGCCACCACCCGCCCTCTGCCTAGAGGCTCGGGAGATTAGCATATCATTCCTTGTTTTGCGGCGTTTTCGGCGGAGGCGGCGAGTCCAGCTCCAAATCAAAGAGATAGAGCATGATGTCGTCCGAAAACCGCTTCGCGCTTATGGCATCAGGCCTTAGTACAGAGGCTCGGCCATGTGCTTGGGCGCCGGCCACTGCGTCGTGACGCCGGGCTGCACCGGCCGCTCGAGATAGGTCGACAGCACCACGTAGCTGCGCGTCGAGGTGACGCCGGGTGTCTCGTAGAGGCGCGACAGCAGGCCTTCGAGCGCCCGCGTGTCCTCCGTACGGACCTTCAGCAGCATGCAGGTGTCGCCGGCAACCGTGTGGATCTCCTCGACCTCCGGATATTGCGAAACCGCCATCAGCTCCGGCGTCTTGCCCCAGCCCTTGGTGTCGATATGCACGAATGCCAGCAGCGGCTTCTTGACCGCCTTGGGGTCGATGATGGCAGCCGTGCCGCGAATGGCGCCGCTGCGCCGAAGGCGCTTGACGCGCTCATGCGCGGCGGGCGGCGAGAGGCCGACACGATCGCCAAGCTCAGCATAGCTGACCATGGCGTCGTCGACGAGAACGCCTAATATCTTTCTGTCGATCGCGTCGAGATCGCGGGGCGCCGGCCTGTTCTGCGGAATGCCATTTGTTTCTTCGTCCATAGTGGAAATTCCCGATTGTAGCCGAATAAAATACGGCCATTATGAATATATGTCGAACAGCGATCAAGCAGCAACCCTGGGTGCGAATGCCCGGCCGCCCATTCCGGCGCTGGCCTATCTCTTGACCGGATGCATCGCCGTCATCGGCTCGAACTCCCTGGTGCTGGGTCCGATTGCTCCCGCCGTGGCCGTGTCGTTCGCGACCAGCGTGCCTGTCGTCATGATGGCGGCCGCCGCGTTCGGCCTCGGCACCTCGGCGAGCGCCCTGTTCCTGGCACGCTACATCGACCGGGTCGGCGCGCGCCGGATGCTTCAGGCGGCCTTGCTGCTGCTGACGTTGGCGCTTGTCGCAAGCGCGGTGGCGCCGACGGTGACGGCGCTGGTCGCTGCGCAGCTTCTCACCGGCATCGCCGCCGGCGTCGCCATGCCGGCAATCTATGCCAGTTCCGCGGCGATTGCCCCACCTGGACGGGAAAGCGGAACGATCGGCGTTGTGCTGACCGGATGGACGCTCAGCATGGTGGCCGGCGTTTCGCTGTCGGCGGTGCTTGCCGATCTCGTGCACTGGCGGGCCGTCTTCGCCGCCGTGGCGCTGCTGGCGGCGCTGGCGCTTGGCAGCCTTACCGCGTCGTCACTCCCGGATGTCAGAAAGGCCGGCCCGGCGCCGGCGCCGCTCGAGGCGCTCGGCATTCCCGGCATCGTGCCGCTTCTGATCGCCTGCGGCGCCTTCATGACCGCCTTCTATGGTGTCTATGGCTATCTTGGCGACCATCTGCACAGCGGGCTGGGTCAGCCGGTCAGCGCCAACGGCCTGGCCGCACTCGCCTATGGCGCCGGGTTCGGCACGGCGGCGCTCTTCGACGGCATCATCGATCGTCTGGGGGCTCGCCGCGTCATGCCCTTCGCTTACCTGCTCGTCGCCATCGTCTATGTCGCGATCGCCGCGACAAGCAACAGCTATGGCATGATGCTCGCCATGGTGGCGGCTTGGGGTCTCGCCAATCACTTCGGTCTGAACGTACTGGTGATGCGTCTGTCGGCGCTCGATCCGTCACGGCGCGGCACGATCATGGGCCTGAACAGCGCGGTGACATATCTGGCGGTCTTTGTCGGCACCACCGGCTTCGGGCCGCTATATTCGGATTTCGGCTTTGCCGCATCGGCAATGGTGGCGGCGTTGCTGATGCTGGTCGCGGCTTCGGCCGCCGCTTGGCGCACGCGCCAGCCACACAGGACGTGATGGGCCACCAGCCCGCGCGCGGTTGACAGCGGCGCCCCTGCCCTTCCATACAAAGCCGTTAATGTTCTCAGGGCGGGGTGAAAGTCCCCACCGGCGGTAAGGACTCCTGATTGCGCATGATTTCTTTCCGAAAACCGGTCCGGTTTTCGGGGTCATGCGCGGGACCCAAGCCCGCGAGCGCTTTCCGGCAAAACCGGAAGGGTCAGCAGATCCGGTGTGATTCCGGAGCCGACGGTTACAGTCCGGATGGAAGAGAACGAAACGGAAGACGGACCGCCCCGGCGGCCGGTTTTCGTATCGTGCGTCCTGATTCTGGTTCGAAACGGAAGGATGGACCCATGAATCAGCATTCCCACAAAGACTATGAAACGACCCGCGTTGCCGTTGTCAGGGCGCGCTGGCACGCGGATATCGTCGACCAGTGTGTCGCTGCCTTCGAGGCGGAGCTTGCTGCACTGGGCGACGGCCGCTTTGCCGTCGAAATCTTCGACGTGCCCGGCGCCTACGAGATCCCGCTGCACGCCAAGACATTGGCCGAGACGGGTCGCTACGCCGCGATCCTCGGCGCTGCCTTCGTCGTCAATGGCGGCATCTACCGGCACGAATTCGTCGCCGGCGCGGTCATCGACGGCATGATGAATGTGCAGTTGACGACCGGCGTGCCGGTGCTTTCGGCGGTACTGACGCCGCACAATTACCACGACAGCTCCGAGCACCACCGCTTCTTCCTCGAGCACTTCCAGGTAAAGGGCAAGGAAGCGGCCGGCGCATGCCTCCAGATTCTGGCGGCGCGAAGGCACATCGCCGCCTGAAACAGCCGAGAGCGGGGTAGAAATCCCGGTAACAGCCTGTAGTATCTCGGGAAAATGCCGAGTTCGGGAGGATGCCGGTGCAGACCAAGAAGATCATCAATGACGGCAACCGTGCCGTCGACGAGATGCTAGAGGGGATTCTGGCCGCGCATCCCAGCCATCTCAGGAGCGTGGACGGCAACCCGCGCTCGATCATCGCCCGCAACGGACCGCGTCCCGGCAAGGTCGGGCTCGTCGTCGGCGGCGGCTCGGGCCATGAGCCGACCTTTCTCGGTTTTGTCGGCAAGGGCCTGGCGGACGCGGCGGCGATCGGCAATGTCTTTGCCTCGCCGCCACCCGATCCCATCCTTGAATGCGCCAAGGCGGCGAACGGCGGCGCCGGCGTCCTGTTCACGTACGGCAACTATGCCGGGGACGTGATGAATTTCGACATGGCGGCCGAAATGGCCGCCATGGACGATATCGAGGTGCGCACGGTGCTGACCACCGACGATGTCGCCTCGGCACCGCGCGACCAGCGGCAGAAGCGTCGCGGCGTCGCCGGCAATTTCTTCGTCTTCAAGGCGGCCGGCGCGGCCTGTGACCGCATGCTCTCCTTCGACGAATGCGAGCGCATCGCGCGCAAGGCCAACGATCACACCTTCACCATGGGCGTGGCGCTGTCGCCCTGCTCGCTGCCGCAGACCCGGCGGCCGAATTTCGAGATCGGCGCCGACGAGATGGAGATCGGCATGGGCATCCATGGCGAGCCGGGCATCGCGCGCGGCAAGCTCGGGACCGCCAACGAGATCACCGACGAGATGCTGGACAAGATCCTCGCCGAGATGGCGCCTTCGCGTGGCGACAAGGTCGCGGTGCTGGTCAATTCGCTGGGCTCGACACCGTTGATGGAGCTCTACATCATGAACCGTCGCGTCAAGCAGCGTCTCGACGACATCGGCGTTTCCATCCATGCGACCTGGGTCGGCAATTACTGCACGTCGCTCGAAATGGCCGGCGCCTCGGTGACGCTGTTCCATCTCGATGGCGAGTTGCAGACCATGCTCGACCATCCGTGCGACTGCGCCATGTTCCGCGCCGGCTGAGGAGTGACCCGTGAGCATCGATAGCGCTGACCTGAAGAGAATGTTCGATGCGATCGCGGTGGCGATCGAAGCCGACAAGGACCGGCTCTGCCAGCTCGACGGCGTCATCGGCGACGCCGATCACGGCATCGCCATGGCGCTCGGCTTCAACGCAGTGCGCGACGCGCTGGCGCCACTCGACCTGGCGGCGACCGAGCCGACCGCGCTTCTCAACATGGCGGCTAAATCGTTCCTCAACGCGGTCGGTGCGTCGTCTGGCCCGCTCTATGCCACCGCCTTCATGCGCGCCGCCGCTGCCGTCAAGGGCAAGACCACGCTAGCTGATGCGGATGTCGTCGCGCTGTTCCAGGCGATGGCGCAAGGCATCCGCGATCGCGGCAAGGCCGAGATCGGCGAGAAGACGATGATCGACGCCTGGTTGCCGGCGGCGGAAGCGGCCGGCGCCAGCAATGCGGCGGGAAAAGGTCTTGCCGAAAGCCTCGACGCGGCAGTGGACGCGGCGCGCCGGGGGGCCGAGGCGACCAAGGACATGATCGCCGTCAAGGGCCGCTCCTCGCGGCTCGGCGAACGCTCGCTCGGCCATATCGACCCCGGCGCCGCCTCGGCCGTGACCGTCATCGAGGCTTTGCGCGACAACCTGGCTTAGGCCTGCTTCGCTTCATCGAGCTTGTTGATCGCCTGGACATTGCCGGCCGACGGTCCCTTCTCGTCGAACTCCGAGGCCAACCAGGTATCGACGATCGCCTTGGCGAGTTCCGGGCCGATGACGCGGGCGCCCATGGTGATGATCTGCGCGTTGTTGGATTTGGCGGCGCGCTCCGCGGAATAGGTGTCGTGGGTGAGTGCCGCCCGGATGCCAGGCACCTTGTTGGCCGAGATCGAGACGCCGATGCCGGTGCCGCAGAACAGGATGCCGCGGTCGTTCTCGCCGTCGATGATCGTCTGGGCGAGCTTTTGTGACAGGTCGGCATAAAAGCCGGCCTGGCTGAGGTCGCTGACGGTGAGGCCGGATTTTGTCGCGAGATGCGCGGCGATGACATCAAGCAACGGCTTGCCGGCGCTGTCGGCTCCAATGGCTATTTTCATGGTCGTGTCCTTTCTTGAATGAGATTTCGTTCGTTCAGATCGCCGCCGAGGCGCGCCTGAGGATGTCGATGTAGCCCTCCGCCTGCCAGGCCGAGCGGCCGATAAAGAGGCCATCGATGCTGGGCTGGCCGATCAGCTCGGCCGCGTTGCCGGGATTGACGCTGCCGCCATAGAGCACCGGCGGGATGGACGGCAGCAGGCCGCCGGCCACTTTCTTGATCAGCGCCTGCTGTTTTTCGGCATAGGCGGAGCTGGCCGGAATACCCTTGTCGCCGATCGCCCAGACCGGCTCATAGGCAAACAGGATTTTTGCCGCCTTCGCCTCGCCTTCGAGGAACAGCAGCGCACCCTCGACCTGGCCGGTCAACACCGCATCCGCCTTGCCGTTTTCGCGCTCCGCCAGCGTCTCGCCGACGCAGATCAGCGGTATCAGTCCGTGCTTGACGGCGGCCGCCGTCTTCAGGCCGACGGTGCGATCGGTCTCGCCGAAATGCTCGCGCCGTTCGCTGTGGCCGAGTTCGACCATGTCGAGACCGCAGTCGCTCAGCATCAGCGGCGAGATCTCGCCGGTCCAGGCCCCGGCATCGGCCCAGTGCATGTTCTGGGCACCGACCTTGACCCGCGTCGACGACAGCGCCTGCTTGACCTCGCGCACCGCCGTGAACGGCGGGATGACGAAAGGCTGGATGCGCTCGTCGAAGCCTGGCACGAAGCCGGCCAATGCCCCGGCGAAATCCAGCGCCTCGGCGAGCGTCTTGTTCATCTTCCAGCTTGTACCGACCCAATAAACCACGCCTGCGCTCCTTGATCCTCAATCCTTGTTGGCGACCACCGTCAGCGAAACGCCGGCGGCATCCAGTGCGGCGCGCATTCCGGGCTCAGGCGCGCGACCGGTGAAGACGGCATCGAACGCCTCGAGTTCGGTCAGGAAATGCAGCGCCGTGCGGCCGAACTTGCCGTGATCGACCAGAAGGTATTTGCGGGTCGCTGCTTCCATCATCAGCCGCTTGATCTGCACCACCTCCTGGTCCTGGTGGAAAGCGGAGGCGCCGTGGATAGCCGATGACGACAGGAAGGCGACGTCCGCGCGCAGCGATCTCAGCGAAGCCTCGGCAAGCAGTCCGAAGAAGCCGTGGAACTTCTTGCTATACTGGCCGCCGAGCGCAATCAGGTCGATGCCCCCGGCGCCGGCCAGGTCCTGGATGACGGCCAGATTGTTGGAGATCACCGTCAGCGGCCTGAAATCGGCGAGATGCCGTGCGATGCCGCCAGCCGTCGAGCCGTCGTCGATGATGACAGTCTGGCCGGGTTCGATCATCGCCACGGCGGCCGCCGCAAGGCGCTGCTTTTCCCCCGTCGCCTGCTTTTGCCGGTAGCGAAAATCGCTTTCGAAGAGACCGCTCGGCTGGATCGAAGCGCCGCCACGCACCTTGCGCAGGAAACCGCTCTCCTCAAGGTCGTCGAGATCACGATGCACCGTCATCCTGGAGACGCCAAAGCGTGAGGCAAGATCGTCGACGCTCGCCGCGCCGACGTCCATCAGAAAGTCCATGATGCCTTGACGTCTGCTATCGCTCTTCATTGCTGCCGTTATCCGCCAACCGGCGCTGGCTCCTCGACAAGATAACATATTTCTTCCTGAAACTATCATGATTTTTGTTATAATGAGATATTTTCCTGGGATATTCCCGTGGCTTTCATCACGGCCCTGTAACAAGAATTGCTGCCGGGACGGTGTCTGACGGTTGCGGTTGCGCGGAAATCCGGCCAGAAGCATCGGTGGGCTGGACGATGCGCGGACAGCCAGCAAGCAAAGGTTAGAAACCAGATACGGGAGACTATTCGTTGGCTCGCATCACACTGAGACAATTGCTCGATCACGCCGCCGAATACGGCTATGGCGTGCCGGCCTTCAACATGAACAACATGGAACAGGGCCTCGCCATCATGGAGGCTGCGGAGGAGACCAAGTCGCCGGTCATCCTGCAGGCAAGCCGCGGTGCGCGTGCCTATGCCAATGACGTGGTGCTGGCCAAGCTGATCGATGCGCTGGTCGAGATCCATCCCGACATCCCGGTCTGCATGCACCTCGACCACGGCAACAACGAGGCTACCTGCGTCACCGCGATCCAGCATGGTTTCACCTCGGTAATGATGGATGGATCACTCAAGGAGGACGGCAAGTCGCCGGCCGACTACGCCTATAATTCGGGCATCACCAAGCGCGTCGTCGACATGGCGCATTGGGGCGGCGTTTCGGTCGAGGGCGAGATCGGCGTGCTGGGCTCGCTGGAGAGCGGCGGCGGCGAACAGGAGGACGGCCACGGCATCGAAGGCGCGATCAGCCACGACCAATTGCTCACCGATCCGGTGCAGGCCGAGCAGTTCGTGCGCGACACCCATGTCGACGCGCTGGCGGTTGCCATGGGCACCAGCCACGGCGCCTATAAATTCTCGCGCAAGCCGGATGGCGCGGTGCTGGCGATGAACGTCATCGAGGAAATCCACCGCCGCCTGCCGAACATGCACTTGGTCATGCATGGTTCGTCCTCGGTGCCGGAGGATCTGCAGGAGATCATCAACAAATATGGCGGGCAGATGAAGCCGACCTGGGGCGTGCCGGTGGAAGAGATCCAGCGCGGCATCAAGCATGGCGTGCGCAAGATCAACATCGACACCGACAACCGCATGGCGCTGACCGGCGCGATCCGCAAGGTGCTGACGGAAAATCCCTCGGAATTCGACCCGCGCAAATATCTGACGCCGGCGATGGCGGCGATGAGGAAGCTGTGCAAGGAGCGTTTCGAGCAGTTCGGCACCGCCGGCAACGCGCCGAAGATCAAGCCGCTGCCGGTCTCGGAAATGGCCAAGCGTTACAAAGCGGGCAGCCTCGATCCGAAATTCGGCTAAACGACCAATTCCCGGAGCGGTTCAGTGTTGGATAGAACCGCCGAACCGCTCCAGCTCTTTGCGGGATGAGAACACCGGCCGAGGTCGCGGAACGTCCTGCGCGGCGAAGCCCAACCGTGTCAAACAGGCTCGCGCCAAGGCTGCATTGCTGTCGATGACGACCAATCCGTTCGTAGGGTTGAGGCTGGCGGCCACCACCGACAGTTCGGTGCAGCCGAGAACGGCCGTATCGGCGCCGGCCGATCGCGCGATTTCAAGCGCGCGCTCAGTTTCGCTCGCCGCCTCCGCGATCGAACCACCCTTGACCAGGCCGATCGCTCTATCGACGCGACCCTGGAATTCCGTGACGGCGGGAAAGCAGAGCTCAAATCCCGCCGCCGACATCCTGTCCCGATAGAAGCCGGAGACCAGCGTGCCCTGCGTGGCGAGGATCGTAACCTTGCCTCGGCCCAGGCTACGATGGGTTTCAGCTACGACCGCGTCGGCGATATGGATGATCCGCGCCTGCGAGCTCGCCGCCAACTGCTCATACCAATGATGGGCGGTGTTGCACGGCATCGCGATACAGGCAACGCCGAGCGCATTGAGCGTCGAGACCGCGGCTTTCAAAGACGCCAACGGACCGTCATGGCCGGCAAGGATCGCCTCGGTCCTGTCAGGCAGCTGTGGCACGCTGAGGATGACGGCGGGCACATGCTCATTGTCCCGGAACGCCTGGGTCATTCGGGTCAGCTTGAAGTAGAAGTCAGCCGATGCCAACGGCCCGAGGCCGCCAATGACGCCGAGCTGGAGGCTGATGCCATGGTCGATCATCGAGCGGGCTCGGCTTCGAGCTGTTCCGACGCCGCTTCGACAGACTGCGTTGTCTCCCTGTGGCTGGGCGCGATCATTGCGGTGCTCGCTGCAACGGTGCAGACGCTGGACAGCGTCATGAACGTGTCGACGGCCGCGTCGACCGCGACGAACAAGGCGAACGCCGCCTCGAAGGGAATCTTCAGGTAGCCACAGACGATCGACATCTGGGACAGGATGAGCAGGCTGCCCATGCCGCCGGTCGTGAGCGCGAGAAGCGCCGAGGTGATGCCGACGAGCAGGAGGTCGGGGATTGCCAGCGGACGGCCGTAGAGCTGAGCGATGAAAAGAACACCAGACGTGTAAAGCAGCGCCGGGCCTGTCCGCAGCAGTGCCGCCTGCAGCGGCACGAGCAGTTCGACGACCACGAGGCTGAACCGCAGACGCTCGCTCAGCAGGTTTATGACCCACGGAAGCGAGGCGACGGTAGAGCGCGTGGTGATGGCTACCATGAGAAGGGGCTGACAGGTCTTGATCGTGGCCCAGTAGCTTCGCCGAGAGCGGATGGCGATAACGCCAAATGCGCCGGCGATGAATGTGAGGCAGGAAAGACCCATCACCAGCAGATAACCGCCCATCAGCGTGAGCGGCTTGGTTCCGGTCGACGCGGTCTGATCCGCGATCAGGATGAAGGTTGCAAACGGCAATCCCCAGATGAACCAGTTGGTAAGGACCGTGCAGGCCCGGTAAACCGCGTTCAGCGCCTGAGACAGGCTCATGGACGAAGGCTGGGGAATCTTGCCCATCGCGAGCCCGAAAAGCAGGCAGAACAGCAGGACCTGGATGGTTTGACCGGAGGCCAGCGCGCTGAAGACGTTGTTCGGCACAAGATCGAGCAGTATCGAATGCCCGTTGTCGGAGCCCTCATTGGGTGGCGGTTGATAGGGGAATGCGAGATCGGTGGATACGCTACCCTGCGAATTGATGAACTCGCCAAGCTCGATGCGCGATTGAGGATTCTCGATCTGGCCCGGCTGAAGGACAAGCGAGTAGGTGCCACTCACCAATACGCTCAGGAACGACACGACCAGCACCGCCATACCCACCCGGCCAAGGTAACGGACCGAGTTCGGATCCTGAACCATCGACATGATCGAGAAGATGACCGACGAGACCAGGTAGGGCAGGACGACCATCTTGAGGAAATTCAGGTAGAGCTGCGCCACAGGGCTGATCGCATGGGCAAATGCTGGATAATAGAGGCCGCAAAGGATTCCCGCCCCGATCATCGCAATCGTCGTCGCGGGCGAGCGCAATATGCGCCTCGCCGCCAGGCGCCAATCGAAAGCCAAGGGTCCGCCTGCTTCCGTGACGGCCATCGTCAGGCTTTGCTCCCCAACCGGTAGCGCGCGATGATCTCGTCAGTGTTGAGAACCTGCTGACCGCGCGCGAGATCGAGATAAAGGTCGATAAACGCCGCGAGATGCGGATTGTCCGGTCGCACGCCGATTGCGATCGTGTCTACCTTGTCGGTCAGCGTGATCGAGCGCGCGGCGACCGTCATCGACGGATCGTCGACCATCAGCTTCTTGATCTCGAAATCGTCGCGATACGCCATGTCTATCGTCCCATCGCGGATCGCATCGACAACCATGTCCCAGCCTGTAAAACGATGAACTTGTGCATGGGGGAAGGTCGTCGCCGCATAGGTTGCGAATGAAGAGCCCTCGATCACGCCGAGATCGCCCGAGAAATCGCGGATGATCTGCTCGGGTGGTTTGCCTTGCGCGATGCGCGCCAGGTTGAGGCGATTGGCGATGAGGCCTTGGTGCAGCAGGGCATAGGGCCGGGAATAGAGGATTGAGCGGCCACGGCGAAGGGTTCGGCTGAGCTTGCCGATGGCTATGTCCGTCTGGCCGGAAGTCAGCTGTTTCACCATGCCGTCGAACGTTGCGGCGGATCGGTCGAACACCGGCTCGACGCCGAGCTCCGCTGCTATGCCGCGGGCCAGTTCCATGTCTATGCCGCTGTTCCCCGATCCATCGGCCGGGAAGAATGGATCGGAGGCAAAGGCCGGCATTGCAATGCGCAGCGCATTGTCGCCGACGACGGGAGCGATCTCCGCCTGCTGTCCTGGAGTATTGGCCGCCCGAGCTTGCGCGACCAGCAAGCCGACGCTTCCGGCCGTGAGCAGCGTACGACGTGTAACCGACATGCGGATTCTCTAGTTCGCGAGGGAAGCCGGACAAACAAATCGGACCAATTCGCAGTATGCATGGCGAAGTTAAACAAAAGTATCTTTCGCATTGTACTTTTATAGCAATCAGCGACGCAGGCTGCCGCAATACTCGCATTATGTAATGTATCTGGGATATCTGATTGCTTCGCTGGCGGGCCAACCGGTTGGACCGCCAACAGGCGCGAGTGGCATCGGCTGCCGCCCCGACCTCTACCCGGTTTTCGGCAGCAGATCAGGCCTGCCCGTGTCGATAAAGGGCGCCCAGTAGTCGACCGATTCGCGGATCATGGCGACCACCTGGTGGTCGACCGGTTCGCGCTCGCGGAACGACAGTTCGAGGCAGATCTCGTTGTCGGTGCCGCCGCCGCGCCGCACCGTCTCCAGCAGCTTTTCAGGCGTGATGCGGCCGTCCCTGTTGTGAGCCGCTGTGAACGGCCAATGACCACCCTTGTTCATCGACGATTGCTTGATGTGGATGATCGGCGACTTCCTGGGGAAAGCCTCGGCCCAGGCATAGGGATCGATATCGGCCGGGTTGCTGGAGGTGACGTCGCCATGGTCGATGTCGACCATCATCTCCAGCGGAATGGCCATGCCGGCCGCGTCGATCGCATTCTGCAGCAGCCTGCAATTCTCGATCGTGTGGCCGAACTCGCGGCCGACCGACATCGGCTCCCAGAACAGGTAGTTAAGCCCGGCCGCGCGGGCGTGTTCGGCGACCTCGCGCCAGCATTCCAGTGCAATGTCGAACAGGCGCGCGCGGCGCGCGGGATCATCATAATCGCGATGGGTGAAGATCGCGAATTGGGTACCCATGCCGCCGGCGCCAAGCTCGGCCGAGATGTCGGCAAAGGTCTTGAACCAGCAGACATAGTAGCGGCGCACGTCCGCGTCTGGATGGCCGAAATGGTTGAGCCGGCCGTAAGGACCGGTCATGCCCGAGGTCACGCGCACGCCCGTGCGGGAGAGTGCGCCACGAAACAGGCGGACGAATTTCACGATCGTCGCCGCCGGCCAGCCCGGATTGACGAATTCATGCGTGAGCTGAATGTCCCTGATGCCGATGTCGTAGGCAATGGTATCAACCAGGTCGTCAGGCTCGGCAAAGCGATTGACCAGCGGATTGGTGTTGAGGGAGAGCGTGAATGCCAAGATCGCGATCCTCTCAGCCCTGTCGCGCTACATTGGCAATGATTGCCATCACCCTGCCCTCGCCAGCCGGCTCGCGCACCAGTGTTCGAAAGCCGATCTCTCCTCGGCGGAAAGATGCAGGCCGTGCTTGGTGCGCCGTTCGAGAATGTCGGCCGGTGTCTCAGCCCATTCCTGCTCGAACAGGTAACTGGCCTCGCGCTCGAAGAAATCCTTGCCGAAACATCGCCCGAGTTCCGCGAGCGAACGGGCCGCGCCGACCAGAAGACGTGTCCTGGTGCCGTAGAGCCGACCGTAATGCTTGAGCAGCGATGCAGGCATCCATGGATACTCCCGCCCGAGATCTCCTAGAAACTGTTCGAAATCGGCATTGGCGATGTCGCCGCCAGGCAGATGCGCCTTCGCCGTCCAAGGCTTGCCCATCCGGGGGAAGAACGGAGCGATCCTGTCCAGCGCATGCTCGGCGAGCTTGCGGAAGGTGGTGATCTTGCCGCCGAAGACGGACAGCAGCGGCGCCTCAGCATCCGGCGCGTCGAGTTCGAAAATATAGTCGCGGGTCACGGCACTCGGGTTGTCGGCATTGTCGTCATAGAGCGGCCTGACGCCGGAGAACGAATAGACGACATCGCCGCGCGCGAGGCCACGCTTGAAATAACGGTTGACCACCCTGATCAGGTATTCGATCTCGCTCTCATCCGCCGCCACGTCCTCGGGTCGGCCGTCATAGGGAATGTCGGTGGTGCCGATCAAGGCGAGATCGCCCTGATAAGGATTGATGAAGATCACCCGCTTGTCGCTGTTCTGGATGAGGTAAGCTTGGCGGCCCTCCCAGAATTTGGGCACGACGATATGGCTGCCCTTGACCAGCCGGACATTGCGCGTCGAGTTCTGGCCAGCAACGCGGTTGATGATGTCGTTGACCCAAGGGCCAGCGGCATTGACCAGCGCCCGCGCTCGCACGGTGGTTTTCACGCCGGTCTTGCCGTCGCGCATCTCCACCGACCAGAGGCCGCCTTCCCGGCGGGCGGCGGTGCAGGCGGTTCGGGTGAAGATCTTCGCTCCGCGCTCGCGCGCATCCAGCGCATTGATCAGCACGAGACGGGCGTCGTCGACCCAGCAATCGGAATATTCGAAACCGCGCTTGAACTCGTCCTTGATCGGCGCGCCCTCGGGCGCGGTGCGCAGGTCGAGCGTGCGGGTGGCCGGCAGCCGCTTGCGGCCGCCGAGATGGTCGTAGAGGAACAGGCCGAGCCGCACCAGCCAGGCCGGCCGGTCGTCAGGACTGTGCGGCAGCACGAAGCGCATCGGCCAGATGATGTGCGGTGCCGATTCCAGGAGTACCTCGCGCTCGATCAGCGCCTCGCGCACCAGGCGGAACTCGTAATATTCGAGGTAGCGCAGGCCGCCATGGACGAGCTTGCCCGATCGCGAACTGGTGCCTTCCGCCAGATCGTCCTTTTCGCACAGGATGACGGAGAGGCCGCGGCCTGCTGCATCGCGGGCTATGCCGGCGCCGTTGACGCCGCCGCCGATGACGAAAAGGTCGACGATTTCGGGTCCGCCGCTCATCTCGTCACGATCTCGCTGCCGGATTTACACACCATGGCTGCCGCCTCAGCACGGATTGACCGGAGGCAGCCCGGCGATATAGCGGCGCACTTCCTCGGCGGCCTGCTCGGCCGCATAGGTCACGGTGCGCACCGAGGCGCCGGCGATATGCGGCGTCAGCGTCACGTTGGGAAGCTGCAGCAAGGGCCAGTCCGACGGCACAGGCTCGACCGCGAACGTCTCCAGCATGGCGCTGGCGATCTGGCTTGAAACAAGCGCCTCATAGAGTGCGTCATAGTCGACCAGCGGCCCGCGCGCCGTGTTGACGAAGATCACGCCGGGTTTCATCCGCGCGATGGTGTCCTTGCCGATCAGGCCGCGCGTCTCCGGCGTCACCCGCGAATGCAGCGTGACCACGTCGGAGCGGGATAGGAGATCGTCAAGCGCGACCAGTTCGACGCCGGCGTTACGGTCCTCGGCGCTTAACTGCACATAGGGGTCGCTGACCAGAACGTGGCAGCCGAAAGCGCGCAGCAGCCTGACTACCTTTGTTCCGATATTGCCGTAACCGACGACGCCGACCGTCATCTCGCTAAGCTCGCGGCCGGTGCGGTCGGCGCGGTAGAGATCGCCGCGCCATTCGCCCCTGCGCAGCGCTTCGTGGCCGACCCGGATCAGCCGTGTTTCGGCCAATATCGCGCCGATGGTGAATTCGGCCACGGCGGTCGCGTTGCGGCCGGGCACATTGACGACAGTGATGCCATGTGTGCGGGCCGCTTCCATGTCGATGTTGATCGGGCCGCCGCGCGAAACCGCGACGAGCTTCAGCGCCGGCAGGCGCCGCATCATGCCTTCCGACAGCGGCGCGAGCTGGGTGACGAGGATCTCGGCGTCGCCGATGAACTCGACGACCTCGTCGGGACGGCCGAAATACTCCTTGACCTTGTCGAGGCCGAGCGCCGGATCGCCGAATTCCATCGGCTCGTCGGGCCAGGCCGTCTGCAATGTCCTGACATCGAGGTCACCGCTCGCGACCTTCTCGATTTTGGCGCGAAACACCTCCGGAAGCATGAAGTTGTCGCCAATGATCGCTATTTTCCTGGGCATACTCGACTTCTCAATTTGCCTGCACTGAAGCCATCGCGCGCCAGACCGGCCGCAGCGCCTTGTGCGCCAACATGTAGGACGGGGTCATCCTGTCGTAGATCGCGGCGAGGTTCCGGTCGCTCGGCTCCGCCTCGCCAAGCAGCGGCGTCACCCATTCCGCGACGCATTCGTCCATCGACTTGTACAGGCCGACGCAGACCGCGGCTATCATCGCCGCGCCGGCCGCCCCGGCCTCCTCGCGCTGGCTGGTGCGGATGTCTGCGCCGACGGCGGCTCCGAGGATCTTGCGCAGCGCCGGGCTTCGGGCGGCGCCGCCGGTCAGCCGGATCTCGCGCGGCAATGGCCCCATGGCGGCGTAGCAGTCACGCGCGGCGAAGGCCAATCCCTCGAAGACAGCGCGCACCAGGTCGGCATAGCCGTGGCGCGAGGAAATGCCGACGAAGCCGGCTCTCGCATTGGCATCGACGAACGGCCCCCTCTCGCCGGCCTCCGACACATAGGGCTGGTAGAGCAGTGAGGCGGGCTGCGAGGCCGCGATCCAGGCATCGACGAGCGCAATCATTTCGCCATTGCTGCGGGTGATGCCTTGCGAGGCGAGGATGCCGGAGGCAAGCCCAAGCACCCAGTCGATGTTTAGCGTCGCCGCCATGTTGGACTGCATCTGCGCGAACACGCCGGGCGCCGGCATGGCCATGGTGTAGCCGGTTGCCGCCTCGTTCAGTTGCACGTCGTCCGGCGTCTCGGCCAGCCGCATATGCATGCCAGTGGAACCGATGATGGTGCAGCCGGGCTTGCGCTCGCGGTCGAGCAGGCCGGCGCCAAGCGCGGTGCAGACGACGTCGACATAGCCGAGCACGATCGGCGTGCCGGCAAGCATGCCGGTGGCGGCGGCCGCCGCCTGCGACAGACCGGCGCTGTGCCTGGTGCCGTCTGTGACCGGCGGCAGGAGATGCCGGAGGTCCGCGACGCCGAGCACGTCGAGCACATCGTCGCTATAGTCGCGGGTGCGGAAATCACCGAAGGTGAAGGTTCCCTCGGAAGGATCGGTGGCGCGTTCGCCGGTCAGCTTGAAATAGAGCCAATCCTTGCAATGAAACGCCGTCGCCGCCTTGTCGAGCATTTCAGGCATGTTGCGCTTCATGAACACGAACTGCGAGCCCTGCTGGCAGGCGGCGAGCCCGCTGCCGGTCTTTTCGAAACGCAGCCGGTCCTCGGGCCGCGCGCGGATCTCCTCGACGACGCCGGCGGCGCGCGCGTCGAGCCAGAGCCAGCCCTTTGCCACCGGCTCGCCCTTGCCGTCGATCAACCAGGTGCCGTCGCCCTGCCCGGTCACCGCGATGGCGATCGTCCGGCTGGCGAGATCGGGCACCTTGTCGGCAAGCTGGCGCAAGGTCGCCGCCGCATCCGCCCATGTGCAAGCCAGATCCTGTTCGGCGCCGCCGCCCGGCAGCGTCTCGTAATGGTTCGGCGTTGCCGCGGCGGCGATCTGCCGGCCTTTCGTGTCGAAGGCGATGGACTTGATGACGGAAGTACCGGCGTCGATACCGATCAAGAGATCACGCATCAGGCGAGCTCCATGCCGTGCGAAATGGCCTCGCCGCTCGCCTGGTCGAAGACATGCAGGTTCTTCGGGTCGATGCTGACATTGATCGGCGCGCCAAGGTCCAGCCGGGTGCGGTCGTGCTCGACCAGGACCAGCGAGCCGCCGGCGAAATCGGCCGCGATATGGGTCTGGTCGCCAAGCCACTGGTTGGCCGAGACCCTGGCGGGAACACCCTCCTTCGAGCGCCGCACCGCGTAAGGCCTGATGCCGATGACGACGCGCTCGCGGCTGAGCAACTGGTCGCGGACGGGAGCGCTGAAGGCGTCCTTGTCGTAGTCCAGCGACAGCCCGTCGGGAAGCCTGAGATTGATGCGCCCGGCGGTGGCGCCGACATAGGCCTCGAAGACATTCATCGGCGGCTCGCCGACGAAGGTGCCGGTGAACAGGTTCGCCGGACGCTCCTTGATCCTGTCCGGCGTATCGAACTGCTGCAGCACGCCGCCTTCCATCACCGCGATGCGGTCGGCAAGCGCATTGGCCTCGGTCTGGTCGTGCGTGACCAGGATCGCTGTCAAGCCGCGCTCCTTGATGAAATGCTTGATGCGGCCGCGCAGCACGGCGCGAAGCTGCGGCTCGAGCTGCCCCATCGGCTCGTCCAGCAGATGCAAATCGGCGTCGCGGATCAGCGCCCGGCCGAGGCTGGCGCGCTGCTGCTGGCCGCCGGAGATAGAGCTTGGGTAACGCTCCAATATATCCTCGATCTCGAGCAGCTTGGCGATGCTGGCGACCCTGGCCTCGACCTCGCTTCTGGGCAGCCGGGCCGCCTTGAGCGCGAAGGCCATGTTCTCGCGCACCGTCAGCGGCGGGTAGAGCGAATAGCCCTCGAAGGCCATCGCCACGTTGCGCCTGACCGGCGGCAGCGTGTGCACCTGGCGGCCGGCGACCGAGATCGCGCCGCGCGACACCTCCTCGAAGCCGGCGATCATGCGCAAGGTCGAGGTCTTGCCGCAGCCGGACGAACCGAGCAGCGCCACGATCTCGCCCTTGCCGATCTCCATCGTCAGCTTCTTGACGGCGTGGACGCCCCGGTCGATCGGGCCATAGAATTTGTCGACGCCGGAAATGGTGAGTGCGCTCGCGCTCATGCGGCTTCTCCGTTGCGCAAACTGACGACATTCTTCGAGCCGATGCGCTCGCCGCCGGCGCGATCGAACAACAGGGCGCTCTTGCCGTCGACGGCAATGTGGGCCTTGCCTTCGCTGCGGCCCGGTGTTCCGGCCGGCCGCGAAACCAGGATCTCGCGGCCGCGCAATGTGCGCACCAGCGTGACGATCTTTTCGTTGAGCGGGGTTTCGGCCTCGACCGTCACCGGAATGGCGCCGGGTTCATTTTCTCCGACGAAATGCAGTGCTTCCGGCCTGAGCCCGATGATGCAGTCGCGGCCGACCGCGGTCTCGGGAGCCCCGCCGAGATGGACCTGCACATTCGACAGGGCGACATGGATTCCCTTGGCGCCAAGCGCCGGCTTGACGTCGAGCAGGTTGATGGTCGGGTCGCCGAACAGCCGCGCGATCTCGATGTTGGCCGGCTCGCGATAGATTTGTTCGGGCGTGCCGAGCTGGCTGATGACGCCTTGCGACATCACCGCGATGCGGTCGCCGAGCGCCATGGCTTCCTTATAATCCTGGGTGACGTAGACGACGGTGGCGCCGCGGTCGGCTAGCAGGCGCGGCAGTTCGAGACGCATCTCGAAACGCAGCTTGGCATCGACATTGCGCAAGGGATCGTCGAGCAGCAGCAGCGGTGGCGAGCCGACCAGCGCACGGGCAAGCGCGGTGCGCTGCTTCTGGCCATTGGAGAGCGCACGCGGCTTGTGGGAGAGCACATGGGCGATCTTCAACAGCTTGGCGACACTCTCGACGCCGGCCTTGATCGCGCCTTGCGACGAGCGCTTGGCCTCCAGCGGCGTCGCGATGTTGTCGAACGCGCTCATATGCGGAAACAGTGCGAAATTCTGGAACGCCATGCCGACGCCACGAAATTCGGCGTCGACGTCGGTCATGTCCTCGCCGCCGATGAGGATCTTGCCTTCGTCGGGGTCGATGACGCCGGCGACGAGGCGCAGCAGCACCGTCTTGCCGGCGCCGGAGGGTCCGAACAGGACCAGCATCTCACCGTCGGCGACGGTCAGCGAAAGATTGTCGAGCACGGTCTGGCTCTTGTAGCGCTTGACGAGGTTTCTGAGTTCGAGGCTGGCCATGGAACTACCCCTTCACCGCGCCGAGCGACAGGCCTTCGACCAGATAGCGCTGTGCATAGAGGGCGAGCGCCAGCGTCGGCGTGATCGACAGGACGATGGCCGCCGAGATCTGGCCGTACTGGATGCCCGAGGAGGTGATGAAGGCGAGCGCGCCGACCGTCACCGGCTGCTTGTCGGCCGAGGCCAGCACCAGCGCGAAGACGAAATTGTTCCAGGCGAAGATGAAGGCAAGCAGGCCGGCAGCGGCGATGCCGGGGCCGGCGAGCGGCAGCGCGATCTTGCGGAAGGTGGCAAACCAGGAATGGCCGCCGATGCGATAGGCATATTCGATGTCGGCCGGAATATCCTCGAAATAGCCGCGCACGATCCACAGGATCAGCGGCAGGCAGATCAGCTGGTAGACCCAGATCAACCCGATATAGGTGTTGGCCAGCCCGAGCTTCTGGAAATAGAGCGTGAGCGGCAACAGCACCAGCAGGGCCGGCGCGAACCTGAACGACAGCAGCGTGAAGGCGATGTCCTCCGAGCCGCGGAACTTGTGCCGCGCGAAGGCGTAGGCCGCCGGGACGCCGAGCAGCAGCGAGACCGCGACCGAGGTCACCGACAGGAACACCGAATTCCACAGGTTGCGCATGAAGGCGATGTCGAGCGTGCCGGCGGCGGTCGTCAGCTTGCCGGTGATCAGCGCGGTGTAGTTGGCGAGCGTCGGCTCGAAGACCAGCTGCGGCGGAATGCGCAGGATGGTCTCGTTGGTCTGGAACGACATCATCAGGATCCAGACGATCGGGAACATGAAGAAGACCACGACCAGCGTGAGTGCCGCGCCGCGCAGGGTGCGTTCAAGCAAGGAGGTGTGTTCCATGGCTGCCTCCTCCTATGCCTGGCCACGGGCGCGCTCGCGCAGCCTGAGCCAGTTCTTGATGAAGATGTTGGAGAGGAAATAGGTGATTGCCCACAGGATGATCATCAGCGCCGCCGAGCGGCCGACATTGGTCGACTGGAAGAAGTTGAGATAGGCCTCGACCTGGAAGACGGTCAGCGTGTCGCCCGGTCCTCCTTGCGTCATGGCGTAGATGATGTCGAACTGCTGGATGGAATCGAGCAGGCGGAACAAAGTCGCCGTCAGGATATACGGCGTCAGCATCGGCAGCGTGATGCGGAAGAAGACGAAGCTCCTCGGCACGCCATCGAGGGCCGCGGCCTCGAAGGGCTGCGTCGGCAGGCTGCGCAGGCCGGCAAGCAGCAGGATCATGATGAAGGGCGTGTAGACCCAGATATCGACGAGAACGACGGTGAACAAAGCCGTCGACGGCGACGAGGCCCACCGGAAGTCCTGTAAGCCGATGAGGCTGGCAAGATAGCTCAGCACGCCGAAGCCGGGATTGGTCATCAGCTTCCACATCAGCGCGGCCAGTGCCGGCGCCGTCATCAGTGGCATCAGCAGCATGATCGAGATGAAGTTGTTCAGGGTCGAGCGCTTCTGCAAAAGCAGCGCGATGGCGAGGCCGAGAAGCAGTTCCAGCACCACCGTGGTGCCGGCATAGAGCAGCGAGATCTTGAGCGTGTTCCAGAACTTCGGATCGGTGAAGAAGGAGATATAGTTGTCGCCCCAGTTGAACTGCCGCGCCCAGGGCTGGCTCAGCCGATAGCGCTGGAAGGAATAGACGACCGAGGTCAGGAACGGAATCAGGATGCCGATGCAGACCAGCAGAGCCGGCAGGCTGAGCACGTAGGGCAGCACTCTCTTGCTGATCCTGAAGCCCGAGGGCTTGGGCCTTTGCGATACCACCGCAGTCATCGTGCTGCTCCGTTGTCCCTGTCGCTCCGCCCTGCCGGCCGCCCAAGGGAGCAAGGCGGCCGGTCGGGCGAATTGGCGGCCACCTTACGGCCCCGCGTCGCAATCTTGAAAAGGTCAGGTGAGGACCGGCCTGCCAAGGCTGGCCGGTCCTCTGTTACATCTAGCCGAGGCCGGCTTCCTTGAGCTGGCCGTTGATGCTTTCGGCCAGCTTGTCGAGACCCTCGTCCACCGGCACTTCCTTGGCCACCATCTTTTGCAGCGTCGCCGCCCATTCGGTGGTGAGATCGAAGAACAGCGGCTGCGCCGTGAACTTGATCGAGGCGCCCGGCGCCGAGGCGTCGAACATTTCGACATAACCGGGATAGCTCTTGTTCAGCTTCTCGCGGAACGTCTCATCCTTCCAGACCGACTGGCGGACCGGATTGACGAAATCCATCTTGGTGGCGCCGAACAGAGCATGCTCGGGTCCGGAGGCCCACTGCATGAAGTACCACGTGGCGTCCTTGTCCTTGGAGAAGTTGGACATCGACAGCGACCAGATCCAGATGTTCGGCGTTGGCGCCTTGGCCTCCGGGTTGGCCTTGAAGGCGGCAAAGGCAAGCTTGCCGGCCATCTTGTTGTCGCCGCCATTCATGAAGTAGCCGAGGATGTCGGCGTCGAAGATCATCGCCGAGGCGCCGGCGCCGAGATCGGCGCCGACCTGGTACCAGGTGTAGGTCGACCAGTCCTTCGGACCGCTTTCCTGGATCATCTGCACCCATTGCTTGTGGAAAGCCTTGGACTGGGCGGTGTTCATGGCGGCCGACAATTTGCCGTCGGCCGACACGTTCAGGTCCTTCTGGTCGAAATTGGCGTAGGCCGAAAGGAAACCCGGATGGATCGTCGCCCAGGAGCGCGACCCGCGCACGCCAATGCCGTAGACGCCGCCGCCGACATCCTTGGTGAGCTTGGCGGCCGCGGCCACCATCTCGTCCATATTGCCGGGAACCTTGACGCCTGCCTTGTCGAACATCCCCTTGTTGTAGGTGATGTTGTTTTGTTCGAAGCCCCACGGAATGCACCATTGCTTGGCGTCTTCGGACCCCAGGGCCCCGCCCGGCTTGCCGTTCCAGGCGCAGGAGTTCTTGACGCCGGGCAGGAAGTCATCCCAGGCATAGTTGGGGTTGGTCTTGGCCGGATCCTTGATCCATTCATTGAGGTCGGTGATCCAGCCGGCTGGGCCGTAGGTCCAGGTCATATAGGCGCCGGTCATGAAGGCATCGTATTCGGGCGAGCTCGCCGACAACGCGGCCGTGACCTTGTCGAAATAGACGTCTTCCGGGAACACGTCGTAGACGACATTCATGCCGGTCAACTGCTTGAAGTTTTCGAGGTTGGCGATCATCGCATCCGCATAGGGATGCTTGTTGAGCAGGAGCTTGATGGTCTTGCCCTGGTGCGCCTTCCAGTCGAAGTCGGCGGCCAGCGCCCGGGTCTGCCCAAAATTGAGCAGCGTACCGGCCGTGCCGGCGGCAAGGCCCATCGCACCCAGGCCCTTGATCAGCCCACGACGGTCGACTTGTCCGCGCAGGAAAGCGTCAATGAGGTCTTTCTCTTTCTCATGCATTTGGTCTTCTCCTCCACAGGGTAGTTTTAACTGAACCGACGCCGGCTACCCGACTGGCGTCTCCTCCACGAGCGATCGCGCTGTCCGCTCATCAGTTATCAGGCCCTTGAGATAGCGGCCCTCCAGCACCGCTTTGACGGCTCGAACCTTGACCTTGCCGCCGGCGACCGCGACGATCCGGCGGCTGGCGATGTCCTCGCGCGCCAGCGCCAGCGCCCGATTGGAAAGGGTTGTCGCCACCGCTTTGCCGGCATCGTCGAAGAAATGGCCGAGCAATTCGCCGACGCCGCCATTGCGGCGGATCTCCTCCATCTCGCCCTTCTCGATCATGCCGGTGGCGACGAGCGAGGCTTCGCGTTCGGCCGTGCCGATGCCGGCAAACAAAAGGTCGGCGGATCTTGCGAGATCGAAAACCTCGCTGATGCCCTTCTGTCCCAGCAACACCGCGCGGTCGTCCACCGTGTTGGCGAACATTGGCACCGGCATCACATAGGCTTCGGCGCCGGTGCGCTCGGCGAGGCGGTGAATGACGTCATGCGGGTTGGCCGAGAACTTCCGCGTCAAGCCGCCGAGCAGCGAAACGAAGCGGATCTTGTCTGTCGAGCTGCGCGGCAGGTATTCCACGCAGGCGGCGAGCGTGCGGCCATGGCCGACGCCGATCAGCGCCTGCTCGCCGCGTTCGATCTCACGCTTGAGGAATTGCGCGCCGGCGATGCCGAGCGCCTTGAGCGGCAACTCCTCGGAATCGAAATCGGGAACCACCTCGCAATAATCGAGGCCGTAGCGGCGCGACAGCTCGTCCTCGAGCTCCACGCATTCCGAGACTTCGCCGTCGATATAGACCTTCACCAGCCCTTCCTGATTGGCCTTGGTGATCAGGCGGTGGGCCTTGAGGCTGGTCAGCCCGAGGCGCTTGGCAACCTCGGATTGGGTCAGGCCGCCGGCGTAATGAAGCCAGGCGGCGCGTGCCGCCATGCCGGTTTCATCATCGCGCAAGAGGCCGTTTCCAAATCCAACCACGTTCCGCCCTCTGATATTTTTTTCAGTTTCTGCAAAATTTTTCACATGGACGCATCGGAGTCAAGCGCCAAGCGCCTGCAAACGCTGATTTTCAACGAGAATGGACGAGCGAACACCGGGCGTGGCACCGGTCAGGGTCACAGCGGCAGCGAAAGAAAGCGGTGTCGACTTACGTTTCGCACAGGAACTCGATCACCATCGTCGCCGTCCAGGCGAAGCGGCGGCGCCCAGCATTCGCCGGTGAGCGGATCGCACCATTCGGCAAGCCGCTTTCGGGTGATCAGGTCCAGGCTGAACTTGGTGGTGCGCCGGCGACGTCGAGGTGCCCGGCAGCGGCCAAGGCCGCCGGCGAGCAGCGCCTATTGCAACGTCCGCGCCGCGAATGGCATGGAATGGTCGTGCGCCATGCCGGCATCGGCATCTTCCACGCCGAGCCCGCGGTCGAGGCCGGTGGCCACCACCGAAACCCTGAACCGGCCTTCCATGCTCTTGTCGAAGATGGCGCCGACGATGATGTCGGCGTCTTCATAGACCTCTTCACGGATTCTCGTGGCGGCCTCGTCCACCTCGAACAGGGTCATGTCGCGGCCGCCGGAAATCGAGACCAGCACGCCCTTGGCGCCCTTCATCGACATTTCGTCCAGCAGCGGGTTGGCGATGGCGGCTTCCGCCGCCTTCATCGCCCGGCTATCGCCTGACGCCTCGCCGGTTCCCATCATGGCGCGGCCCATGCCGCGCATCACCGATTTGACGTCGGCGAAGTCGAGGTTGATCAGGCCTTCCTTGACGATGAGATCGGTGATGCAGCTGACGCCGGCATAGAGCACCCGGTCGGCGATGACGAAGGCATCGGCGAATGTGGTCTTGGCGTCGGCGATCCGGAACAGGTTCTGGTTGGGGATGACGATCACGGTGTCGGCGCTTTCGCGCAGCCGCTCGATGCCCTCTTCGGCCATCTGCATGCGGCGCCTGCCCTCGAAAGTGAACGGCTTGGTGACGACGCCGACCGTCAGGATGCCTGCCTTGCGCGCCGCCTGGGCGATGACCGGCGCGGCGCCGGTTCCGGTGCCGCCGCCCATTCCGGCGGTGACGAAGCACATGTGGGTGCCGGCCAGATGGTCCATAATCTCGTCCAGCGATTCCTCGGCCGCGGCGCGGCCGATCTCGGGAAGCGATCCGGCGCCCAGCCCTTCGGTCACATGCGCGCCGAGTTGGATCAGCCGCGTCGCCTTGGACATGGTGAGCGCCTGTGCATCTGTGTTGGCGGCAATGAATTCGGTGCCCTGAAGCTGCTCGGCGATCATGTTGTTGATGGCGTTGCCGCCGCCGCCGCCGACGCCGACAACGGTGATCTTGGGTCTCATCTCGGAGATCTCGGGCTTCTTGAACTCGGCCATGCGTCTTCTCCTTCGCCAGTCGCTCGCGCTTCACGCCCCGCCAGATCGATCACACCGCAAAACGGCAATCGACGCAGAGCGGCGTGACGAATCAGTCCGCTCGGATGGGTGTCCCAAAAAGCCAGAGAGCGGCCAGAGGTGCAAGTGCGGGGAAGGTCAAGATTTGTGATAGGGACGTTTCATATCCCCACGACGGCCGCGCATGCCCGAGAGTGATGCCGGCATCCCGGCTTCACCCTGCGCGCGCCAAGCCCGATGCCGAGCCTTGGCTTTCCACGCTCTTGCCTCTATGTTTCGGTCGCAGATCGCGCAACTGGTTTTGAAATGCCTCCCGACATCCCAGCTAATGACTTGAATAAATAGGGAAACATCCGGCTGCGGCCTGATATGGATCCCGAAAACTCACAAGCCATTTTTACCAGGGACAGCGCGGCCGATCAGGGCTCGGGCACCTTCGAAACCAGAGGTTGGAAATTGGGCGATGCAATTGCGGACGTTCTGAGCTGGCTTGAGAACCGAAACGACATCCAGAGCCTGAGGGCCGCGGTGTGCGACCTCAACGGCATCATGCGGGGAAAGCGCATCCCCGTCGAGCAGGCGCGCAAGGCACTGGAGGGCAAGCTGCGCATGCCCTATTCGCTGATCGGGCTGGACATCTGGGGCGAGGATATCGAAGGCAACGCGCTGGTGTTCTCGACCGGCGACGCAGACGGATTGTGCCAATGGACCGGCCGCGGCATCCTTCCGGTGAACTGGACGGCGCATCCGACCGCCCTCATCCCGCTCTGGCTCGCCGACGAAGGCGGCGCACCGTATCTCGGGGATCCCCGGCGGGCACTGGCCCGTATCCTCGACCGCTACAAGGCTTTGGGCCTGACGCCTGTGGCCGCCACCGAGCTCGAATTCTATCTTGTCGACCCGCAATCGCAGCGACCGGTCGGGCCTGTCTCGCCGGTCACCGGGCGGCGTCTGGATTCCGACGCGGCACTGTCAATCGACGAGATCGACGACTTCGAAGCCTTCATCCACGACATCTACGAAGCCTGCCGAGCACAAGGCATTCCCGTCGATACCGCCATTGCCGAGAACGGCGTCGGCCAGTTCGAGATCAATTTGAACCATGTCGCGGACGCGCTGCGGGCGGCCGACGACGCCGTCCTGTTCAAGCGCACGGTGAAGGGCATTGCCCGCAAGCACGGCTTTGCCGCCTGCTTCATGGCCAAGCCTTATGGCGACCGAGCCGGCAACGGCTTCCACGTCCATTTCAGCCTTGTCGACGCCAACGGGCGCAACGTCTTCGACGACGGCACCGACCAGGGCTCCGGCATTATGCGCCACGCTGTCGGCGGACTGCTGGCGGCGATGGCCGAGAGCACGCTGGTGTTCGCGCCGCATTTCAACTCCTACCGCAGGCTCCGGCCGAGATCCTACGCGCCGACCGCCGTCGCCTGGGGTTACGAGAACCGCATGGTCGCGATCCGCATTCCCGGCGGCCCGACTGGTGCGCGCCGGATCGAGCATCGCGTGTCGGGAGCGGACGCCAATCCCTATCTTGTGCTTGCCGCCATACTGGGCGCGGCACTGGTCGGCATCGAAAGGCAGATGTCACCGGGCGACCCAACCGGGAACGACGGGCAAGGCCTTGCCCCGGCCAAGCTGCCGCCGGACTGGGCATCCGCGATCGCGGCCTTTGAAAGCGGGACGCATGTGGCGGAGATCTTCCCGGCGATCCTGCGCCACTCTTTCATCGCCTGCAAACGCCAGGAACTGAATACGTTCGCGCTCAACGTCAGCGACTTCGAGATCGAGACCTATCTCGAAAGCGTCTGAGGCTGCGCTGACCGACAGCAGCGGCGTCGGCTCAGCACGACCTTCGACGCAAGGGCTTGCGGTGCTGTCGCTGACCGGGCATAACATGATAGTTTCTATCATGTTATGCCTGGGATAAGCAGAATTGACCTTCGTCGCGCGCATGGAGAGCCGGATTCAGGGATTTGCCGTAATTGGCGACCTGAAATGGCACGTCTGGGACGGCGTGGTCGCCGACCTCTGGGACGTCTCATGCGGTGACAATGCCGAGGGTTACTACATCTCTCCCGACCCCCGGCTGTTCGTCGCTCTCGATATCGACGGCGACGGTGCCTTCGTCGTCGAAGGCGCCCAGGGCGAACCGCGCCGCCACAACCAGGCGTTTTCCGCAGCCTATATACCGGCCGGGGTGCCGATCCGCGGCCGCGTCGAGGGACTCAAACGGATCAGGCATCTCGACCTGCATTTCGACGCGGCGACACTGACCCGCCGCTTCGGCCGCAGCCTCGATCGCGATGCCTTGCAGATCTCGCGCCTCCAGTTTCGCGATGATCGGATCGCTACGCTTGCCGGCCTTATCGCCGCTGAATGCGGCAGCGAGTGGAACCTGCATGATCTTTATGGCGAAGGTCTGCTCAACGCCTTGTTCGCATGCCTTTTCCGGATAGACCGGCCAAGTGCCGCCAGGCGCCGGTCGCCCCTGCCCCGCCGCAAACTGCGCCTCGTCACGGATTACATCGACGCCCACTGCCTGGACAGGATCCGCCTTGCTGATCTTGCCGCGCTGACCGGCCTGTCCGAAACCGCGATGAGCCATGCCTTCAAGGCGGCAACGGGCGTGCCGCCGCACCGCTGGCACATGCAGGTGCGGATCGACAGGGCAAAGGCGATGATGGCGCATGAGGCTGCCTCGCTTGGCGACATCGCCCAGGCCACCGGCTTCTTCGACCAGGCGCACCTCACCCGCGTGTTCAAGTCCGTGGTCGGATTGACCCCGGGTGCGTGGATGAAGAGCGCCGGCCGCCGGTGACATTTCCGCAACACGGCACCGCGATATCAGTGGTTTGGACAAGAATGGACAAGCCGCCCAAATCAGTCCAATGACCCGTTGATAAGTTGAGGTAAACCATCAAGTATCTCAACGACGACAGGCGGGGACTTTCCTGAATGAGCAGAATTTACCGGATCAAGGCGCTTTTGGCGGCTGGCGTCGCAGCTGCCGCGATGATCCCGCCAATGCCGGCGTTCGCGCAGACGGCGCAATCCAGCACCCAGCTCGAACCGGTCGTGGTCGAAGGCGAGGCCGGAGATAGCGCGACCGGGCCGGTCGACGGCGTCGTCGCCAAGACGACCAGAACCGGCTCCAAGACGGCGACCGACATCAAGGAGGTCCCGCAATCCGTCTCGGTGGTCGGACGGCAGGAGATCGAGGATCAGGGTGCACAGAAAGCTGACGAGGCGCTGCGCTACACCGCCGGCGTCTTTGCCCAACCCTTCGGTCCCGACAGCGACACCAACTGGATGTACATTCGCGGCTTCGATGCAACGGCCACCGGCACCTACATGGATGGCCTCCAGCTGTTCAGTTATGGTTTCGGCGGTTTCTATGTCGACAGCTTCGGCCTTGAGCGCATCGAAGTGCTGAAGGGGCCGGCCTCGGTGCTTTATGGCGGCAGCAATCCGGGCGGCCTGGTCAACTATGTCAGCAAGCGCCCAGACTTCGAACGCACGCGCTGTGTCGAAACCGGCATCAACGATGCCGGCAATGTCTATCTCGGCTTCGACATCGGCGACGTCGCCAACAACGGCACGGTCAGCTACCGGATGACGGGCAAGGTCGCCGGCGGCGATACCAACAGCGACCTGCAGAACGGTTGGCGCGGCTTCATCTCGCCGAGCATTAGCTGGAAGCCGGACGAAGCGACCACGCTAACCATACTGGCCAATTACAGCCACATCGACGAGAACCATAATGGCGGCAGCTTCCTGCCCTACGATGGCACCGTGGTCGATCACATTGTCGGCGGCGTGAACTATGGCCGCATCGATCCCGATGCGAACTTCACGGAGCCGAGCATCGATCTCTACAAGCGCGAACAGGACTCCCTCGGCTACGAGTTCGAGCACACGTTCGACAACGACTGGACCGTTCGCTCCAGCGCCCGTTTCACCGCCGCCGACATCGACGAGGTCAGCGTCTATCCGAACGGCTGGTCAACCATCGGAGGGCCGACCGAGCTGGCGCGCATCAATTTCGATCACGACACCACGGCCAAGACGTTCCTCGCCGACAACCAGATCGAAGGCAAGGTGGCAACCGGTGCGATCGAACATACGATCCTCGCTGGCGTCGATTTCAAATATTACAACATCGACCAGGTACAGTCTTCCGGCCTCTACGATCCCAATTATGACAATCCGATCGACGCTTTCGATCCGGTGTACGGTTCGCCGCTGACGCCTCGCGTCAGCTATCTCAATCAGGACCTGACGCAGAAGCAGCTTGGCTTCTATGCACAGGATCAAATGCGCTTCGGCGATGGTTGGCTGGTGACACTGAACGGCCGCTACGACCGTGGCTGGCTCGAAGCCGACAACCGCCCGACCTATTACTCGGCGGGCTCCAGCACGCAGAGCAGCACGGTTGGCGACTTCTCCGGCCGCGCCGGCCTGGCCTATGAGTTTGCCAACGGCGTAACCCCCTATGCCAGCATCGCCACCTTCTTCAATCCGATCATCGGCACCGATGCGATGGGCAATCTGTTCAAGCCGGAAGAGGGCACGCAATACGAAGTCGGCGTGAAATACGTGCCGACTTTTGTCGATGGCCTGTTCACCCTGTCGCTGTTCGACCTGACCCGCCAGAACGTGCCGTCGAATGTCACTCCCTTCACCCAGATGCAGACCGGCGAGGTGCGTTCACGCGGCGTCGAACTCGAAGGCAAGGTGAACGTGACGGAGGATTTCCGGGTTACCGGTGCATTCACAGCTTACGACATCGACATCACCAAGGACGCCAACCCGGCGCTCATCGGCAAGACGCCTTTCATCGTGCCGGAAGTGATGGCTTCCGCATCGGTCGATTACACCTTCCGTGGCGACTGGTATGACGGCATCTCGATTGGCGGCGGTTTGCGCTATATCGGCTCCTCATGGGCAGACAATGAGAATACATCGAAAGTTCCGGCGGTAACGCTGGCCGACCTGAAGCTCGGCTACGAGAAAGAGAACTGGGGCGTCGACCTCAACATCACCAACCTTTTCGACAAGAGCTATGTGTCGAGTTGCCAGACAACGCTCACCTGCTCCTACGGCGAAGGCCGCTCCTTCAAGCTGAAGGCGCACACGAGTTGGTAGTCATGGACCGAACCCACCGGCGATGATCCATCCGCCCAACAGACGGCAGGTGCTTGCGCTAACGGCCGCGGCCTTGCTGCCGCCGGTTGCCGGCAGGACTGCGACCCCAAATGTTGCCGCGATCGATTGGGGCATGCTGGAAACGCTTCTGGCGCTCGGCGTCGAGCCGGCGGCGGCGACCGAACTGATCCAGTTCCGCAGGATTGCGGTCGAGCCTGCCGTTCCCCAAACCGTGACCGATCTCGGACTGCGCGGCACGCCCAACTACGAGCTGTTGCGCATCGTCGCGCCGGACCTGATCGTCATCTCCAATTTCTACGAGTACCAACGCCCGATTCTGGAACGCATAGCGCCGGTGTTCGCGCAAACCGTCTACGAGGCCGGAGTACCGCCCTACGCTCTTGCCGAGGCAGCGACGCTGGCGCTGGGCGAGAAGCTCGGACGACCGGCCGAGGCGAAGCGTTACCTCGACGAAACCGCCGACGACATAGCGCGGCGTCGCGCCGCCTTGCCAACCAGGTCCGCACGGCCGGTCTTTGTCATTAGCCTCGGCGACTCCAGGCACTTCCGCGCCTTCGGCCGGGACTCCATGTTCGGTGACGTGCTCACGCGGCTCGGCCTGGTCAATGCCTGGTCCGACGAGACAAGTTACAGCGCGGCAGCACCCGTTGGCCTGGAGGCGCTGGCGCGGGTGCCCGAGGCCTCCATCCTGATCGTCTCGCCCTTGCCGGCGGACGTCGGGCGCTCGCTTCCCACCAATGCCTTGTGGAACGCGCTGCCGGCCGTGCGCCAGGGCCGCGTCGCGGTGCTCGAAGCCATCAACCATTTCGGCTGCCTGCCGTCGGCCCGCCGCTTCGCGCGCCTGGCGACGGCGGCGCTTGCGGGTCATGCTTCGTGACGGAGCGCGCTGTGGCCCGAAGCGAGATACCTCACCGCACCATCGGCGGCGCGCTGTCGCCCATCATCCTGTGGGGCCTGCTCGCGGGGCTGGCCGCACTCTTGTTCGCATGGCGCGTCGGCATGCAGCAGCCGGCATCGGTGCCGGGCGATCTCCGCCATGTCATCCTGTTCTACAGCTCGCTGCCGCGCGCCGTCGTAGCGGTGCTGGCGGGCGCCGTGCTCGGCCTGTCCGGCCTGCTGTTGCAGCATGTGCTGCGCAATCCGCTGGCGGAACCATCGACGCTCGGCATTTCGGGCGGCGCGCAACTGGCGATGACGCTCGCCTCGCTTTACGCGCCGTTGCTGATGGAGCGATCGCAAGGGCTGGTGGCCTTTGCCGGCGGCACCGCCGCTGTGCTGCTGGTGCTGGCGTTGACCTGGCGGCGCGGGCTGGAGCCGGTGTCGGTCGTGCTCGCCGGAATGATGGTGGCGCTGACCGCGAGTTCCGTCAGCGCCGCGCTGATCCTCGCCAATGGCGATTACCTGTTCTCGCTGTTCATCTGGGGCGGCGGGTCGCTGGTGCAGCAGGATTGGCGACCGGCCATCGCGCTGACGATCAGGCTGGCGGCCGGCGCCGCCGCGGCGCTGATGCTGGCGCGGCCGCTGACCATCCTTGGCCTCGACGACGCCTCGGCTCGCGGCCTTGGCGTTGCCCGCCACACCAGCCGCTTTCTCATCATCGCTCTTGCGGTATGGATGGCAACGACGGTCGCGGCGCAGATCGGCGTCATTGGTTTCGTCGGCCTTGCCGCGCCGGCGCTCGCCATGCTTTCGGGCGCGCGCACCCTGCGGCAGAAGCTGATCGCCGCGCCGCTGATCGGCGCGGTACTGCTGTGGCTGACGGACGGGCTGGTCCAGCTGGCCGCCGGCTCCGGCGGCGAGCGTATTCCGACCGGCGCGGGAACCGCGCTTCTGGGCGGCCCACTGCTGCTGTGGCTGCTGCCGCGGTTGCGCATGTTCGAATGGCCGCATCTCGGTTCCAATGGCGCGGCACCGCGCAAGGCTCGCCGGCCATGGCTCATCATCTTCGTCCTGCTTGCGCTCACATTTGCCGCCGCCGCCTTGGCTCTCGTCGTCGGGCGTGGACCGGCAGGGTGGTCGATCGCCGGCTGCGACCTGCTGGCCGATCTCGTCTCCTGGCGCGCGCCGCGTGTCGGCGTGGCCGCGGCCGCCGGCGCGATGCTCGCGGCGGCGGGCGTGGTCATCCAGCGCGTTACCGGCAACCCTCTGGCGAGCCCCGAAGTGCTTGGCGTCGGCACCGGCGCGGGCGCCGGCCTGACCGCCGTGCTGACGGTCAGCGCAACGGCCGGGCTTGGCTGGCAGCTCGCCGGCTCGGCCGCGGGCTCACTGGCGGCACTGGCCGCCATGCTGGCCATCGCCGCCAAGGCAAAGTTCGGCGCCGACCGATTGCTGCTTGCCGGCATTGCCATGAGCGCGCTGTGTAGCGCGCTGATCACCGCGACGATCGCGATGGGCAATGCACAGTCCTATATGCTGTTGCGCTGGCTGAGCGGCTCGACCGGCCAGGCGACCGCCCTGGACGCATCCGTTGCACTGGCCTGCCTGTTGCCACTGACGCTGCCGCTTTTTCTTGCCGCGCGCTGGCTGGACATCCTGCCGCTCGGGGCCGACAGCGCGCGCGGACTTGGCGTGCCCGTAGCCGGCGGGCGGCTGATGCTGGTCGTCGTCAGCGCGCTCCTGACCGCGCTGGCCGCTTTGATCGTCGGCCCGTTGAGCTTCGTCGGCCTGATCGCGCCACACCTTGCCCGGCTCCTCGGCTTTTGGCGCGCACGCATTCATCTTGCCGGGGCGATGCTTCTGGGCGCCTTGCTGATGACCATATCGGACTGGCTGTCGCGCATGGCGGCTTTCCCGTACGAACTGCCTGTCGGCCTGTTCGCCTCATTGCTCGGCGGGCCGTATCTCGTCTACCTGCTTGCCAGGGGCGTGCCGCGCCAGGGCTGACGCGGTCCGGGCATGTCAGGAAGACCGTTCGGCCTTCAGCACCGAGACCGCCGCCTCGCTGTTGTGGACGTAGTCATTGGCGTCCGGCTGCTTTTGCACCATGAGGATGAACAGAAGGTCGGTCAGCGTCAGCTGCGCATCGCGCGCGGTGATGGACGATGAGCGCGCACGCTCCTCGTCGGCGACGGTGTAGAGGCAGATATCGGCAACGCGGCTCAGCGGATTGTCGTGCAGGCCGGTGACCGCGATCACCATGGTGCCGCGCTTGCGGGCAAGCTCGGCGATGCGCAGAGTTTCGATGCTGGCGCCCGAATGGGAGAGCGCGAACAGCACATCGTCAGGCCCGAGCGTCGAGGCATTGGCCATCTGGATATGGCTGTCGCTGTCATGCAGCACATTGCGGCCAAGCTTCATCAGCTTGTAGGAGAAATCACGCGCCACCAGCGAGGAGGCGCCGACACCGGCCAGATGTATGCGGCGCGCACCATCCAGCAGTTCCAGCGCCCTGGAGATGATCCGCTCGCTGTTGGCGGCGACGGTCCGCTCCATCGACAGAAGCTTGCTGCCGATCAGCTTCTTCAAGATGACCTGATAGCCGTCGCCGACCTCGATCGAACCGTGGATCATACCGGCCGGCACCTGCCATTCCCGCGCCTTGGCTTCGCTGACGGCGAGCTTGAGCTCCTGGTAGCTGGCATAGCCGAGCTTCTGGCTGAATTTGACGACGCTCGACTGGCTGCGCCCGATCTCAGCCGCAAGAGCAGCCGTCGACAGCCGCAGCATCTCCTCGGGATTTTCGACGATGTACTGGCCGATCTCACGATCGCCGGGCGCCATGCCGTCGAGCTTGGCATAGATCCTGTTCAGAACGGACATGATTCCCCTTGCGCTTTGGCGTCCAGCCGCACGGCCAAGGAATAATTTATTCCAATTTCGATTGACAGCCAAGAACGCGGAATTAATTCTCAAGCGGGCCGGATTGAGCTCGGGAACAGCTTTCGAGAGCGCCGCGCCCGGACGCGGCCCGGCGCACAAGGTTTCAGCCATGGACAGACTGCGCATCGTCGGCGGGCAAAGACTGCAAGGCGCGGTCACCATATCGGGCGCCAAGAACGCCGCTCTGCCGCAGATCGCGGCGGCGCTGCTCAGTCCCTACCCGCTCGAACTGACCAACCTGCCCGATGTGACCGATGTCGAGAACATGCTCGGCGTGGTGCGGCTGCACGGCGCCGAGGTGACGCGATCGGCCCATGCCGCGACGATCGACACCAGTGCCGCCGTTTCCAGGGAGACGTCCTACGACACCGTCAGAAAGATGCGCGCGACGGTGCTGGTGCTGGCGCCGCTGCTCGCCCGTTTCGGCCATGCGCGGGTTTCGCTGCCCGGCGGCTGCGCGATCGGCGCGCGGCCGGTCGACATGCATGTCGCCGCACTCGCGGCGCTGGGCGCCCGCATCGCCATCGAGAAGGGGCTGATCGTCGCCTCGGCGCCAAACGGGCTCACCGGCACGCGCATCGTGCTGAGCTCGCCATCGGTGGGGGCGACGGAAACCGCCATGATGGCGGCGGCCACGGCCAAGGGCGAAACCGAAATCCTCAACGCGGCGCGCGAGCCGGAGGTGGCCGACCTCGCCGCTTGCCTCAACGCGATGGGCGCGCGCGTCGAAGGCGCCGGCACGCATCGCATCCTGATCGCCGGCGACACGGACTGGCGCGCGGCCAGGCACGACATCATTCCCGACCGCATCGAGGCCGGCACCTATGCCATCGCCGCGGCGATCACCGGCGGGCAACTGGAACTGACGCATGCCCGGCTCGAGCACATGGCCTCCGTGGTGCAACTGCTGGAGGCGACCGGCGTCGGCGTCTGGCCGGGCGACCGCGGGCTCATCGTGTCGCGCGAGCAGCCGCTCAAGGCCGCCGACGTCACGACGGAACCCTATCCGGGCTTTCCGACCGATCTCCAGGCGCAGTTCATGGCGCTGATGTGCTGCGCGCAGGGCGCGTCGCTGCTGCGCGAAACCATTTTCGAGAACCGCTTCATGCATGTTCCCGAACTGATGCGGCTCGGCGCCAACATCAAGCTGCAAGGCACCACCGCGCTGGTGCGCGGCGGCGAGAAACTGCATGGCGCGCAAGTCATGGCCACCGATTTGCGCGCCTCGGTGTCGCTGGTGCTGGCGGCCTTGGTCGCCGAGGGCGAGACGACCATCAACCGGATCTATCATCTCGACCGTGGCTATGAGCAACTGGACCGCAAGCTGCGTCTGTGCGGCGCCGACATCGAGCGGCTGAGCGCATGAACAACGGCCGCTCCGATTATTTTGTCGGCGTCGACGGCGGCGGAACCGGCTGTCGCGCCCGCGTCGAGAATGCCGAGGGAACCGTGCTGGGACAAGGCCTCTCCGGTCCGGCGTCGACGCGGCTCGGCATCGATACGGCCTGGGCGTCGGTTGCCAAGGCCTTTGGCGCGGCGATCGAGGAGGCAGGGTTCGGCGCGGCGGAAAGCGCCCGGATTCACGCCGGCATCGGCCTTGCCGGGATCGGCCGCAAGGGCGCGCTGGAGGCGCTGCGGGCGATCGCGCATCCCTTTGCCAGCATCGATTTCGTCAGCGATGGCGTCGCCGCCTGCCTCGGCGCGCATTCGGGCCAGGACGGCGCCATCGTCATCGCCGGCACCGGTTCGATCGGCCTCGGCTTCGTCGAAGGGCGCGACCTGCGCGCCGGAGGCTATGGCTTTCCGATCTCCGACGAAGGCAGCGGCGCCGATCTCGGGCTGAAGGCCGTGCAGCTGGCGTTGCGCGCCCATGACGGCCGGCATGAGCGCACGGCACTGCTGGCGGAAGTCATGCAGCGTTTCGAGAACGACCCGATGCAAGCCGTGGCCTGGATGGACCGCGCCAGCGCCACCGACTATGCGGCCCTGGCGCCGATGGTGATGCGCCACGCCGACCAAGGCGATCCGGCAGGGCGGCGCATCGTGCAAAAGGCCGCCGAACAGATCGACACGCTGGTGCGGGTTCTGTTCGAAAAAGGCGCGCCGCGCGTGGCCCTGCTGGGCGGGCTCGCCAGTCCGCTCGAACCATGGCTCGCACCCGACGTTCGCCGGCGCCTGAAAGCCGCCGATGGCGACGCGGTTTCCGGGGCGATCATTCTTGCCCGCAGGTCGCTCGGCAAGCGTTAGCGCGGCAGGAATAATTTATTCCATCTTTCCGTTGACGGAACGAATATTGAATTCTAAGACGTTAACGAAACGGGGTAGCATAACGAAATACGCGTGTGCCGGAGCCAAAGAGGAACCACTTCCGAACAGGCTGAGCGGCCTGATTTTTGAAAGCACTGATTTGAAAGCACTGGGATGAGCGAGCAAGGTTTGATGTCCGAGTTGGACCGGCTGGTTTCCGAAGGCCGGAATCCGCGGACCATGGACATCGACCTGCTGCCGACGATCGATGTGCTGCGCAAGATCAACGACGAGGACCGGGTGGTTCCGGCAGCGGTCGAAAAGGTGCTGCCGGACATCGCGGCCGCGGTCGACCGCATCGTCCTCGCCTTCCAGAAAGGCGCTCGGCTTATCTATATGGGCGCCGGCACCAGCGGCCGGCTGGGCGTGCTCGACGCCTCGGAATGTCCGCCCACTTTCGGCGTGCCGAAAGGCATGGTCGTTGGCCTGATCGCCGGCGGGCCCGACGCGCTGGTGCGCTCGACCGAAGGGGCCGAGGATGATCCCAAGATGGGCGCCAGGGCCTTGCAGGACATCAAGCTCACTCCGGACGACGTGGTGGTCGGCATCGCGGTCAGCGGGCGCACGCCCTATGTGATCGGCGGGTTGAATTATGCCAAGCAGGTGGGCGCAACGACGGTCGCCCTGTCCTGCAATCCGGCATCGACCATAGCAGGCATTGCCGACATCGCCATCTCGCCGGTCGTCGGTCCCGAGGTGCTGACCGGCTCGACGCGGCTGAAATCCGGAACGGCGCAGAAGCTGGTGCTCAACATGCTGAGCACGGCCTCGATGATCCGCATCGGCAAGAGCTACCAGAACCTGATGGTGGACCTTAATCCGTCCAACAGGAAACTGGTCGCCAGGGCAACCAGGATCGTGATGCAGACCACAGGCTGCACGGCGGCGCAGGCGCGCAAGGCGCTCGGCCGGACCGGCAACGACGTGAAGCTGGCGATCCTGCTGACCATCACCGGGCTTGAGGTCGAGGAGGCGCGCGCAGCCCTCGCCAAGGCAGGGGGTTTCCTGCGAAAGGCAATCAGCGACAAGACGCATGAAGGCGCTTGAGACGAGACGGCATGAAGCTGCTTAGACAAGACGGCGCGAAGCCGCATAGACTGGGCCGATGCTCCAAAGCGCGTGTGTCTTGGAAGCGGTCCGCAGAAACTGCAAGGGCATCGGGTTCAAGCAAAGATGGGAGACGAGAATGGTTCACCTCACAAGAAAGCTGCTGTCGGGCATCACGCTGGCAGCCATGCTCGGCATCGCCACGGTCTCGACGCAGGCGGCGACGCTGCACATGGCCTGGTCGCAGGACGCAACGGGACTTGATCCGCACAAGCAGACGGCCTTTTCCTCGCTGCGGCTCCTGGAGCTGATCTATGAGCCGCTGGTGCGGGTCGATGCCAGCCTGCAGATCGTCCCGGCCATCGCCACCTCCTGGGAATTCTCCAAGGACGGCAAGGAGCTGACCTTCAAGCTCGATCCCAAGGCGAAATTCCAGGACGGCGCTGCCGTGACTCCGGCCGACGTCAAGGCATCGTTCGAGCGCATCCTGGACGAGAAGACAGGCGCCGCCGCCCGCGCCAACTTCCTGTCGATCGCCAGCATCGACACGCCGGACGCTGGAACCGTCGTGTTCCATTTATCGCAGCCCGACGCGCCGATCCTGACGGCGATGAGCGACATCAACGCGGCCATCGTGCCGGCGGCCGAGATCAAGGCCGGCTCGATCGGCACCAAAACGGTCGGCTCCGGCCCGTTCAAGCTCGATAGATGGGACCCCAACGCCAAGGAAGTCTTGAGCGCCAACAAGGAATGGGCCGGCGGCGCGACCGGCGTCGACGGTATCGAAATCAGCGTGCTGCCCGATGAAGCGGCGATCCTCGCCGCCATGCGCACCAAGCAGGTCGATTTCGCGCTGCTCAACGATCCGCTCGTCGCCACGCTGGTGCCGAAGGAGGCTAGCCTGCAACTGAACCGCGCGCCGGTGCTGGCCTATAACGTGCTGCAGCTCAATCCGTCACGCAAGCCGATGACCGAACTCAAGGTGCGCCAGGCGATCTCCTGCGCCATCGACCGGCAGGAAGTTCTGGACACCGCCGCGCTCGGTGAAGGCAAGGTCACCGGACCGCTGACCATCCCAGCACTTGCGACCGATCCAAGCCAGCTCTTCTGCTACAAGCGTGATGTCGAGAAGGCCAAGAAGTTGATGGCGGAGGCAGGCTTTGCCGACGGCTTTTCGGCGACCGTGATCGGCGCCACCGGCGAGCCGCCGACGGCGGCGGCAGAAGCCCAGGTCATCCAATCGCAGCTCGCCGAGATCGGCGTCAAGCTCGACATCAAGATGATGGAGCTCAACGTCTATGTCGACGCCTGGCTGAAGGGCGATTTCGACATGGCGATCGCGCTCAATGGCGGCCGCGCCGACCCCTACACCATGTATAACCGCTACTGGACCAAATCAGGCAATCTGCAGAAGGTGGCCAACTACATCGACGATACGCTGGACAGCCTGATGCAGAAAGGCCGCGCCGAGACCGATCCGGCCAAGCGCAAGGCGATCTTCACCGAGTTCGAGAAGCACCTCGCCGAAGTCTCGCCCTGGATCTGGCTCTACACGTCCTACAGCTATACCGCCCAGCAGAAGAACGTCGCCGGGTTCGTGCCGACGCCGACGGGCACGCTGTTCAGCCTCAGCAAGGTTACCATCCAGCAGTAGCCGTGGGCGGCCCTGGAGACGGATGATTTCAGGTTGAATCGACCTGAAATTTGAATCCGCCTCCAGATCAAAGGGATAGAGCATGATGTCGTCCGAAAACCGTTTCACACTTTTCGGCATCATGCTCTAGACGAGAGGTCTTCTTCGCGTGAATTATCTGATGCGACGACTTGCGGCGTTTCCTCTCGTCCTGCTTGGCGTGTCGATCCTGGTCTTCGTGGCGATCCGGATGGTGCCGGGCGATTCGATCACCGCGATGCTGGGCACCGAAGCCGGCCTGCTGACGCCGGCACAGCGCGATGCGCTCGCCGCCTATTTCGGCATCGACCAGCCCTGGTTCGTCCAGTACTGGCGCTGGATCGGCGGCATCCTGCACGGCAATTTCGGCATCTCCGTCACCTATGGCAGGCCGGTATTGGACGTCATCCTCGAGCGCTTCCCGCTGACGCTGGAACTGGCCGTGCTGTCGATGATCATCGCACTCGCAGCCGGCATGCCGGCGGGCATCTACGCCGCCACGCATAGTGAGAAACTGTCCGACCTCGGTGTGCGCGTCGTCGCTATGATCGGCCAGTCGACGCCGAGCTTCGTGCTCGGCCTTTTGATCATCTACGCGCTGTCGGCCGGCTTCGGCGTGCTGCCGGCCATGGGCGAATTCACGCCGCTCTGGCAGGATCCCTTGCGTAATCTCAGCCAGCTGATCCTGCCTGCCATCACGCTCGGCTTCGCCTTCGCCGCCTCGGTCACCCGCATCTCGCGCTCGGCCATGCTCGACGTGTTGAGCGACGACTATGTGCGCACCGCCCGCAGCAAGGGCGCCTCGGCGCGCAGCGTCATCTGGCGACATGCGCTCCCCAACGCGCTGATCCCCGTGGTGACGCTGAGCGGCATCGAGTTCGGCTATCTCCTCGGCGGCGCGGTCATCGTCGAGCAGATCTATGCCCTGCCCGGCCTCGGCCGCATGGTGCTCGACGCCATCCTCCAGCGCGACTACGCGCTGGTGCAGAGCAGCGTGCTGTTCATCGCCTTCAACTTCATGATCGTCAATCTCCTGGTCGACCTCGCCTATGTCGCGCTCGATCCGCGCATCCGGCTGGGCGAGCAGTGATGCGCATGCTGCGCGCCATCTTCAGGCACAGCAGCGGCCGTATCGGCGGCGTGATCGTCGGCGTCTATCTCCTGGTCGCCATCCTCGGCCTGTTGGGACTGACCCCGCACAATCCGATCACGCAATACCGGGTCGACCGGCTGCATGCGCCCAGTGCCGCCTACTCGATGGGCACCGACCTGTTCGGCCGCGACGTGGCGAGCCGGCTGATGGCGGGCGTCGGCCAGTCCTTCATAGTGGCCTTCTTTTCGGTCGCCTTCGCCGCGCTTGCCGGCACCGTGCTTGGGCTCGCCGCCGCCTGGCTCGGGCGTCGCTGGGACGGCGTGCTGATGCGGATCATGGATGTGCTGCTGGCTTTTCCTGCCATTCTTCTGGCGCTGCTGATCGTCACCGTTGCCGGACCGGGCACATGGACCAGCGTGGTCGCCATCGGCGTCGTCTATATGCCGATTTTCACACGCGTGGTGCGCGGCCCTGCTTTGTCGCTCAAGGCGCGCGAATTCGTCGACGCCGCGCGCACCTTCGGCAGCAGCTCCAGCTACATCGTCACGCGGCACCTGCTGCTCAATCTGATCGCGCCCTTAACCGTCCAGGTGACGCTGGCGCTCGCCTGGGCATTGCTGACCGAGGCCGGCCTGAGCTTCCTCGGTCTCGGCACGCAGCCGCCGGCCGCCTCGCTCGGACTGATGCTGAGCGACAGCCGCAATCTGATGGAAACCGCCCCATGGCTGATGATCTTCCCGGGCCTGGCGATCATGATCAGTATTCTGGGCTTCAACCTCTTGGGCGACGCCTTGCGCGACATCCTCGATCCGAAGATGCGGAGAGCGCTCGCATGATCCCGCTTCTGTCGGTCCGCAACCTGGGCGTCGGCTTCGGCCGCGACCCGAGAGCCAATGAGGTGGTGCGCGGCGTCAGCTTCGATCTCGCCGACGGCGAAACGCTGGCCATTGTCGGCGAAAGCGGCTCGGGCAAGTCCGTCACCGCACTGTCGATCAACCGTCTCATCGATTTCGGCGGCGGCCGCATCACCGGCGGCGCCATGACGCTGAAACGGGCCGACGGCAGTCTCTTCGACCTGACGACCGCGACCGAGCCGCAACTGACCGGGATTCGCGGCGCAGAGATCGGCATGATCTTCCAGGAGCCGATGACCTCGCTCAATCCTGTGCTGACGATCGGCACGCAGATCGAGGAATCGTTCCGGCTGCATCGCGGCCTGACCGGCCGGCAGGCCACGGCGGCGGCCAGGGACGCGCTCGACCGGGTGCGCATCCCCGATGCGGCAAGGCGGCTGAAATACACGCCCAACCAGCTGTCGGGCGGCATGCTGCAAAGGGTGATGATCGCCATCGCGCTCGCCTGCAATCCGCGCCTGCTGATCGCCGACGAACCGACCACGGCGCTCGATGTGACGGTACAGGCGCAGATTATGGCGCTGCTTGCGGAGCTCAAGCAGGAAAGCGGCATGTCGATGATCTTCATCACCCACGACATCGGCCTTGTCGCCGGCATCGCCGACAAGGTGATGGTGATGCAGAACGGGCAGGCCATGGAACAGGGCGAACTGAACCAGGTCCTCGACAGGCCGCAGCACGCCTACACGCAGCATCTGTTACGGGATGTGCCGCATTTCGCCCACGGCCGCGCGACACGCGCGGACGGACAGCGCGGCAAGAATACAAGGACCGACCCGGCCCTTGAGGTCAACGGCCTGGTGGTGCGGTTTCCGCTCAGGAGCAGTTTCTTCAGCCATGCCAGCGGCGCGGTGCACGCCGTCGACGGTGTCGACTTCGACCTGATGCCGGGAGAGACATTGGCCATTGTCGGCGAGAGCGGCTCGGGCAAATCAACCACCGCGAAAGCAGTCCTTGGGCTGGTGCGCTCGACGCGCGGCAGCTTCTCGGTCGGCGCCCGGACGGCCTCGGCAAAGCACGGCGCCAAGCCCGTGCAGATGGTTTTCCAGAATCCCTACGCTTCGCTCAACCCGCGGCTGAGCATCGAGAGCATCCTGGCGGAGCCGGTGATCGCCAATGGCGGCCGGGCGGACGCCGAAACGCGAGCCAGGATGGCGAGCCTGCTGGAGCGCGTCGGCCTGCCGCAGAACAGTTTGCAGCGCTATCCGCACGAATTCTCCGGAGGCCAGCGGCAAAGGCTGTGCATCGCCCGCGCGCTGATGCTCAACCCGTCGGTCGTCGTTCTGGATGAAGCGGTTTCCGCCCTCGATGTTTCAGTGCAGGCCAAGGTGCTGGAGCTGCTGGTCGACCTGCAGCGCGAGTTCGGGCTGGCCTATCTGTTCATCTCGCACGATATGGCTGTCGTCGAGCGGGTCGCTCATCGCATCGCCGTCATCTATGCCGGCCAGATCGTCGAGATCGGAGACGCGGCCTCGGTGCTGTCGGCGCCGAAACATTCCTACACGAAGAAGCTCATATCAGCGGTTCCGGCCATCGACCGGCGGCATGAGCGTTTCGAGATCGACACACGCCAGGTGCCTTCCCTGGTGCGCCCGCAAGGGTTTGAGCCGGCGCCGGCGAGATGGGAGGAATTTGGGGTAGATCATATGGCGAGGGTGGAAGGGTGATGCATGGTGCCCTGGGCTCGGTTAGGTCGGCGGGACAGCACCCCCCTCTGTCCTGCCGGACATCTCCCCCGCAAGGGGGGAGATCGGATGTCGCCTCGGCCTTCGCCAATCTCCAATGGTGGAAGGCTGGCGGGACATCAACTCTGCCAATCTCCCCCCTTGCGGGGGAGATGCCCGGCAGGGCAGAGGGGGGTGTGACGGAACTCGGCCTTTCAGGAGGCCCGCATTGACCAACCTCGCCCAGATCTTCGACCGCGCGTTCCAACCACTCGCAGCGGCAGTTGCCGCCAAGCGCATCCCCGGTGGCGTGCTCGGCATCGTTGACAGGAATGGCGACCGCATCACCAGGGCGATCGGCTCAGCCCAACTCGTGCCTAAGCAGCGACCGATGCGTGAGGAGACCTGGTTCGACCTGGCATCCCTGACCAAGGTGATCTTCACCACGCCGCGCATTCTGGCGCTGGCTCAGGACGGTGCCATCGATCTCGACGCACCACTCGTCTCGGTGCTGCCGGACCTTCGCCAATATGACGCGAGTGCCTGGGAGCGGAAGGTGACGTTTCGCCAGTGCCTCGGGCACCAGACGCCCTTCCCGGCCGTCGAACCGATCTACACTTACGGGCGCGACCCCGACTTGCTGCGCGCCTTCATCCTGCAACGGGAATGGCGGGCCCGCGATCCGGTCTATTCCGACATCAATTTCATCCTGCTCGGTTTTGCGCTCGAGCGGCTGTCGGGCAAAACCATCCGCGACATGGAGCCCGGTCCGGGCTTTGCGTGGTCCGCCGAGCCAGATCTCGCCGCTGCAACAGAAGACTGCACCTGGCGCCATCGGGTTCTGTCCGGCGAGGTTCACGACGACAATTGCGCGGCGCTGCAAGGGGCCGGCCATGCCGGCCTGTTCGGCACGGCGGCCTCGGTGCTCGATTTCGCCCAAGGGCTGCTGACCGGCGCATCCGAACGGTCGATCGCGCCGATGCGCACGCCCTTGTCCGCCACCCGCACCCATGGCTGGGAGCGTCCCTATGACGGCTGGTCCGGCGGCGCTTTGTGCGGCCCGCAAACGATAGGCCACACCGGCTTTACCGGTACGGGGCTGTGGATCGACTTCGACAAGGGAAAGGCCTGGACCTTGCTTACCAACCGGATCCATCCGACACGTCACTTCGACAGCGGAATCGTCGCGCTTCGCCAAGCGGTCGGCGATCTCATCAATGGAGTTCGATAATGGAATCCATCTGGGCCGTCGGCCTGATGACCGGCACCGTGCTGGACGGCAACATCGATGTCGCCCTGATCAAGACAGATGGCGAGCGCATCGACGATTTCGGCACCTACCGGCTGATGCCCTACCCCCCGTCGATCCGCTCGCTGCTGGAAGAGACGCTTAAGCAGGCGCGGGGCTGGAATTTTGCCGGACCGGAGCCGGCGATCTTCCGCGAGGCCGAGGAGGCGCTGACGCGCGCGCAATCGGCGGCGGTCAAGGAGCTCGTAGAAGGTTATGGGATGACGATGGCGGATATCGGCGTCGTCGGCTTCCACGGCCAGACCGTACTGCATCGCGCGCCGCAAATCGGCCGGCTCGGCCAGACCCGGCAGCTCGGCGACGGCGAATTGATGCATGCGATCCTCGGCACCAAAATTGCCTACGATTTCCGCTCTGCCGACATGCGCGCCGGAGGACAGGGCGCACCGTTGGCGGCCGCCTATCACACCGCGCTGATGCGCAGCGCCGGCGCCAGCGGCGAGGTGGCCGTGCTGAACCTCGGCGGCGTCGCCAACATCACCTGGTGGGACGGCGGCGACAATGTCGTTGCCTTCGACACCGGCCCCGCCAACGCGCCGCTCAACGATTTCATCAGGTCGAAGGGGCTCGGCGAAATGGACCGCGACGGCGCGCTTGGCCGGGCGGGAACGGTCGACGAAGCCCGGCTCGCCAAGCTGCTGCAACACCCCTATTTGACCAAACCCTATCCGAAATCGCTGGACCGTTTCGACTTCGGCGCCACCATGGCGGATGGCCTGAGCGCCGAGGACGGCGCCGCGCTTTTGACCGCCTTCACCGCCGCCGCGGTCGGCAAGGCACTCGATCTTCTGCCGAGCCGCCCGAAAAGACTGGTGGTCAGCGGCGGCGGCCGCCACAACCCGACGATGATGGCAATGATCGCCAGCCGCGCCGGTGTCGAGGTGGTGCAAGCCGAAAGCCTCGGCTGGAGCGGCGACGCGGTGGAGGCGGAGTGTTTTGCCTTTTTGGCGGTGCGCGTGCTGCGCGGCCTGCCGATCAGTTTCCCCAGCACGACGGGCGCGCCGCAGCCGATGCGCGGCGGACGGCTGGCCGGTTGATCAGCCCGCCGACAGTTTTTTCTGCAGGAAGACGCGGCTGCGGCCGACGGGGAAATCGGCGAGTGTTCCGAAGGGCTGATAGCCCTGGCGCCGATAGACCCTGGCGGCGTTGGGGTTGAAGGTGTCGATCCAGGCGTTCTGGCAGCCGCGCGCCATCGCCTCCTTCTCAGCCGCGTCCAGCATCGTGCCGGCCATGTGCCGGCCGCGCAGCCTTTCGTCGACCCACAGCCATTGCACGTAGAGCCAGCCCCAGGCGGTGTAGCCCGAAATGCCCGCGACAATCGCGCCGGCTTCATCACGCACGAACACCGCAAGGGCCTTCCTTTCGGAAGCGGCGACATCGCCGTCGTTGAACGCCATCAACCGCTCGCCGAGAAAGGCGAGCTCCTCGGGCAACGGGGTTGCCGTCGTTTCAAGTGTCGTGATCATGGCTCATCCGAAATGCGCAACGGGAGACGAACAGAGTTACGAAGGCCGGAGCGCCTGCGCAACGCCTATGTCCGTCCCCGAACAGGGTGCCGGTCCGGGGTGCCACCATTGCGGAATTCGGAGGCGGAAATGCCGTAGCGCTTGAGCTTGTCGTAGAAAGTCTTGCGCGGCACGCCGAGTGCGTCGATGGCCCCGCGCACGTCGCCGGCATGATCGCGCAAGGCCTCGCGGATGAGTTGCGCCTCGTAGCGGCCGACCCGTTCGGGCAGCGCCGCCGAGGGCTCCGGCAAGCGCGCGGACGTTGCCCTGGCCTCCTCGTCGGGCCCGAGGCCAAGCGCGACCCGGTCGGCAAAATGCGCGAGCTCGCGCACATTGCCCGGCCAGTCATGCGACTGGAGATGGTCGCTCACCGCGGCATTCACGGCCGCGACAGGACGGCCGAAACGCTGCGAGGCGTTACCTAGGAAATGCCCGAACAGCATCGGGATGTCGCCGCGCCGCTCGCGCAGCGGCGGGATGCGCAGCGTCACCACGTTGAGGCGGAAATAGAGATCCTCGCGAAAATCGCCGCGCTGGTCCGGCCGGCCTAGATCGACCTTCGTTGCCGCGACGACCCGCAGATCGAGGCGGCGCGTTTCGTTGGAGCCGAGCGGGGTGAGGCTGCGCGTTTCCAGCACCCGCAGCAGCTTGACCTGTAGCGGCGGCGGCATGGATTCGATTTCGTCGAGGAACAGCGTGCCGCCGCTCGAATGCTCGATGCGACCGATCCGCCGCCGCTGCGCCCCGGTGAACGCACCCGGCTCGTGGCCGAACAGTTCGCTCTCGATGACGGTCTCCGGCAGGGCACCGCAATTCAGCGGCACGAAAGGCTTGGCGCGGCGCCGGCTCCATCGGTGCAGGAGATCCGCCACCACCTCCTTGCCGGTGCCGGTCTCCCCTTCCACCAGCACGTCGACATCCATGTCGGCGATCTGGCGCAAGGTCTCGCGAAGGCGGCGGATGGCGGGCGCCTCGCCGATCAGCGGCAGGCCGTCGGCGGCCTGCGCGGCGGCCTCGTGCAGCCGCCGGTTCTCCATCACCAGCCGCCGCTTTTCGCTTGCCCGCTTCAGCGCTTCGACAAGGCGCTCGCCGGCATAGGGTTTCGGGATGAAATCGTAGACGCCATCCTTGAGCGCGGCCACCGCGAGATCAATATCGCCATGTCCGGTGACCAGGATCACCGGTATGTCGATGTCGATCGCCCTGATCCGATCGAACAGCTGCAAACCGTTCATGCCGGGCATGCGGATGTCGCTGACCACCACGCCCTGAAAATCCCGGTCGACGGCGGCAAGCGCTGCCTCCGCGGCCTTGAACGCGATCACGCCGAAGCCGGCAAGCTCGAGCAATTGCGTGGTGGCGTGAAGCAGATCCGCGTCGTCTTCGACGAGCGCGACCAGCCCTGATCCCTCAGTCATTCAATTCGCCTCAGATCTATGGTGAAGGATGCGCCTTTCGTGCTGCCCGGATCGAGGCGCAGCGTGCCGCCCAGTTCCTGGGCGATCTCCTGCGAGATCACCAGACCGAGGCCAAGCCCCTTTTCCTTTGTGGTCTGGAACGGCATGAACAGATTGCCGGCCGCTTCCGGCCCGAGGCCAGGTCCATTGTCGCGCACCGAAACCAGCACCCTGTCGTCGCGCTCGGCAAGCTCGATCTCGATGCGCGGATCGGGCCGGTCCTTCAGGGCATCCAGCGCATTCTGCAAGAGATTGACCAGGATCTGCTCCAGCCGGATTCGGCTGGCCATGACCGTCGGCGAGGCGGTGCCGCGCGGCTTGACGACGGTCACGCCGGAATCGCGGATGCGGCCGGACAGGAGCGACAGCGCGCCGTCGATCGCTTCGCGCACGGGCAATGGCGAGGCGGCGACGCCTGGTCGCCGCGCGAAGGTGCGCAGCGTGCTGGTGATGGCGCCGATGCGCTCGGTCATCGACACGATCGATGTCAGGTTGCCCGAGACGGATTCGACCTTGCCGCCATGCAGGAAGCGGCCGGCATTCTCGGCGTAGGTGCGTATCGCCGCCACCGGCTGGTTGATCTCATGCGCGACGCCGGCGGCGATCTGGCCGAGGATGGAAAGCCGGTTGGCCTGGGCGAGGTCGTCGCGCAGCCGGCGAACCTTGGCCTCGGCGTTTTCGCGCTCGGCGATCTCGCCGGCAAGGGCCATGTTGGAGCGGGTCAGTTCCGCCGTTCGCGTGCTTACCCTGCTCTCCAGCTCGGCATTCATGCGCGCCAGCGCTTCCTGCCTCAGGCGGCGCGCACGGCGGCGCCTGAGAAGCACGTAGGCAAGCAAACCCGTGAGCAGCAACGCCAGCAGCGTGGTCAGGCGCGCCGTGTTGACGGCCGACGTCAAGGCGGCATCGGCAGGTGTGAGCAGCCACAGACGCCAGCCGGGAACGGCGCCGGGCAGGTCCTGCACCACTTCGACGAACTGGCGCGATTTTCCGGCATTGTCGATTGTCGCCAGGCCGTCACCGGCACCGCGTCGTATCGGCAGCGGTTCGAAGCCGGTTTCGGCGAGTTGAAGCTGCTCGTGAGCTGTCGCGGCATCCGCGGCCGAGAGCGGCGCAAGCGCGTGGAACCGCCACTCGGGCCGGCTGGTCGCCAGCACGACACCGCGCTCGTCGGTGACGAAGACGACAAAGCCGCTGGAGCGCCAATTGGCTTCGACGCCGTCGAGTTCGACCTTCAGTACGGCAACGCCGAGCGGCGTCTTGCCGTCATCGACGCGGCTGGCGAGATAAAGTCCCGGCCTGCCGCTGATCGTGCCGAGGCCATACTGGCTGGCGGCGCCCTTGGTCATGGCGTCGGTGAAATAGTGGCGGAAATTGTAGTCGATGCCGACGAAGCTGCCCGGCTCGCCGGCGTTGCTGGCCGATATCGCGATGCCTGCCGTATCGATGACATAGATGGCGGATGCCAAGGCGTCGGCGGCAATGGCGCGGAGCTTGTCGTCGAGCGCTGTCTCTTGCGTTTTGCCGGCCCGGCGCAACGCGTCGCGCACCGCATCGTCGCGTGCCAGCACCAAGGGAACGAGACGCTGCTTTTCGATTTCGCCGGTCAAGGTGCCCGCCGCCAGCGGCAAGGCTGCCAGTGCTCCGTCGCGCAGATCGCCGGCAGCCTGGTTGGCGGCAAGGCGCCCGGCAATCGCGACCGCTCCCGCCAGCATTGCCAGGCAGATCAGGAGAATGAGCCAGCGGCCGTCACGCAGCCTGGCCATAGCTTCACGCAGCAGGTCGCGGCCGGCGAACTCCGGGGATGCGCTATCGGTGTCTGCCTGCGGCGTCTGCCCTCTCCACCGTTCGCTGTTCAGCAGCCACTGTAATGCGAAACTCCGCCCAGGCAAACAAGGGTGAGTGCGGAAATCCGCACAGGCATCCATTGAAACGGGGACAAAACCGCCGGAAATCCAGGGTTCCGGCCTTTTCTCGATCTGGCACGGCGCTTGCAAAACTCTCGACAGCGGCGAGCGACCGGAGCGCCGCGATGGGAGAAGTCTTGCGGGGCGGCGCGTGCCGTTCCCTCCGGCCAGGGAGATAGCAGATGCACATGGCAGACCAATCACGCGCGCCCGCCGCGCAGCGCAAGCCGCTCTACGCCCAACTCTACGTGCAGGTGCTGGTGGCGATCACCGTCGGTATCCTGCTCGGCCATTTCTATCCGTCGCTCGGCGAGAGCATGAAGCCGCTTGGCGACGCCTTCATCAAGCTGGTCAAGATGATCATCGCCCCGGTTATCTTCCTGACGGTCGCCACCGGCATCGCCGGCATGAGCGACCTGCAGAAGGTAGGCCGCGTCGCCGCCAAGGCGATGCTCTACTTCCTCACCTTCTCGACGCTGGCGCTCATCATCGGCCTGATCGTGGCCAATGTCGTGCAGCCCGGCGCCGGCTTCAACATCGACCCGGCGACGCTCGACGCCGCGACCGTCAACAGCTACGCCGCCAAGGCGCACGACCAGTCGGTCACCGGCTTCCTGATGAACATCATCCCGACGACCATCGTCGGCGCCTTCGCCGACGGCGACATATTGCAGGTGCTGTTCTTTTCAGTGCTGTTCGGCATCGCTCTGGCGCTGGTCGGCGACAAGGGCGCGCCGGTGCTCAATTTCCTGCAGGCGCTGATGGCGCCGATGTTCAAGCTGGTCAGCGTGCTGATGAAGGCAGCCCCCATCGGCGCCTTCGGCGCCATGGCCTTCACCATCGGCAAGTACGGCATCGGCTCGGTCATCAACCTCGCCATGTTGGTCGGTACCTTCTACATGACCGCTTTCCTGTTCGTGTTTATCGTGCTGGGCGCCGTCTGCCGCTACAACGGCTTCTCCATCCTGTCGCTGATCCGCTACATCAAGGAGGAGCTGCTTCTGGTGCTGGGCACCTCGTCTTCGGAGGCGGCACTGCCCTCGCTGATGGAGAAGATGGAGAAGGCCGGCGCCAAGCGCTCGGTGGTCGGGCTGGTCATCCCGACCGGCTATTCCTTCAATCTCGACGGCACCAACATCTATATGACGCTGGCCGCGCTGTTCATCGCGCAGGCAACGAACATCCACCTCTCCTTCGGCGACCAGATCCTGCTGCTCCTGGTGGCGATGCTTTCCTCCAAGGGGGCGGCCGGCATCACCGGCGCCGGCTTCATCACCCTTGCCGCCACGCTTTCGGTGGTGCCGGCCGTGCCTGTCGCCGGCATGGCGCTTATCCTCGGCGTCGATCGCTTCATGTCGGAATGCCGGGCGTTGACAAACTTCGTCGGCAATGCGGTGGCGACGCTGGTGGTGGCGCGCTGGGAAGGCGAACTCGACGAGGCCAAACTCGCCAGGGCGCTGGCGGGAACGGCCGACGACAGCCTGCCGGCGGACATCGTTCCAGCCGAGTAGTCCGCACGGTCGCACAGCGATAGCAAATGGCCGGAGGCATCGCTGCCTCCGGCCATCTTTCGTGTGTTCACCGTGTGAGGCGGCAGGACTGGCGCACGCCGCGCAGCTCGGCCATCAGTGTCCCTCCTCCTGTCCGGGATATCTGCTCGGCCCTTCGACAGGCACGCGAGCCGTGCCGTCGTCGAACAGGACAAGGCTTGCCGCGCCGACCAGCCCGGCGTGGCGGCCGAGCTGGGCCTGAATCACCGGCACGTCGCGATAGGCGCGCATGGCGCGCTGGCGGATGGTCGCCTCTATTGCCGGAGCCATCAGATCGAGGCCATTGGCGATGCCGCCGCCGACGACCAGCACGTCGGGCGAATAGAGATGCAGGAGGTTGGTGAAGCCGACGCCGAGCCAACGCGCTTCCTCCTCGAGCAAGGCCAGGGCGAGATCGTCCTGCAGCCGCGCCGCATCGACGACATGGCGGCCCGTCACCTCGCCGTTGGCCGAGAGGCGGCGCAGCGTCGAGCCGTCGAAGGCCGACGTCGCGGCATTGGCGCGGCGGCCGAGCGCGGTGCCCGAAGCGATGGCCTCGAAACAGCCGACGACACCGCACATGCAGCGCTCGCCTTCATTGGTGATGGTCATATGGCCGATCTCGGCGGCAAGGCCGCGGCGGCCGTGCAGGATGCGCCCGTCGACGACGACGCCGCCGCCAATGCCGGTCGAGACGGTGACGAAGACAAGCGAACGGGCACCGTGGCCGGCGCCGAAGCGCCACTCGCCAAGTGCCGCGGCATTGGCGTCGTTCTCCAGCCGCACCGGCAAGCCGAGCCGCCGCTCGAGGATGTCGGCCAGCGGCACGTCCAGCCAGCCGGCGAGCGTCGGCGGCCCGACCGCGATGCCGGCCAGCGGATCGAGCGGTCCCGGCGCACCGACGCCGACACCGAGGATGGCGAGGGCCGGCGCCTCGGCATGGATGGTCGCGGCGAGAGCCTCGATCTGGCCGATCACCACTTGGGGACCGGCCTGCGCCTGTGTCGGCACCGCCGCGAATGCCAGTATCTTGCCATCATGGTCGACCAGGGCGGCACGAAGCTCGGTGCCGCCAAGATCGATCGCGAGAGCGGCCTCGTTGCTCATGCCGCGACTTTCAGCCCGTGCAGCCAGCCGATGCGGCCGGCCAGATCCTTGTCACCGAAGGCGAGCGAACCAAGAACGACGGTCTCGGCGCCCGCGGCACGCAGCAGCGGCACCGTCTCGTGGCGGATGCCGCCGTCGGCGGCAAGAACCACGTCCGCCTCGCGGCCGGCTTTCCTCAGGATGGCGCGGGCAGCGCCCAGCCTGTCACAGGCTTTCTCCGAAAGGCCTTGCCCCTTGACGCCGATCGCGGTTCCCAGAAGCGTGACGAACGCGACTTCGGACACAAAGGGCCTCACCGCTTCGACGGACGTTTCCAGCCGCAGCACGACGCCGGCTTCGGCGCCAAGTTCGCGCGCCAGCCGCACGGCGCGCAATCCTGCTTCGCCATTCTCGGCATGGACGCTGATCATGTCGGCGCCGGCCTCGATGAATTGGCGCGTCTGTTCCTCGACGATTGTCCCGTCGACCATCAGATGGACATGGAGGGGCTTGGCCGTCAGCTTGGCGATGCTAGCGACCAGATCGGGGAAGAACAGGAAGGACGGCGCGAAGTGGCCGTCAGCGACATCGATGTGGTGAAGGTCGACATAGGGTTCGATGCGCTTCAAGTCGCTCTCGAAATTGGCGAGATTGGCAGACCAAGACGAGAATTCAGCGATCAGACGATCGCGCGGCAATGCGGCGATAGCGGCCGGGCCTGACAGGGGTTTCGAGATCATGACTGGTCCTGGTTGTTGAAATTTTTATCGAGAAAGCCGCCGATCGCGGCACGGATTTCGGCGAAGTGGCGATCCCTGTCGGTGGCCTTCGGTGTCACCTCGGTGAAGATCGCGTTGAGGATTGTCTTCACCAGTTCGCGGGCAGTCGCCAAGGGATGGACGAGGTCGACGCCGCTTCCGACGACGAGTGTGGGGATTGAGAGCGCAGAGGCTGCGGCCCGCGAAACGCCGGGCCCATCGCCAGCGATTGCCTGCATCATTTCGGCGAAGTCCGCTGCATTGTCGCGCTCGAAGAAACCGAGAAGGGAAGCCAGATTGTCGGGTGCCTCGGCGCGGAACCGGGCGGCCGTGGCCGAAGCGGCAAAGACGGCGCGCGCCTCGTTCGGCGGACGGTTTCGGATGAGCTCGGCCACTTCCGCATAGGGACGCATGTTTTCAGGGGCCGCGTCGAAGGCCCAGGCCGGACGGACCAGCACCAGGCCGGTGACGCGCTCGGGATGCCGGACGGCCAGGCGCAGCGCGATCGCCGCACCCATCGAGATGCCGCCGGCGACGAAGCGTTCGATGCCGGCCGCATCGGCGGCGGCCAGCACGTCGTCGGCGAACATGGCGATCGAAAAGGGGCGCTTATGGCCGGCACCGGAGCCGCCTTGCGCCCGGCATTCGACGGTGAGCCGGCGTCGCGACGGGCCGTCGGGAAAACTCTGCGCCACCTGGGCGGCGTCACCGCCGAGACCGTGCTGGAAGACGACGGGAAGCCTGCCTTGCTCCGTGTCGAAGACACGAAGCGCCGCATCGTCGCGAAGCATGGTCGTCGGTGCGACGCTCATCGGAGCAGGCGGCGCAGAAAGGCGGCAACGGCGGGAGCTTCGTCGGCCGACAGTCCGTGCGTGACAAGCGGGCCATCGAATTTCACAGTGTTCAGCCGCGCGACGAAATCCGGAAAATCGACAATGCCCTCCCCTGTTGTGGCAAAGCGGCCGTCGGCATGCCGGTCCTTGGCATGCGCCATGGCTATATGGCCGGCGGCCTCGTCGATCGCCGCCGCGACGATGGCGCGCGCCTCGCCCGGCGTCGCATGCTCGAACAGGTTCGCCGGATCGAGCACGACCTTCAGATGCTTCGAGCCCATGTCGGCGATCAAGCGGGTGGCATCCTTCGCCGAGGTGACGATGTTGGCCTGTTCGGGCTCGATGCCGAGATCGACGCCTGCCCCTTCGGCCAGCGCCAGCGCCTTTTCCATCTCAGTGGCCATGTCGGACCAGGCGGCCGGTGTGGCGTTGTCGGGATGATAGGCCCATTGGTCGGCCGCATTGCGCGAGCCGGTGCAGAGCGTGACCAGCGGAATGTCGAGGGCGGCGGCTGTATCGATGACGACGGCAAGGCGGCAAAGACCATCGTCGCGCACCGCCTTGTCTGGATGCGCCATGTTGTAGGTGCCTGACAGGGCGGCGAGCGATACGCTTGTTGATCGGGCGGCGGCGCGAATGGCCGAAATGGCTGCGTCAGGCACCGCATCGGGCATCGACGGCAGGCCGGCGCAAGCGAGATTGAATTGCGTCGTCTCATAGCCCGCCTGCCGCACTGCTTCCAGCACAACAGCCGGCTCGGTGCCCGCAAAGGTCTTGGCGAAGATGCCGAGACGCATCAGACCGCACCCGAGACCGAAGCGAGCTCGATCCGCTCGCCGGTCTCGACGGAGCGGGCAATGGCGACCATGGCGCGGATCGAGGCAATGCCGTCCTCGACATTGGCACCGCGCATCGGCGCGCCGTTCAGCACCGTGTCGGCGAGACCTTCCAGCTGGCGGCGGAAGAAATGGCCGTCGGCGCCGAGCGGTTTTCGCGAGGTCGCGCCCTTCTCATGGAAGATATCGACCTCGCTGGCGCGGAAGTACCAGGGATTGAACGTCTTGGCGATGACGGAGCCGTTCTCGCCATAGAGCTGGAAACCCTCGTGCCAGTCCATGCGTACGGCGACGGTGAGATCGAGATGGCCGAGCGCGCCGCTGGCGAACTCGGTCTCGACGAACCAGCAATAGGCGCCGAAGCGTTCGTTGAGACGGGCGCGTACGGCCGTGATCTCGCCGCAGAGGAAGCGGGCCGTATCGACCAGATGCGAGCCGTGCGCCAGCATGAAATACTGCCGGAGATCCGCCTTCGGATTGCCGGACGGTTTCTTCGCCAGCTTGCTGGTGACAGGCAGCGGCTGCACCGCATCCGTATTGGTGTAGCGGTGGGTGGAATCGCAATACCAGGCCTTCAGCGCCAGCACCTCGCCCATTTCGTCGCGCACGAAGTCGCGCGCCGCCTCCAGCGCCGGATCGAAGCGTTTCATGTGGCCGACCTGCAGGATCCTGCCGGAGCGTTTCACCGCCGCCGCCAGCGCCTCGCCTTCCTCGACCGAAGTTCCGATCGGCTTTTCGCACAGCACATGCTTGCCGGCGTCGAGCGCCTTGATCGACATCGGCACGTGATAGGCGTCCGAGGTGGCGACGATGACCGCTTCCAGCTCCGGATCGGCGAGCATCTCGTCATAGTCGGCATACATCTTCCGCGGCTCGTAGGTGGCGCCCATGCGGGCGAGCAGGTCGGGTGCGGCGTCGCAAATGGCGTAGAGGTCGGCATTGCTGGCCTTTGCACAGGATTCCAGATGCGCGAACTGCGCGATGGGGCCGCAGCCGAGCACGCCGACCCTGAGGCGCCTGTCCTGTTTCCTGATCACCGTCTCAGGCCCCGTAGCCGCGCATCGTCTGGCGGTTGGTCTTGACCGCGCCGGCAGGATCGGCCGCGGCCGTGTCGGATTCTTCTTCAAGCACCAGCCAGCCGTTGAAGCGCGGCGCAGCACCGACGATCTCGATCACTTCAGGCGTGTCGCAGACGCCTTTACCCAGCATCGCCCAATCGCCCTTGGCGTCGACGTCCTTCAGATGGATGTAGCGGATGCGGTCGCGGTAGGTGGTAAGCGTATCGGCCATGTCCTTGTGGCCGCGCAATATGTGGCCGGTATCGGGCACCCAGCCGACCAGGTCGGGTTCGAGCAAGGCAAAGATCGCGTCGTAGTCGGCGCGGTCGAACAGCAGCGTGTTGTGGTGCGAACTCGGATGCACTGCGACCTGGACGCCGGCCTTTCGCCCGATCTCGCCGGCCCTGTTGTAGACCTCCGCGGCGATAGCGAATTTGTCGTCGCGCGAGCCGTTGGAGACGACGGTCGCCGAGCCCATCGAGACTAGCGCACCTGGGAAGGCGGCAGCGAAATCGATCCAGCGCCTCGCGGCTTCGAGGTCGGCGCCGATCTCGTCCTTCAGCGTGAACCCGCTTTTCGAACCGAAGGCGAAGGAGACCAGCGTCAGGCCGGATGCTCCAAGCGCCGCGGCGAACTCCGTCGGTTTGCCTGCATAGCGGCCGATCATGGTGTCGGTGATCTCGATGCCGGCATAGCCGCCATCGGCGATCGCCTTCAGGAGATCGTCGGGGCCGCCGGTCCAGGCCTTGCCGAGCATCTCCCAGGTGAAGGTCTGGCAGCCGACCTTGAGCTTCGTCTTCGTCATGTCGTTCATTCCTTGACGCCGCCCTGGGTTTCCTTGGCGCCCCTGGATTTCGCATGGTCTATAAAAATTTTACGCGCGTCAATATTCAATATGTTGTATAGCGGCTGCGAGGAATGATCCATTGGCGGGCAACGGATCGGGCAGAGCGTGGCCGCATCGGAGGAACGACAAGAAAATGCACGGACAATCGAAGACGAAGCTTGGGATCGGCGTCGTCGGATGCGGCAACATCTCGATGACCTACCTGCGCAATGCCGCGCTTTTCGGCGGCATCGAGCTGCGCGCCTGCGCCGACATCTCGGCCGACATGGCTGCCTTGCGCGCCAAGGAATATGGCATTCGTGCGCTCGGCGTCGATGCGATGCTAGGCGATCCCGAGATCGATCTCGTCCTCAACCTGACCATCCCGGCTGCACATTTCGAGGTCTCGCTTTCGGCGCTTTCGGCGGGCAAGCATGTGTTTACCGAAAAGCCGCTGGCGACCTCGGCCAGCGACGGGCGCCGCCTGGTGTCGGAGGCGGCCAAGCGGGGGCTGCTGCTCGGCTCGGCCCCCGACACTTTCCTCGGCGCCGCCGGCCGGCGGGCGCGCCGCCTGATGGACGATGGCGCCATCGGCCGCGCCGTGACCGGCACCGCCTTCATGATGGGCCGCGGCATGGAGCACTGGCACCCCAACCCGCAATTCTACTACCAGCCGGGCGGCGGCCCGGTGTTCGACATGGGCCCCTACTATCTGACCATGCTGGTCAATTTGCTCGGCCCCGTCCAACGCGTCATGGCAATGGCGACGCTTGGCCAGCAGGAGCGGCTGATATCAGCCGAGGGACCGTTCAAGAACACGACCTTCAAGGTCGGCACGCCGACCAACGTGCTGTCGCTGCTCGAATTCCGGTCAGGCGCGACAGTCACCTTCGGCGCCTCATGGGACGTCTTCAAGCACTCCAACCATCCGATCGAACTGCATGGCACGGAGGGCTCGCTGCGCCTGCCCGACCCCGACACGTTCGGCGGCACCGTGTCCTTGTCCGAGCGCGGCGCCGAGTGGAAGGATTTCCCCAGCGAGGGCGAACTCTACGGCGCCCGCAACTGGCCCTATGCCGCGCCCGACCGCGCCAATTATCGCATGCTCGGCGTCGCCGACCTTGTGCGTTCGCTCGCGACAGGTGCCACGCCCCGGGCGTCCGGCACTCTGGCGCTGCATGTGCTGGAGATCATGGAGGCGATCCTGCGCTCCGGCGAAATGAAAAGCCCGGTCGACATTGCTGGCGATGTCGTCCAGCCGGCCCTACTCTCGGAGGACGAGGCGCGCGGCCTGCTCGCCTAGATGCAATCATGACGGAGATTGCGATGACGCTCGATCCTGATGCTCTGCGTGCCCTGGAAATCGGCCGCGCGGCCGGTGGTGAGCCGTTCGAGAACGGCAGCGTGGCGGCGGCGCGGGCCGCCTACAACGCTTCGTTCCCGGCGCAGCAGGGCGAACATGAGCCGGTCGCGGCGACGTCGCAGCGGCAGATCGACGGACCGAACGGCCCGGTTCCGATCCGCATCCATCGCGGCATCGGCGCACCGCGAACCGGCGCGCGCGCCGTGCTCTATCTGCATGGCGGCGGCTGGGTCATCGGCAATCTCGATTCGCATGACGAGATCTGCCGCTGGATGGCCAATCTGGCCAATGCCCTCGTCGTCTGCCCCGATTATCGACTGGCACCAGAGCACAAATTCCCCGCCGGGCTCGAAGACTGCGCGGCAGCGCTCCGCTTCATCGCGCAAGACGCCGGGGAGCTCGGCATCGATCCTGCCCGTATCGCCGTTGCCGGCGACAGCGCCGGTGGAAACCTTGCCGCCGTGCTGGCACTGCTCGCCCGCGACGGGCAAGCACCGCCGCTTGCCGCCCAGATCCTGATCTATCCCAACACCGATGCCCGCCAGACGGCGGACAGCTACCGCCGTTTCGGCAACGGCTTTGGACTGACCGCCGCCACCATGGCCTGGTTCCGCGACCACTATGTGCGCACCCCGGACGACATCAAGGACTGGCGCGTTTCGCCGCTGCTGGCACCGAGCCTTGCAGGCGCGGCGCCGGCGTTTGTCGTGACCGCCGGTCACGATATCCTGGCCGACGAAGGGACCGCCTATGGCGAACGCCTGCTTGCTGAAGGGGTGCCGCTGGTCCTGCGGCACTGGCCGGGCCAGATCCACGGCTTCGTCTCGATGGGCCGCTACATTCTCGCCGCGCGGCAAGCGATGAGCGAGGCCGCGGCCTGGCTCCAATTGCAGACGCGCGCTCAGGCCGACTGACGCATCACCAGGGTCGCGCCGAGCTTGACGTTTCGCACGAGGTCATGCGCGGGCGGGCGGGCCTCGTCGAGCAAGGCCAGCAGGATCTCGACGCTGCGGCCGGCCATTGCGGCGAAGTCCTGCGCCATGGTGGTGAGCGGCGGACAGGTGTAGCGGCTCAACGGGTGGTCGTCATGGGCGGCGACACGGAAGTCGCAATCGGGCTTGCGGCCGATCTTCAGCCCGCGCGTGAAAGCGGCCGACATGATGCCGAAGGCGAGCCGGTCATTGGCGCACAGGATCGTGCGACCAGGCAGGCCTCCCTTGTCGAGCGTCCTTTCCATCCATTCATGGCCGATCCGCTCGAAGTCCCAGGTGTAGTCGCGCGCCGCGTTGATGACGACAGGCTCAACGCCGGCGGCCCGCATCGTCTCGGTATAGCTTTGCAGTCGCTCGCCCGAATTGTGGTTGACGTGCGGGATGTCGACATACACCGGCGGCTCGCCGGACCGGCAGAGATAATCGACCATGATCGACGTGCTCTGGTGGTTGTCGTTGCCGACGAAGGGCGTGTCACCCTCGATATAGGTGTCGAAATAAACGATCGGGATGTCTTTGCCCATCCGTTCGAAGACGCCCGGCTCGGAAACCGATCCCAGCGGGGCCACGATGGCGCCGGCCACCTTCAGCGAGGTGAGCGTCTTGACCGATTCCGACTCAAGCCTGGGCGAACCGTGCGAGGAGATGACGATCGGCCAAAAACCTTCGTCGCGGCAGCGCAGTTCAATGCGGCTGACCATCTCGGCATAGAACGGATCGGTGATCGCCGGCACGACGATACCGACATTGCGGGTGCGCTTGCGGTTGAGATTGCGGGCGAAGAGGTTCGGCTGATAATCCGAGGAGCGAAGCGCGGCCTCGATGCGGGTGCGCGTCGCCGGCTTGACGCTCGCCGGATCATCGAAATATTTCGACAGGGTCGGCCGTGACACGCCGCACGCCCGGGCGAAGTCATCCATCGTGCGGTGCGTCTTTTCCGCCATCGATATTCAGGGTCCCTTGCCCTCGCCCGCCGCCCCGGCCGACACGAGTCACGTGGCCGTTGCCTGGAAGCAGCAATGCTCGACCGAACTTGTCCAGTCAAGTTTTAACGGTTCCGAATAGATCGCAGAGTCATTACGCGCGTCAAATTATTTATTGACGCTTTCAAAGCGACACTGAAGCTTCGGAAGGAAGCCAAGGGGATAGGCCCGGTCTTGCATCGACGATGATAAGTTCGCATTGGGCGCATCCATGGGCGGGAGGCGTCCGCGACGCCTCCCGCCCCGAACATCATTCTCCCCGCATCGTCGCCTGGAAGGCCGGCAGGTGCTTTTTCTGTGCTTCCAGCATGCGTTCGCGGTAGACGCCGTAGATGACATCGGTGTCGTGCAGGGTCACGCCCGCGATCGTCGGCGAGGCGAAGACCGGCAGTTCGATGCCGCGCTTGGCGAGCTGCTCGGCGGTACGCGCGATCAGCTCATGCGCCAGGATCATGGCGAGCACCGTCGAAGAGCCGGAGACCGGACGGCTCCAGCCCTCGACCGGCACGATCGCATCCTCGATCGGCGAGCAGGTGTCGATGACGAGATCGGCCGCGTCGGCCAGTCGCTTGCCGGAGGAGTGCGTCGCGGGCTTGTCGAGATTGTTCTTGCTGGTGACCGCAACGACGAAGATGCCGCGCTTCCTGGCATAGAGCGCCGTATCGATGCCGGAAGAGTTGCGGCCGCTGTGGCCGAAGATGATGATGGAGTCACCCTTGTTGAGCGGCTGATGATCCAGGAATTTTTCGGCGTATTTCTCGGTGCGCTCCAGCCACAGCAGCTCACGCACGCCGCCGGCGCCGAGCACATTGTGCCACATCACGCGCGGGTCCGTCAGCGGGTTGAAACCGACATAGCTGCCGTAACGCGGAAACACTTCCTGCACCGGCAGCACCGAATGGCCTGAACCGTAGAGATGGATCAGACCGCCGCCTTCAAGCGAGTCGGCAAAGCGGCTGGCTGCCTGGCCAAAGGCCGCTTCATTGGTTTTCGCTGCCTGGTCGATGAGGGCGGCGAGACGGTGAATGTAGAGGTCGGACACGTGGGTACTCCTGTTAAGTGTCTGCTTGGGTGATGATGGATCAGCTTCGCGGATTTGACGGGACGCGCCCGGCGCGCAGCGTCGAGCGTATCTCGTAGCGGTCGCCGCGCATGATGGAGACGGTGAACTCGAACGGACCGCGCTCGTCGGTGGCGATACGCTCGACCACGAAAGCCGGACTGCCGACCGGCAGATCGAGCAGCTCGGCATCCGCCGCGCCAACCGCGCCGACGCGATAATTCTCGCGCGCCGCCACCGGCACGATGCCGTAGTGGCGCTCCAGCGCCTCGTACAGCGATCCCTGCAGCAGGCCGGCGTCGAGGAAGCCCGGCACACGTGCGGCTGAGAGCTGCGCCGTCTGGATGCCGATCGGTTCGTTGTTGCCGAGCCGCAGCCGCCGGATGCGCACCACCGGGTCACCCTCCTCAATCTCCAGCGCGCCGGCCGCTGCCGCATTGGCGGTGGTGAGGCTGCAATCGAGCAGGCGCGAGCCGGCAACGACGCCGATATTGCCCATCTCCTGAGTGAAGCTCGTCAGTTCGCGGGTGCCGGCGACGAGCGTGGTGGAGCGCACGAAGGTGCCGCGTCCGTGTTCGCGGCGCAGCAATCCGCTTTCCTCCAGATTGCGCAAAGCGTGGCGCAGCGTGATGCGGCTGACCCCGAACAGCGCGCCCAGCCGGTCTTCGGCTGGGATCTGGTCGCCCGTCGCCCATTCGCCGCTCTTGACGATGGCGCGGATGGCCTCCTCGACCTGATACCAGAGCGGCTCGGGCCTTCTGCGATCCGGCTGCTGAAAACTGGCTTCACTCATCGGATCTGTCTCCACCCGCTTCCGGCCTGCCCGGCCACTGCCGCACCGACCAGGCCGGCGCCGGGGCCGAACGCGCCAGCCTTGAGAGAAATGCCGCGCAGATGCGGCGGCAGTTGGCGCCGCAGCGCGGCGAGCAGCGGCGGTCCGATGACGTCAAGCGCATCGGCAAGGCCGCCGGAAACCAGGATCACCTGGGGGTCGAGCAGCGCGACGGCGCCGGCAAGCGCGGTGCCCAGCCGGCGCGCCGGCAGCTCGAGCAAGGTCTGTGCCGCGAGTTCGCCCGCCTGGGCAGCCGCGATCAGCTGGCGGCCGTTGGCAAGGCCGACCTGGCCGGCAAGCGCGTCAAGCGCACGGCCCGATGCAACGCGCTCCAGCCAGCCGCTGCGCTCCTCGCCATGGTCCTTGATGTCGGCGCAGGCCCAGCCGAACGAGCAGGCGCCGCCATGCGTGCCGGCGACGATGCGGTGGTTGGCGAGCACCGCCGAGCCTATACCCGTGCCGATTGCCAGCAGGATCGCATCCGACATGCCTTTCGCGGTGCCTTCAACGGCTTCCGCCAGCAGGGCGATCTGCGCGTCATTGCCAACGGCGACGCGCAACTGTGGGAACAGCGCCGCGATGTCGACACCGTCGAGCCAAGGGAGATTCGGGATCCAGCGGCAGACCGACCCCTCGACGAGACCTGGCACCGCCAGGCCCAACGCCTTGACCGCGCCAGCCTCGGCGCAAAGCGCCGTGATACGGGCGACGAAGGCATCAAGGCTTGCCGGCGCCGGTTCGTGGCTCGGCCTCTCCAGCGCGCTGACATTGCCGGACTGGACGGCGGCACGCAGATTTGTGCCGCCGAGATCGATGGCCAGAACCCGCGTCATCGGCGCCCTCCGGCAGCCGGCGGCGCGAACAGACCGCTGCCGGCGTTCCAGGAATGCGAGGCCGCCGCGAAGGCCTGCGCATGGCGCGTGCCGCGCAGGCAGCCGCGCAGACGATAGAGCGCGCTGTAGTAATCGACATAGGGGAAGCTGCTCAGGCCCCGCGCCAGCTCGTATTCATTCACCGCCTCGCTCCACGCCTCGAAGCCGTCGCTGACGTCGACCAAATGCTCGGGGCGGAAACCGTCATCGTCCTCCCAGTTCTCGCCGAACAGCAGCAAGCCCGGCGTAAAGGCGGCATGGTCGCGCGCAACGGTTGGCAAGGCGGCGAAGAAGATGCCGGTCTGCGTCAGCTTGGCTGCGGCGCGATGGTCCTTGTGCCAGCTGCCGTGCCAATGGGTTATGACCACTTCCGGCTTCAGCTCGCGAATCACATCGCACAGTTTCAGCGCCGTCTCGTCATCGGAAGGCAGGAACGCATCATGCAGGCCAAGATTGCGCATGGCGACGCCGAGGCGCGCGGCCGCCCTGCCCGCTTCGTCTTCCTTCTGCGCGCAATAGTGCTCGGGAATCAGGCACGGATGGCCCTGCTCGCCCATGCTCAGGTGCAGGAACGTCACCGTGGTGCCCCTCAGTACGGCGGCCGCCGCCAGCGGTCCGGCGATCACCTCGGCATCGAAGGCATGCGCGCCGACGACCAGGATGGATTTGGCGGCATAAATCCTGTCCTCGATCATTTCATGCCTCCCCCGGCGCCGACGCCCTCGCGAATCTGGCGGGCGAGCAGACAATACATGATCAGGATCGGCGCCATGGAGATCGCCAGCGAGGCGAACACCAGGCCCCAATCGGTGCGGTACTGGCCGACGAAGACGCTGATGGCCAGCGGCACGGTCTTGTAGCGGTCGTCGAAGATGAAGATCAGCGGGAAGAAGAAGTCGTTCCACACGGCGATCGCCGTGAAGATGGCGACGATCGACACCGCCGGCTTCACCATCGGCAGGATGATCTGGAACAGGATGCGGACCTCGCCGGCGCCGTCCATGCGTGCCGCCTCGTCGAGTTCGGAGGGCAGGACGCGCATGAAATTGGCGAAGATGAAGACGGCGAAGGGAATGCGGATCGCCGAATAGACGAGGATCAGTCCGGTCAGGGAATCCAGCAGGCCGAGATTGCGCATCAGCGTGAACAGCTCGACCGAGGCGAGCCTTATCGGCAGCATGATGCCGGACAGGAACAGGCCGAGCATGATGGCGTTCCAGCCCAGCCGATAGCGGCTGAGCGGATAGGCGGCCATGGCCGAGACGACGATGGTGAGGATGACCGCGCCGGCGGTGACGATCAGGCTGTTGATGAAATTGTGGCCGAGCTCGGCACGTGTCCACGCGTTGACGAAATTGTCGAAGGCCCAGCTTGTCGGCAGGCCGAGCCGGTTGTCGTAGATTTCGGCCGTCGACTTGAAGCAGGAGACGACGAGGATGTAGAGCGGCAGCAGCACGGCCGCCGTCCATACGGCAAGCACCGTCCAACCGGGCAGCCGCGAAAGCCGGCGCGAGATCAGGGGACTGCCTGAGATGGCCAGCGTGCTCATAGCTGCACCGTGCGGCGGTCGAAGAAGCGCAGCATCAACAGCGTGCCGACGCTGAGGATGAGGAACAGCATGGTGCCCAACGCCAAAGCAAGCCCGATATCGGTGATGCCGACGGCGCCCTCCGCGCCGAAGGCCAGCCTGTAGAAATAGGTCACCAGCGTGTCGGTCGAATAGCTCGGATTGCCCTGTACGCCTTGCATCACATAGACGATGTCGAACTGGTTGAAGGTGTTGATGAAGGACAAAGTCGTCAGCGTGCCCAGCGCCGGCATCAGCAAGGGCAGCGCGACGGAGAACAGCATGCGCGCATTGCCGGCGCCGTCGAGTTTCGCCGCCTCAAAGATCTGGCCCGAAATCTGCCGCAGGCCCGCCGTGTAGATCAGCACCGGCAGGCCCATCCAGTTCCAGGCGTCGACGGCGACCAGCATGGCCAGCGCGGTGTGGCTGTTGCCAAGCACGGTCAGGCTGCCCTGATGCAGGCCAAGCCCGTTCAGCGCCCATTCGACCACGCCGCCCGGCGCCAACAGCAGGCGCCACAGCGCACCGACGATGACCGGGCTCAGCACCGCGGGGAAGAAAAACACCGACTGGAAGAAGGCCGCACCCCGATCACGCAGGAACAGCAGCCAGGCGAACAGCAGTCCGATGCCGTTCTGGAAGACCATGATGCCGAAGAACCAGGCGGTGTTGTGCCAGAGCGCGCCGTAGAGCCTGGCGCTACTGGGGAAAACGAACAGGCGCGAAAAATTCGACAGGCCGGCGAACTCGGTGATGCGCAGCCCCTTCCAGATGAAGAAGCTGCCCCACAGCGACATCGCCAAGGGATAGAGGACGAACAGGGCGTAGACGGCCAGCGCCGGCAGGATGAAAAGCACGGCCATGCGCTGCTGCGTTCGCTTCAGGCTGCTTTTGCGGCGACGATCGATCATGCGTGGCTTGCCCGGTGGGAGGCCGGCCGCATTGCGGCCGGCCCGGCTCCTTACTGCTTCGGCTTGAACCAGGTGGCGACGGCGGCCTGCATGTCGGCCGCCAGCTTCTCCGGTGCGATGTTGCCTTCGACCATGTCGATGATCTCCGCTTGCAGGACGGAAGAGGCGGTCGGCGACTGCCAGCGGAAGCCGACCAGCGTCAGGTAGGGCGTCGAGTTCTTCGACATCTCCATCATCTCGGCCAATACCGGGTCCTTCACCGTGACATCGGTGCGGGCCGGCGGCCAGCCGAGTTCGTCTGCGAACATCTGCGCGAATTCGGCCGAGGCCATGAAGTCCAGCACCTTGATCGCGGCTTCCTTGTTCGCGCTTTCGGAGACGAGGCCGTAGGAGCCGTCCGAGAAGGCCGAGGTGTAGAGCTTTGCCCCCGCATCGTCGGCCGGGAACGGGAAGATCGAGAATTTCAGCTTCGGGTTCTGCGATTTGAAGCTGCCATTCTCGAACGAACCGCCAAGAAACATCGCGGCCTTGCCACCAATGAACTGCTGGGTGGCGGTGGTGTAGTCGATCCCGGCGAAGCCGTCGGGGAAATAAGGCTTCAGCTCGGCGAAGCGCTTCAGCGCCGCGACATAGCGCGGATCCTCGAAGGTCGCCTTGCCGGTCATCATCTCGTCGTAAAAGCCGGGGCCGTAGACGGTCGGGCCGATGACGCCGACGCCGATCTCCAACTCCCACGCCGAGCCGTTGGCGCCGCCGGTGGCGATCGGCGTGATGCCGGCCGCCTTCAGCTTGTCGCAGGCGGCGACGAAATCCTTGTAGGTCTTGGGGACCTCGATGCCCTGCGCGGCAAAGATATCCTTGTTGTAGAAGACGCCCATCATCGGCACCGAATAGGGCACGCCGTAGAGCTTGCCGTCGGAGCGCCCACGCGCGCCGCCAAGGGCTGCGTCCGGCATGCTCTTCAGTTCCGGCACGCTCTCGTCGAGCGCGTCGAGATAGCCCGCCTCGACGAAAGGCTGCAATTCGCCATAGGCCTTGAGCTGGGCGATGTCGGGCCCGCGCCCGCCACGCAACGCCGTGCTCAGGCGGTTCTGGTAGTCGGCATCCGGCGTGAACTGGATGTTGACCTTGATGCCTGGGTTCTTGGCCTCGAAGGCATCGAAGATGCGGCGCATCGCGGCTTCGTCCTCGGTGCGCCAGCTCCACAGCGTCACCGTGCTGTCGGCCCGCGCCGGCAGGCTGGTGAACAGGCCGGCGCAGGCGGCAAGGCCGCCGATCAGGCCAAGGGCTGCGCGTCGGTGAATTGAAAGCATGCTCATTGCCAGTCTCCCATTTTTATCTGTCCTTGGCGTCCCGCGGCCCTATCGACGCCGCGGAGAGTCATTCCTCAGGAAAGTCATTATAACGACATAGCAGCCTCCGCAAGAGGTCTGACACTCCCTCCGGGAACGGCTGGGCTAAGCCAATCAACCATGATTCCTTCACAGCTAACTGTATTTCCACCGTAAATTTCGTATGTGAACGGACAGCAGAGAAATCAGGGACAGCGCCATGCGCAGCTTTTTCGCAATCGGGCCCTTGCGCCAATGCTTCATGTTGTCATAACGTCATCGTGATCGCTAGCCTGAGGGAGGATGAGGATGTCTCTTGCCTGGACTTCGAAACTGGCTCTGGCCGCGAGCCTGGCCATCCTGCCCGCCAGCGGCTGGGCGCAGTCGGTCAACATCTCCTATCTCACCCATTGGTCGCCGGAGACGGTCGCATTGCTGGAAGCGGCGGCCAAGGACTATGCGAAGACAAATCCAGATGTCAGCGTCACCGTGCGCGCCGTTCCCTTCGGCGATCTCCTGACCACGCTGCGCTCCCAGGGCGGCGGCGCGGACGGTCCCACGATCGGCGGCATCTACGATCTCTGGTTGCCTGAGCTCGCCCGCGACAAGCTCGTCGCGCCCGCCCCCGACCCCGTCGCCGAAGAGGTCAAGGGAGCATGGCCGGCTGGCGTGGTGAGCGCCGCGTCGGTCGGCGGCAAGCTCTACGGCATTCCCAACGAGATCGACGTCTACGCGCTGAACTACAACAAGGCACTGTTCAAGCAGGCCGGCATTACCGCTGCGCCGAAGACCTGGGACGAGTTCAAGGAGGCGGCGAAGAAGCTGACCAACAAGGATGCCGGCCAGCAGGGTTTCGGCATGATCAATTCCTGGGCGGCGGGCGTCGTCCATCCCTTCGCCTCGCTGCTGGTCTCCAATGGCGGCGACCTGGTCAAGGACGGCAAACCGGCGCTGGACACTCCGCAGGCCGCGCAGACCTTCCAGCTCTATGAGGATCTCATCAAGTCGGGCGCCAGCGTGCCGGCCATGGCGACGGCAGACGCCAACACCACTGGCCCCTTCCTCGACAATTTCGTCTCCGGCAAGACCGGCATGATCATCATGGCCAATTGGTGGGAAAGCGCGCTGAAGGCAGGCATGGGCGACAGGTTCGCGGATATCGCCACCGCACCAATCCCCGTCGGCCCGAGCGGCGACAAGCCGCATTCGATCTCCTATTCCTGGATGACGGTGGTCAACGTCAATGCCGGCGAGGCCGAGCAGAAGGCCGCATGGGAATTCCTGGCCTGGCTCAACAATCCGAAATCCGGCAAGAACGGCGCCTCGGCGATGTCCGACATATTGATGTCGATGGGCATCCTGCCCTCGCGCAGCTCCGATATCGAGGCCCACAAGGACAAGCTCGGCTCGGAATTCCTGTCGGGCTATGTCAGCGTGCTGGCCGACGCCAAGCCCTTCCCGGTCGTGCCGGGCGGACAGGAGTTCTCGGAATCCCTGCAGCAGACGCTGGAGGCGTTGCAGTACGGCCAGGTCTCGGCCAAGGATGCGCAGGCGACGGCACAGGCGGACGCCGCCTCGATCCTGGAGCGCGCCGCCAAGTAGACTGAACCATGATCAACAGGTACCGTGCCTCGGCGGGCATCATGCTGGCGCCCGCCGTGACGTTGATCGGCATCTTCATCCTGTTGCCGATGCTGCTCACCGTCTGGCTATCCTTCCAGGACTGGTCGACGCAGACGCCTTTTCCAATGCGGCCTTCATTGGCTTCGACAATTTTCGCGAGATTTTCGGCGCCTCATCGGTCGGACGCGACTTCAAGGGCGCGTTGATCAACACCTCCATCTACACCGCGCTTTCCGTCATCCTCATCCTGCCGCTCTCGGTCGCCTTCGGGCTGATGGTCCACCAGCACGATGTTGGCGGCGGCACGGCGCTGCGGACCGTGCTGTTTTCCACCTATGTGGTACCGATGATCGCGGTGGCGCTGGTGTGGTCGAAACTCTATTCGCCTGGTGAAGGGCCGCTGAATCAGATGCTCGGCCTGATCGGCGTCGGCCCGCAGCCCTTTCTGTCGTCCCCGCGCTCGGCGCTGATCTCGATCGTCCTGCTCAACGTGTGGCAGCAGGTCGGCTATTTCACGGTGCTGGCGATTGCGGGGCTGACCCAGATTTCCGGCAGCCTCTACGAGGCGGCAAAACTCGACGGCGCCAACCGGTTCGAGCAGTTCCGCTTCATCACCTTGCCGTTGCTGCGGCGCACACTCCTGTTCAGCGCGGTGATCGCCATCATCAACGCCGTGCAGGTGTTCGAGCCGGTGGCGCTGATCACGCAGGGCGGGCCGGTCGGCTCGACCAATGTCTTGACCTATCACATACGCCGCGTCGGCATCGAGCGCGCGCAGGGCGGACTGGGTTCGGCCATGGCCGTCATGCTGATGCTGTCGCTGATCGTCGTGGTCTGCGCTCTGTTCGCCTTTGCCAACCGGAAGGATCAGGAATGAGCGCGGGATCGTCGAGCCGGTTGCCGCGCAGACGCCCCGCCGGCCGCAAGGCGCTGCTGGCCACGCTCATGCTGCTCGTGGCCGTGGCGTCGGCCTTTCCGCTGGTTTGGATGGTTCTGTCCAGTCTCAAGACTCCGGCCGAGAGCATGCAGGTGCCGCCGGTGTGGATCCCGCACACGCCGAGCCTCGACGCCTACGGGAAAGTTTCGGGCGTGGTCAATGTCGGCCGTTCTATGTGGAATTCCCTGGTCATCGCCTCGATCACCACAGCCGGTATCCTCATCACCAGCATGATGGCCGGCTACGCCTTCGCCAAATACCACTTCCCCGGCCGCTCGCTTTTGTTCTCGGTGCTGATCGCGACCATGTTCCTGCCGCCGATCGTGACGCTGATCCCGCTCTATCGCCTCGTCGGCTCGATCGGCCTCAATGCCAGCCTCGCCGGCATCATCGTGCCCAACCTCGCCAATGCCTTCGGTATCTTCCTGATGCGCCAGTTCATTGCAAGCGTGCCTGACGATCTGATCGACGCTGCGCGCATGGACGGCGCCTCCGAACTGCTGATCCTGTTCAAGATCGTGGCGCCCAGCGTGGCGCCGGCGATCGCGGCATTGGCGCTGTTTGCCTTCGTCTATCACTGGAACAGCTATCTGTGGCCGCTGACCGTGCTGCAAGGCAACGCCGACGCCTATCCGATCGTCATCAGCCTCAGCCGGCTGTTGAGTTACAACAGAGGCGCCGTCAACACCGGGTTGGTGATGGCCGGCGCGACGCTTGCCGTGCTGCCGCCGCTCATCCTCTTCGTCCTGCTGCAGCGCTTTTTCGTCGATTCCATCGTCGGCTCGGCGATCAAGGGGTAGCCGCGCTCAAAGGTTTCTGCCCCGGAGGAGGCGACGCGACAAAATCGCGGATCAGCGCGACCACCGCCTCCGGCTGTTCGATGCAGGGAATATGGCCGGCATTAGGAATGATTTCAAAGCGGGCGCCGGGGATCAGCGCTGCCAGCGAGCGGACGAGATCGGGCGGTGTCGAGCCGTCCTGGTCGCCGACCATGCAAAGTGTCGGCACCGCGATACGCCGCGCGGCCTCGGTGAGGTCGGCGTCGCGGACCGCCATGCATGTCCCGATGTAACCCGGCAGCGCCTGCCTGGTCAGCATATTGCGGCAACCGGCAAGGTCGGCCGCACGCGCGGCATGGAAGCCGGGCGTGAACCATGCTTCCATCACACCGTCGGCTATCGCCTCGATCCCGTCGCGCTCGACGGTGGCGATACGCTTATTCCAGCTCTCGTCCGTGCCGATCTTGTGCGCCGTGTCGGACAGGATCAGAGCCTCAACGCAGCTGGGATGACGGGTATAGAGCCGCTGCGCGATCAAGCCACCGACCGACAGGCCGAACAGCACGACCCTGCCGAGATCGAAATGATCGATGAGGCCCAGGAGATCGTCGACATGATCATCGATCGACCGGATGCCGCTGCCGATATCGGAAAGTCCGTGGCCGCGCTTGTCGTAGACCAGCAGAGGCATGTCACCGCTTAATTGCGAGATGACATCGTCCCAGATGCGCAAATCGGTACCCAGCGAATTGATGAAGATCACCGGCCGCGCGGTGCCGGTCGCCTCGATATAGCGGTGGTGCAGCGCAAGGCCGCCAATGGTGACGAACGGCACGATTTCGACCCTCCCGGCTCCCACAGTGCATGAGGCATCTGGTTGGGTAAAATGATATTTTGAGGCATCGTTGTAGGACATCGGCCGTTCTGGCACACCGGTCTTGCGCGAACCACAATGACGGACGACCAATGACAGACCGCCGCAACGTCCTTTTCATCATGTGCGACCAGCTGCGCTTCGACTATTTGAGCTGCGCCGGACACCAGACCCTGCACACGCCGAATATCGACCGGCTGGCCAGCCGCGGCGTGCGCTTCACCAACGCCTATGTGCAATCGACCGTGTGCGGGCCCTCGCGCATGAGTGCCTATACAGGCCGCTATGTCCGCTCGCACGGATCGACGCTTAACGGCGTGCCGCTCAGGGTCGGCGAGCCTACGCTCGGCGAGCATCTGCGCGAGATCGGCGTGCGCTGCGCGCTGATCGGCAAGACGCATATGAGGGCCGACGAGGAAGGCATGGAGCGCCTCGGCATCGACAAGACGTCCATCATCGGCGTGCGCGTCGCCGAATGCGGCTTCGAACCGTTCGAGCGCGACGACGGGTTGCATCCGTCGTCCGCCTACGATCCCGACCCGGCCTACGACCAATATCTGCGCGAGCACGGCTTCGATGCCGCCAATCCGTGGGAGCACTGGGCCAATTCCGGTGAAGGCGAGAACGGCGAGAATTTCAACGGCTGGCTGCTCGTCCATGCCGACAAGCCGGCGCGCATTCCCGAGGAGCATTCGGAAACGCCCTACATGACGCGCCGCGCCATGCGCTTCATCGAGGAGGCCGAGGCAAAGGGCGAAGCCTGGTGCGCGCATCTCTCCTACGTCAAGCCGCACTGGCCCTACATCGTGCCGGCGCCCTATCACGACATGTACGGCAAGGCCGACATAAAGCCGGTCGTGCGCAGCGAAGCAGAACGCGTCTCGCCTCACCCGATCTTCGAAGCCTTCCAGCAGGAGCGCTATTCCAGGAACTTCTCCCGCGACGAGGTCCGCGAAAGGGTCGTTCCCTGCTATATGGGCCTGATCAGGCAGATCGACGATCAGTTGGGCGGATTGTTCGAGTTCATGGAGCAGCGCGCCCTGTTCGACAACACGATGATCGTGTTCACCTCCGACCACGGCGACTATCTCGGCGACCATTGGCTGGGCGAAAAATACCTGTTCCACGACGTCGCGGCCAAGGTGCCGATGATCGTCTGCGATCCGCGCCGGCAGGCCGACGCGACGCGCGGCACGACGTCCGATGCGCTGGTGGAGATGATCGACCTCGCGCCCACCTTCCTCGACTTCTTCGGCGGCAAGGCGAAGCCGCATGTTCTCGAGGGCCGGTCGCTGCTGCCGCTGCTGGCAGGCCAGGACGTGAACTGGCGGCGGCACGCGGTGAGCGAGTACGATTATGGCGGCGATGCCGCGCGGCTGAAGCTCGCTATGCCGGTCGCCGACTGCAAGCTCTACATGATCACCGACGGCCGCTTCAAACTGGTCCATGGCGAGGGCCTGGCGCCGATGTTCTTCGATCTGCACGGTGATCCGGACGAGCTGCGCGACCTCGGCACCGAAGCATCGGCGGCGGCCGACATCGAACGACTGCGGCAGGCGCTGTTCCGCTGGCTGGCGCTGCCCAACAACCGCATCACCGCCGCCGAGGAATGGCTGACGGGAAACGACGACAGGATGCGGCACTTCGATCCGTTGATCGAGCCCGGCGTGCTGATCGGCTACTGGGACGAGGCCGAGCTCGCCGAACAGCGCGAAAGACGCAGGCGCTGGCTGTCACGCGGGTCGGGAGAATGAAGCCCGCAGCCCTTGTTGTGGACGACATGAATTTCAGAGCGCAAGGCCAAGGCAGGTTGCGAGCAGCCCGGCATCGAGAGATCGATGCCGGGCTGCCTGATGTGACGGCCTATTGGAGCTTCGCCTGCAGGGCATTGACGTCGTCGGTGGTCATTTCACCGTCGGTCGTTACCTTGCCGTCGACGATCTTCCACAGGCGGAACGGACCGGTGATGTCGCCATATTTGTCGAAGGCGACCGGGCCGATGACACCTTCGTAGCGGATCGGCTTGCCTTCCTTGATCAATCCGAGCGCCTTGGCGAACTCGTCCTTGCCGGCAAAGATCGGCGCGCCAGCCGGATCGACCGCCTTGTACATGGCGTCCTTGATCTTGGCCGGATCCTCTGAGCCGGCGATGGCGATTGCCAGGCCGACAATGGCGCCGGCATCATAGGAACGGTCGGCCGCAGGATTGGACGGTTCGATGCCCGAAAACTCCTTGTAGTTCTTGGTGAAGTAGTCGGTGGAGGCGGTCGGGCTGGTGCCGGACGAGGTGCCATAGGCCTCCTTGAGATAGTCGGCGCCGACGGACTCGATGAAGTCCGGGCTGTTCATGCCGTCATTGAGCAGGAATTTCTGCACGCCCCCTTGCGAAATCCAGGTGCGGGCGACGGTGGCGCCGTCGACCGGCGTGCTGACGAGATAAAGCCCGTCGGGCTCGCCGGCCATGGCCGCCGTGACTTCCGAGGCATAGCTCGACTGCTTCTCGTTGTAGGGCGTGTCGGAGACGACGGTGCCGCCGAGCGCTTTGTAGGCGCGCGAGAATTCGGCCACCATGTTGACCCCGAAATCATTGTTGACATGGATGATCGACAGCTTCTTGAAGCCCTTGTCGATGGCGTATTTCGCGGCGGCCACGCCTTGCAGCGCATCGGAGGTGATGGTGCGGAAGAAGATGCCGTTGGTCTTGCCATCGCGCCCGAGTGCGGTCAGCGTCGGCGAGGACGAAGCCGGCGAGACCTGCACGATCTTGGCCGGGGCGGTGACCGAGGTCAGGATCGGGATCGACACCGAGGAGATGATGCCGCCGATGATCACCGGCACCTTCTTGACCTGAACCAACTGGGTCGCCGCATCGACGGCGATATTGCCCTGGCTCTGACTATCACGCGTGTCGGTCACCAGATCGCAGCCGCGAACGCCGCCGGCGTCGTTGATGTCGCGGAAGGCCATCTCGACCGATTTTGCGCCGGCCTGGCCGTATTCACCGGCCGGTCCGGTCAATTCCATGACCAGGCCGACCGTGATCTTGCAGTCGGCGGCATGGGCCGCGCCGGCGATCGTCACGAGAGCGAGCGCGGTGGTGAGTTGGAGTATCGTCTTTCTCATTGTTGTTCCCCTTGAGCTACACGAATCGAGTTACACGAACCAAATTTCACGCCTGGAGCCTGTTCAGCTTTCCGGCATCTGCAGCCAGGTTTCATGCAGATGTCGCCATTCGACGCCGTTGGGCGCCGATGGATTGGTGGTGAAGAGCGCACTCGACTGACGGCGGCTATGCTTGCCGCCTCGCAACTGCGCCTCGACATAGAGCACGACGATCGCGCCGCCGGTTTGCCAGCCCGGCCGGATGTCCTCGATCGAGATGGCGAAGGCTTCGTCGCAGGAAGCGCAGCTTGCGCGGACATGGTCGACCACCGCATCGCGATCGAGGACCGTGCCGTCAGGCGTGACCATGGCCAGGCCTTCGCCCATGACGCGTTCGAAGCGGCTGAAATCGGCCTTGCCGGCGCGCGATGCGACGAACCAGTCGACGAAGAAGCGATGCAACTCGACGATTTCGGTGCTGGCCCGCGAAAACAGGCTTTCGGTGGTGGCGCTCATGGCCGGGCCGCGTTGAGATTGTAGTGCATGATCGAGCCGTGGCGGCCGTGACGGTCGCGCTCCAGCGTGTAGACGTCGCCGAGGGGACCCCGGCTCTGGGCGATCACGGCGCCGATCTCCGCCCGGTCCTCGGCCCCGAGCGCGACATCCATGATCTTCGCATTGGCCAGCGCATGCGCCTGGTTGCGGGCGCCGACGATGACGGCCGCCACTTGCGGCTGCTCGAGCACCCAGGCGCTGGCGACAGTGGCGATGTCGACGCCGTGGCGGTCGCCGATCCGCTTCAGCACCCTGAGCAGGGCCTGGAAGAGCTCCCAGCCGCCGAAATCGTCTATGATCAGCTTGTATTTGACCAGCGAGCGGTTTTCGAGCGGCATGTCCGGCTCGGCGACGCCGAGCCATCTGTCGCCGAGAAAGCCGCCGGCCACCGAACCGTAGCAGAGAAAGCTGACGCCGTTGCGTGCCGCGAGCGCGGCGAGGCTCGCCGCCGGACGCTGGTCGAGGACGGAGTATTGCAGTTGCTGGCTGACGACTGGCACGCCGGCCGACAGGATCTCGCCAAGGCGCTGCGTATCGAAATTGGTGGTGCCGACATTGCGCACCTTGCCTTCCAGCCGTAGCTCGTCGAGCCAACCCATCGCGTCGACATAGCGAGGCACTGAATAATCCCACCAGTGGAACTGCACGAGGTCGAGCCGCTCGGTCTTCAGCCGCCGCAGAGACTGGTCGACTATGCCTCTGATGTAATCGCGGCTGATGCCGGCGAGCCGCTCGAGGTCTGGCACGAGCTTGGTGTGCACCCTCATCCTGGCGGCGGCATCGAGACCACGTTCGTTGGCCAGACGCAGCCGCGCCGCTCCGATCAGCTCCTCGACGCCGGTGTAGATATCGGCGCAGTCATAGGTCCAGATGCCGGCGTCGAACGTGGCGATCAGGTCAGATACTGCCTGCTGACGGTCGACCGCGCCGTGGCCGCCGGCCAACTGCCAGCCACCGCGAATGACGCGCGAGATTGTGTAGCCGGGGCTGAGTTCGAAAGTCTTGGCGGTCATCTCTGCTCACTCTCCTTCGGCAGCGGCACCGCCGTGGTCTCGGCGTGGCTGAACCGCCGTTTGCCGGTCCTGACGATCCTGAGCCTGCTGGCGCAATTGGGATCGGGACAGGCGATCTCGGCATCCGAGGTCATCCAGTCATTGGCATGGGTGGGGCGCTGCTTCGCCGCCAGCAGCGGCAGCACGGCCGCTATGGAATAGATCGAAAATCCCTGGCCCACCGGCATCGACAGCATCTCGCCTTTCAGCTCGAAATAGTCGCCGGGCCTGGCGCCGCAATACACCGGCTTGCCCTCGGGGACGACAGCCTCGACGCGGAGGTCGAAAAGTTCGAAGCTGTCGTCGCGTTCAGCCATTTCAGCTCTCCAGCCGCGCGAAGGTGACGTCGCAGGCGCCATTGCGGCGAATGATGCCGCAGGCAGATGCGAACTGATCGCGTTGCTCAGGCAGCACCTGCGCAACGACGCTCCCCGCCAGCCAGCCGATCGGAAACAGCAGGCGCGCGCCTTGCCCGTAGAACAGGCCGATGTCGAAGATCGCATGCGGGTTGCCGCCCCACATGCGCGGCGGCACATAGGAAAGCACGATGTCGCCGGGCTGCGGCGTCAGCGTCGCGTTCTCCGCCGGCAAGGCCTGGGCAAAGGCCTCGCCGTCCAGATGCGCCGCGGGGATCGGACAGGAGATTTCCGGGCCGGTCCACATGGCATGAATGCCCGCGACGACGCGCGGCTCGGCCAGGTAAGACCACAGGAACGTTGCGTTCTCTGGCGCTTTTTCCGGCAGCAACTGCGCCGTCACCGACAGCTCGGAATGCGGCTCGGTTATCCTGATGATGCGTCTGGTCATATCAGGCATTCACTCCGCTTTTGCCGTCAACTTCAGCTTGTCGCGCAGGAAAGCGAAAGGGCGGCTGATGTCGGCCACCAGCGCCTCGCGTGCGGCCTGGGCATCCTGCGCCGCAAGCGCGGCGACGATGCTGCGATGATAATGGGCGGTGTCGACCTCGCCGGCCTCGGAAAAGGCATAGATTGCAACTCGGATGCATGGTCCCGACTGCAGCCAGAGGCTCTCGATCATCGGGATCAGCACGGCGGAACCGCAGGCGCGATAGATTTCGAAATGAAAGCTCTGATTGAGCGTCACCTCGCGGTCGACATCCTTCTTGTGCTTCAGCGCCCGCATCTCGTCCCATTCACCGAGAATGGTTTCGATGGTGGCGATCTGACGCGGATCCATGCGCGCGGCGGCAAGCGCGATTGCTTCGCCTTCGATCAGGGCACGGGCGCGCAGGAGGTCGTCGATCCGTTCCAGCGTGATCGGCGGCACCCGCACCGAGCGGTTTGGAAGCGCTTCCAGCGCCTTTTCCGTGATCAGCCGCCCAAGCGCCTCGCGCACCGGCATGGTAGACGTGACCAGCGCATCGGCAAGGCCGCGTATGGTCAGAACCTGGCTCGGCTCGAAGAGACCGCCAATCAGCGCCCGGCGCAATTCGGAATAGACGCGGTCCTGCACCGTCTCGCGGCCGACCGGCGCGAGTTGCGCGGCGATGACCTCGTTGGTGCGCTCGACAGCAGCCCTTTGCATGGCGTTCCCGATCTTGGCCTTTTCGGCGGCCTGGCCTGTTTTCGGCTTGCGGAGAAAATTAAAGCTGATTAGCGTGATCAAAGCAAGTGTGATCACAAATCAAAAAATCAGAAAGCGGCAAAGATCGCTTCGGCCAGAGGGCTTGATGAACGACACGGCGAAACGGCATGGGACGGAGACCCAGGCGCCGGTTCTGGCAGCAAAGAACGTCGTGCGGCGTTTCGGCGGCCTTGTCGCCGTCAACGATGTCTCGTTCGAGGTCCGCTCGGGCGAGATCCTCGGCCTGATCGGCCCCAACGGCGCCGGCAAGACGACGATGTTCGACCTGCTCGCCGGCAGCATCCTGCCTACAAGCGGCGAGATACGTCTCAACGGGGCGCTCGTCTCCGGCGAAGCAGCGCACCTGCGCATTGGCCGCGGTCTTGGGCGCACCTTTCAGATTCCCCGGCCCTTGCCCAATCTCACGCTGATCGAAAACGTCATGCTCGCCGCGCAACGTCAGGCAGGGGAGCGGCTGCTCGCCAATTTCCTGATCCCGTGGCGGGTCGCCGCCGAAGAGAAGGCAGCCGCCGAGAAGGCTGCCGAACTGCTTGAACTCGTCTCGCTCACCCGGCTGGCGCACGAACCGGCGCGGGTGCTTTCCGGCGGCCAGCGCAAACTGCTCGAACTTGCCCGTGTGATGATGGCCGACCCGGCCATCATCCTGCTCGACGAGCCCGCGGCCGGCGTCAACGCCACGCTGCTCGAAGTCATCATCGACCGCATCCGCGACATCAACAAAAGCGGCATCACCTTTCTTCTGATCGAGCACAACATCGACATGGTGACCCGGCTTTGCCATCGCGTTCTGGTGATGGCGGGCGGCGAGCTTCTGTGCGAGGGCACGGCCGACGAGGTGGCGCGCGATCCGCGCGTCATCGAGGCCTATCTCGGGGGCGCGGCATGAGCGGGACCGTGCTTGACGTCCGCAACCTCGAAGCCGGTTACGAGCCCGGCGTGCCGATCGTGCGCGGTGCCTCGATCACGGTGAGGAAGGGCGAAATCGTCGTCGTTCTCGGCCCCAACGGTGCCGGCAAGTCGAGCCTGATCAAGGCAATTGCCGGTCTCGTCCCGGTCACCGGCGGCACCGTTCTCCTCGACGGCAAGGATATCACCACCGCACCGGCCCACACCATGGTGCGGCTTGGGCTCGCCTTCGTGCCTCAGACCGAGAACGTGTTTCCACTGATGTCGGTCGACGACAATCTCAGGGTTGCCTGCGGCATTATCGAGCGCCGCGAGGTTCCCGCCCGCATCGACGAGATGTACGCGACCTTCCCGGACCTGGCGCGCCAGCGCCGTATCGCCGCCGGCAATCTGTCGGGCGGGCAGCGGCAGATGCTGGCCGTGGCGCGGGCGCTGATCGTCCATCCCAAGGTGCTGGTGCTGGACGAGCCGTCGGCCGGCCTGTCGCCGAAATTCGTCTCGATGGTGTTCGAGATGCTGGCCGGCATCCGCAAGTCCGGCGTCACCATCCTGCTGGTCGAACAGAACGCCAAGGCGGCGCTCGCCATCGGCGACCGCGCCTATGTGCTGGTCGAAGGCAAGGACCGGCACGAGGGCATCGCCTCTGAACTGTGGAGCGATCCGGTGGTCGCCGAGCTCTATCTTGGCCAGCGCCCGGACAGCGCCGGCAAGGCCGCGCCTTCAGGCAAGGGAAGTGCGGCATGAACCTGCAATTCATCGTCGACGGATTGCTGACGGGCTCGATGATCGGCCTCGGCGCCATCGGCGTGACGCTGACCTATTCGATCCTGCGCTTCTCGAACTTCGCCCATGGCGACTTCATGGCCTGGGGCACCTATGCGACGCTGGCCGTCGTAGGCGCCATCGGCGCGACGATCGGCAAGGTGGCGCCGATCGCCCCGCTTTCCTTCGGCTGGCCGCTCATCGTCGCGCTGGTCGTCGGCATGGCATTCACCGCCCTGCTGGCGCTGCTGCTCGACAAGGTGCTGTTCGCGCGGCTGCGCTCTCAGGGCCAGGCCATCATCGTGGTGATGGCAAGTTTCGGCGCCTCGATGGCGCTGCGAAGCCTGCTCGAGTTCACCTTCACCTCACGCCCGACCTATTTCAGCCGCGCCATCCAGATCGCCATGCCGGTCGGCTTCGGCATCCGCATCACGCCGGACCAGATCGCGCTGTTGCTGCTGACAGCAATTCTGGTGCTGGGCGTACACCTGTTGATGACGCGCACGCAGACCGGCCGGTCCATGCAGGCCCTGAGCCAGAATGCGGCACTTGCCCGCATCGTCGGCATCGATGTCGCCAAGGTGGTGCGTGTCACCTGGGTCCTCGGCGCAGCGCTTGCCTGCGTCGCCGGCGTGATGATCGGCATCCTGGTGCAGATCCGCCCGTTCATGGGCTTCGACATGCTGCTGCCGATGTTCGCCGCCGCCATTCTCGGCGGTATCGGCAGCATCCCGGGCGCCGTGCTCGGCGGGTTGATCATCGGGCTCGCCGAAGCGGGCGCCGTGCAACTGATCGGCGCCGAATGGCGCGCGGCGGTCTCCTTCATCATCTTGATGGCGGTGCTGTTCGTGCGGCCGATCGGCCTTTTTGGTGTGAGGGAACGCTGATGGACCTGCTCGGCTATGGCGCTTTCTTCCTGACCACGGCGCTGATCTTTTCGTTGGTCACGCTGGGGCTCAATCTGCAATGGGGGCTGACTGGGCTCTTCAATGTCGGGCTCGCCGGCTTCGTCGCCATCGGCGCCTATACATCGGCGCTGCTGACGACGCCGGACGATGCCGCGCGTCTGGGCGGTTTTGGGCTACCGATCCTGGCCGGCTGGGTCGGCGCCATGGTCGTCGGCGGCATCGCCGCGGCCCTGACGGGCATCGCCACGTTGCGGCTCAGATCCGACTACCTTGCCATCACCACCTTCGGCGTCGCCGTGGTCGTGCAACTGGTCGCGCTTAATGCGCAGAAACTGACCGGCGGTCCGTTCGGCATCGGCTTCATCCCGCGCCCTTTCGGCAGCCTCGCCGAGACGCCGCTGCTGTTCAACCTGTCGAACCTTGCCGTCGTCTCGGCGGTCACGCTGGTCGCCTATCTGGCGCTGGAGCACCTGTCTCGCAGCCCGTGGGGCCGGGTGCTGAAGGCGCTGCGGGAGGACGAGCGGGCGGCGATCTCGCTCGGCAAGAGCGCGCGCTTCTACCGTGTCCAGGCCTTCGCGGTCGGCGGCGCCATCATGGCCCTAGCGGGCGCCTTGCAGGCGCATTTCACCGGCTTCATTGCGCCGGACAATTACCTGCCGATCCTGACCTTCCAGGTCTGGGTGATGCTGATCGTCGGCGGCTCGGGCAGCAATGCCGGTGCCGTCATCGGCAGCATCCTGGTCTGGGGGATATGGGCCGGGTCGGGCACGCTGACCAGCGCGCTGTTCCCGCCGGAGCAACAGGCCCGCGCCGCATCCCTGCAGATCGTGGCAATCGGCGTCATGCTGTGCATTATCCTCCTGGTCCGCCCCGACGGACTGTTCGGGGAACGGCCGCGGCGGGCACGGCTCGGCAAGCGGGCGAAGGTGGCCGCCGGCGAGAGCGGCTCGTGACCGCAATGGCCCGGCAGGAAGCGCTTTCGCTTTGGCACGCGGTCAGCCGTGAGACCCGCCTCCGCCCGGCGCTGGAAGGCGAGCTCGATGTCGACCTTGCCATCGTCGGCGGCGGCTTCACCGGCCTTTCGACGGCCTTGCATGCCGCGGCCAGAGGTCTTTCGGTCGCCGTTCTCGAGGCCGAAACCATCGCCTGGGGCGCTACCGGCAGGAATGCCGGCTTCATCGTGCCGAACTTCGCCAAAATGGATCCGGATGCGATAAAGGCCCATCTTGGACCCGAGCGCGGCGAGAGGCTGATCGAATTCGCGGCCGGCAGCGCCGACCTGGTCTTCGGCCTGATCAGGCGGCACGGCATCGAGTGCGACGCGGTGCAGAGCGGTTGGATCCAGCCGGCACATTCCCCTGTTGCGCTCGAAAAGGTCAAATCACGCGCAGGGCAATGGGCGCAGCGCGGCCGGCCGGCTGTCGTGTTGGACCGGCAAGAAACGGAGGCGCTAACCGGCGCGCGCGGCTATGCCGGCGGCTGGATGGACCGTTCCGGCGGCGTGCTCAATCCGGTCGCCTATGCGCGCGGCCTGGCCGACGTGGCGGAAAAAGCCGGCGCGCGTCTGTTCGAGCACACGCGCGTCGTCGCGATCGACCCTATCGCGGACGGCTGGTCGCTGAAGACGCAAACGGGTTCGGTGCGCACCGGAAAGGTGCTGATCGCCACCAACGCCTATGGCGGACGGCTCAATCCGGAGCTTCGGAAAAGTTATTTCCCGCTGAAAATCTTCCAAATCGCGACGGCGCCGCTGCCGCGCGAGGTGCGCAGCCGCCTGTTGCCCGGCGGGCAAGGCGTCGGCGACACGAGACGCAATCTCTTCACCTACCGCTTCGATGCCGAAAACCGGCTGATTAGCGGCGGCATGCATGTCTTCGGCGCGGGTGCGGAACGACGCCTGCCGCAGACGATCCGGCGGCGGCTGGCCCGGCATCTCGAGCTCCCGGACCTGCCGCCGCTCGCCTATGGCTGGTCGGGCATGGCTGCGGTCGAACCCGATTTCCTGCCCCACCTCATCGATCTCGGACCGGGGCTGATCGCGGGTCGCGCCTGCAACGGCCGCGGCATCGCCATGACCACGGCCCTGGGCAAGGTGCTTGCGGATTGGGCTGGTGGAACCGACGCCCGCGATCTGCCGCTGCCCTTCGGGCCACCGTCGCCGATGCCGTTCCACAGCCTGCTGCGCTTCGCGCCGAACGCGCTGCTGCCGTGGAGCATGCTTCGCGACCGGCTGGACAAGACCGGATAGGCCGATCGCCGGGGCGCGACGGGATCGCGTCGTCATTCGGCCGCGCGAAGGTTCCCCGCCAGCACCGCTGCCGCCGTGGCGATGTCCTGTTCTATGGAGGTCCTGACGTCGGCGCCGTTGCGCTGCGCCAATGCCGCGACGATCTTGCGATGCGCCTCGTTCGACTGGGGTTTGTAGCGCTCAGCCTGCATCAGGAGCTTGAGATAGGGCCCAACCCGCCCCCAGAGATCACGGATCATGTTGAGGAGGATCGGCGCGCCGGCATGCCGGTAGATGGCGAAGTGGAAGGCCTCGTTGAGCGCGAGATAGGCCCCGGCGTCGCCCGCCTCGATCGCGCGCTGCATGCCCGCCAGCGTGGCCTGTATGTCGACCAGCCCGTCTTCGGTGATGCGCGAGGCGGCCATCTCGCCCGCCAGCCCCTCCACCGCGACGCGGATGCGCGTCAGTTCCTCGAAGGCGGGGGCAGACAGCAAGGGCACGATGATCGAGCGGTTGTTCTGCAACTCCAGAAGCCGCTCGGCGACGAGCCGTTGCAGCGCCTCGCGGATTGGCGTCGTCGAAATGCCGAACGTCTCGGCAAGCTTGCGGATGACCAATGTCTGGCCCGGGCTGAAGCCGCCCGAAATCAGCTCCTGCTTGAGCGCGCCATAGGCGCGGTCGTTCAGGGTCTGATGTTCGAGCTTCAGCATGTCGATTGCCGCACCCTTTCCTATCCCCTCACCAGCGCGACAGGGTGCGATCGAGCGTTTCGGCAAGTTGCTCGGCATTGTCCCTGGCGAACGGCAATGGCGGCCTGATCTTCAGCACGTTCCCGCGCGGACCGCATGACGAGATCAGCACGCCGTCCTCGCGCATGGCTTCGACGACCGCCGACGTCCTGGTGGCGGCCAGCGCCTCGTCCTCCTCCGCCGTCAACTCGATGCCGAAATAAAGGCCGTTATGCCTGACATCGGCGACCATGGCATGCCGGTTCTGCAGAGCCCGCAGCAGCTCGCCCGTATAGGCCCCAACCGTGCGCGCATTCTCGACCAGTCCCTCGCCTTCGATGACATCGAGCACCGCGATGCCGACGGCGGCGGCGACGGGGTTGCCGCCGAATGTGTTGAAGTAGCCGGTGTTGGAACCGAAGGAGGCAACAAGCTGCGGCCGCACGATGACCGCGGCCATCGGATGCCCGTCGCCGATCGGCTTGCCCATGGTGACGATGTCAGGTTCGAGGCCGTAATTGGCGAAACCCCACATGCCCTGGCCGAGCCTGCCGAAGCCGGACTGGACTTCGTCGGCAATGACGATGCCGCCCGCCTTCCTGACGTGATCGGCGGCCTCGCGCATCGCCGACGCATCGGGGAAGAAAATTCCGTCGCTGGAAAATGCCGAGTCGATCAGCAGCGCCGCCGGGCGCACGTTCTGTGCGCGCATGTCCTCAATGGCGGCGGCGACATTCCTGGCGAAATCGCGTGCGGCCCGGCCCTGATCGCGAAACGTATCCGGGGCGGCCACGGTCCTGTGCTGCGCGGGCACGCCCTTCGCCCCGACCGCGGCCGGCGACAGCTGCGCGGTGGCGATGGTGGCGCCATGATAGGCGAAATCGGTGATGATCACGCCGGTATTGCCGCTCGAATGCTGGGCGATGCGGATGGCGAGATCGTTGGCCTCGCTGCCGGTGCAGGTGAACATGGCATGGCCGAGATGGGGCGGAAGCGTGCCGAGAAGTCTTTCCGCGTAGTCGAGGATGATTTCGCTGAGGTAACGCGTGTGGGTGTTGAGCGTGGCCGCCTGCCCCGACAGCGCCTCGACGACACGTGGATGGCAATGCCCGACCGAAGCGACGTTGTTGTAGGCATCGAGATACTTGCGACCTTGGGCATCGTAGAGCCAGACGCCGCTGCCACGCACGAGATGGATCGGGTTGCGGTAGAAGGCGCGATAGGTCGGGCCGAGCAGCCTGGCACGGCGCTCGAGCAGCGCGGATGCTGATGCACCGGCATCGGCGGAGGCATTTGCGGGCGAGGATTGGGACACGAGCGTCTACTCCGGATTGGAATGATCGAGGAAATAACGGCGGGCATCGCTGTGTGACAGTCCGTCCAGCCGCTCGAGCGAGGCCCAGACCTCGGTGATGAGGCGCAGCACATAATCGCGCTTGGCCGGGAAGCGCTCCGCCTGCCAGGTGGCAATGTTGGCGATGAGAGCAAGGCGGGCACGGATCAGGTCGAACAGGATGCCGATCTCCTCGGCCTCGAGCGGCTGCACCGACTGGTAGCCAGCAACGAAGCGCGCGGCGGGCGCCAGCGGGTGACCGTCGGCTGGCCAGCGGTAGACGGCGCCGATGGCGAGATCGCAGATCAGCGGCGAATGGATCATGTCGCCGAAATCGAGGATGCCGCTGACGATCTCCGGCCGCGATGCGTCCATCACCACATTGTACGAGTTCATGTCGTTGTGGACGATCTGGGCGCGCAGGCTGGGGATGACGGGTGCGGCGTGCTCCTCGAAGGCATCGATGACGCGCTCGACCATGGCCCGGCGCCCGGCATCGGCAATATGCGCCAGCATGGGCCGCGTCTTGGCGACCTTGCGGATATCCCACAAAAGGTCGCTGCCGGCGGCCGGGTGGAAAAAGCCGCGCAATGCCCGGCCAAGCCGAGCGAGGAAGATGCCGAGATTGCGATCTTGCGCAGGCGATACAGGCGAGCGCGAAAGCAACTGGCCGGGCAGATAGGTGACCAGCCGGATGATACGCGGCTGCGAACCGCCGATGCTGACGGCGAACTGCGCATCTCCATCGAGGCTTTTGCGCACCGAGGGAACCGGCAAGGCGGGATCGACCGCAAGGATGTGGTCCAGCGCCTTGTTCTGGAAATCGGTGAAGCCGGCCTCTTCCGCCGGATGCGAGATTTTCAGGACAAACTCGCCCTCGCCATCGGTGCGGATGTGAAAATTGTGGTCGCGCTCCCCGGGCAAGGGCTGAGCGGTGCCGGCAAGGCCGTAGTGCTGGCGCAGGATGGCAAGCGCATCGGCGATCGAGACATCGGGCGCGTCCTCGGCCAGCGTCTCGCCGAATGCATCGGTCACGGCGCCGGTCATGGCCTTGCCTCGGGGTCGACAGGCTCCAGCCCACACCAGTCGGCGATGAACAGTGCGATTGTCTGGGTGACCTTGCGTACGGAATCAAGGTCCACCGCTTCGTCATAGCCATGCGGCATGCGGCAGATCGGACCGTAGACGATGGCCGGCGTGTCGGCGTAGAGGCCGAAGAAGCGCGCATCGGTGGTGGCAGAGGTGACGTGTTCCTGCAGCGGCTCGCCCCAGACGGCGGTATGGCTACGACGCAGCACGGTTTCCATCTCGTCGGCGCCCTCCAGCACATAGCCCTCGGCCATGAAGCCATTGTAGGTGATCCTGGGCGGGCGGTTGGCCATGAACGGATCGGCGCGGGCCGCGTCGGCGATGCAGGCCTCGAGCTCGGCTCTGGCATCCTCCAGCTTCTGGCCGGGATAGGTGGCGACACGCATCTCGAACACGCAGCGCGCGGGGACGCTCGATGTCCATTCGCCGCCTTCGATCTTGCCCAGATTGAAACGGATCGGATGCGGGTGATCGCAGAAATGCCTGTCGTCGACCTTGCGCGCGTTCCAGACGATTTCGAGCTGCTTCAACGCCTGGATGATGAGGAAAGCCTTTTCGATGGCGTTGGCGCCGGCCGAGAAAGCGCCCGACGCATGCTGGGGATCGCCGTCGACCTCGACCCTAAACCAGATCGGGCCGACCTGCGCCCGCATCAGCTTCGGCTCCAGCGGTTCGGGGATGAAGGCTGCGTCGGCGCGGTAACCGCGCTGCAGGCAAGCGAGCGCGCCATTGCCGGTGCACTCTTCCTCGACCACCGATTGCAGGAAGACCTTCGCGGCCGGCTGATAGCCGAGGCAACGCAGTGCGGCCAGCGCGTAGAGGCAGGCCGAGAGCCCAGCCTTCATGTCGCCGGCGCCGCGACCATGCATCCAGCCGTCCTCGATGACCGGATCATAGGGATCGCGCAGCCAGCGATCGAGCGGGCCCGTCGGCACGACGTCGATGTGGCCGTTGAGGATCAGCGAGCGGCCGGTCGCGTTTCGCGGCATGTGGGTGGCGACGACGTTGAAGGCGTCGTCATAGGAGACGGCCACGGGCGAAAAGCCCGGCAGGTCGCGAATCGCATCGACATCGACACGCCACATGTCCACCGTATAGCCATCTGCTTCATACGCGGCTGCCATGAAGGATTGGGCCGCGTGTTCTTCGCCGCGTTGCGAGGGGAAGCGCACGAGGTTCGCGAGGAATTCCACCTGCCGCGCGAAGCCTTCGTCGACCGCGTTCAAAATGGCCTCGTCGGCAATTCGCTCAGGCATGATATTCCGCTTTCCGTTCGATGGTGTATCATATCTCATATGCCATCTCTGTGAAACGCAAGGGACAGGTGGGCCAAAAATCTTGACCCACCTCGGGAGCCTCTTGGCAAGCGAGCGCAGAGTTGGCATCAGCTTCTTGCGCGCCGGTGGGGAAGGTCGAGGACAGATGTTGGTCACCGAAGGCAGATTGCCTGATGAAATCACCAATCTAACGGTCGGCTATCGGCGGGTCCCGGCCGGCAAGATCGTCAATGCGGTGACATGGATGGAAGCGCGCGCGCCGGTGCCGGGTCTCGCCCGGCCGTTGACCATGACAAGGATCACGAAACCCGACAGTGCTTCCTACCGTGCAATCTTCCTGGAGATCGGCGCTCCCTGGCTCTGGGATCGCGCTGCCGAAATGTCGGATGCCGAGATCGCCACGCATTTCGCCGATCCGCGCCAGCATCTCTATCACGGCCATGATGAAAGCGGCGCCCATGTCGGCATGGTCGAGTTCTCGGCGGCTGAGGACAACGAGATCGAGATCACCTATTTCGGCCTGTTCCCTTCCCTGACCGGCCGCGGCTTCGGCAAGCGGCTGATGGCCGGCGCGCTCGACCAGGCATGGCGTCTCCGGCCCAGCCGCATTTGGCTCCATACCAGCAGCTTCGACCATCACAGTGTCATCGGTTTCTACAGGGCCTGCGGATTTGAGCCCTTTGCGACCGGCTTCGAAATCGCCGACGATCCCAGGATCAAGGGAACACTGCCGCGTGACGCCGCGCCGCAGATTCCCCTGATCGAGACGGAATGGTCCCCCGACGCCAGATGAAAACGCCTTCGCAACCAGCCAGCCAGGCATCGCGGCATCGACGGCCTTGGCGCCGGCCGCCGTCAGGTCGCCTGCACCGCTGGCAGCCGCTCACGCAATTCGTCGACGAGCACCCTGATGTTTTCGGAATAGTCGATGGGCACGACGACGAGATGCACGCCGCCGCCGGCAAAAGCCTGTTCCAGCGCCGGCCGGAATTCGGCGATCGCGCCGACCCTGGTTCCCTTGGCGCCATAAGCCTCGGCGTATTTGACGAAATCGGGATTGCCGAAGGTCATGCCGAAATCCGGAAAGTCGTCGACCGCCTGTTTCCAGCGGATCATGCCATAGGCGTGGTCCTCGAGCAGCAGGACGACAAGATTGAGCTTGAGCCGGACGGCGGTCTCCAGTTCCTGGCTGTTCATCATGAAGCCGCCATCGCCGCAGATGGCCATGACGCGGCGCTGCGGATGGAGCAGTGCCGCCATCATCGCCGACGGCAGCCCCGCGCCCATGGTGGCCAGCGCATTGTCGAGCAGCAGCGTGTTGGCCATGCGCGTGCGGTAGTTGCGCGCGAACCAGATCTTGTACATGCCGTTGTCGAGGGCAAGGATCCCGTCGGCGGGCATCACGGCGCGCACGTCATGCACGATGCGTTGCGGCGTGAAGCGGTCTTCCGTGGCGCGCGCGGCGATGCGGCTCAGAATGCCTTCGCGCAACGGCAACAGGGCCTGCGCGTTGGGGATCTTGCCCTCGATGCGATCCGCCAGCAGCGCCAGCGAAGGGCCGAGGTCGCCGACGATCTCGGTCTGTGGGAAATAGACCTGCTCGACATCGGCGGTTTGATAGCCGACATGAATGACCTTCGGCCCGTTGACGCCCATGATGAAGGGCGGCTTCTCGACCGTGTCGTGACCGATGGTGATGATCAGGTCGGCCTGTTCGATGGCCTCGTGCACGTAGTCGCGTTCCGAAAGGGCCGCCGTTCCCATGTAGAGTTCGGTGCCGCCGGGCACGGTGCCCTTGCCCATCTGCGTGGTGAAATAGGGAATTTGGGTGCGCAGCACGAACTGGGCGACATCGGGCGTGACGCGCGGCCGCGACGCCGCGGCGCCGAACATCAGCAGCGGACGTTTGGCCTCGATGATCATGCGGGCGGCGCGGTCGAGCGCGCCCGCACCGGCCAGCGGCAGTTCGACCGGATGCGTCGGCACCAGCGGGACATCCTCACACTCAGCCGCCACAATGTCTTCCGGCAGTTCCAGATGCACGGGACCCGGCCGCTCTTCCTGCGCGACGCGGAAGGCTTCGCGCACCAGCGAGGGGATCATTTTGGGCGAGACGATCTGGCGCGACAGCTTGGTCAGCGGTTTCATCGCCGCGACGATGTCGACGATCTGGAACCGCGCCTGCCTGGACGACAGGATTCCCTTCTGGCCGGTGATCATGATCATCGGCATGGCGCCGAGCAGCGCATAGGCCGAGCCGGTCGTCAGGTTGAGCGCGCCGGGGCCGAGCGTGGTGATGCACACACCTGGCTTGCCGGTGAGCCGGCCATAGGTGGCGGCCATGAAGGCGGCCGCCTGCTCGTGACGGGTCAGGATGAGCTGGATCGAGGAGCGGCGGATGGATTCGACGATGTCGAGATTCTCCTCGCCCGGAATGCCGAATATCCGGTCGACCCCTTCGTTCTCGAGGGCCGCCACGAACAGATCCGAACCTTTGGTCATCAACCGTCTCTCCTGCAATGCGCCTGCATGCCGCCAGCTTTGCCTCATATGGCACTGGAAAGCGATGCCTCAAAGAGCCGAGGCGCCTCTCCACGGAATGTCCGCGCGATCCCAAACGAGAGTGGCCGCGAGCGCTAGCGATCAAGCCATCCGTTTCGGCAAGGCGGCCGCCAGCGCATCGACGGCCAGCCGAACTTTCAGCGGCAAATGGGGCGTCTGCAGCCAAAGGGCGTGGCAGTCATAGAGATATCGCGGCTGGTTCGGCAAGAGCTCGACCAGCGCGCCTGCCCGGATGCGCTCGCGAACCAGCCACCATGGCAACCAGGCGAGCCCCATGCCCTCGGCCGAAGCATCGGCGATGGCATCGAGATCGTCGAGCCGCAGCCGGCCGCCGGGCATGATCTCCTGTGCTGGTTGTCCTTCGCGCGGGAACAGCCAAGGCTGAACGGCTTGGCCGAGCCGGCGATATACGATGGCATGATGATTGGCGAGATCTTCGATCCGCCGTGGCTCGCCCTGAATTTTCAGGTAGGACGGCGCCGCACAGACAATCATGTCCTGGCTCGCGACGCGGCGCGCGATCACGCCTGCCCTGTCCTCCAGATCGCCGGTTCGGATGGCAAGATCGTAGCCGTCCTCGGCAAGATCGGCGAAGCGGTCGCTGAGCGACAGGTCGAGTTCCAGCATCGGATATTGCCGCGCCAGTTTCAGCAGCACGGGTGTTACGCAGTGCCGGCCGAAATGCGCCGGCATGGTGACGCGCAGCTTGCCACGCGGTTGCGAGAGCTGGTCGGCGGCGAGTTGATCGGCCGCTTCGGCCTCGGCCAGCACCAGCCGACAGCGGTCGTAATAGGCGCGTCCGAACTCGGTGAGGTTCTGCCGGCGCGTGGTGCGGTTGAGCAGGCGCATGCCGAGACGCTCCTCCAGAAAACGGACGTGCTTGCCGACCATCGGTCCGGACAGATCGAGTGCGGCCGCGGCCGCCGCGAACGAGCCGAGGTCGACCGCCCTGACGAACACGGCCATGCTCTCAAGCCGATCCATATTCGAAACTCCTGGTTTCTACTGTTCTGCTCCGAAGGCCATTTATCCGACTTCGTCTTACCGGCATAGCTCCTTTCGGTTCAGACAATTAGGAGTAGACCGAATGGCGCGCGTCGTTCGCTTTCATCGGCATGGTGGCCCCGAGGTCCTGCGGATCGAAAATGTGGACCCTCCCCAACCCGGCCCGGGCGAGGTTCAGATCCGCGTCAAGGCGCTCGGCCTCAATCGCGCCGAGGCGCTGCTGCGCGCGGGCACCTATATCGAGACGCCCACCCTGCCCTCCGGGCTTGGCCTGGAGGCCGCAGGCCTCATCGAAGCGGTCGGCGAAGCCGTGACGGGTCTGGCTCCGGGTGATGCCGTCAGCGTCATCCCGCCGCAATCGATGATCCGCTGGCCGGCTTATGGAGAGCTTGTTACCTATCCTGCCGGGCTCGTCGTCAAAAATCCGGCATCACTCGACTGGCAGACCGCGGCCGCGATGTGGATGCCGTACCTCACCGCCTATGGCGCGCTGATAGATATCGCCAGGCTGCGCAACGAGGACTTCGTCGTCATCACGGCAGCCTCGAGCAGCGTCGGGCTTGCCGCGATCCAGATCGCCAACAGCGTCGGCGCGACGGCGATCGCGGTGACACGGACCTCGACGAAGAAGCAGGCCCTGCTCGACGCCGGCGCGGCTGAAGTCGTGGTCCTGGCCGAGGAGGATCTGGAGGCGCGGCTACGCCGGATCGCCGGGCCGCGAGGCGTGCGCATCGTGTTGGAGGCGATCGGCGGCCCGATTTTCGAGCCGCTCGCGGCGGCGATGTCCCGTGGTGGCATTCTCATCGAATATGGCGGGTTGAGCTCCGAGCCGACGCCGTTTCCCTTGCCCGCCGTGCTTGGCAAGACATTGACGCTGCGCGGCTACCTCGTCCACGAGATCACCGGCGACCCGGCGAAGCTGGAAGCCGCCAAGGCGTTCATCCTCGAAGGGCTGGAGGCCGGCACGCTGAGGCCGATCATCGACAGAACCTTCCCGTTCGAGCAGATCGTCGAGGCGCATCGCTATCTCGAGTCGAACGAGCAGTTCGGCAAGATCGTGGTGACGGTCTGAGCAGGGACGCCGGGGTCGTTGGCGCAGGCGCGGTACCCAGCGCTCGAAGCGCAATGACGTCAGCGATGGGGAACAAATTCGATCCTCGCGGACAATGTCGCTCTTGAAGGCGCCGCTCTGCGTTCCTAACTCTCGCATGCGGGCCGGGCCCCTCTGACTGTCGCACCTCGCGACTGTGATGTCGGACCGCTTTAACGGGCCCGTTTCCATCCTTTCGGTCAAGCGGGCTCATCTCTTTTGGTTTGGAGCCCCATATGACATCGTCTTCCCTTCTTGGTTTGGTTTGTCCCTCCTGCCGCGTCGCGCTCGTGATGAGCGAACGCCAAGGCATCGAGATCGATTATTGCCCGCAGTGCCGTGGCGTCTGGCTTGACCGCGGCGAACTCGACAAGATCATCGAACGATCGGCCAAGGAGGCCTCGCCCGCGCCACAGCCGGCAGCGTTCTCCCAGCCCCAGCATGGCCGGGACCGCGATGACGACTATGCGCGCTCGCAGGGCCACCGCTATCCGAAACGGAAGAAATCGTTCTTCGAAGAGCTGTTCGATTGACCGCACGCCGGTAGCCGGCCCGACGTCTGTCGAGAATTTCCGAAACCCATCGATAAAGGTCCGTCCAGATGATTTCCCGCACAAGCCGATTTGCCGCCCTGTTTGCCGGACTGTTCCTGGCATTCTCCATGGTCGCGGTAGACCATGCCGAGGCCCGTCGCGGCGGCAGTTTCGGCAGCCGCGGCATGCGCACGTTCCAATCAGCGCCGCCGACCAGGACCGCTCCGGCGCCGACCGCTCCGGTCGAGCGTTCGATGACGCCCAATACCGGCGTGAACACCGCGGCCCGGCAGCCGCAGGCCGGCCCGCAGAGGCCCGGCTTCATGAGCGGCTTCGGTGGAACGATGATGCGCGGCCTGCTGATCGGCGGCCTGATCGGGCTGCTCCTGGGCCAGGGCTTCGGCGGGCTGGCGGGCATGTTCGGTTTCCTGCTGCAGGCCGTGCTGATCGGTGGCGCCATCATGCTGGCAATCAGGTTCTTCCGGTCGCAATCCGCGCGTGGCCCCGCCCCTGCGCTCGCCGGCGCCGGCAATGCCTCGCGATTTGAAAACCGCGCAGCCGGACAGAGCGATGCCAACAATGCGCGTTCTTTCGCCATTCCCGGCTTTGGCGGCGGTTCAGGCGGAGGCTCCGCGGCGGCCACCGGTTCCGATGAAATCCGGCTCGCCCAGACCGACCTCGACGCATTCCAGCAGCTGTTGAGCGATGTCCAGGAAGCGTTCGGGCGTGAGGATCATGCCGCGTTGCGCAAGACGACGACTCCCGAAATGGTGTCCTATCTCTCTGAAGAGCTGGCCGACAACGCGAAGAAGGGCCTCAGGAACGAGGTATCCGACGTCACCCTCCTGCAGGCCGACATCGCGGAAAGCTGGCGCGAGGATGACCGCGACTATGCCACGGCGGCCCTGCGTTATGAATCGCGCGACGTGATGCGCGAACGGGCCAGCGGCAAGGTCGTCGAGGGCGACGAGGATCATCCCACGGAGACGACGGAGCTGTGGACCTTCACGCGTCAGAATGGCTCGAGTTGGAAGCTCTCGGCAATCCAACAGGCCTGAGCTCCAGCGTGCGAACTCGCGTTGACAAAGGCGGCCTGACGACGGCCGGTCCGGCTGTGTCAGCAGCCTTCCATGGCCGGCAGCTCTCAAGATAGGAATTTTTTCTTGACTGGGTGAAGGCAACTATGGTAGATATTTATCTATGGTGCTGAGTTGCGCCAGGAACCCGCCGCGCAGGCGGGTTTTTTTCGTTCAATGCTCCGTCAACAGCTCCGGCGAAGGCACCCGTCAACCCGGATCGCCCGGCCTGAGCTCCGGCCCGTTTCCGTCCGAAGCTCGATGCCGATGTCGCGCACGGTTCACCGCACGATCTTGACGCACATCGGCGTGCCGATCTCGATGGCACGGCCGGTGTCGGTCAGCCCGCCGCTCTCGGCGTCGCGCGCGAAGATCGAGATGCGGTCGGCATTCTGGTTGGCCGAGAACAGGTGGCCGCCGGACGGCGTCAGCGCCAGGTTGCGCGGCGTGGCGCCCCCGCAAGGGACATGGCCGACGAGGCTCAGCGCGCCACTTTGCTGGTCGACGGCCATGATGACCACGCTGTCATGGCCTCGGTTGGAGCCGTAGAGGAAGCGGCCGTCGGGCGAGATCTGGATATCGGCGCAGTGATTGGCCTGGCGCGCCTCGGCCGGCACGGCCGGCCTGGCGTCGATGGTCGAGAGCTTGCCGCTTGCCTTGTCCAGCGCCATCGACACGATGGTCGAATCCAGCTCGTTCATGACGAAGACAAAACGGCCGTTCGGATGCAAGGCGAGATGGCGTGGACCGGCGCCCGGCGGCAAAGCGGATTCGGCCAGTTTGGTCAGATTGCCATCGTGCTCGATCCGGTAGGACACCAGCCGGTCGATGCCGAGATCGGCGACAATGGCCGTTCCGCCGGCGATGGTTTCGGTGACGCTATGGGCATGCGAGCGCTCCTGCCGGGCTGGATTCGGGCCAGTGCCCTTGTGCGAAACGCTGGCCAGAGGAGCCGACAAGGCGCCATCGCTGTCGAAGCCATAGACCGCGACTGCGCGATCCGGACCGCCCTCGCCCATGCCGTAATTGGCGACCAGCAGCTTCGTGCCATCGCGGGTGATGGTGTTATGCGCGGTGATGCTGCCGAGTGACGGCTGCTTGTTCAGGTAAGTGAGCGTGCCCGAGGCGCGGTCGAAGCCGTAGGCCGAAACCGTTCCTTCGCGCCAGGGGAAGACTTCCGAATTGGCGTAGAGGCGCGAACCGTCCGGCGTCACCGAAAGGAAGGTCGGATTGTCGATGTCACTGGTCTCGGCCAGCTTTCGTGTTTCCAGCGTCTCCTCGTCGAAGCTGTAGACGCCGAGGCCGACGCCGCGTGCGCCCTGAAAATAGGGCGCCTCCCGGTTCAGGCTGCCGACAAAGACCAGACAGGCATCGCGCATGTTTTCCTCCCTGTTCCGCCGGGCTCGAGCGCAGCGGAAACAGCCAAAATTTCGCCCGTCCTCGCTTGCAACGCAACCCCATATGTGAAAATAGTATTTACAAAAGAAGATTGACGGGAGGAGACGTCGTGCAATCTGGCGCCTTGACGCGTGTTCCGAAACTTGTGCCGTGCCTTGCGCAGTGCCAGCGGAGCCAGCGATGAACGACTTCGCACCGACCGTCGGCGTCGCCTCGACGCATCCGGCCAACATGCCCGCGGAACATGCCGCCTTGCCGGTTTGGAACGCCGAGAACTGGTTCTACGAGGACTGGCCGGTCGGCCAGAAGATCCGCTCGTTGCGCCGCACCATGGCCGAAGGGGACAGCCACCTGTTCAACACGCTGGTGCTCGACATCCATCCTTACGTGCAGGACCAGATGTTTGCCGAGACAGAGGGCATTTTCGGCAAGCGGCTGGTGGCGGGCGCCTTCGTCTTCTCGGCTGGCCTGGGGCTCGTCGCAACCAACTGCGTCAACGCGTTTTCCTATGGCTACGACAAGCTCCGCTTCATAAAGCCCGTCTTCATCGGCGAGACGATCTATTCGATCCGGTCCAACCTCGACAAGACGCCGCGCTACAAGGACATGGGGCTGATCCGCGCCAGCTACCAGGTGTTCAAGGGCGAAGGCGAACTCGTTCTCTATTGCGAGCATCTGCAGACGGTGAAGTACCGCAACCCTGCCGATTTCCTCGGCAAGACGGAGAAGTAGAAATGCCGGCAGCAGCCGAATTGCCGCTTGCCGGTCTCGTCGTCGTCGACATGAGCCAGTTCCTGTCCGGGCCCTACTGCTCGCTCAGGCTGCTGGATCTCGGCGCCCGCGTCATCAAGATCGAGCGTCCGGACGGCGGCGACCTGTCGCGCCGGCTCTATCTCAGCGACACCGAGATCGGCGGTGATTCCACCATCTTCCATGCCATCAACCGGGCCAAGGAAAGCCTCGCCATCGACCTGAAGGACGAGGCGGATCTCAAGGCGCTGCGCGGCCTGCTGGCGAAGGCCGACGTGCTGATCCAGAATTTCAGGCCGGGTGTCATCGAACGGCTCGGCCTCGACTACGAGGCGGTCCGCAAGATCAACCCGCGCCTGGTCTATGCCTCGATCAGCGGCTATGGCGAGGACGGCCCATGGGTCAAGCGGCCCGGCCAGGACCTCCTGGCGCAGGCGCGCTCCGGGGTGATGTGGCTGAACGGCGACGAGGACCAGGGGCCGGTGCCGTTCGGGCTTGCTATCGGCGACATGCTGGCGGGCGCGGCATGCGCGCAAGGCATACTGGCCGCCCTTGTGCGGCGCGGCATCACCGGCCAGGGCAGCCATATCGAAACCAGCCTGCTGGAAGCGCTGGTCGACTTCCAGTTCGAGGTACTGACCACGCATCTCAATGACGGCCGCCGTTTGCCGCGCCGCTCCAGCTTCCGCAGCGCGCATGCCTATCTGTCGGCACCTTACGGCGTCTATCCCGCCAAGGACGGCTATCTCGCCATCGCCATGACGCCAATCCCGAAACTCGCCGACCTGCTGTCGCTGGAGGAACTGGCGCCCTACCGCGACAAGCCGGCATCCTGGTTCACCGCGCGCGACGACATCAAGGCGATCGTCGCGCAGCGGATCGCGACCAGGACGGTCGACGAGTGGCTTGATGTTCTCGAACCCGCCGACATCTGGTGCGCCAAGGTGCTGACCTGGCCGGAAATGCTGGCAAGCGGGGGCTTCCAGTCGCTCGACATGCTGCAGACGGTGACGCGCGAGGACGATGTCTCGATCCTTACCACCAGTTCGCCGCTCAGGGTCGACGGCATCAGGGCCAAGGTCGACCGGGCAGCACCGCGCATCGGCGAGCATAGCGCCGCGATCCGCGAGGAGTTCGGCCTGTGACCACGCGCTTCCTAAAGCCCACGCTCAGGGGCATGACCTGGAACCATCCGCGCGGCTATGATCCGATGGTCGCCTGCTCGTCGCTGTGGAAGCAGAAAACCGGCATTGCCGTCGAATGGGACAAGCGTTCGCTGCAGGACTTCGAGTCCTTCCCGGTCGAGGAACTGGCGCGCGCCTATGATCTGATCGTCATCGACCATCCGCATGTCGGCCAGATCACCGCCGAACGCTGCCTGGAGCCGCTCGATGTCGCCGGCCGCGAGGCGGAGCGCGCGGCACTTTCCTCCGGCAGCGTCGGCCAGTCCTATCCGAGTTACACATGGCAGGGACGGCAGTGGGCGTTTCCCATCGATGCCGCGACGCAGGTCCAGGCATGGCGGCCCGATGCGCTTGGCGCACCGCCATCGCGATGGAGCGAAGTGCTCGATCTCGCCCGGCAGGCACGCGTGCTGCTGCCGTTGCGGCCACCGCATTCGATGATGGTGTTCTTCACGCTCGCAGGCAATCTCGGGCATGCTTGCGCGACCGACCCATCCAACGATCTCATCGACGGCGAGGCCGGCAGCGAAGTCTTCGAGACAATGCGCGAGATTGCCGCGCTGGTCGACCCGGCCTGCTTCGAGATGGATCCGATCGCCGTTTTGGAGCGGATGGCGCAGGCCGGATCCCCGATCGTCTGCGCACCGCTGATCTACGGCTATGTTTCCTACGCGATGGCCGGGTTTCGCCCACATCGCCTGGCATTTGGCGACATCCCTGTTGTCGGATCCAGCGGCCCGATTGGCACGGCGCTTGGCGGCACAGGCATAGCGGTGTCGGCCTTCTCGAAGGCGAAAGAGGCGGCAACCGATTTCGCCTACTGGCTCGCCAGCGGCGAGGTCCAGCGTGGCCCCTATGCCGCGGCCGGCGGACAGCCCGGCCATGCCGCGGCCTGGGAGGATCAGGCCGTCAATGCGGCGACCGGCAATTTCTATCGCGATACGCGCGCGACCCTGGAGGGCGCATGGGTGCGGCCTCGCCATGATGGTTACATGGCGTTCCAGCAGGCCGCGTCCGACCGCGTCAATTCCGGCATGACCTCAGGGCATCGTTCCAGCCAGGTCATTGCCGATCTCAATCGCCTGTTTCGGCAGAGCGCCCCGGCGCAGGCGACCGGCACTGCCGGTGGAGGAGCCTGAAAAAATTGAACGGAGGAGACAAATGAAAAGCCTGATCCGCGGCCTTGTGGCCGCAACCGCCTTCGCCTCACTCGCAACGACAGCTTTTGCCGAAGACGTACAAGGCGTCATCAGCGGGCTGCCCGATGAACTCAAGGCGCAATATGACGGCGCGCCGCAGACGGTGCTGCCATCGGCCTGGGACAATTTCAACCCGCCGTCCAAGCCATGGAAATGGTGCCATTCGGAATCCTACCAGGGCAACCCCTGGCGGGTCACCGTCACCAAGGAGCTGAAGCGCCTGGTCGACGGGCTGATCGCCGACGGCACCGTCTCCAGCTTCGAAGTGTCGGATTCCAACAACGACGCCAGCCAGCAGATCAACCAGATCCGCGCCTTCATCGACAAGAAGTGCTCGATCATCACCTCGATCCCGGGCTCGGCAACAGCGCTCGATGACGCCATCGATGCGGCCGCCAAGGCAGGCATCCCGTTCATCACCGCCGCCGGTTCGGTGACCAGCCCGAACGCGATCAATGTCGATTCCAACTATGCGCGCTGGGGCTACGACATGATGACGGCGATCGGCAAGGCCAAGCCTGATGGCGCCAGCATCCTGCTGGTCGAGGGCATCGCCGGCCACCCGATCGTGGTTCAGGAGCGCCAGGGCGCCGACAAGGCGCTGGCGGAAAACCCCAAGCTGAAGATCTCGCGCACGGTCAACGGCAATTGGACGGCCAATGTCACCAAGACGGTGGTGCTGCAGGCGATCGCCACCAACCCGGCGCCGATCGATGCGGTGTGGACGACAGGCAGCGAAAGCCGCGTCGTCGCGGAGGCGTTCGCCGAAGCCGGCCGGCCGGCGCCGCTGATCACCGGTTCGATCACCGGCGATGCCCTGGGCTACTGGAAGGCCAATCCCGACAAGTACCGCTTCGAGGGCCATGCCGTGCTGCCGCACTGGACCGCCGAAACGCTGTTTCGCGTCGGCGAACGCATGCTCGACGGCCAGAAGCCGAAGCTGAACACGCTGCTCATTCCGATTCCGCCGGTCCACAATGCCGATCTCGGCGCCTGGTACAAGGACTGCATGACGACGGATGCCGTATCGATCTTCCCGGTGCCGCCCAAGGATCCGATGCCGGAAGAATGGCTCGACGCCTATTTCTCCAACCCGGCGCCGACCAAGGGATGGGACTATTCGAAGGTGCCAGACGCCTGCGCGAAGTGACGCCTGGGCCAGATAAGACCTCGACAAGCCGGCTCCTTTCGGAGGGCCGGCTTGCCAGCTTCGAAACGCGACATGCTTGAAATCAGAAACATATCCAAACGCTATGGCGAGACGGTCGCGCTTGCGGACGCCTCGATCGCGTTCCGGGCAGGAACCATCCACACCATCCTGGGCGAGAATGGTTCGGGCAAGAGCACCATGGTCAAGCTGCTGTCCGGCATCGTTCAGCCCGACAGCGGCACGGTCCTGCTGCAAGGCAGGCCGTTTTCGGGCGGAACCCCCTCGGCTTTCCAGGCGCAAGGCTTCGCCACGGTCTTCCAGGAAGTGCTGATCGCGCCGGACCGCAGCGTGACCGACAATATCCTGCTTGGCCTCGACGGCCTGGTCCGGCGCGCGGTTCCCCGCAACGAGCGGCGCGACAGGGCAGCCGCCGCCCTCAAACGTTTCGCCGTCACCAACGTTCCGCTCGACATGCCCGCCGGGCAGTTGCCGCTCGCAGCACAGCAACTCGTCGTTCTTGCTCGTGCGGTCGTGCGCGATCCAAAGATCCTGATCCTCGACGAAGTGACCGCAGCACTCGACTTCGCCGACCGCGAGTCCGTTTTTTCGCTGATGCGCACGCTTCCCGGCGAAGGCTGCCTGATCCTGTTCATCACCCACCGCATGGATGAGGTGACGTCGCTTTCGGATCGCATCTCGATCCTGCGCGGCGGCAGCGTGGTGCGCACCGAGGAGCGCGGCGCTTCGACGCCGGCGGAGCTTCTCAAGGCGATGGCGCCACGCACCGCCGCGGAGCTGGCGCATGGCTGATCGCGCCGCCCTCACTATCCGCGACCTCGTCATCGCGCCGGGCGCAAGCCCGATCATGCAGGCGATCGCCGCCGGCGAGATCGTTGGGCTCGCCGGCCTGGATGGCCATGGCCAGGAGCTTTTCCTCGAGATGCTTGCCGGCCTTGTCGCGCCGCTTGGCGGTTCGGTCATCCTTGATCTGCCCGGCGCATCCCGCGCCATCACCGGCTTCCGCAAGGCCGTATCGAGCGGCATCGCCTATCTTCCGCGCGGGCGTGCCAAAGGCATTTTCCCGACGCAGTCGGTGCTCGACAATTTCGCCGTCTCGACGCTGTCTCGCGATACCCGCCTCGGCCTGATCAGCCCGGCGGCGCGCAAGGCGCGCTACGAGGCCTATCGCGAAAGGCTGTCGATATCAGCGCCTCGGCCCGACGCGCCGATCACCACCCTGTCCGGCGGCAACCAGCAGAAGGTGCTGTTGGCGCGGGCCCTGGCGCTGGACCCCGCAATGTTGCTTCTCAACGACCCGACGCGCGGCGTCGACGTGGCGACCCGGCATGTTCTCTACGACGTCTTTCGCGGGCTGGCTTCCGACGGCATGGGGCTCGTCATCCTGTCCAGCGAGATCGAGGAGATCCTTCTTCTCTGCCATCGCGTGCTGGTGTTCCGCGAAAATGAAGTCGCGGCGGAAATCGCCGGCCAGGCGATGACCACCGGGAACGTGATCGCAGCCATGTTCGGACGCGCAGCATGAGACCCTTTGCACGCATCCTGTCCCTCGGGCGAAGCGTCGGCTTCGCCGTCGTGCTGCTGATCGTCCTGCTGGCGATCAATCTGATGCTGAGCCCGGCACGGTTCCAGCCGGGCTCCTGGGGTGCGCTGGTTGGTCTGGCGGCGCCGCTGATCGGTGCGGCCATCGCCTCGACGCCGGTGATCCTCGCCGGGCGCGGCGGCATCGATATTTCGGTCGGGCCGCTGATGGGCTTCGTCAACGCCATCGTGATCCAGGTGCTTTTCCTGCGCGCCGGAATATCCTCGCCGCTGGCGCTTGTTCCGGCGGCGCTGCTCATCGGTGCGCTGGTCGGGGCGGCGAACGGTTTCCTGGCGACCATCGTGCGCATCCAGCCGATCGTGGCCACGCTCGGCACCTATCTGATCCTGACGGGGGTGACGCTGACCATCCTGCCGGCGCCGATCGGCCCGGCGCCGGCCTGGCTGAAATCCCTGGCAGGCCCGTTCTCGCTTCTGCCGCTGGCCTCGATGTTCCTTTTCTGGTGGCTGGTGCGGCGCAGCCCCTATTACGACCAGCTGATGGCGGTCGGCAGCGACGATCGCGCCGCCTATACAGCCGGCGTCGACGTCACGCTCGTGCGCTTCATCGCCTACGTCATGACCGGCATCCTTGGCGGCTGCGCCGGGCTGATGCTGACTGCGCTGATCGGGTCGGCCGATCCCAATATCGGCCCGACCTACACGCTGATCGCCATTGCGGCTGTCGCTCTTGGCGGTGTCAGTCTTGCCGGCGGCCGTGGTGGCGTCGCGGGTGCTGCGATCGGCGCTGTCGACATCTTCCTGCTGCAGAGCGTGCTGACGACGTTCAACGTCTCGACCTTCGTGCTGCAGATCGCCTACGGCGCCATACTGGTGCTGGCGGTGATGCTGACCGCGCTGCAGGAACGCCTTGCCATGGGGAGGCGCTGACATGGCTGGCCGAAATCTATTCGCGACAACCAATGCCCGTGTCGTCGGCGCCTTCTGTGTTGCCGCCCTTCTGCATCTTGCCGGCATCATCCTCATTCCGGGCTACTCCAGCCCGTTTGCGGTGCGCGCCATGCTGGTGCTTGCCTCGCTGCTCGCCGTCGCCTCGATCGGGCAGACGCTGGTCGTCATCATGGGCGGCATCGACCTGTCGATCCCCTTCGTCATCGGCTTTGCCAATGTCGTGGCCGCGCAACTCTACGGCGATGGCTGGAATTTTGTCCTCGTCTGCGGCCTCGTCGGCGTGCTGGCGATCCTTATCGGTGGCCTGAACGGGCTGATCGCGCGCAGCCTCGACATCCAGCCGCTTATCGTCACGCTCGGCATCGGCATGGTCGTGCAAGGGCTGGTGCTTTTGTGGACCGCGGGCTTTCCTTCAGGCTCCGCACCGCAGGCGGTTTCGAGCTTCGTGTCTATCGGCGGATCGGCCGGACCGCTGCCGGTTCCATGGCTGGTGCCCTGTCTCGTCGTGCTGGCGGCGCTCGTCGTCCTGGTGCTGGAGCGGACGCCCTATGGACGCCGGCTTTACGCACTCGGCAGCAATCCGGGTGCCGCGCCTCTGGCGCTGATCGATCCCGTCCGTATGTGGATGATCACCTATGCGGCAAGCGCCTTCTTCGCCGCGGTGGCGGGCGTTCTGCTGCTCGGCTTCACCGGCTCAGCCTATGGCGACGTCGGGCAGCCCTACCTGTTCCAGACCATCGCGGCCGTGGTCGTCGGCGGCGCCGCGCTGGTCGGCGGCCGCGGCAGCTATCTCGGCACGATCGCCGGCGTGCTGGTGCTGACCGAGATCAACACACTGCTGATCGGGCTCGGTTTCCAGCTCTCGGCGGTGCAGGCAGCACTCGGCTTCATCATCGTGCTGCTGGTTTCGCTCTACGGCCGCGAACGGCACGTTTCGGCGACGATCTGAAGAACCCCAAGCGGAGCCGGTTAAAGCCGCCAGAGCTTGCGGGCGTTCGCCGACAAGAGCTTGTCGCGTTCCGCAACACTGCAACCCGCAAGCAACGCATGGGTCGCCGCCACCCAGGTCGACAGACCGCCGCCTAGCGTGCAGACAGGCCAGTCGCTGCCCCAGACGACGCGGTCCCAGCCGAACGAACCGATCGTGTGTTCGACATAGGGCCGCAGCGTCTCGACCGTCCAACTGCCGGGATCGGCATAGGCGACGACGCCGGAAATCTTGGCCACGACGTTCGGACGTCGCGCGATTTCGCTCATGTGTTCGCGCCACGGGTGCTCGCCATTGCCCTTGATGTCGGGGACGCCGCAATGGTCGAGCACGAACTGGACGTCGGGCGCCAGATCGGCGAGCGCGATCGCCTTGGGAATCTGGTGCGGCAGCACGACGAGATCGAAGGTGAGCCCGGTGCCGCCGAGCCGCCGGATGCTGTCCCGGAATAGCGCGCCTTCCGAGAGTTCATCGGGCATGACGTGGAGGACGCGGCGAAAACCCTTGACGAACGGCTTTGCTCGCTGGCGCTCGAGATAGGCCGCAAAATTGGCCTCTTCCGGACGGCAGGCGGCGATCGCCCCGGCCAGCATGCTGCCGGCCTGTCTCGACAGGCCTTCGACACGTTCGGTCTCGGCCTCGATATCGGCAGGGTCGACATCGACCTCCATATGCAGCACACGCTCGACGCCGACACGTTGAGCTTCCACGCCGTACTCCTCATAGGAGAAGTCGCGGTTGAGAGCGGGCACGCCGGCAAGCCACGGGTAGCGCAAGGCCGAGCGGTCGACGAGGTGCAGGTGGGTGTCGATGATCATGGCAGGGCTCCTCCCGTATCTTTCACATCATCTCACGGAGGAATTCTTCATTCAAATAAGAATTACGCCGATGAACCGACGGCCGACCCGGCCAGACGCGACAGCTTTTCACATGTGGCCAGCAGCAGTTCGATGGTGCGGGTCATGTCCGGCGCGGACGGTGCGTTGACGACGGTGATGTAAGGAATCGAAAGCGCCGCGATCGCCTTGCCGTCGGAGCCGCGCACCGGTGCCGACAGATTGTAGACGCCGGCAGTCTGCATCGAGGCCATCATCTCATATCCCCGTTCCCTGATCTGGTCGAGACGGGCAAAGAACTCGGGCGGCTGCGCCGTATTGTCGGTGCTGCGGACATGTTCGGAGATCATCATCTGGCGCTCCTCCTGCGAACGGAAAGCGAGCAGCACATGTCCCGAACCGGTGTCGAACAGGCTGATGTGGGCGCCGACCCGGATCGAGATGCCCCAGTAGTTCGGCGCCTCCTGCTGGCCGATGACCACGGCGGAACCGCGATCAAAAACAACGAGTTGGTTGGCCTGCTGCGACGTCTCCGCCAGCTCCCGCATCAACGGCGTCGCATAGGAAACCAGCCGCCGCACCGGCGCGTGCAGTTGCGCCAGGCCGAACAGCTTGAGCGTCAGTGAATAGCGGTCACCGTCGAGCCGCGTGACATAACCGCGTCGCACCAGCCGGTCCAGCATGCGGTAGAACTCGTTGGGGCTGCGGTCGAGCTTCTTGGCGATTTCCGCCTGCGTCAGGCCGCCGTCGACGCCGGCCAGCAGTTCCAGGATGTCGAGCCCCTTGTCGAGCGCAGGCGCGCGATACCGCTCGTCTTCGCTGTCATCCATGGGCGTTCCCTCCAGTGAAATCGATTCTTCATATACGCAGGAACGCCGCCGACGGAAACAAATTTCGCCTTGACGTTTCTATGAATGTTTTGTTTGTATATGAATGTAGCGCTTCTTGTCATCAGACGAGTTGCGGTCGCCGCCAAGGCGCACCCCAGGGAGGATACCAATGAACAGACTGCTTTCCGGCGTGTGCGCCGGCGCTTTGTTGCTCGCGTCAGGCGCAGGCGCAGCCCTTGCCGGCGACCTGCCCGGCAAGTTCGAAGGCGTTACCGTCGACGTGAAGCTGATCGGCGGCCAGCAATATGAAAAGCTCTACGAGCGCATCCCCGAATGGGAGAAGGCGACCGGCGCCAAGGTCAACATCCTGACCAAGAAGAACGGCTTCGACATCGACAAGGAGTTGAAGTCCGACATCGCCTCGGGCAGCACCAACTGGTGCGTCGGCTGGAACCATTCCTCCTTCGCGCCGCAGTATACCGGCCTCTATACCGACCTCAGCAAATTGCTGCCCAAGGAAGAGATCGACGCCTTCGTGCCATCGACGATTAAGGCGGCGACCATAGATGGCAAGCTGGAGATGCTGCCGCGCGCGCAGTTCGACGTCTCTGCCCTCTACTACCAGAAGAGCCTCTACGAGAACGCCGACAACAAGGCCAAGTTCAAGGCGAAATACGGCTATGATCTGGTGCCGCCGGACACCTGGAAAGAGGTCACCGACCAGGCCGAGTTCTTCGCCAACCCGCCCAATTTCTACGGCACGCAGTTCGCCGGCAAGGAAGAGGCGATCAACGGCCGCTTCTACGAGATGGTGGTGGCCGAGGGCGGCGAGTATCTCGACAAGGACGGCAAGCCAGTCTTCAACTCCGAAGCCGGCGTGCGTGCGCTCGACTGGTTCGTCAACCTCTACAAGGCCAAGGCCGTGCCGGCCGGAACCACCAATTATCTCTGGGACGATCTCGGCCAGGGTTTTGCCTCCGGCACCGTCGCCATCAACTTGGACTGGCCGGGCTGGGCCGGCTTCTTCAACGATCCGAAGTCGTCGAAGGTCGCCGGCAATGTCGGCGTCAAGGTCGCGCCGAAAGGCTCGTCCGGCAAGCGCACCGGCTGGTCCGGTTTCCATGGCTTCTCGGTGACCGAGAACTGCCCGAACAAGGAGGCCGCGGCATCGCTGGTGTGGTGGCTGACCAACGAGGACAGCCAGAAGCTGGAAGCCGCCGCGGGCCCGCTGCCGACCCGCACCGCGGTCTGGGACTGGGACCTGAAGCAGGCCGAAAACGATCCTTACAAGAAGGAGGTCCTCTCCGCCTTCCAGGAAGAAGCCAAGCACGCCTTCGCGGTGCCGCAGACGCCTGAATGGATCGAGATCTCGAACGCCGTCTATCCCGAATTGCAGGCGGCGATCCTCGGCGACAAGACGTCCAAGCAGGCGCTCGACGAAGCCGCCGCCAAGGCGACGCAAATCCTCGAAGACGCCGGCAAGCTGTAGAACCGCTCCCAAGGCCGCCTCCCCCATCAGTCATGGGGGAGGCGCTCGCGTCTTAAGGCGCGCACTGCCTCGGGTGTTCCACGATGACGATGCCTGCCCCGCCCGGCTCGACAGGCGGCAATCGAATGCAACTCACAGGGTCCCAATGAAGGGCTTCAAGCCATCCGCGCCATTCCTGCTGCTGCTTCCGGCGATGATCGTGCTGGCGGCGGTCGTCGTGGTGCCGTTGCTTTTGTCGCTCTATTCCAGCTTCACGCCGTTCCGCCTGACCAAGCCCGAAACGTTCTTCGTCTTTGTCGGCTTCCGCAATTATCTCTCGATCCTGGCGAACGCCGATTTCTGGTGGGCGTTCGGCCGCACGGTTCTGTTGCTGACCATCGCGCTCAATCTCGAAATGCTGCTGGGCCTCGGCCTCGCCATGCTGGTCGAAAAGGCGACGCGCGGCCAGCGCATCCTGCGCACGCTGATGATGTTTCCGATGATGTTCTCGCCGATCCTCGTCGGCTTCCAGTTCAAGTTCATGTTCAACGACAATATCGGCCTGGTGAACAACGCCCTGCAATCGCTCGGCATCACCAGGGATGCCATTGCATGGCTGATCGAAGGCCATCTCGCCTTCATCGCCATCTCGATCGCCGAGATCTGGTCGTCGACGGCGATCTTCGCCATCCTGATCCTCGCCGGGCTGCTCGCCATGCCCAAGGAGCCAATCGAGGCGGCGCGCGTCGACGGCTGCACGCCGTGGCAGACATTCCGTTATGTGACCTGGCCGTTCGTCATGCCTTTCGCCTACATCGCCATGACCATCCGTTCGCTCGACGTCGCGCGCGCCTATGACATCGTCAAGATCATGACCGATGGCGGGCCGGCGGGCCGCACCGAGCTTTTGTGGACGCTGGTGGCGCGCACCGCCTACAGCGACGGGCGCATGGGCATGGCCAACGCCATGGCCTATTTCTCGATCCTGCTGTCGATCGCCTTCACCGTCTATTTCTTCAACAAGCTCGCCGCGGCGCGCACGCAGATCGGTGCGGAGTGGTGATGGACGAGAATTCTTCCGCCCGCCTCAAGCGCCGGCTGCTGGGCATCGCCTATCTCATCGGCCTGTTCCTGGCGATGCTGACCATCTGCCTGCCCGGCCTGTGGATCGTGCTTTCGTCGCTGCGGCCGACGGTGGAGATCATGGCCAAGCCGCCGGTGTGGATCCCGCAGCAGATCTCGTTCGACGCCTATGTCGCGATGTTCTCAGGCATCGGCAAGGGCGGCATCCCGGTCATAGAGTATTTCCGCAACTCGCTGATCATCTCGGTGACCTCGACGATGATCGCAGTGGCCATCGGCATGGCCGGCGGCTATGCCTTCGCGCGCTACCGTTTCCGCGGCAAGTCGGGCGTCTTCCTCGGCCTGATGCTGACGCGCACGGTGCCGGGTATCGCGCTCTCGCTGCCGCTGTTCTTCCTTTATGTCAGGCTCGGCATCATCGACACGCATTTCGGACTGATCCTGGCCTATGTCGCGCTCAACGTGCCGTTCACCATCTGGCTGATCGACGGCTTCTTCCGCCAGGTGCCGAAGGACCTCGCGGAAGCCGCCCAGATCGACGGCTGCACCCGCTGGCAGGCCTTCTGGCAGGTCGAGTTCCCGCTTGCCGGGCCCGGCATCGCCTCCGCCGCGATCTTTGCTTTCCTGACCTGCTGGAACGAGTTCGCGCTGGCCTCGCAGCTGACCCGCTCGGTCAGCGCCAAGACGCTGCCGGTCGGCCTGCTCGACTACACGGCCGAATTCACCATCGACTGGCGCGGCATGTGCGCGCTCGCCGTGGTGATGATCATCCCGGCGCTCACCCTCACCTACATCGTCCAGAAACACCTTGTCGGCGGCTTGACCTCCGGCGCGGTGAAAGGCTGATCCCATGGCAACGGTTTCCCTCCAAAAGCTGACCAAGCGCTACGGCAATGTCGGGATCGTGCACGGCATCGACCTCGACATCGCGGACCGCGAATTCATCGCGCTGGTCGGCCCCTCCGGCTGCGGCAAGTCGACGACGCTCAGGATGATCGCAGGGCTGGAAGAGATCAGCGCCGGCTCGATCGAGATCGGCGGCCGCGTCGTCAACGATTTGCCGCCGCGTTCGCGCAACATCTCGATGGTGTTCCAGTCCTACGCGCTTTATCCCCACATGACGGTGCGCGAGAACCTCGGCTTCTCCCTGAAGATTGCCGGGGCCGCCAAGGAGGATATGGAGCGCCGCGTCGCCGAAGCCTCGGCCATCCTCGGCCTCGACACGCTGCTCGACCGTCGCCCGTCGCAACTTTCCGGCGGCCAGCGCCAGCGCGTCGCCATGGGCCGCGCCATCGTACGCGATCCCGACGTGTTCCTGTTCGACGAGCCGCTTTCAAATCTCGACGCCAAACTGCGCACGCAGATGCGGACCGAAATCAAGAAGCTGCACGCCAAGGTGCGGTCGACGGTGATCTATGTCACCCATGACCAGGTCGAGGCGATGACGCTTGCCGACCGCATCGTCATCATGCGCGACGGCCATATCGAACAGGTCGGCACCCCAGACGAGGTGTTCCGACGGCCGGCGACGCGGTTCGTCGCGGGCTTCATCGGCTCGCCGCCGATGAATTTGCACGAGGCGACGATCGATGACGGCCAGCTGGTTTTCGCCAGCGGCGAAAAGCTGCCGCTGCCTAGCCAATTCAAAGCCAATGTCGCCAGGGGTAACAAGGTGGTGTTCGGGTTGCGGCCCGACGACATCTACCCGACCGGCCATGGTATCAGTTCCGGTGGTGCGGCCGACGTCCACCAGATCGAATTGCCGATCACGGTCACCGAACCACTCGGCAACGAGACGCTGGTGTTCGTCGAGTTCAATGGCGCAGACTGGGTTTCGCGCATGCTGAACCCAAGAGCTTTGAGATCGGGCGAGCGGGTGGCCATGAGCCTCGACCTGTCGCAGGCGCATCTGTTTGCCGCCGACACCGGAAAGTCATTGCGGAGCTGACGACATGGCCAAGATCGAGAAGATAGAACTGCGGATGGTGGACCTTGTGCCCAAGGTCAAGCGCACGGACGCGATCCAGAGTTTCGTCAGCCAGGAAACGCCTCTCGTCACGATCACCGATTCCGACGGCGCCGTCGGCACCGGCTACAGCTACACGATCGGCACCGGCGGCTCGTCCGTGATGCGGCTCTTGTCCGACCATCTGGCGCCGCGCCTGATCGGCCGCGACCCCGACATGATCGAGGCGATCTGGCACGATCTCGAATTCGCCACGCACGCCACCACGATCGGCGCGATCACGGCCATCGCGATCGCGGCGATCGACACCGCGCTTTGGGACCTGCGGGCGAAGAAGCAGGGCCTGCCTCTGTGGAAGCTGGCGGGCGGCGCCAAGGACCGCTGCCCGCTCTACACGACGGAGGGCGGCTGGCTGCACATCGAGACGCAGGCGCTGGTCGATGACGCGCTGGCAGCGAAGGCCAAGGGATTTCGCGGCTCGAAGGTGAAGATCGGCAAACCGCACGGATCGGAAGATCTGGCGCGGCTGGCGGCGGTGCGCAAGGCGGTGGGCGACGGCTACGAGATCATGACCGACGCCAATCAGGGATTCTCCGTCGACGAAGCGATCCGCCGCGCAGCGAGGCTGCGTGAACTCGATCTCGCCTGGATCGAGGAGCCGCTGCCGGCCGACGACATCGATGGCCATGTCAGGCTGTCGAATTCGACGCAGACGCCGATTGCCATCGGCGAGTCGCTCTATTCCATCAGGCATTTCCGCGAATACATGCAGAAAGGCGCCTCTTCGATCGTGCAAGTCGATGTCGGTCGCATTGGCGGTATCACGCCCTGGCTAAAGGTGGCGCATGCGGCGGAGGCCTTCGACATCCCGGTCTGTCCGCATTTCCTGATGGAATTGCATGTCAGCCTCACCTGCGCTGTTCAGAACGGCCGGTATGTCGAGTACATTCCGCAGCTTGACCAGTTGACCGGCAAGCGCATGCGCATCGAGGATGGGCACGCTCTGGCACCCGAGGAGCCCGGCATCGGCATCGATTGGGACTGGGACGCGGTCAAGGCCATGAGCATCGCCGAATTCACCACGGCGATCACGAAATAGGGGAACGAACATGCAGCGGATGGGAATGGTTCTGGGACTGAAGCCGGAAAAGGTCGAGGAATATGTGCGCCTCCATGCCGCCGTCTGGCCCGACGTGCTGACCATGATCTCGGCTTGCAACATCGAGAACTATTCGATCTACCTGAAGCGGCCGGAGAACCTGCTGTTTGCCTATTTCGAATACCACGGCACCGACTATGCCGCCGACATGGCCAAGATGGCGGCAGACCCGAAAACACAGGAATGGTGGGCCCTCTGCATGCCTTGCCAGGAGCCGCTGGCGACCCGCAAGGAGGGCGAATGGTGGGCTTCGATGGACGAGGTCTTCCATCATGACTGAAGGCGGTTTCGACCCTGCCTCACTCATCCAGTCCTGGCCTAAGCCTACAAAGCCCCGGCCGATCGTCACCTTTGGCGCAGGTTCGATTGTCGGCGATGCCCATTTTCCCGCCTACCGGAAGGCCGAGTTTCCGGTTGCCGGCCTCTATGATCCGGACCAGGCCAAGGCGCGGACGTTGGCCGAGAAATGGGGTGTCACCGCATTCCGCTCCGTGGAAGAAGCCGCCGGAATCAACGATGCGATCTTCGATCTCGCGACACCGCCCGGTCGGCATGCCGAGATCCTGAAGGCGCTTCCCGAGGGGGCGGTCGCACTGATCCAGAAGCCGATGGGCAACTATCTCGGCGAGGCAACCGAAATCCTCGAAATCTGCCGCGCCAGGAAGCTCAAGGCTGCGGTGAATTTCCAATTGCGTTTCGCGCCGATGATGCTGGCGCTCAAGGACGCCATCGCCAAGGGATGGCTCGGCGAGGTCGTCGACTTCGATGCCTGGCTGGCGCTGGCGACACCTTGGGAACTGTGGGAATTCCTGCTCAAGGCGCCGCGCGTCGAGATCGCGATGCATTCGATCCACTATCTCGACCTCGTCAGGCAATTGCTGGGCGAACCCAAAGGGGTGCACGCCAAGACGCTCGGCCACCCCAACCATACCGTGGCTCAGACGCGCACCAGCGCCATCCTCGACTATGGCGACACCGTGCGCTGCGCGCTGTCGATCAACCATGACCACAAGTTCGGGCGCCGGCACCAGGCCTGCGAATTCCGCATCGGCGGCACCGAGGGCGCGGCCTATCTCAAACTCGGCCTCAACCTCGACTATCCCCGCGGCGAACCGGACATCCTGGAAATATACCCGAAAGGCGGGACGGATTGGATTGCCGTGCCACTCGCAGGCGAATGGTTCCCCGATGCCTTTGTCGGGCGTATGGCCAATGTCCAGCGTTTTGCTTGCGGAGAAGACGACGAGCTGGTCAGCTCGGTCGAGGACGCCTGGAGCACGATGGCGCTGGTGGAAGCCGCCTATAAATCGAGCGCGGCGCCGGCGACGCCGCTGGCCGAAAAGCCGTAAGGCAGGACATGGAACAGATCATTTATTTCGAAGACTACGAGATCGGCTCCTCGCGGCTGACCAGCGGCCGCACCATTACCGAGACCGATTTCGTCGTCCATGCCGGCCACACCGGCGATTTCTTTCCGCACCACATGGACGCCGAGTTCATGAAGACGACGCCGTTCGGCCAGCGCATCGCGCACGGCACGCTGGTGTTCTCGGTCGGCATCGGACTGACGGCAAGCGTCGTCAATCCCGTTGCCTTCTCCTATGGCTATGATCGGCTGCGTTTCATCAAGCCGGTGTTCATCGGCGACACGATCCGCACGCGCACCACCATCGCGGCCAAGGAGGACGATCCGAAGCGGCCGGCCGCGGGCCGGGTCATCGAACGCTGCGAGGTGATCAACCAGCGCGACGAAGTGGTGTTGGCCGCGGATCACATCTACATCGTCGAACGCAAACCCGGCTGAGGCAGCGCTACGATCCGGTGGCGCGCGCGGTGATGCGCTCCAGACCGAGCAGCAGCGCCAGGGTCGCCACCACCAGGATCATGGTGAGCGCTGCTCCCGCAAAGATGTCGCCTCGGTCGGTGAGGCTGAAGATCGACACCGGCAGCGTCACCCAACCCGGCGGATAGACCATCACGGTGGCGCCGAGTTCACCCATCGACAGTGCGAAGCTGAGCCCGAACGCTGCGACCAGATAGGGTGCGAGCAGAGGCAAGGTGACGTGCCAGAGGCGGTAGGCCGGCCGCGCGCCGAGGCTCGATGCCACCTGTTCGAAGTCGGGCGAGAGCCGCGCCAGTCCGGCCGACACATTGCCGAAGGTGAAGGCCGATATCAGCACGAAGTGCGCGATCATGACGATCGCGATCGTACCGTTGAGCAGCAGCGGCGGATGGCTGAAGGCGACCAGCAGGCCAAGGCCGACGGAGACCGAAGGCACGGCGCTGGGGATGAAGAACAACAGGCCGAGCAGGCGCCGCAGCGCATGCCCCTGGACCCGCAGCGACAGCGCCGCCCAGGTGCCGCTGACCAGCGCCAGCGCGCTGGCTGCAAACCCGGTGAGAAGGCTCGCCTTGACCGCATCGCCGGCCGCGCCATGCAAGACGTCGCTGTAGTGTTCCGTCGTCAGGCTGCTCGGCAGCACGCCGTTCCACTGGCCGGCAAGGCTGGACAGGAGAATGACCGCAAGCGGCGCCAGGAACAGCACACCGAAGATCAGTGCGAAGAGGAGCCACAGAACGAGGCGACCGGAGCGGGACCAGACCAGCATGGCTAGACCCCCAGCCGGCCGGCTGCGAAACGATAAAGCCCGAACAGGCCGAGCGAGAGCGCGATGTTGATCAGGGCGATGATGCAGGCGACCTGATAGGCCGATTCCTGGATCGCCTTGCCATAGATCAGCAGCGGCAGCGTGATGACCCCCTTGGCGCCGATGAACAGCACGATGCCGAACTCGTTGACGGTGAGCAGCAGGCAGAGGCTCCCGCCGGCAATGAGCGCCGGGATGGCGGCCGGCAGGATGATTTGGCGCACGATGCGGAACGACCGCGCGCCGAGCACGCTTGCCGCTTCGATCTGGCCGCGGTCCACCAGCGAGAAGGCGGCAAGCAGCGGCCGTAGGATGAACGGCGTGTAGACAGTGACCTCGGCCAGCACCACGCCCCAGCTCGAATAGAGAAAATCGACGGGCGGCGACGGCAGTGAAAAGGTCTCCATCAGCCCTGCGTTGAGCATGCCTGCGGAACCGTAGAGGAAGGTGAAGGCGAGCGTCACCAGGAAGGTCGGCAATGCGATGAAGGTGTCGATCAGCCTGGCGATGAAGCCGCTGCCGGGGAACGGAACGAAGGCCAGGATCAGTGCCAGCACGAGACCGACGATCAGGCACCCGGCAGTCGCGGTAACCGAAATCGTCACCGTGTTGATCAGCGCGTTGAGGAAGAAGCGCGAATGCAGGACGCGGATCACTTCGGCGACATTGGCAACGCCGCTGTCGTCCAGGAAGGCCTGCCGGGCGATGAGCGCCAGCGGATAGAAGAACAGCAGGGCCAAGAGTGCGGCCGGCGGCACGATCCAGAATCTGCCAGGCTCTCTCCTGACCGCTGGCGAGGCCATAGCGACAGCCTCAGACACCGGCGTCTTCCGGAACGAGCGAGGTGTCGGTGGGCGCGAAGAACAGCGGCACCTTGGCGCCGGGTTCCGGCAGGGCCATCGGCAGTCTCGTCGCCGAGACGCGCACCGTCGTGCCGTCGACATCGAGCACGAGATGGGTGAGTTCGCCTTGCCAGTGCACCTCCAGGAGCGTGCCGACAATGCGATTGGTATGGTCGCCATCGGCCGTCAGGCTGAGGTGCTGGGGCCTGATACAAAGCAGGCTCTTGTCGCCGGCCTTCTCGTCACGGCCGGTGCCCATCAGCACCGCGTCGCCATGCCTTGCCGCGGCAAAACCCTTGGAGCCGGCAGCCTCGGCAATGGTGACCGGCAGGAGATTGGCGCGGCCGAGGAACTCGGCGGTGAAGCGGTTGGGCGGGCGGCGATAGAGCTCGGTCGTCGGTCCATGCGAACAGACCGAGCCGTCGCGCATGATGGCGATCTTGTCGGCGAGGGTGAGCGCCTCTGTCTGGTCGTGAGTGACATAGAGGATCGTCAGGCCCGGCAGGCTGCGGTGCAGCCTGGCGATCTCCTCGACCATATTGCGGCGGATCTGTGCGTCCAGCGCCGAAAGCGGCTCGTCAAGCAGCAGCACGCGGGGCCGCACGGCAAGAGCGCGCGCAATCGCGACACGCTGCTGCTGGCCGCCGGAAAGCTCGCGCGGATAACGTGCTGCATAGGCAGCCATGCCGACGGTGCCGAGCGCATCCTTGACCCGCTCGGCGATCAGCGCCTTGTCGGCGCCCTGAGCCCTGAGGCCGAAGGCGACGTTGTCCTCGACCCGCATATGCGGAAACAGCGCGTAGTTCTGGACCACCATGCCGAGCCCACGCTCATAAGGCGGCAGATCGGTCACATCCGTCGCGCCAATGCGGATTCGTCCGCTTCTCGGCCGCACGAAGCCGGCCACCGCCCGCAAGGCGGTGGTCTTGCCGGAGCCGGACGGGCCGATCATCGCCAGGATCTCGCCGGGAGCAATATCCAGGGTCAGCGGATGCAGAACGACATGCGCGCCATAGGCGACAACGACCTTGTCGAAATGGACATTGGAGCCGGCGCCGCGAACCTTCGCGGCGTCGATGTCCATGACACTGGTCCCAGTAAAAGCGGCGGCCGACATGGCATGGTCCTCCGGATTGGCAGGGATCAACTTCCGGTCGCTTCGTTCCACCGCTTGACGTAGTCGGGCAGCTTGGCCAGAGCGTCATCCCAGTTCGGCGACCAGATGGTCAGGCCCTTCATCGCCTCTTGCGCCTTCGCGAAATTGGCGTCGTTCGGCGTCACATCCTTGCGGGCCGGCAGGCCAAGAGCCACGGAACTGACCTTCGACTGAGCTTCCTTTGAGAGCAGGAAGTCGATCAGCTTCTTGCCGTTGTCGGCATTGGGCGCGCCGGTTACCAGGCCGATCTCATAAGGCAGCGCAAAGGTGGAGCGCACGCCGTCAGGCCCCGCCGGCCAGAACACCTTGATGTTGGGATTGTCGGCCATTTGCGACATGTTCATCTGCAAATCGCCGTTGGCGACATGCAGCTCGCCCTTGTTGACCAGCGCCGTCAGCTTGCCGGTCGAAGCGGAGGGGCCGACATTGTTGTCCTGCAATTTCTTCATGAACTCGAAACCTGCATCCTCGCCGCCGAAAGCATGGATGATCTGCAGCATGACAGCGGTGCCGTCGCCGGCCTGGCCGGGCGTCGAGTATTGGATCTTGCCCTTGAATTTCGGATCCAGCAGATCGTCGTAGCTCTTCGGCGCTTCCGAAAGCACGGCGCTGTTGTAGATGAAATTCATGTAGTTGTTGACCAGCGGCCGGTATTTGTCGGTGCCGCCGTCGATCTGGTCCGCCCCTTCGGGCTTGTAATCCTGCAGCAGGCCGCCGGCGGCGGCGCGCTGCACGAAGGGCGGCAATGTCACCAGCACGTCCGCTTGCGGGTTCGACTTCTCCTTGGCGACACGCTCAACGACACCGCCCGAACCAGCCTCGATATACTGCACTTTTATGCCGGTGGCCTTGGTGAAGGCGGCGAACTCGGTTTCGAACCAGCTGCCGTTGCCGTCATGCAGGCCATCGGCGGAGTAGATGGTGACGACGCCATCTGCCATCGCCGGTCCGATGAGGGCAGCCGACGCCAGCAACGCGGCGAAAGCCGCGACCATGGTTGCGTTGCGTGATTTCATGTCCAGTTCCCCTTTTTGATTGATGGCACATTCTGCGATGCACTGTGGCGACCGCGCCGGCTGCTTCTGCTTCGATGGGTGCCGGCAGCGTCGTCGTTAAGGGCAACTCTGGGGATTGGAGATCGATAAGTAAAATCTATTTATTTTATGACAGGCAAACTTCATCTGATAGTTGTCATGGAACCGTCGCAGTCATGTCGTGACATATTTCGGCCTGCTCAGGGCAGGCCGTCGAAGCGTTCGAGCAGGTGATGATCAGACGAATGAAACGCCAGAAGTCTGCGCCCGCAACCGCGGGTCGGACGAGCGCACGGTCACCGGCCGGCCGTCGAGAATCTCAAAGCAGCGCGCGAGCGTGTCGTCCTCGAGCCGGCGCATCGCCTCATGCGTAAAGAAGGTGAGGTGCGGGAACAGTATGACGTCCTCGCGGCCGAAAAGCGCGCCCATCGGATGGCCCGATTTTGCCAGCGGCTCGACCGAATAGACGTCGAGCCCGGCGCCGCCGATGCGCCCGGAAACGATCGCCTCGACAAGGGCCGCCTCGTCGATGAGCGCGCCGCGCGAGACGTTGACGATGATGGCGGAAGGTTTGAGACAGGCGAGTTCAGCCTTGCCGATCAGGCCGCGCGTGCTGTCGTTCAGCACGCAATGGATTGAGACGAAGTCGCAGGCGCGAAGCATTGCCTGGAGGTCGTCGGCTTTTTCGATGCCGGCGGCGCGCATCGTTTCGGCGTCGACACCAGGATCGAAGCCAAGAAGCCGCGCATGAAATCCGTGGCCGGCCATGCGCGCCATGCTGCGGCCGATTTTGCCACAACCAACGATCCCAAGCGTGGCGCCTGAAATGTCGCGTCCCAGCCAGCGCGGCTCGGGCCAGATCCAGCCATCGCGCGATACCGCCGCGGTGATGGCGGGCAGCCGCTTGGCCAGCGCGACCATCATGGCGAAAGCACCTTCGGCGACGGTTTCCTCGGCATATTCGGGCACGTTGACGACGGGGATACCGCGCCTCATGGCAGCGGGGATATCGATGGCGTCGATACCGACGCCATATTTGACGATGCCCTTCAACCTAGGCGCCGCGTCGATCACCTCCGCAGTGACTGGCGTGTAGCACATCAAGAGCAGATCGGCGTCGGCGACCGCGGCTTTGAGCTCCGCCTCGGAAATGCCGTCCGGCAGCGTCACCAGCTCGACACCCCTTGCCCGCAAGCCGGCATCGATGCCTGGACATTCGAGCTCGCGGTCGGTGCGGACGGCCTTCACGGTCAGGCTGTCAGCACAGCGCGTTCGACGATGTCGAGCGCACGGTCGAGATCGGCTTTCGAAATCACCAGCGGCGGTGACAGCGTCAGCACGTTGCCGTGGCTGACCTTGAAGCTCAGCCCCCGTTCGAGGCAGGCATAGAAGACGCGTTCGGCAAGATCGCGCGCGGGCTGGCGCGAGGTACGGTCCTCGACAAGTTCGACGCCGACCATCAGCCCCCTGCCCCTGACATCGCCGACATGGGGCGAGCGCCCCATCAGATCCTGCATGCGTCCCAGCATATGCCGGCCAAGCTCGGCCGCACGCTCGACCAGTCCTTCTTCCAGGATGATATCGATCGTCGTCAGCGCCGCGCGCGTCGTCACCGGGTTCTTCTCGTGGGTGTAGTGACCGATGGCAAAACCGCCGGTGACGTCGAGATCGCGGCGGGCGATGACAGCGGCGATCGGCAGGATGCCGCCGCCGAGCGACTTGCCGAGAACGACGATGTCCGGCGTCACGCCGTCATGCTCATGGGCGAAGAATTTTCCGGTCTTGCCAAGGCCGGTCGGTATCTCGTCGAAGATCAGCAGCGTGCCGTGCCGGTCGCAGGCCTCGCGCACCCGATTCCAGAAACCGGGCGGGGGCGGGTTGGGCGTGGCCCGCATCGGCTCGGCGACGACCGCGGCCACATCCTGTTCGCGACCGAGCACATAAGCGATCATGTTGGCGCAGGCGAGCCCGGAGGCTTCCAGGGTGCCGTGGCCGTAAGGACAGCGGTAGCCGTCCCAAGGCGCGACATGTTCGGTGCCGGTCATCATCGGGCCGGCGATATGGGAACGGAAGGTCGCTTCGCCGCCGACGCTTGCGGCACCGAAGCCGGCGCCATGAAAGGCATCCCAGAACGAAACCGTCTTGAAGCGACCGGTCGCGGCGCGCGCGATCTTCAGCGCCACCTCGATGGCGTCGGAACCGCCTGTCGTGAACAGCACCTTGCCGAGATCGCCGGGCGCCAGCTCGGCCAATTTCTCGGCCAGTTCGACAGCGGGTTCGCAGGTGAAGCGGCGCGGCGCAAAACAGAGATCGTCGAGCTGTTTCTTGATCGCGGCGACCAGCTTCGGATGGCCATAGCCGAGATGGTGCACGCTGTTGCCGTGGAAATCCATGAAACGGCGGCCGGCGGTGTCCTCGATCCAGATGCCTTCGGCCTTAGCGATCGTCGAAAGACAAGGGCTGGACAGGCTCTGGTGCATGAAGGCCGAAGCGTCGCGGTTAAGCAGCCCGCGGATGCGTGGATCGTCCTGGCCGGAATCCCAGCGGCTGCGGGCCGCCGTGGTGTTGGAATCGCCCTCGGTATGCACAAGCTCTTTGATCGCGGCCATAACCATCTCCGAAACGCGAATGAGGGAGCGTGGAACGCTCCCTCGGTTGTTCTGTCAGCCGAGTCGTCCGGTCAGGACCAGGGCAGCGAAAACGTCTTCACATTGGTATAGCTCTTCATTGCCTCGATGACGCCTTCCTTGTAGCCATTGCCACTGTCCTTGATGCCGCCGAACGGCGACATCTCGATGCGGTAGCCCGGCACTTCCCAGATGTTGACGGTGCCGACCTCAAGGCCGGTGATGTATTTCTGCATGCGCGGAAACGAGTTGGTGCAGACGCCCGACGACAGGCCGAAGGCGGTCGAGTTGGAGAGCCTGATCAGCGCCTCGTCATCGTCCGGTGCGCGCACGATCGGGATGATCGGGCCGAAGGTCTCTTCCATCACCAGTTCGGATGTGTGCGGCACACGATCGACGACGATCGGCGGCAGCAGCGCGCCTTGCCGGCCCGGATTGTAGAGGATTTCGGCGCCCTGCCCGGCGGCCATGTGGACCCGGGCTTCGAAGAGTGCCGCCGCCTTCTCGTGCACGACGGTGCCAAGATCGGTCGTGCGGTCCATGGGGTCGCCGAAGCGGATCTTCCTGGCCCGCTCCAGCACCAGCGGCACGAAGCGGTCGGCGACGCTTTCCTGGACAAGGATGCGCTTGACCGCCGTGCAGCGCTGGCCGGAGTTCTTCGTGGCGCCGGCGACGGCGAGATCCGCGGCCCTGGCCAGATCGTCGTCCGAGAGATCGTTGAGGACGATCAGCGGATCGTTGCCGCCGAGCTCCAGCACCTGGCGCTTGTAGCCGGCGGTGCGGGCGATCATCTTGCCGACCGGCACGCCGCCGGTAAAGGTGATCAGGTCGATATTGTCGTTGGTGATCATCTCGTTGCCAATGTCGGCCGGCCAGCCGGTCACCACCGAGAGCATTTCCGGCGGCAGGCCGGCTTCGTAGAGGATGTCGGCCAAAAGCAGCGCCGTCATCGGCGTCAGTTCGGTCGGCTTGACCACCACGCAATTGTTGGTGGCGATCGCCGGCGCCACCTTGTGCGAGACCATGTTGAGCGGATGGTTGAACGGGGTGATCGCCGAGATCGCCTTCAGCGGCTCGCGCGTGGTGAAGATCTTGCGCGCCTTGCCGTGCGGGGTGAGATCGCAGGAGAAGATCTGGCCGTCATCCTGGATGCACATCTGCGCCGACAATGTGAACACGTCATAGGCGCGGCCGACCTCATAGAGCGAATCCGTCTTGGAGATGCCGAGCTCGAGCGTAATGAGATCAGATATTTCTTCCCGGCGCGACGCCAGTTTTTCCGCCGTGCGGAACAGGATCTGCTGGCGCTCGTAGCGCGTCAGCTTCGACCTGTAGCCGGCGGCGATCTCGAAGGCCTGGCGGGCATGCTCGGCGCGGCCGGCGGGCACGGTGCCGATAACCGCATTGGTATAGGGGTAGTGGACAGGAACGACGCCGTCGGCGTCGGCCTTGCGACCAGCTATGCGCATCGGTTCGTGGCGGACTTTGATCGAAGTATCGAGCTTGGTCATCGGTTCCGTTCCAGCAATTCGAAGGAGAAAGTGGTGCAACGGATTGTCGACCCCCACTCCGGCCCTTCGGGCCACCTCTCCCCCGCTCGACGGGGGAGAGGAAATCAGGTGAGGTCGGCGCCACCACGTTTCCGGGCTAAGCCGCCGCTAGCCCTGGCGCCTTTCCTCTCCCCCGTCGATCGGGGGAGAGGTGCCGAGCGAAGCTCGGCGGAGTGGGGGTCGACAATCACGCTCGAGATCAAGCCTGCGCGGCCGCCATCGTCGCGTAGTAGAACGCGTCGAAGTTCCTCAGCACGGGCTCATCAGGCAAATCGGCCAGCACGCGGTTGACGATGAACGGCACCTCCTGCTCGGTCAGCCCGCCATGCGAGCGCAGCGGCTCGTTGAGGGCTGCCAGGTCGTGGCGGTGTTCCGAGGTGCCGATGGTCTTGTTCTGCGTCGAGATCAGCACGATGTCGCCGATGCGGTCGGCCGGCAGTTCGAAACGCTCGCAGGCGGTCGGGCTGTCGACAACCAGCATGATGCCGTCGATCTTCGCCAGCCGCGCCATGATGTCGGCCTGATCGGCGCCGTCAGGAAGGTAGGCGGTGGCGAACGAGCCGAGCGCGCCGTGATGCACGACATAGGGATCTGTGATCGGCAGAATGACGCGCGCGGCATCCTTGCCCAGCCATTCGTCGAGCAGGTCCTGGACATAGACGACGTCAGGCGAACCATCCTGCTTGTGCTTGGGCTTCATGCCGTGGTCGGCGGTCACCACGATTGCCGCGCCCAGCGCATCAAGCTCGGCCAGGTACTTGTCGAACATCTCGTAGAAGGCGTTGGCCTGGGGCACGCCGGGCGCGTATTTGTGCTGCACATAGTCGGTGGTGGTCAGGTACATGATGTCGGGGCGGAATTCCTTCAGCAGTTGGACGCCGGCGGCGAAGACGAATTCCGACAGTTCGGCCGAATAGACTTCCGGCACCGGCAGCCCAAAGTGCTTCGAGGCATTGTCGATGCCGTGCTCGGCCTTGGTGGTGGTGTCGGATTTTTCGGCCGAGAAGCACAGCGCGCGGCCGTCGTCGAAGGCGAGGCCCTTGCCGAGCAGCGCACGCAATTTGTCCTTGGCGGTGACCACCGCGACCTTGGCGCCGGCATCGTAGAAGGCCTGGAAGATGGTGGGCGCGCGCAGGAAGCGCGGGTCGTTCATCATCACTTCCTTGCCGGTTTCGCGCTCGTAGAGGTAGTTGCCGCAAATGCCGTGCACCGAGGGCGGGCGGCCTGTGGCTATCGACAGATTGTTGGGGTTGGTGAAGCTCGGAATGACAGAATGCGCAAAACGCACCGTGCCTTTCTGCTTGATCCTGACCAGCGCCGGCATCAGCCCGGCCTTGATGGCTTCGTCGAGATAGGCCGGCTCGCAGCCGTCGAGGCAGATGGCGATGGCCGGCACACGTGGCCAGGCGTAGGTGCGGCCGTTGACCGCGACGTTGATGGGAGACATCTGGTTCATCGAAATCCTCAAAAATTCTGCCGCTTCAGGCGGCGAGTTTGGCGCGCTCGGCGATTGCCGCGGCGGGAGGAGCGGCGGTGTCGACGTCCATCTCCTTCAGCGACTGCGCCGCCGCCTCTACGACGCGGCGCATGACATGTTCGTCCATCTGGCCGATGCAGCCGATACGGAAGCTATCGACGACGGTCAGCTTGCCCGGATAGATGATGAAGCCCTTGTCCTTCATCAGCTCGTAGAAGCGGTCGAAGGCGAAGTTGGCGTGGGCCGGGTTGAAGAAGGTGACGATGATCGGCGACAGCCAGCGATCCCTGAGCAAAGTCTCGAAGCCGAGCTCGCGCATGCCGGCCACCATCACGTCGCGGTTCCTGGTGTAGCGGGCGCCGCGGCCGGCAACGCCGCCCTCGGCCTCGTGCTGGCGAAGCGCTTCAAGGAAGGCGGCGACGACATGGGTCGGCGGCGTGTAGCGCCACTGCCCGGTCTTGTTCATATGCGCCCACTGCGCATGGACGTCGAGCGACAGCGAATGGCTGCGGCCCTTGGCGGCTTCCAATTCGCTCTTGCGGGCGATGATGAAGCCGAAGCCCGGCACGCCCTCGATGCACTTGTTGGCGGACGAGACCATCGCCTCGTAGCGGATCTCGTTCACGTCGAGCGCGATGGCGCCGAAGGCGCTCATGGAATCGACCAGCAGCTTGCGGCCCTTGGCATGGACGGCTTCGGCAATCTCGGCGACGGGGTTGAGGATGCCGGAACTGGTCTCGCAATGGATGGCGATCACATGCGTGATGGCAGGATCGGCCTCGAGGGCGGCGGCCACCTCGTCGCCGCGCGGCGGCAGGTAGTCGCCCTTGTCGATCAGCGTATAGGCGCGGCCGAGATACTGCATGGTCTGGGCCGCGCGCAGGCCGTAGGCGCCATTGGCCAGGACCAGAACCTTGCCGTCCTTCGGCACGAACGAACCCAGCATCGCCTCGACGCAGAAGGAGCCGCTGCCTTGCATCGGCACACAGTCGAATTCGCCTTTTGCATCGCCGGTCAGCGCCAGCAGGCGGCGGCGCATGTCTGACGTCATGGCGCGGAAATCGCCGTCCCAGGATCCCCAGTCGCGCAGCATCGCCTGCTTGACCGGATAGGAGGTGGTGAGCGGCCCGGGCGTCAGCAGGTATGGCTCGCCCAGCGCCGGACCGGCCAACGGCTCCGCGGCAAATTTCGTCTCGGCGAGCATAGTGTCCTCCGCTGCTTTTTATGTGTGGCCATTCTTGGCTGGAACGACGTATTTGTAAAATCGTTATTTTGTATTGATGTATAAGCTAACCCGATGATCTGGCTTGCGGTCGAATTATTGCCCGGCGGGATAATCGCGCCTCCAGCCGAGCGCAGCCTGCGTGGTATCCATGACATGTGCGTGACCGTGGGCGATCATCCCCAGATATAAGAAGAATCGTTCCTTCATGCCTTTTTGCCTGCGAGGCTTATGATAGGTTGGCGGCCGGAACTCGGATCTAGAAAGGTGAGAACATGCGCTACGTTCAATTGCGAGCCTTTCACCAGGTGGCGATATCAGGCGGGTTTTCACGTGCCGCGGAAGCGCTGTTCCTGACGCAGCCGGCAATTTCGGACCAGGTGCGCAAGCTCGAGGAAGAATATGACGTGCTGCTGTTCAACCGGAACAAGAAGCAGGTCACGCTGACCCATTCGGGCCAGAAGCTGCTCGAAATTACCCACCGCATGTTCGACACCGAGCAGCAGGCGCTCGAGCTTCTGACGGAATCGCGCGCCCTGCGCTCCGGCACGCTGCGCATCGTCGCCGACGCCGCGCATCATCTGCTTCACATCCTCGGCAGTTTTCGCGCGCGCTATCCCGGCGTCCAGGTTTCGCTGCGCGCCGGCAACACCGAGACGGTAATCAGCAGCCTCTACAGCTATGATGCCGACATCGGCGTGCTGGGCGAGGTGCCGACCGGACGCGACTTCGAGGTGCTGAAACTCAATTCGACGCCGATCATCGCTTTTGCGTCCGTCGATCATCCGCTGTCGGGCAAGAAATCATTGAGCCTCAAGCAACTCGCGCAGGAATCGCTGGTCATGCGGGAGCGCGGCTCCAAGACGCGCCAGAAGCTCGAGGATCTGGCCGCGGCATCGAAGGTCGAACTCAGGCCGGTGATCGAGGCGGAAGGCCGTGAAGCCGTCCGCGAGATCGTCGCCTCGGGTGCCGGCATCGGCTTTGTCTCGGCGGCCGAATTCGGCCAGGATTCGCGGCTGGTAGCGATCGCGCTCGACGCGCCTGAGACGTTGATGGACGAAGCGCTGATCTGCCTGCGCGAACGCAGCGGCGGCAAGCTGGTGCGCGCCTTCCTCGACATGGCGCGTTCGATGTCGGCGGATTAGGCGGCGGCCCTGATCTCCTCCACATCCGCTTTCACCCGTTCCGACTTCGGATCGTAAGGGGTGCGCAAATGTGCCGTGGCCGCGTGGCGAACGCCGGCAAGATCGATCTCGAAACGGCCGCTAGCCAGAAACGCAGCGTCGACGCCCGTCTCGTTCTCGATCAGCCCGAGCGCCACCGAGCGGCCAAGCGTGTGACCGTAGGCGGCCGAGCGGACCTCGCCGACGGGCTTGCCGTCGCGCAGGATCAGCTCGCCGCCCCACAGCATCGGCTCGGCATGGTCGAGCGTGAACAGTACGATGCGTTTTGCTGGCGCCGTCGACGGCTTGGCCTCGACCAGCGCGTCACGGCCGATGAAGCCACCCGGTTTGTCCATGGCGACGGCGAAGCCAAGCCCCGCCTGCCAGGGGGTAATGTCAGGCGTCAACTCACGGCCCCAGGCGCGAAAACCCTTTTCGATGCGCAAGGCATCAAGCGCGTAGTAGCCGGCGTCCAGGAGGCCGAATTCGCCGCCAGCCTCGTGCAGCGCCTCGTAGACGCCGACGGCGAATTCCGTCGGCACGATCAGCTCCCAGCCGAGCTCGCCGACATAGGTCATGCGGTTGGCGTAGGCGGTAGCGTAGCCGATATCGATCTCGCGGATGGTGGCGAAGGGGAAGCCGGCGTTGGAAAGATCGGCCGACGACAATTTGCCCAGGAGATCGCGCGAGCGCGGCCCCATCAGCGCCAGCACCGCGTAGGACGAGGTGACGTCGGTCACGATGGCATGTGCGTCCGGTGGGATGTTCCTGGCGATCCAGTCGGCGTCGTGGACCGCTTGCGCCGAACCGGTGACGATGAGGAATTTTTGCGCACCAAGTCGCATTACGGTGAGATCGCTTTCGTACCCGCCGCGCGCGTTGAGCACGCCCGTGTAAACGGATGTACCGACCGGTACATCGACATTGCCGGCGCAGATGCGGTTGAGCAGGGCACAGGCGTCGCGGCCCTGCACGAGAAGCTTGGCGAAAGAGGTCTGGTCGAATACGGCAACAGCCTCGCGCGTCGCCTTCATTTCGCGCTTGACTGCCTCATGCCAGTTCTGGCGGCCGAAGGCATAATCGTTCCCGGCCCTCTCTCCCGGGGCCGCGAACCAGTTGGCGCGCTCCCAGCCCATCTTGGAACCGAAGCAGGCGCCCCTGGCGGCCAGCCGGTCGTAGAGCGGCGAGCGGCGGAAGGGTCGGGCGGTGTCCAGCTCGCGGTTCGGCCACGGCATGGCGTAATGCAAACCGAGCGTCTCCTTGACGCGATCATGCAGCCAGCGCGGATTGTTGTTGAAGGCGGCGAAGCGCCTGATATCGACAGGCCACAAATCCATGGTCGGCGCGCCGTTGACGATCCACTCGGCCAGCGCCTTGCCGGCACCGCCGGCGCTGGCGATGCCCATCGAGTTAAAGCCGGCGCCAACATAGAAATTCTTCAGCTCCGGCGCCTCGCCGAGGAGAAAATTGTTGTCGGGCGTAAAGCTTTCGGGACCGTTGTAGAACTTCTTGACCTCGGCTTGCGCCAGTTGCGGCACGCGCACCAGCGCGTTTTCCATCAGAATCTCGAACTGATCCCAATCGTCCGGCAGCAGCGCGAACTCGAAATTCTCGGGGATGCCGTTCATGCCCCACGGCTTGGCATGCGGTTCGAAGCCGCCCATGACCAGCCCGCCGACCTCTTCCTTGAAATAGATGAAGCCGTCCGGATCGCGCATGACGGGCAGGTCCGGATGCACACCCTCGATCCGGCCCGTGACGATGTACATGTGCTCGGCCGAATGCAGCGGCACCGAAACACCGCACATCAGCCCGACCTTACGCGCCCACTGGCCGGCGCAGTTGACGACGATCTCGGCGGCGATGTCGCCACGGTCGGTCTCGACACCGCAGGCGACGCCGTTTCTCACCGTGATGCCGGTGACCTTGACGCGCTCGAATATCCTCGCGCCGCGATTGCGCGCGCCCTTGGCGAGCGATTGCGTGAGATCGGTCGGATTGGCCTTGCCGTCGCCAGGCAGCCAGACCGCGCCGACCAGATCGTCCGTCGCCATGACCGGCCACAGATCGCCGGCTTCGCTCGGCGAGATGACATCGATCTCAACCCCTTGCGCACGCGCCGACGCAGCCGTGCGCTTCAGCACCGTCATGCGGTCGGCGGTGCGCGCCACCGACAGCGAGCCGCAATTCTTCCAGCCGGTCGCGAGACCGGTCTCGGCCTCCAGTTCGCCATAGAGTTGAGTGGAGTATCTGATCAGGCTGGTCATGTTGGAATGGCTGCGCAATTGCCCGACCAGGCCCGCGGCATGCCAGGTGGTGCCGCCGCTGAGCTGCCCCTGTTCAAGCAGGACGACGTCGGCCCAGCCAAGCTTCGTCAGGTGATAAGCGACGGAGCAGCCGATGATGCCGCCGCCGACGATCACGACGCGTGCCTGCGTGGGAAATTCATGTGCCATGAGGGGTTCCGCCATCTTGAGGGATGGTCGGCAAGCTAACACAGGAAAGTCAAATATCAAGCCAAAAAGTCACAAAATATCACATCAAGATGCGATGATCAGTTCCGGCCCTTTTTGTAAAAGCGCGTCGGCAAGCGCAGTTTGCGGCCGGGCGTCGACGATAACGCCGGCGGCGCGGTCGAAATTCGGAATCCTGAGCGGCGTCAGCTTGCCGAACTTGCTGCTGTCGAGGACGAAATAGGTTTTGCCGGCGAGCGCGATCATGCGGCCGCGCTGCTCGGCACCGGCCCTGGTGAAATCGGTCACCTCGCCATTCGGCGACAACGCGCCGCCGCCGAGAAAGGCGATGTCGACGCGAAAGCGCGCCATTGCATCGAGCGCATCGATGCCGGAAGCGGCCTCCTCGCCTGGGTCGACTTCACCGCCCAGTATGTGCACGCGCATGCCGGGCACATGGCACAGATGCAGTGCAATCTTCAGGCTGGTCGTGCAGATGGTGAGATCGCGCAGGTCGTTCATGGCCTGCGCGACGGCCAAGGTGGTGGTGCCGGAATCGAGGAACACCACCATACCGCTGCTGACAAGGCCGGCCGCCGCCCTGCCGATCGCCGCCTTGCCGTGCGCATTCTCCCGGCTGCGCAGGCCCATCGCCGGCTCGCTCGGCTCGAAGCGAGCGGCGCCGCCATGCACGATGCCGAGCCGTCCCTGGTCTGAAAGCAGCTTCAGGTCGCGGCGGATGGTCTCGCGCGAGACGTCGAAAAAGCCGGCCAGTTCGGCGACGCTGACCGAGCCCTGGGCACCCAGGCGCCTCAGGATCTCGTCATGGCGGCGAGGAGCAAGGGCACGTGCCGGCAGACGGCTGTCGGGGGACATGAAGAACCTCATATCGAACGAATGATGGCGATATGTGGCAGTGAACCGGCCGGGAGGCAACCGCGAGGACGGCGTGGCCATAGTCGATCGATAAGGTCTGGCCCTGTTCGGGTGCTGACCCAGCGTCAGCGTCCGCGCAGGCTTTGCAGATTGTGCACGTGGACGTGGTCGCCGGCCGCCACGGCAGCCGTCAGGCGGCCGATCGCCTCGCCGTATTTGCGTATGGTGGAGCCGGCGGCCAGGTCGTGCAACGCCAGCTTATGACCGGCTTGCAACGCGGCGCCGGCCTTGAGGACAACCCCCTCGCGGGCGCCTCGCGTCGTCACTTCGGCGCCTGCCTCGACCGGTTCCACGAGGACAGCCACGTCGTCGTCAGCGTGCAGCACTATGGCTCCAGGCTTGGTCATGCGCCGGCAAGCCGGACCTGGACGCCGGTCGCGTCTTCGCGCAACTTCAGCACGGCGCCAACATCCTTGCCGGCCATGCCGGCGTCCATCGCCTCCCTGAGCACGGCAAGCGTGGCGCCCCCGACCGGCGTCTCGACGCCGAGCGCATCATTCATCGCCAGGGCAAGCCGGCAATCCTTGTGGGCGAGCTTGACCATGAAGCCTGGCTCGAAGTCGCCCTTGAGCGCGCGATTGTGCATCGCCACCGCCAATTGCTGGTTCCAGGCCATCGTCGTCTTCAGCACGTTGATCATGGTGTCGAGCGTCAGGCCCGCCTTGGCGCCGGCGACCAGCGCCTCGGAGCTGGCCGTTATCAGCACGCTGGCCAGCAGGTTGTTGGTGAGCTTCATTGCCTGCCCCATGCCGAGCCCGCCGCAATGGATGAGGTCGGCCCCCATGCTCGACAGGATCGGGCGCGCGCGCTCCAGCACGGCGGCATCGCCGCCGATCATCAGCGTCGAGGTTCCGGCGATGGCGTGCTCCACCGTCTTGCCAACAGGGCTGTCGATCATGTCCACGCCGCGTTGCGCCAGCCATGCGCCGATACGCTGGGTGGTCTGCGGGTCGATCGTGCTCATGTCGATATAGAGGCTGCCGGCCCTGAGGCCATGCCCGATGCCGTCGGCACCGAGCACGGCGGCCTCCACATCAGGCGCATCCGGCAGCATGGTGATGACGATTTCCGATTGCTGCGCAACCTCGCGCGGCGACGCCGCCGCCCGGGCGCCGGCGTCGACGAGTTTTTTCACCGCCACGGGGTTGAGGTCGAAGACCGTCAGCGCATGTCCTGCCTTGAGCACGTTGCGGGCCATGGGTGCGCCCATGGTTCCAAGTCCGACAAAACCGACTGACGTCATGGATCAACTTCCTTCCCTGAATGACTCTGCTGCGAATGCGCGTGCCCCCCGAACTCCTCAGGACGGCACTTTCCACTGGTCGAGCTGCCATGCCGGCAGGCCACGCAGATCCTTGGCATTCTTGTCGGTGAAGCCGCTTTCGTCCGGCACCTTGCCCGTGCCCTCATAGGCTTTCTGAAGCAGCGGCGCCGCCTTGCCGAAGGCGGCCTTGACCTGGTCCCAGCTCAGCGCCTCAGGAATCATCTTGCCGGCAACCATGAACTGGGAGATCTGGCTGATTGCCGCCGCATCGCCTTCGGTCGGCCAGATCCAGCCGCGCTGGAAAAGCAGCTCGTCGCCGATGACCTTGGCGCCCAGCGCAGGATCGAGCCCCCAATATTTGACAACCGACTGCGAGATCTCCCGCGGGTCGATCTTCTGGAGATCGGCAAGCGCGCGTTGCGCGGCCGTCAGGAAGGCCTGGCCGAGCGCGGCATCGTCGCCGACGATGCGGTCGCTGCAGATCCAGAAGGAACGGTGCAAATAGTAGCCGTCGGGGTAGAATTTCGACTTCTTGACGCCGGGCAGCATGTGGCCTTCGCCCTCGCCCGCGGGTCCGCTGTAGCCGGCCTCGGTATAGCCGAACGAATTCATGATCCCGGTGAGGCCGGTTTCGGCATTCGCCTTGAGGAAGGCCGGGTAGATCACCACCGACGCGTCCATGCCCTCCGGGAGGGACGCGGCAACGGCCTGGGTCGGCGTGTTGACGATGTTGATGCCGAAGGCGCGCGGGTCGGCGTCGCCCAGTTCCTGCAGCAGCATTTGCGAGAGCGCGTTGTAGGGGTCGCCGCCGACAAGCGCGCCGACGGTCTTGCCCTTGAGGTCGCCGATGTTCTTGATGGCGGAGCCCTTGCGGGTCGCCAGCACCATGCGCATGTGGCCCTCACCGACGGTGAGAATGTTGATCGGCTGCGCCTGCGAAAGCAGCCGCACGATCGGGGTGTTGCCCCACATGCCGATGTCGAGATCGCCGGAGACGAAAGCCTCCACCATCGGCAGCGCGGAAGGATAGTCGCGCCAGTCGACTGTCAGGTCGTAGCCGAGTTCGGCGGCCGCCTTCTCGAGCAGCTTTTCGTTGATCATGCGTTGCGTCAGCGGCGAGTTGCCAGCCGCGTAGGGCTGGCGGCCGATTGAGACCTTGGCCGGCTTGCGGTCCTGCGCCCGCACGATCGATGGCATGGCCAGCGCGGCAGCCGCGGCACCACTCAGGACTGCGCGTCGGTTGAATGCGGTTTCCAGAAGTTTCCTCATGACAATCCTCTCCCTGTTGTCGTTTCAGTTCATCGTTGCGCGGTAAGCCTCTTCGCGGATCAGTTCCCAGATCGATTGGCTGAGCCTGGCGAAATCGCCGGAGCGCCGCGTCTCGTCGCCGCGTGGCCTGGGCAGGTCGATGTCGATGACCTGCTTCAGGCGGCCCGGATGGCTGCTTAGCACCGCGACCCGGTCGGCCAGGAACACCGCCTCGTCTATGGCGTGCGTGATGAAGACGACCGTCCGCCGCTCGGCAGCGGGGCGGTCCTGCCCCCAGATGCGCAGCAATTCGTCTTGCAGGATGACGCGGGTCTGCGCGTCCAGCGCCGCTAGCGGTTCGTCCATCAGCAGGATTTCCGGCTCGTTCGCCATCAGGCGCGCCAGTGCCACGCGCTGGCGCATGCCGCCCGATAGCTGGTGCGGGTACTTGTCCTCGGAGCCGGTCAGGCCGACCATTTCGACGGTGCGGTTGACGCGGTCGGCGCGCTGCGCGGGCGAAAGCCCTCGCCCGGCCGGCCCATAGATCAATCCGAACTCGACATTGCCGCGCACGGTGCGCCAGGGAAACAGGGCATAGTCCTGGAACATCACGCCGCGTTCGGCCCCCGGTCCTTCGATCGGCCTGCCGTTCAGGCTCATCGTACCCGACGTCGGCCTGTCGAGGCCGGCGAGCATGTTGAGAACGGTCGTCTTGCCGCATCCGGATGGGCCGACGATAGCCATGAACTCGCCGGCCTTGATGTCCAGCGACAGGCTGTCGACCGCCACCACGGAGGCAGATTCCCCGAAGGATTTGCTGACGCCGTCGAGGCGGATCTTGGCATCGCTCATGGCTGGCTCCACGGCACGGCGAAGGCGAGTGCGGCACGCAGGATGCGGTCGAGCGCGAAGGCCACGATGCCGACCGCGATCATGCAGACCACCATGCCGTTGAGGTTGATCGAATAGGCGTAGAAGACGAACATCATCTGGCCGATGCCGCCGCTGCTGCCGGACTTGGCGCCGACCGCAAGTTCGGCGGCAATGATCGCCGTCCAGGCGATGCCGAGGCCGATGCGCATGCCGACCAGAATGGATGGCAAGGCGGCCGGCAGCAGCACCACCCGCATCCGCGTCAGCGGCGCCAGCCCCATGGTCAGCGCGGCGCGCATCAGACTGGGCTCGATACGCTTCACGCCCGAGATGGTGTTGATCAGGATCGGGAAGAAGGCGGCATAGGCAACGATGGCGACAGCTGCCCCGGAGCCCGAGCCCAACCAGAGGATAACCAGGGGCAGGATGGCAAGTGCCGCTATCGGCCGGAAGGTCTCGACCAGCGGATCGAGATTGCGCTCGACGGCCGGCATGCTGCCCATGGCGATGCCAAGCGGGATCGCCAACAGGGCCGCCGCCGCGAAGCCGGCGAAGACCCGTCCGAGGCTGGTGGCGAGACCGGCCACGAGATCGCCGTCGCGCAGCATGGAAATGGCCGTTTCGGCCACCGTGCTGGGGCGTGGCGCCTGGGCGGAGCCGGACGCGAGAGCTTCCCAGACGACCAGCAGCAGCACCGGAACGATGAGGCGAAGCGCAAACCTGTTCATCGCGCCACCTCCGTCCGCGCCCACGGTGTCAAGACATCAGAGAGCCAGCGCAACCCCTTGTCCGTCAGGAAGCCGAGCAGGCCGATGGCGACGATGAAAGCCATCACCGTCGGCGTCGACAGCATGCTGCGGTAGTATTCGATGGCGTAGCCGAGGCCGTTCGGCGCTCCTACCAGTTCGGCAGCGACGACGGCGGTCCACGAGGCCGCCACCGCAAGCCGTGCCGAGACCAGGATCGCCGGCAGCGCCGCCGGAACGATGACGCGCCGCATGATCGCCCGCCCAGACAGGCCCATCGTGCTGGCCGCCGCGACGAGCCGCCTGTCGACGGCGGCGGCGCCCGCGGCGGTGCCGATCAGCAGCGGGAAGAAGGCGGTATAGAACATGATGAACAGCGGCAGCCGATGGCCGATGCCGAACATGTAGAGCGCAAGCGGTATCCATGCGATGCCGGCTATCGGCCGCAGGATCTCCACCGGCAGTTCGAGCAGATCGTTCCAGAGCCGGCTGCGGCCCATCAGCAGCCCGAGCGGCACCGCCACCGCCGCGGCAGCCGCAACGCTTGCCAGCAGACGGGCCAGACTGATCCCTGCATTGCCGAGCAGTTCGCCGTTGAGGGCCGTATCGCGCAGCGCAAGCGCAACCGCGACCGGCGACGGCAAGAGCAGCTTCGAAGGCACGAAGAACGAGCCGACATACCAGGCAAGGACGAACAGGCCCATCGTGCGCAAATACACGAACAGGCTGGTCAGGCGCGCAAAGCGCATTGTCCTTTGGCCGGCATCGTTCGAGGAGATAGCCGTCACAACGAGCCCCGCACGCGGGTCGGAACTTCGAGCCCTTCCCCCAAAATCTCGCCGAAGGTGAGGGTGCCGCCGGCGACATCGAGGATGGTCGCCAGCAGCCGGTTCGCCGCTTCGGCGACGGTTTCGATCCCCTCCGAAACCGGGCTGGCGTCGAAATCGATCTGCTCAGGCAGCCGGCGAGCCGTCTCGCGCCGCGCCGTGATCTTGATCGTCGGCGCGAGCGCGCTCGCGGTGCTGTTGCCTGGCCCGGTTGTGAACAGCATGATCTGGGCACCGGCCGCGGCGAAGCCTGTCATCGATTCCGGCGAGAAGGACGGGCCGTCCATGAGGTAAAGGCCGCCGGCGGTGACCGGCTCGGCCATGCCGAGCACGCCGTCGATGCGGCAAGTTCCCGTCTTGGCCAGGGCACCGAGGGACTTCTCCTCGATCGTGCTCAACCCGCCGCGTATATTCTCCTCGCCCGGATTGTTGCCGGTCAGGCTGTGGCCGGAAGCGGCGGCGAAGCGTTCCTTGCGCTCCACGGCCTGCAGGATCTGTCGTGCCACCGTTGCATCGCGAGCGCGCGCCGCGAGTATATGTTCTGCCCCCAGCCACTCGACGGTCTCACCGACAATGACGGTGCCGCCATGCGAAACCAGAAGATCGACCGCGGCCCCCACGACCGGATTGCTGACCAGACCCGACGTCGCGTCGGAATGGCCGCATTCGATGCCGACCACCAGCTGCGCGCCGGGCAAGTTCTCGCGCCGGATCCGCGAAGCCTCGCGCAGCAACGCCGCGCCGCGCCTGATGCCCTCGCCCATGACCGACAGCATGTCCTCATGCTGCTCGGCGAAGGAAACGCTGGCGACCGGCTTGCCGCAAGCCGAAATGCGGGCCGCGACCATCTCGGTCGTCGCCGAATCCACTCCGACCACCAGAACGGCGGCGGCGTTCGGATTGCGGCCGAGACCGACAAGTTGATCAAGGTGCAGGCCGAGGTCCGGCTCGATGTGCCCCCTGCCCGCGCTCGTCGCGGCCAGAAGCGCGCCTTCGAGGCCCGCCGCGATCCGCTCGCTGACGCGCAGCGCCAAACCATTGATGCACAGGATCAGCACATAATTGCGGATTCCGGCGCGGCCATCGATCCGCCTGTAGCCACTGAATGGCGGCAGGCCGTCGATTTTGTCGGCACCGGAGGCAGGCAGTGGCATTGGCGTTTCCAAACCGTCGCGAGCGAGGCAATCTCTTCAAATCTCAATATTTGATCAAATGTTGCCTTGGCAAGGGCAAAATTGACTTCTTTCGATCGCCGTGCGAGCAATATTTGCTCAAATCAGGGTAGGCTTGGATGCATGGCGCGTATTCCCGACGTTCAGAAGCTTCTTCGTGACGACATCGTTTCCGGAGCCATTCCATTCGGGGCAAGGCTGAGGATCGACGATCTCGCCGGTCGTTATGGCGTAAGCCATATGCCGGTCCGCGAGGCCTTGCGCGCCTTGAGCGGCACGGGATTGGTCGTGCTGGAACCCAATCGCGGCGCCAGCGTCAGGACGGTCCACATGTCGTTTGTGATCGACCTGTTCGATATCCGCAGCGCCGTCGAAACGATGCTGGCGCGGCGTGCCAGCGAGCGGCGTACCGCCGAGCATCTGCGCGATCTGAAGGCCGCGCAGGACATGCTTGAGCAAAGAGTGGCCAGCGACGACTTCCTTGCCGTCCCACATGCCAACAACATCTTTCACGGCGTCATCAACGAGGCGGCCGGCAATCCGGGCGCGCTGTCGATGGTGGATCGCAACTGGCTGCTGGTGGCGGCGATCTGGCAACGCTACGGCTATGACGAGGGGCGCTTCCATGGCGTCATCGACGATCATCGCCACATCATCCGGGCCATAGAGCGCCAGGATGCCGGCTCGGCGGCGACCTTGATGGGCGCGCATATCGAAAAGGCCAAACACGACCTCCTGGCGCGCATCGCCGTCGATCCCAAACCCGATATCGGCCGGCAATGACGGCCGGGTTCGAGGTCGCGGCGTCGACGGGCGATACGCTGGGCGAATCGCCGACATGGCTGGCGCGGGGCGGAGAGCTGTTCTGGGTCGATCTGCGGCGTCCTTGCCTGCACAGGCTGCGGCCCGAGACAGGAGCGGTGACATCGTGGCCGATGCCTGAGGTCATCGGCTCGGTGGTTCCACGAGCATCGGGCGGTGTCGTCGTGGCCTTGCGGCAAGGTCTCCACGCATTTGATCCCGCCAGCGGCGCACTGAGCCTGCTGGCGCGCGTGGAGGATGGGCCGCCCGAGCATCGGCTGAACGACATGAAGTGCGATCCCGGCGGCGGCATAATCTGCGGCAGCATGTGGGACTATGGGCTGCATGCGTCCGGGGCGCTTTACCGGATCGACGCCGCCGGAAGTTCGAGCCGGATCCGCGACGGGATCGCCGTGCCCAATGCGATCGCCTTTGCCCCGGATGGCCGTACCGTCTACTTCACGGATACGCGGCAAGGCGATATAGAGCGGGCGGATTTCGACCCGGCGAGCGGATTTGTGGGGCCGTGGTCTCTGTTCGCCGACCGGCACGCGGCGCCTGGAAAGCCCGACGGCGCCACCGTCGATGCGGACGGCTTCCTCTGGAATGCGCGCTACCAAGGCGGCTCGCTGGCGCGGTTCGCGCCCGATGGCCGGCTCGACAGGCTGGTCCCTCTGCCAGTCACTCAGCCGACCTCCTGCGCCTTCGGCGGTCCAGGCCTGAAGACACTGTACGTGACGACCGCAACGCAGAAGCTGACGGAGGATCAACTGGCCAACGAGCCCCTGGCGGGTTGCCTGCTTGCACTCGACGTCGGCGTGGCGGGACTGCCGGAGCCGGCTTTTGCCGGTTAATCTCGGCTATTGCCAGCCGAGATGGCGGCCACCCGTCGCCTGCAGGTCCGCCCCGGTGATGAAGCTGCCGGCGTCGGAGCAAAGCAGCAACGCCGCTCCCGCCATCTCGCGCGCCTCGCCGGCCCGCTGCATCGGCGCGGACCCCTTCTGGATCTCCGCCCATTTGGCCGCGTCCTCGCGGCGCCAGCGATTGCGCTCGGTAACGACAAGGCCGGGCGACAGGTTGTTGATCGTCACCCCGTGTGGCGCATAATCCTTGGCAAGGTTGAACGACAGATTGTGCTGCGCGCTCTTCAGCGCGGCATAGACGGCGAGATCGGATTCGGGCCGCGTCTGGTTGATGCTGCCGATCGTCAGCACACGGCCCCAGCCATTGTCCTTCATGCCGGGCAAGGCGGCCTGCAGCAATTCGATCGTCGCCTTGAAGTTGATCTGGATCTGGTGCTCGATCTGCTCGGCGGGTAGATCGAGGAAAGGCGTGCGGTACTGGATCGAGGCGCAGACGACAAGCACGTCGACACCACCCAACGCCTCGATCGCCGCCTGGACACAGCGAGCCGCCTCTCCGGCCCGAGCGAAATCAGCATCGATGGCGACGCCGCGCCTGCCCTTCCCGCGAATTTCACGGACAGCTTCGGCGGCCGCATCCGGCTGCCCGAATGCCACGTCGGCGTCGCGAGCGAAATGGACGGCCACATCGGCGCCCGCCTCGGCAAAAACCCGCACGATCTCACGACCGATGCTGACGCTGCCGCCGGTCACCAAGGCGCGCCGGCCAGCCATCGTGAAGCGCTCGGCAAGAGCCAGCGCATTCTGGATGTCGATCTCTTCCTTTTGCACCGTCAATAGCCCAGCCTTTCCAATTTGATCACACTTTTCTTTGGAGTGCTCTTCAAAACGCATTTTCAGGGAGAAATCCAGAACCAATTCTTCCATTTGATCAAATCAGGCAAGCTGAAAAGCAGCGTCCTTGGCCGGCAGCGGCTAGACGAAGGCGTACAGCCTGTCACGCGCGCCCATCGGAATTGGACAAAGATTCTAAGATTTTCGCGACAGACCGTCGCCTTCTATGGCGTTGACCAGTGTCTCGCTGCCTTGGCGCAGATGCTGCATCAAAACGCTGACGGCCTTGCCGGCGTCGCGTCGCCGGCAAGCGGCCAAGAGGCCGCGATGCTCCGTCTGAGAGCGGGCGCGGTAGTCGAGGTTCGACAACAGGATACGGACGTAGCGGTCGGCCGCATTATGGTGCGCCTCGATCAGGCCGAGCAACCGGCGATTGCCGCAGGCGTCATAAAGCGCCAGATGAAAGGCCCGGTTCAGCACCCCCCACCTGCCGACATTGCGCTCGGCATCGATCTGATCGAGCACCTGTTCGGCCTCGTCCAGCTTGCCGCCGGGTAGGCCGGGAATGGAGAGCCGCAGTGCCTCGCACTCGAGCAGTTCGCGCACGGCATAGATCTCTCGGATCTCGTCGCCGTCCATTCTGGCGACGTGCGCACCCTTTGTCGGGTGGATGGACACGATGCCTTCGGCCTCGAGCTGACGAAGCGCGTCCCGGATCGGCATCCGGCTGAAGCCAAACTGCTCGGCCAGATCATCCTGGCGCAACGTCGTGCCGGCCTTCAGGGTCCCGCTGGCAATGGCCTCGCGCAAGACATTGGCGACCTGCTCGGCAACCGTTTGCGGCCTCTCGATCAAGCCTTCGCCAAATCCGCGCAATCCATGCTCCCATTTCACGTATCGTCAGCTTAGGGGAAAGCTTCATTCTCGGATATAGGTATCCATGTGTACGAGAAGAGTTGCAAGCCGGCGGCGATGCGCCCGGCATGGACGCGAGATCGCCGCGGCGAAACCTTCGGAACGGGAATGGCTTGCAGTTTGGCCCGCGGAAACAGCAAAACCGGCAGCCGCCAGCCGCATGCGGTGAGGCCCGCGCGGCATTGGCGGCAGCGATCATGGGGGCAGGATATGACACTCAGAATGGTAGTGCTTGACGGCAAGCCGCTCAGTGCGGCTGATGTGGCCGAGGTCGCACGGCGCAACGCCCGCCTCGAGTTGGGCGGTCAGGCGATGCGCCGCATCCGCGAGAGCCGTGCGCTCATCGAGCATCTCACGCAACTTGGCAAGCCCATGTATGGCGTCACCACCGGTCTCGGTGCGTGCGTGGATACGCCGCTTGCGCAGGCCGACCTGATCGCGTTCCAGCATAGCGTACCGCTCAGCCACAGTATGGGCATCGGCCCCGCCCTTCCGACGGAGGCCGTGCGGGCGCTTATGGCCGCAAGGATTTCAGGCATGGCGGCCGGCGGCACCGGCACCTCCGAACATATGGTCATGGGCCTTGTGGCGGCACTTAACGCCGGGGTTCATCCGGTGATCCCCAGTTGGGGATCGATCGGGGCGGCGGACCTTGCCGCCCTCGGGCATATGGCAAGGGCGCTGCGCGGCGACGGCGAAGCGGAGTTCCAGGGCAAGATCATGCCGTCCGCCGAGGCGCTGGCTCTCGCCGGGCTCGAACCACTCAACCTGCGCGAGAAGGACGGCCACGCCATCATCGTCGCGAACAGCCTTTCGACCGGAACGGCATGCCTGTGCCTGGAAGACGTCGCCCATCTCATCGACTGGTCGCTGGCTGCCGTGGCCCTCAATTATGAGGCATTCCGCTCATCCGTCAGCGCAATCAGCGAGGAGGCGCTGTCAGCCCGCCCGGCATTCGGCCAGCGCGAGATCGGCGCGCGTCTGCGGGCGGAACTGGCGGGAAGCGGCCTGTGGGAGGACAACGCCGCGCGGCGTCTCCAGGACCCGCTCAGCTATCGCTGCGTGCCGCAGGTGTGGGGCGGCCTGCTGCATGCGTTCGAACAGGCGAAGCTGGCGACGGAGATCGAACTGGCTCATTCGGGCGACAACCCGGTTATCCTGCCGGAGATCGAGCGGGTCGTCTCGAACGGCAACTTCGACCTGACGGCGATGACGCTGGCCTGGGAACAGCTCGGCCAGGCGCTTGCGCATTGCGCGGTCGGCACCGCCAACCGTTGCATGAAGCTGATGTCGCCGATAACGGCGGAGCTGCCGCGCTTCCTGTCGGCCAGGGGTGGGAGCCGCCAGGGCTACGCGGAGCTGCAGAAACCGCTTGCCGCGCTGGAAGTCGAGATCCGGCACCTCGCCAACCCGATGTCGCTCAGCCCGCTTGCCGTTTCGGACGGCATCGAGGATCAGTCGTCGATGGCCCCGCGCGTGGTGGCCAAGACAGCCGAAATCGTCGAGCGGCTGCGTTATCTCGTTGCGATGGAACTGATCTTTGCGGCTACGGGGGTGGAATTGCGCGGTGTCGTCGACGGCATGGGCGACGGACCGCAGCGCACCTTCGCCGCCGTGCGCTCCCTTGTCAGCCCGCTTGACGACGACCGCGAAATGAGCACGGACATGACACGGATCGCACGGATGGTGGCGGGCCCACGCGACTGACGCGCCAAGGCGCTCGGCGAGCCCATGGCCCGCGAGCCTCTCCTCACGCAGAAAAGGACACGCCTCTGCGGCGCATGCCTGCCTGCACGCCGTGGACGATCAGGCGTGACAGGATTTCCATGTCGCGCGGCATTCGTGGACGCCAGATATCCAAAAGCAGGGCCACGCGAGGCTTGTCGGCGTTGTTTGTCACTTCGTGAGGGAACGTGTCGTCCCACAACAGACACTCGCCGTCGGCGATCCGCCTCTCCTGATGATTGATCATCATGACCGTCGCCGGACGACCATCTGCCTGTCGAGGGATTACCAGGCCGAGATGGAACCTCATTATGCCCCTGAAAGGGCCGCGATGGCTGGGAATGTGCTTGCCCGGAGCCAGGAAAGAGATCGCCGCCGACTTCACCTCAGGGCATTCTGCAAGCAGCCGGTCGAGGACCGGCATTCGCGCGAGGTTTTGCGGAACCGCGACATCGTAGGCCTTGAGCACGAACATACGCCAGTCGCGACCGTCATTGGCCGAGATGTCGGCCTGTTCAGGCATGATGTCGTGGAAGCGGGGCGCCTTGCCCACGGCAAGCGCTTCGTCGCGGATGGCCTGCCAGGCGGCCGTGAACTTGGTGGCGTTTGGAAATTCGCTGGCGGTATCGAGGATCGCCGGCGCGTCGATGCGCTTTTCGTAGATCCGCCGCACCAGACCGGATGCAAGATCGTAAACTTGAGACATTTCATGGCCTCGAGGACATCATGAAACGGATATCCAGCAATTAAGTTGCTGATCTTGTTCGGCGTATGCCTGTCAGCACGAATTCGTGACCGACGAACAGTCCCGCGATACCGCGCTTTGTTGCTGGCGTGCGTCAGCGTTCGGGGGCGCGTTCGACCAGACGAAACCTGTAGCGATCCCGTATGAACTCATTGAAGAAGCGTCCCTTGGAAGAGGCGGCTTTGAAGGCAGCGTAGGTCTCGGGCTCCACGTCTTCGTAGTCATAGCGGTTTCCGCTCGGTACGAACCAGACCGAAAGCACCCTGGTGGCGGGATGGTACTGTGTGCTGCGGATGGCCGTAGAAGGCATTGGCGTTCTCCCGGATGGATAATCCGGGGCGCAAACGGAAGTTCCAACTGTGCCGCGCAGCCTTGGCTGGCAGGCCTTCCTATAGTGAGCAGCGCAGCCGGATCGTCCGTCCGCGCCAGAAGACGAAGGAGCCGGCCCGGTTCTGCCGAGCCGGCCCCAAGGGATCAGAACGCCGGCTCGACCGCGTTGACATTGTCCTTGGTGACGACCGTCAGCGGGATCGGCAAACGGTCCTTGACCTCCTTGCCGTCCATGATCTCCGCCATGGTGTTGATCGCCAGGCGGCCGTCCTCAACCGGCGACTGCACGATGGTGGAGTACATTTCGTTGGTGCGGATCGATTCGAACGCATCCTTCTGGCCGTTGATGCCGACGATCGGCGGTGCCGCCTTGGACGGATTGGCCTCCTTCCAGGCGTCGATGAAGCCGCGCGCCATGGTGTCGTCATTGGCGTAGACGCCGCTGATCTGGTCGCCGAAACGGGTGATCAGGTCGCGGCTGACCACCAGCGCCTTCTGCTGGTCGAAATCGGCATTGACCGTATCGAGCACCTTGATGTCGGCGCTGGTTTCCTTGAGACGATCGGTGAAGCCGCCGACGCGGCCGATCGTCGTGCCGTTGCCGGCCTGGCCGGCGATGATGACGACGGAACCCTTGCCGCCAAGCGCCTTGCTGAGCGAGTCGGCCGCAAGCTTGCCTTCCTCGTAAACGTCGGGCCCGGTGAACGACTTGATGAACGGCTTGGCATCGTCGCTCATCGGCGAGTTGATAAGGATCGCGGGAATGTTCGCCTGTTGTGCGCGGGCCAGGCCCGGTATGTAGGCCTGCGGGTCGAGCGGCCACAGGATGATGCCGTCAACCTTGCGCGCGACGCAGGTGTTGAGCTGCTCGGTGCCCTTCTGGACGTCGAAATCCTGGCTGAGGCTCAGGATCTCGATGCCGAGCTCGCCGGCGCGCGCCTGGAGCGCCTTGTTGGCCGGCGTCGCATAGGCATGCGAATCCGCGGCCGTGACGTAGCAGACCGTCTTTGCACTGGCCCAGCCCGTCGAGGCCAGTATTACCGCCATGGCGGTAATGTGGAGCATGCTTTTCTTGCCAACCATAGGTTTCCTCCCAATCATGTATTTCCTCCTTGAGTGATTGGATTGTCGCGAATGAGCGCGGGGCCTGTGCCCGGCGCCCTCCCCTTGGTAGTCACGGCCCGATCGAGCACGACGAGCAGGATCAGGATAAGCCCCGACACGACCTGCTGGACGTATGCGGGAACGGATTGGAACTCCATCGCGATGGTCAGCGAGCCGATCGTCAGCACGCCGCCAAGCGTGCCGAGCGCGGATCCCTTGCCGCCTTCGAGGCGGGTTCCGCCGACCACGACCGCGGCAATGACGGCGACCGTCAGTTCCGAGCCGAAGACGGGCGAACCGGTGTTGGTGACGAGGCTCTGGAGAACGCCTGCGAGACCGGCGAGCGTCCCGGCGAAGACGAAGCCCAGAAAAACGATGCGATCGGAAGCGATGCCGCTCTCCTTGGCTGCCGCCGGATTGGACCCCACCGCAAAGACATTTCGGCCCGGTATTGTACGCGTCAGCCAGACATGCAGCAGCACGATCAGAACGATGAACAGCGCACTGCGGATGGTGAAGACTTCGAGATGGATCTTGGCGAACGCCAGTGAAAGCATGATGTCGGTGCCGGTCACCGGCTGGCTGTTGGTGATCCAATGCGCGAGCGAGCGGAAGATCAGCATCGTCGCCAGCGTCAGCACCAGCGAGTTCACCTTCAGCCCGACGACCAGCGCGCCGTTGATGGCGCCTGCCAGCATGCCGACCAGGATACCGACAAGTGCGGCAGGCAGGATGCCGATCTCGCGCTGCAGGATGACCGACATGATTCCCGCCAGCGCGAACACCGCGCCGCCGGAGAGGTCGATCTGGCCGGCGACCAGAAGCACCGTAAGTCCAATGGCGATCAGGCCGATCGTCGCCGCCCGGTCGAGGCCGAGTCCGAGGGTCGATGCGGAGAAATAACCCGGAACCGCCAGGGCGGAAATGATCAGCGTCAGGCCGAGGATGATCATCACCCTGTGCCGCGAGGCAAGCGCCAGGAACCTCATCACGCCACCCCCCTCTTGCGCAATGCCGCGTCCATGCCGACGGCGCCGACGATCAGGATGCCGAGGACAAAACCCTGGATCGGCGTGCGCACGCCGTCGAGCACCATGACGTTGGTCAGAAGCTGCACGAAGATCAGGCCCGCGATCGCCCTCGGCACCGAGCCGAAACCGCCGATGATCGACACGCCGCCGACCACGACCGCGGTGATGGCGCTGAACTCGTAGCCGGCGCCGATCAGCGGCCGCGCGCTTTGCAAGGTCAGGCCCAGCAGGCCGCCGCTGACGCCCGAAGCCAACGCCGTGATCACGAACGCACCGGCCTTCACCGCCTCCACCGGCACCGCGCTCGCCTCGGCGGCGCTGTAATTGCCGCCCGTGGCGAGCGTCCACCTGCCCCAGAAGGAGCGCGAGAGGACGATATGGCCTATGAGGGCGATCAGCAGGAAAATCAGCACCACGACCGGGACGCCGAAGAGCCGGCCCTTGGCGAATTCGGCCGAAGCGGGATTGTTGCCATAGACGATGACGCCGCCGACGGCCGCCTGCACGATGCCCAGCCCGATGGTGCCGATGCCGAGCGTGGCGATGATGGGATTGATACCGACATAGCCGACCAGCACGCCGTTGAGCAGGCCGATAAGGCCCGCAAGCGCCACCGCCAGGACGAAGGCAGGAACCGGCCCGATCATTGGCTGCAGCCCGAGCGAGAGGATGGCCCCGCAGGCGATGGTGGCCGGCACCGACAGGTCCGCCAAGCCGCCTGCCACAAGCACGAAAGTCATGCCGACGACGACGATGCCGACAATGGACATCGAGGTCAGGACGTTGAGCAGATTGCCTGTGGTGAAGAAGGCGGGGCTGACGAATGAGCCGTAGAGCACCACTGCAAGGATAGCGAAGCCAAGCCCCGCCTTGGACAGGACATCGGCAAGCCTGCTGCCGCGCGTGAAGCGGTCATTGCGGTTCGCCCCGCTGGTCTCCATGGCCGCATCAGTCATGCAGCCTCCCCCGTCGCCAGCGCCATGATGCGCTCCTCGCTCAGTTCGGCGCGGGCGAGCGCCTCCGATGCGCGGCCGTCGCGCATCACAACGACGCGATCGCAGACGCCGAGGATTTCGGGCAGTTCCGACGAGATCATCACCACCGCCATGCCGTCGGCGACAAGCCGGCCGATGATGCTGTGGATCTCGGCCTTGGCGCCGACGTCGACGCCGCGCGTCGGCTCGTCGAGAATGAGCACGGAGGGCTTGGCCGCGAGCCATTTGGCGATGACCGCCTTCTGCTGGTTGCCTCCCGACAACAGGTTGATGCGCCGCTCCCCGTCGGGCGGCGAAATGGAAAACTGCTTCACATAGGTCGTCGCCAGCGAACGGTCGGCGCTGCGCCTGATACGGCCGAAGCTGGTCAGACGCCGCAATATCGACAGGCTGATGTTCTCGCGGACCGACATGCCCGGAATGATGCCGTCGCCCTTGCGGTCCTCGGGGACGTAGGCGATCCCGGCTCGCACCGCCTCGGAAGGAGAGTTGATGGCGACCTTGCGCCCGTAGACGCTGACCGTTCCCTCCACCAGCCGCGACAGGCCGAAGATGGCGCGTGCTACCTCGGTGCGACCCGCCCCGACCAGTCCGGTCAAGCCCAGTATCTCCCCAGCGCGCACATCGAAGCTGACATCACTGAAATGCGCCCCGTCGCCGATGCGTTCGACACGCAGCACGGACTTGCCGATCGCGGCCGGGCTTTTCGGGAACACGTTGGCGACCTCGCGGCCAACCATCAGCCTGATCATCTCGGCCGCGGTTATGCCGTCGATCGGACGGGTCTCGATCATTGAGCCGTCGCGCAGCACGGTCACCTCGTCGGCGATCTCGAGAACCTCCCTCAGCCTATGGCTGATGTAGACGATGGCGATGCCGTCATCGCGCATCTTGCGAAGGATCCGGAACAGCGCCGCGGTTTCGTGCTCGCTCAGGCTCGATGTCGGCTCGTCCAGCACGATGATCCTGGGCTGCGCCGCATAGGCCTTGGCGATCTCGACCAGTTGCTGCTGGCTGATCGACAGGTCGCCGAGCCGCGCGCGCGGGTTGATGGCCGCGCCCAGCTCGTCGAGGACGGCGGCGGCCTTCCTGACCATTTCGCCCTTGTGCAGCCAGCTCCATTTGCCGGGCATGCGGCCGAGATAGACGTTCTCCGCGACGGTCAGGTCGGGAACAAGATTGATCTCCTGGTGCACCATGCGGATGCCGAGCGCCTGGGCGTCGGCGGGACGCCGCATGCGCACTTCGGCGCCGCCGACGAGGATCGTGCCGGCGGTCGGAGCGTAGGATCCGTTGAGCACCTTCATCAGCGTCGACTTGCCGGCGCCATTCTCGCCAACGACCGCATGGACGGTGCCGAACCGGACGGCGAAATTGACGTTCGACAGGGCCTTCACGCCGGGAAAAGTCTTGGAGATGCCTCTCATGTCCAGGGCACAATCGGCGGCGGCACTCATCTAGGCTTGGTCCTCCCTGGTAGCACGCGGCTGGCAGCGTTATGTTAGTATAATGCATTTCCAGGCACGGTTCGGCCCACCTCGAGCCGGCCCGAAGGCCCCTTTCAGCGCATCCGCACCAGGCACTTCACCATAGGCTGAAAATCACGCAACGGGCGGCACTATTGCACTAATATAATAGTTCTGGCAAGCTGGATCTGACCGCTCCCGTCACTGGCGTCGGATCGCAACGAACCCCGCGTCGCAAGCAGGTGCATTCCGTTTGACATTCGAATAATTTTGCCATTTCAGGTGGACGAACGATGGGATTTTCCATGGATCTAGATCCTTCGACCCTCAATCGAGCCCTCCCGCTGCGCGACCAGATCTACAACAAGATCCGCAACATGATCGTCGTCGGACGGCTGAAACCGGGTGAGGTCATCAATGAGATCGCAATTGCCGAAGCGCTGGGCGTCTCGCGCACGCCCGTGCGCGAAGCGGTCAAACGCATCAGCGACGAAGGGCTCGTCAAGATCCTGGCGCAGACCGGCACCTACGTTGCTCCCATCAGCCGGGCCGACCTCGAGGAAGCCTATGTCATCCGGCGTGCATTGGAGATGGAGAGCGCCAGGCGCGCCGCCGCCAAGCTGACGCCGGCTGCCTGTGAATTGCTGGAAGACAACATGGCCGCGCATAAGCTCGCCATTGCGCGCGGCAGGTACGCCACAGCGATTCAGCTCGACGACGTCTTTCACCGCACCATTGCTGAAATATGCGGCTTGCCGATGATTTGGCGCGCCGTCGACATCTCAAAGGCGCAGATGGATCGCGGCCGCTATCTCGCCATTCCGAAGCCCGGCTATGGCGAGCAGACGATCGAGCAGCACGAGGCCATTCTGGACGCGCTGAAGCGTCACGACGCCGAGGGCGCCGCACAGGCAATGGAGCATCACCTCGAGACGTCATTTCGCAACACGCTCGAAGTCGCCGCCGAGCTTCTCGACTGACGACCTCGACTGAGCGCTGAGACGGGCGGCGCAGGTTTGAGGTCCCGAACCTGGCATCCGACCGGCTTGCCGATGCCTGGTGAGCCGTGTTCGCAGCTTGACCGTTGACAATCTATTATATTAGTATTCCGATCCATTCGGCGGCATTGTGCCGACGGGGGCTTTTTCAGAGTTTGTAATGGCGCGGTTCATCCAGCTTTCGCATGCCGACAACATCCTTCTGGCGATCGATCCGTTGATGATCGGCGACAAGGCAGGCGACATGCCCGCGAAGGCGCGCATACCGCGCGGCCACAAGATGGCGATCCGCGACATCGCTTCGGACGAGCCGGTCGTGAAATATGGGCAGACCATCGGATTCGCCCGCGGACCGATCGCCGCCGGCGATTGGGTTCACGAGCACAATGTATATCTGCGCAATTTCGAACGCGACTATCTGTTCGGCACCAACGCCAGGCAAACGCCTGTCGTCCCTGAAGCCGAGCGCGCGAGCTTCATGGGTTACCGCAGGCCGAGCGGCAAGGTCGGGACGCGCAACTTCATCGCTGTCCTGACCTCGGTAAATTGTTCGGCCAGCGTCGCCCGCTTCATCGTAGAAGAGGTCAACCGCTGCGGCATCCTGCGCGACTATCCCAATGTCGACGGCGTGATCTCGCTCGTCCATGGCACTGGCTGCGGCATTGACACCAAAGGCCCCGCTTACGACCTCTTGAAGCGCACGCAGTGGGGTTTTGCCACGAACCCCAATGTCGGCGGCGTGCTGATGGTTGGGCTCGGCTGCGAGGCGTTCCAGATTCCGCGCTGGATGCAGTCCTACAATATCGAGGAGAGCACGACCTTCCGCACGATGACGATCCAGGAGACTGGCGGCACACGCAAGACGGTCGAGGCCGGGGTCAAGGCGATCGTCGATATGCTGCCCATGGTCAACGCCGCGCAAAGGACGCCACAACCGGCCTCCGAACTGGTGCTCGCGCTGCAATGCGGCGGGTCGGACGGCTATTCCGGCATCAGCGCCAATCCGGCGCTTGGCGCCGCCGTGGACCTGCTTGTCGCGCAAGGCGGCACGGCGGTGCTGTCCGAGACGCCGGAGATCTACGGCGCCGAACATCTGCTGACCATGCGCGCGGAAAACCGCGCGGTCGGCGAGAAGCTGATCGAGCGCATCCGCTGGTGGGAGGACTACACAGCCAAGCACGACATGGAGATGAACAACAACCCGTCTCCCGGCAACAAGCTCGGCGGGTTGACGACGATCCTGGAGAAGTCGCTCGGCGCGTCCGCCAAGGGCGGGACGACCAATCTGCGCGCGGTGCTGGAATATGCCGAACCGATCAACGAACGCGGCCTCGTCTTCATGGACACGCCCGGCTACGATCCGGTTTCGGCAACCGGCCAGGTCGCCGGCGGCGCGAACATATTGTGCTTCACCACCGGGCGCGGTTCGGCCTTCGGCTGCAAGCCGACGCCCTCGATCAAGCTTGCCTCCAATTCCTTCATTTTCGAGCAGATGCGCGAGGACATGGACATCAATTGCGGGGACATCCTCGACGGCGTCACGCTGGACGACAAAGGCCAGGAGATCTTCGCAGAGATCCTGCGCGTGGCATCGGGCGCGCGTACCAAATCGGAATCGCTGGGCTACGGCGACAATGAGTTCGTGCCCTGGAACCTCGGCGCTACCATGTAGCGACATCGCCCGCCCGCAACGGGCAACCTCAATTCACTCAACCAGAAAGAACGCTCGGCATGAACAGGATCGATCTTGACGGCCAACACGCCGTGGTCACCGGAGGCGCGCAAGGCCTCGGCTTCGCGATGGCTAAACGTTTCGTCGCCTCCGGCGCGACGGTCACCTTATGGGACGTCGACGAGGCGCGCCTCGAAGCGGCCAAGCGCGACCTTGGCAAGGCCGCCACGACCCTGGTCGTCGACATTGCGGATTGGGAGACGGTGGACGCCGCGCGGGCAAAAACCGAGGAGAGCGCCGGCAAAATCTCCATCCTGGTCAATTCTGCCGGCATTGCCGGTCCCGCCGCCCCGCTCGACAGCTACGACATAGAGACGTGGAAGAAGATCATCGACATCAACGTCAACGGCACCTTCTACGTCAACCGCGCCGTGGTGCCCGGGATGAAGGCGCGCAATTACGGGCGGATCGTCAACATCGCTTCCGTCGCTGGCAAGGAAGGCAATCCCAACGCCGCCGCCTATTCCGCTTCGAAGGCGGCGGTCATCGGCATGACCAAGTCGCTCGGCAAGGAGCTCGCGCAGTATGACATTGCGGTCAACTGCATCTCGCCGGCCACCGCGCAGACTCGAATCCTCGAACAGCTCACGCCCGAGCACATCGAATACATGCGCTCGCGCATTCCACGCGGCCGTCTGCTGGAGGTCGACGAGGCCGCCGCCATGGTCGCCTGGCTCGTCTCAAAGGAAAACAGCTTCACCACCGCCTCGACCTTCGACCTGTCGGGCGGGCGCACGACCTATTAGTCGAATACCGGCGCGCCGCGAAGCGTCTGCGCCGCGGCGCCCCGGTACACCGGCACTTGCTGCGTCACGGAGATGCGGCCGCGTCGCCGGCGAAGACTCGAGCTGCCTGGAACTGGGGGCGCAGCATCAGGTAGAACGCGACGGCGTGCGTGATCAGCAGCAGTGGGACATAGATTACGGGGATCGCGTATGCAGCGCCCAACTGCCCCGCCAGCTCAGGAAGACCGGCTTGGCTGCCGTGATAGTAGTCGACGGCGATATCGATCGTCCCCACGAGATTGAACGCGACGACGGACAACCAGAACAGCGGACGTATCCTCGTCGTCAAAAGCGCCAGCATGGCCAACACTCCGGTTGCGAAGTCGCCATAGGCGGCGAAGGTGGCGAAATCAGCCGGCAAATCGCGCCCGACGACGCCTGGAACGATGAAGACAAGCCCGAAGAAGCGGAAGCTGTGCAGCGTGGCGATGGCACGTTGCGCCTCGACCAGGTTGACGGATCTGAGCCGAGGCAAGACATACACGCCGACGCAGAGCAGCCAAGGCACGTAGCCTAGAGCGAGATGTAACAGGAAAATGGTTGCAGGCGACATATGGCCTCCCGAGAGATACACGGCGCAATTTACGCCCGCTTCCAGCGGTTGACTATTCGCGATAATGTTGACGGGGCATGAAGCAGAACTTCACAATCCGGAAAGGTGCGCTCGACGGCGTGGAGGCGTTCCTCGGCGTCGCGCAACACCGCAGCTTCCGAAAAGCGGCCGCGGAGCTCGGCGTCACGCCATCGGCGATCAGCCAGGCGGTGCGCGCGCTCGAGGTGCGCGTCGGCGCGGCGCTCTTCATGCGCACGACGCGCAGCGTCGGCCTGACCGAAGCCGGCGAACGGTTCCTTTCGCGCGCAAAGCCCGCTTTCGAGGAACTGGTCGCAGCAAGCGAAGTCGCACGTGAACTTGGGCAGCGGCCGACCGGGCTGTTGCGCCTCTCTGTGCCGCGCGCCGTTGTGCCGATCCTGCTGGAGCCGCTGGTGGCATCCTTTTGCCAGGCCTATTCCGAAGTAGAGGTGGAGATCGCCGCAAGCGGTGAGCTGGTCGACCTGGCGGCCGAGGGATTCGACGCCGGCATCCGGCTCGGCCAGTTCATCGCCGCCGACATGGTCGCGGTTCGGCTGACGCCGCCGTTCCCGCTCGTGGTCGTCGGCAGCCCTGGCTATCTGCGCCGGCAGAAACGGCCGGAGCGCCTCGACGATCTGCGCGGCCATGCCTGCCTGCGCATGCGCCGCTCCAACGGATCGATCGCGCCCTGGCCCTTCATCGACGGCAACAAGACCGTCGAGGCAATCGTCTCCGGGCCGCTGGTCGCGCATGATTACCCGACACTGCTTGGCGCGGCGATCCAAGGTGTCGGACTTGCACAGGTGCCCGGCCCTCTCACCGAAGCCCCGATTGCCGATGGCCGGTTGCAAGCGTTGCTCACGCCCTTCGCCGTCACGACGCCTGGCGTTTTTCTGTATTATCCCGACAGACGCCAGGTCTTGCCCAAACTGCGCGCGTTCATAGAGCATGTTAAATATCGGGGAACGGACGCCGAAGGCGCGCGAACTTCCTGAGGCCACGCCCTCGATGACATGCTTGCCTGTTCGTGCCGCGCTATCTCTTTGTTTTTGTCGCAATTCCCAAGGGAAAGCGCTACGCGCTTTTCCCGGGAAAACCGTACACACTTTTCCTGGAATTACTCTAATTGGCGCGAAGGGCCGCGATCACCGCGGCGGTAACCTCGGCGGTGCTCGCGGTGCCGCCGAGATCGGGGCTGAGATATTCCGCCCGGTCCGTGACAAGCTCGATCGCAACCATGAGGCGCCGCGCGGCGGCCTGCTCGCCGAGATGCTCAAGCATCAGGCTCGCCGTCCAGAACGATCCGAGCGGATTGGCGACGCCCTTGCCGGTGATGTCGAAGGCCGAACCATGGATGGGTTCGAACATGGACGGCCGGCTGCGCGAGGGATCGATGTTCGACGTCGAGCCTATGCCGAGCGATCCGCCCAGCGCGGCGGCCAGGTCGGAGAGGATGTCGGCATGCAAATTGGTCGCCAAAACCGTGTCGATGCTGCCGGGCTTGTTGACCATGCGCTGGGTCATGGCGTCCACCAGCATCCAGTCGACGGTGAGACCGGGGTAGTCGCGAAGCAGGCCGCGCACGACTTCGTCCCACAGCACCATGCCATGACGCTGCGCATTCGACTTGGTGACAACCGTCAGAAGCTTGCGGGGGCGCGACAGCGCAAGCTCGCAGGCGAAACGTGCGATGCGTTCTATCCCGGCGCGGGTAAAGACGGCGACATCCATGCCGACCTCGATAGGCAGTCCGCGATGGGCGCGACCACCGACGCCGGCATATTCGCCTTCGCTGTTTTCGCGCACGATCACCCAGTCAATCTGCTTGCCGAGATCGGGCCGCAACGGGCCGGTCAGCCCGGGCAAGAGGCGCGTCGGCCGCACGTTGGCGTATTGGTCGAACCCCTGGCAGATGGCCAGGCGCAGGCCCCAGAGGGTGATGTCGTCGGGAAGGTCCGGATCGCCGACCGAGCCGAAATAGATCGCATCGAAACCCTCCAGTTGCCCGAGGCCGTCCGGCGGCATCATGCGGCCGTTGCGGCGGTAATAATCGGAGCCCCAGTCGAAGCGCTTGAAGTCGAAGGCCAAACCCGGTTCGACAGCGGTCAGGGCTTCCAGAACCTTCACGCCGGCCTCGACGACCTCCGGCCCGATACCGTCACCACCGATGACAGCGATCCTATGCGAGGACATTTTCAGTTTCCTTCTCGATGGCAGCGACGATGGCGCCGCGGTTGTGGCCAAGCCATTGCAGCAGCATGCGGGTGGATTCGATCATCGTAGGGATTGACGATACCCTTGCCGGCGATATCGGGCGCGGACCCGTGCGCCGCCTGCGCCATGGCTATGTCGCCTTCGCCGATGCACAGGTCCTACCGCTGATAATGCCCGGCGGTTCTTCAGCCTAGCCGCGCGGCGTGCCACTTCAGGTGATCGTCCATGAAGGTCGAGATGAAGTTGTAGGAATGATCGTAGCCTTCCTGCATGCGCAAGGTGAGGTCGATGCCGGCCTTCTTGCAGGCTTCATCCAGCAGCCACGGACGGAGGCCTTCGTCAAGGAACCCATCGGCCGTGCCCTGGTCAACCAGGAACTCGCCAAAACGGCGGCCGTCCTCGATAAGCAGCGTGGCGTCATAGGCGCGCCAGTCCCTGTCGTCGGCGCCGAGATATTTCTCGAGCGCAGGCCGCGACCAGCCAGCGGTCGTCGGCTGAACGATCGGCGCGAAGGCCGAGCAACTCCTGAAGCGGTCGGGGTTCTTCAGCGCGATCGTCAACGCGCCGTGTCCGCCCATCGAATGACCCGATATGCCCTGGCGCGCCGTGTCGGCAGGGAAGTTCGCGGCGATCAATCCCGGCAGCTCGTCGAGGACGTAGGAATACATACGGTAGTTCCTGGCGTAAGGCTGCTGCGTCGCATCGACATAGAAACCGGCGCCGCAGCCGAACTGCCAATTATCCTTCTCGTCCGGCACATCGGCACCGCGCGGGCTGGTGTCGGGGCAGACCACGATGAGGCCAAGCTCGGCCGCCAGGCGCCGGTACTCGCCCTTGTCCATGACATTGGCATGGGTGCAGGTGAGACCCGAAAGATACCACAGCACCGGCACCGGCCCATCGTTGACCTGCGGCGGCACGAAGACGGCAAAGGTCATGTCGCAGGCGCAGACCTCTGAAGCGTGCGAATAAACACCCTGGACGCCGCCATGCGACTTGGACGTGGAAACGACTTTCATCAACTCTGCCTTTTCGTCATGACCTTTCCGTCCGACATAGCTGCCGGCCGCCGCACCCGCAACCTTCAGCCCTGCAAACAGCACCGGCGGCGTAACCGAGGTGCACCTTGGTCACGCCGCCGGTCGACGCCGGACTTTGGGAACACGCCGACCTGGCCGGGAGGCTGGAGGTAGCGAAAAGTCCGGGCATTTCTGTGGCCCGCCTTCTCAAGCCGACAGGGCTCCTGTCGGTCCAAGCGGGGATGTCCTCGGGCCCGCGGCGTGTGGGCCGCCCTCAGTAAACCACGACACTCCTGATCGACTTGCCCTCATGCATGAGGTCGAAACCCTTGTTGATGTCCTCGAGCTTCAGCGTGTGGGTGATCATCGGGTCGATCTCGATCTTGCCGTCCATGTACCAGTCGACGATCCTGGGCACGTCGGTGCGGCCGCGCGCGCCGCCGAAGGCGGTGCCCATCCAGGTCCGCCCGGTGACCAGCTGGAAGGGCCGCGTCGAGATCTCCTGGCCGGCGCCCGCCACACCGATGACCACCGACTTGCCCCAGCCGCGATGCGAAGCCTCCAGCGCCTGGCGCATCACCTTGGTGTTGCCGGTGCAGTCGAACGTATAGTCGGCGCCGCCGATCTGGTCGGCGCCGCGCTTGGTCATGTTGACGAGATGGGGAACGATGTCGCCGTCGATCTCCTTCGGATTGACGAAATGCGTCATGCCGAAGCGCTCGCCCCAGGCTCGTCTGTCGTTGTTGAGATCGACGCCGATGATCATGTCGGCGCCGGCAAGTTTCAGGCCCTGGATGACGTTGAGCCCGATGCCGCCGAGGCCGAAGACCACCGCGGTCGCGCCTTGCTCGACCTTGGCGGTGTTGATGACCGCGCCCACGCCGGTGGTCACCCCGCAGCCGATGTAGCAGATCTTGTCGAAGGGCGCGTCGGGATTGACTTTGGCAACGGCGATCTCCGGCAGCACCGTAAAGTTGGAGAAGGTCGAGCAGCCCATATAGTGAAACAATTTTTCGCCCCCGATCGAGAAGCGCGAGGTGCCGTCCGGCATCAGGCCTTGCCCCTGCGTGGCGCGGATGGCGGTGCACAGATTGGTCTTGCGCGACAAACACGACGGGCACTGCCGGCATTCGGGCGTATAGAGCGGGATCACATGGTCGCCCTTTTTGACCGAGGTGACGCCCTTGCCGACATCGACCACCACGCCGGCGCCCTCATGGCCGAGAATGGCGGGAAACAGGCCCTCGGGATCGGCACCCGACAGCGTGAACTCGTCGGTGTGGCAGATGCCGGTCGCCTTGATCTCGACCAGCACCTCGCCCTCGCGCGGGCCGTCAAGGTCGACCTCCATGATCTCAAGCGGCTTTCCGGCAGCAACGGCAACAGCGGCGCGGGTTTTCATTTCTTTCTCCCAAACTTGCTTGCCGGGACGACCGATCGCCCGGCGTTGCGATAGAAATCATGCGGCCTTGGCCGGCCCCGCCGGGAACACGCCCGACATCACGGTAAAGCCTTTGATGCGTTTGACACGATCGCACCAACGCCGGATGGCGGGATAGTCCTGGCGCGTAATGCCGCCCTCCTCCGACAGCATGATGTAGGGAAAGCAGGCAATATCGGCGATGGTCGGATGATCGGCCGAGCAGATCCAGCCGCGGCCCTGCTGCTCGCCGAACCACAGATGCTCGTCGAGGATACGGAACAGCCGGTGCGCGCCGGCGCGTGCGGCATCGATGTCGAAATCGTAGAACAGCGCGTCGTGCAGGCGGGCGGCCGACGCCGTCGAAGTGATGCCGTCGGCGAAGGCCAGCCACTGGCTGATCTCGCCGAGCAGGGCCGGTCTGTTCCGGGGATACCATGTGCCCGACGGATCGTATTTCGACGCGAGGTAGACCAGGATCGCCTGGGCGTCGCGCAGGATCAGCCCTTCATCCTCGATAACCGGCAGTTGGCCGAGCGGATTGAGCTTCAGGAACCATTCCGACTTGTGTTCGCGGCCGGGGTAGAAGTCGACCGGCACTGTCTTGTAGTCGATGCCGAGAAAACTCATCAGCAGCCGCAGCTTGTAGCAGTTGCCCGAAAGTTCGTAATCGTAAAGCGTGATCATCGGGAGTTCCTAAACGTCGAGCACGAGGCGTGCCGATTTGGCGCGCGAGACGCAGGTCATGATCCTGGTTCCGGCCTTGCGCTCGGCATCGTTGAGGTAGACGTCCTGATGGTCCGGCTCGCCCTCGATCACTGTCGCGACGCAGGTACCGCATGCGCCCTGCTCGCAGGACGACGGAACATCGATGCCATTCTCGCGCATGACCTGCATGATCGTCTTGCCGCCCGGCACCTGCAGCGTGACGCAGGAGCGCGCCAGCGCTACTTCGAAGCTCGAACTGTCGTCGATCTTGTTGGTGTTCTTGAAATATTCGAAATGGATGGCGGTATCCGGCCAGCCCTGCTCGGCGGCGATCTTGCGGGCGGCTTCCAGCATCGGTCCGGGACCGCAGATGTAGAGATGCATGCCGTCCCGGTAACCGGCGAGAATCCCCCGAAGCTCGGCGCCGGTCGCGTCCGGCGACAGCCCGAGATGCGGCTTCAGCGCATCGCCGAGATGCTTCAGCCGATCGGCGAAAGCGAGGTGTTCCTCCCCTTGCGCAAAATAGTGCAGCTCGTGCGCCAGCTCCTGGTTCTTCAGCGCCTGCGCCATTGCGAGCAGCGGCGTGATGCCGATGCCGCCGGCGACGAACAGCGTCTTGATCGCGTCACGGCGCAGCGGGAAATTGTTGCGCGGCTCGGAGATCGCCAGCACGTCGCCCTCGCGGACTGTCTCATGCATGCATTTGGAGCCGCCCTTCGAATCCCGCTCCAGCTTGACGCCGATGATGAAGCTGTCGGTTTCACCAGGGCCGTTGGTGATCGAATACTGCCTGATCTCGCCATTGGGCATATGGACGTCGATATGGGCCCCAGGCTGGAACGTCGGCAGGATGCCCTTGATCGGGCGGAGCTCGAAACCGGCAACGCCGTCGGCCGCCTGCCATTTCCTGGCCACGCTGACGCGCAGCGCCGCCTTGCGGCCATGCGCGGTCACCTCGGGCATTTCGGCGAGTTCGGCCGACACCCTTTCGTAGATCGGCTCGATCGGCGCGGGCGCCGGTGCGTTCGCGACGTCGCGCTCGACCTCGTCGCGCAGCTTGGAAAGCCGCTCATTGTGGTGGCGCAGGATGGCGATGCGGGTGGCCCCTTCGGCCTCCTGATCGAGCACGCCACGGATCACCGAACGGTTTGAATCAACCGGCTGCACGAAGAACACGCCGCGCGTCTCGGCACCACCATCGCGCGAGTGCAGCGCCACGGCAAAATCCCGCGCGGCCTCGATGATGGTTTCCGCGCCCTCGCCTTCGATCGCTGCGTTGGGCTGAAAGCGATAGGCCTTCAGCCTTTCGACGACCTTGTCGGCCGGCGCGTTGACCGCGATGCCGCGCAAGGCGAGCAGCTTGCCTTCGGTCAGCGCGGCAACATCCGGCACCTCGCCGCGAGGCTCCTCGGAGGACCAGACCAAGCCGTAGCGCTCGACCCCGGGGAAGGTGCGGTTGGTGATGGTGCGGGCCGGCGCGTCGGCAGGATGCGCTGGAATGTAGGTGCAGCCGGCGGTGCGGTTCGAATAACGCCAGCCGTGATATTGGCACTTCAGCTCGCGCCCGTCATTGATGCCAATCGACAGCCTGACGCCGCGATGCAGGCAGCGGTTTTCCCAGATGTTGACGTAGCCGTCATCGGCACGCCAGACGGCGAATTCCCGGCCGAGCAATTGACCATGGAAAACGTGGCGGTACGGCAAATCATGGGAAGCGGCGATCGGATGCCACTGGCTTCTGGCTTCTTCCAACATCAATCGTCTCCAAGAATCTCGTCAGGCCGCAACCGGAATGACACCGTAGGTCACGCCCTTCTGACTGAGCCAGCGCCGGTAGGCGATGGCCGACTTGTCGGCCCGGATGGGCGTTTCGGCGCGCGGATCGAGCGGCAGGCGTTTGGGCACCTGGTTTTCCAGGATCGGCTTGTCCTGGCCGAAGATCGTCTGCTGAAAGCGCTTGATCACCTTGTCTTCGTTGTCTTCGTCGAGCACGCAAAGCAGCATGTGGGCGCGCACGTGCTCCTGGTCGACCGGCTGCAGGAAGATGGCGATGACGTCGCGCCGTGCCTCGTCGACCGGGCTCGATTTGTAGAGCACGGAGCAATAGGGATGCGGCACGCGATAGACATAGTCCACGTCGGCGCCGCCACCGGAAGCGGTCGAAGCCATCGGCTGGAAGAAGCGGCAGCGCGTGGCCAGGATCTCGTCACGATCTACCGAGATCTCGACGTCGTATTCCTTGACCTCAGTGTGCGGCTCGACGCCCAATATGTCGGTATGCACATAGGGAAAGTGACCCATGTCGAGAAAGTTCTCGATGGCGCGCGGTGCCGAGACGTTGACGCCAAACGTGGCCGCGTTGAGCTTGCGGCGGTCCGGCTCTTCATATTCCGGGATCGGAAACAGCTCGGCCGGTGGCGAGCCGAGCGAAGTCCAGACATAGCCGTAGGCGCTTCTTGCCGGCAGCCTGTCGGCGGCTGGAATACGATCAACTCCTTGTACATCGGGACGTGAGCGCCAGACGACGGGCTCACCATCCACGTCGACCGCGAAGCTGAGCCGCTCCTCGAGCAGAATGGTGTCCTGGACACCGCCGGGAACGGTCTCGGCGATCGCCCCTACGGGATGCCAGAGATTGAGGATCACGGGATCCGAGCATTTTGTCATCGTTTTATCCTTTGGATGCCCCCAGACGTCATCAGGCTTGTGCCGGTATCGCGCCATAGGTGACGGCCCGATCACGCAACCAGCGCCGGTAGGAAACCGACACGGCATCGGCACGGATCGGGGTCTCGGCACGCGGATCGAGCGGCAGGCGCTTAGGTACCTGGTTCTCCAGGATCGGTTTGTCCTGGGCGAAGATCAATTGCATGAAGCTGCGCACCGTTGCCGCCTCCATGCCTTCCTTAAGATAGCAGAGGTAAGGATGCGCGATGCAGTTTTCCTCGTCCACCGGCTGCACGAACAGGGTAATGACGTCGAGCCGGTCCTTCTGGATCGGGTTGCTCTTGTAGAGAGCCACCGTGTAGGGCCGAATCACCTTGTAGATGTAGTCGACGACAAAGCCTTCCTTGGCGGTCGGCGAAGCCACCGGCTGATAGAATTTGCATTCGGTCGCCAGCACCTCGTCCTGCGCTGTGATCTCAACCTTGTAGGGCGCGACCTCGGTATGCGGCTCCTCGCCGAGCCAGCCGGTATGAATGAAGGGGAAATGCCCCATATCGAGAAAATTCTCGACCGCGCGGAGGCCCGACACCTTGACCGCGATCGAACCGCCGCTGACCAGATGCCGGTCTGCCTCATTGGCCTCAGGGATATAGATGATGTCGCGCCAGGGCTTGTCCAGGCAGGTCCAGATGAAGCCATAACGCTGGGCGCTTTTCAGCGTGGCGCCCGTATCGCTGCGAACGACTTCGATCTTGTTTGAACACTTGTGAACGGAGAGAGCGACCCCAAGCAGGCATGTGGCAAACCGCGTATCCTGGCTTAGCGATTCCTGATCCGCGACGATGTGCCAGTCGTTCAAAAGCTCGCGGTCAACGCAACGGGTTGCCATCGGCTTCCCTCCCAACTCGGCTAGCCCTTCACCATGAACCTAGCCCGACGTTTCGGGATGACGAAACCACAAGATTGGATACCAATCAACATTTTTTTGTCGTGCAAAATCCTTTTTTGTGTTGACAGATTATGATGATTGAATTCCGATATGAGAAAGCTGAACCTGGGATATGTCATGTCCTGACGAGGCATGTCGCCATCACGAAAGCCCGCTGATCATGTCGTCGAAATGGCGGAGAACCATGCCTTGAGCAGCCGTTCCCAGACCATCGCGGATACGCTGACCCGCGCCATCATCGACCATCGCCTCGTGCCCGGCTGCAAGCTCGGCGAACGCGAACTCTCCGAAATATTCAACGTGAGCCGCATCGTGGTGCGCCAGGCCCTGATCCGGCTCGCCGATGACGGGCTGGCCCAGATCGAACGCAACCGCGGTGCCTTCGTCGCCAAGCCGAGCATGCAGGAGGCGATGGAGATCTACGACGCGTTGACGCTCGTCGAACAGGGCGTCGCAGCACAGCTCAGCGATCGCCTTGGGCCGGCCGGCTGGGCCGAACTGCGCCAGCATGTCGAGCGCCAGCGCCAAGCTGTTGCCGCGGGCAACGATGCGCTGGCCGACGTGCTTGGCCAAGAGTTCCATACCGTATTCGTACGCCTCAGCCGCAACAAGGTCATGCAGGAAATCCACGCGCAGCTGGTGCGCCGCACGACGCTGCTGCGCTCCCTCATTTCAGCCGATTTCGACTATTGCAATCTACTGGACGACCACTCGCGGGTCGTCGACCTGCTGGAGAAGGGCCGGCTGAAACCGGCCATGGACCTGATCGACACCCACCACCGCGCGGTGGTGCGCGGGTACATCATGGATCGCGCAGTGTTTCCAGAGATGACGCCTGCCGAAGCGCTGGCACCCTATCTCGACGGCAAGGCCGACGGCGCGACTGTGCCGCTGCGAAGATTGTCGAATGCATCCGGCGGCGGCGACGCGGCAACGCATCTCCACCTCCATATCCCCAGAACAGACCGGGCACCGACAAGCCGGGCATCAACAAAAAAGACCAACAGAGGGCTACCATCATGAAGAAACTGACGAGACGTGAATTCCTGAAACACAGCGGCGCGGCCGGCGCGGCTCTTGGCGCGGGAGCGCTGAGCACCATCGCACAGGCGCAGGAGGTGCTGAAGATCGGTGCCGTCTACGTCTCGCCGGTCGCCGAGATCGGCTGGACCAAGCAGCACAGCCTCGGCGTCGAGGCCATCAAGGCCGAATTCGGCGACAAGGTCGAGCTCACCGTCATCGACAACATCTTCATGCCGCAGGACGCCGAGCGGGTCTTCCGCGAACTGGCCAGCGCCGGCAACAGGCTGATCTTCGGCACAAGCTTTTCGCATGGAACGCCGATGCAGAAGGTGGCGCCGCGCTTTCCCAAGGTGGCGTTCGAACACTGCTCAGGCATCGTCCACCTAGCCAATCTGGGAACCTTCGAAGCGAAATATTACGAAGGCACCTTCGTCGCCGGCGCGGCGGGCGGCTACATGTCCAAATCGGGCAAGATCGGTTTCATCGGCGGCTTTCCGATCCCCGACATCGTCGGTCCGGCAAATGCGCTGCTGCTTGGCGCGCAGAGCGTCAATCCAAACGCGACCTGCAACACCATCTTCCTGAATTCCTGGTTCGACCCGGGCAAGGAGAAGGAGGCGGCCAAGACGCTGATCTCTCAAGGCTGCGACGTGGTCTGCTCGATGACGGACACCGCGACCGGCGTACAGGTCGCCGGCGAAGGTGGCGCCTGGTCGATCGGCTATGCCAGCGACATGTCGAAATTCGCCTCGGGCAAGCAGCTGACCTCTTTCGTTCTCGATTGGACCAGCGACTATGTCGGCGCAGCCAAGGCCGTGGCCGCCGGTACCTGGAAGCCGGAAGTACGCTGGGACGGATTGGCGGCCGGGGTGGTGAAAATGGCCCCCTACAATGAGGGTATCCCCGCCGATGCGCGCGCCAAGCTCAAGCAGCTCGAGGCCGACATCGGCAGCGGCAAGCTTCATCCCTACGCCGGGGAGCTGAAGGATCAGGACGGCAACGTCAAGGTTGCCGCCGGTTCGGTTCTGGCCGATGACGACATTCGCGGCATGAACTGGTTCGTGAAGGGGATGATCGGCAGGCTGAGCTGATCGCCGTAAAAGTGCCGGGAGACGCCCAAGTCCATATCTTCGGCGTCTCCTTGCCTGGTTCCCGTCCAACCTCGCTTCACGCCACGGCAGGACCCGCCATGCATCCGCGACTAGAACTGCGCAACATCTGCAAGCGTTATCCCGGCGTCGTCGCCAATGACGATGTGTCGCTGTCGATTCAACCCGGCGAGATCCATGCCGTGCTGGGCGAAAACGGCGCCGGCAAATCCACCCTGATGAAAATCATCTATGGGGCGACGCAAGCCGATTCCGGCGAGATCTTTTGCGACGGCAATCCGATCGCCACGCACACCCCGGCGATGTCGCGCGCACTCGGCATCGAAATGGTCTATCAGCATTTCGCGCTGTTCGAATCCGTTTCGGTGGTCGAGAACATAGCGCTCTCGGCAAGCAGCGCATACGACCTGCCTTCGCTCGCCGACAAGATCCGCGATCTGTCACGTCGCTACGGCATGCCCATCGACCCGCATCGCCAGGTGCACGACCTGTCGGTCGGCGAGCGCCAGCGCGTCGAGATCGTGCGCTGCCTGCTGCAGGGGCCGAAACTGCTGATCCTCGACGAGCCGACCTCGGTACTGACGCCGCAGGCGGTGGTGAAGCTGTTCGAGACGCTCCGCCAACTTGCCGCCGAGGGCTGCAGCATCGTCTATATCAGCCACAAGCTCGATGAGGTCCAGGAGCTCTGCGACACCGCCACCGTGCTGCGCAACGGCAAGGTCACCGGTACCGCGCGTCCGAAGGAGACGACGTCGCTGGAGCTTGCCCGCATGATGGTGGGTTCGAAGCTGCCTGAAATGCATGTCGGCCCGCCGACGCCAAGCGACAGACCGGTGCTCGAGGTCAACAGACTTACGGTGAAGTCCCGGGATCATTTCGGCGTCGACCTGAAGGACATTTCTTTCAAGGTGCATGGCGGCGAGATTGTCGGCCTGGCCGGGGTTTCCGGCAATGGCCAGGCCGAGCTGATCGCCTTGCTCAGCGGCGAGCGCACGCATGAGCGCAGCGACGCCATCCGGATTTGCGGAACCGGCGCAGCCCGCCTTCGCCCGCACCAGCGCCGCAAGCTCGGCGTCGCCTTCGTTCCCGAAGAGCGGCTCGGGCGCGGCGCCGTGCCCTCGCACACGCTGTGGGAGAATGCGGTGCTGACCGCGCACCGCTTCGGCACGGTGCGCAACGGGCTGGTCGACCGGCGCCGGGCCAAGGCGTTCGCCGCCGGCATAATCGATAGGTTCAAGGTCAAGGCCAACGGGCCGCAGGCGACCGCGCAAAGCCTGTCCGGCGGCAATCTGCAGAAATTCATCGTCGGGCGTGAGATCGCGCTCCAGCCGAAGCTCCTCCTGGTGTCTCAGCCGACCTGGGGGGTTGACGTCGGCGCGAGCGCCTTCATCCGGCAGACCATCGTCGATCTCAGCCGCGCCGGCGCGGCGGTGCTCGTCGTCTCCGAGGAACTCGACGAGTTGTTCGAGATCTGCGACCGGCTGCTGGTCATTTGCCAAGGGAAGGTTTCCCCACCGCTGGCGCGCAAGACGACCGATCGCGAGGAGATCGGACTTCTGATGACGGGCCGCGGCATGAGCGACGGCGCATTGGCAAATGGGGGTGGCAACAATGCGCTTCAGGATTGAACAAAGGCCGGAGCCCTCCTCGCTGATGCGCGTCGCCGCGCCGGCACTGGCGACCCTGTTGACCGTCGTCGTCGGATCGATTTTCTTCGCCTCCCTCGGACATGATCCGCTGGCGACCCTCCATGCCTTCTTCATCGAGCCGCTCTCTTCCATGAACGGCCTGTCCGAATGGCTGCTCAAGGCCTCGCCGCTGATCCTCATCGCTTGCGGGCTGGCGGTCGGCTTCCGCGCCAATGTCTGGAATATCGGCGCCGAGGGCCAGTTCACCATGGGGGCAATCGCGGCCGGCGGCGTGGGGCTTTTCTGGCCGAACCCCGAAAGCGTGCTGCTGTTGCCGCTGATGTTCATCGCCGGCATGGGCGCCGGCATGGCCTGGGCGGCAATCCCCGCCTTTCTGCGCGCCCGCATGAACACCAACGAGATCCTGGTCACGCTGATGATGACCTATATCGCGACGCTGTTCCTGTCCTATCTCGTGCACGGACCGTGGCGCGATCCGGCCGGCTTCAACTATCCGCAGACGGCACTTCTGCCGACGGCGGCCCTGTTCGAATCCTTTGACCCCGCCTATCGGCTCAACCCGTCGATCTTCATCACAGTCGTCGCCGTGCTCCTGATGTGGCTGTTCACCGACCGCAGCTTTCTCGGCTACAAGATGTCGGTGAGCGGGGCTGCACCGCTTGCCGCCCGCTATGCCGGCTTTCGCGAATCGGCTGCGGTCTGGATCGGACTGCTGGCGGGAGGTGCCGCGGCCGGCATTGCCGGCATGGCGGAAGCCGCCGGGCCGCTCGGGCAGCTCTCGCCTCAGATTTCGCCAGGCTACGGCTTCGCGGCCATCATCGTTGCGTTCGTCGGACGGCTGAACGCGTTCGGCATCGTGCTTGGCGGGCTGTTGATGTCGCTGCTTTTCCTCGGCGGCGAAGGTGTGCAGATGACGCTCGGACTGCCTTCGGCCCTGACGCGGATCTTCCAGGGCATCCTGCTGTTCTTCCTGCTCGCCGCCGACTTCTTCATCTTCTATCGCGTTCGACTGGTGCGACCCGTCCGGGACACGCATGCGCCGGAGACGGCACGATGAGCGGGTTTCGGGTCGTGCGGGAGACAGCCTGATGGATCTGTTCATCGCCATCTTCACCGGCACCGTCATTGCCGCCACACCGCTGATATTCGCCGCGCTCGGCGAGCTCGTGGTGGAGAAGTCGGGTGTCCTCAATCTCGGCATCGAAGGCATGATGCTGATGGGCGCCGCATTGGCATTCTGGGCCGTCACCGCGGGCTATCCGATGCCTGTGGCGATCCTGGCCGGCGCGTTGGCGGGTGCGGCCGCCTCGCTGCTGTTCGGCGTTCTGGCGCTGACGTTCCTGACCAATCAATATGCAGCCGGCCTGGCGCTGGCGATCTTCGGTTCGGGCGTCTCCGCCTTCCTCGGGCGCGGCTTCGGCAGCGAGCCGATCGAGGCACTGCGCCGCCTCGACATCCCCGTTCTGTCCGATCTGCCACTGATCGGTCCGCTACTGTTCCGCTTCGATCCGATGGTCTATCTGGCCCTGCTGATGTTCGTCGCCATCAGTTGGTTTCTCTATCGGACCAAGGCTGGCCTGGTGTTGCGCACGATCGGCGAGTCGCCGCAGACGTCGCATGCGATCGGCTACCCCGTGATCAGGATCCGCTACATGGCCGTGCTGTTCGGCGGGCTGATGGCAGGCCTGGCAGGCGCCTATTTGTCGGTCGCCTACACGCCGCTCTGGGTCGAGAACATGACTGCCGGCAAGGGTTGGATCGCGCTTGCGCTGGTGGTCTTCGCCACCTGGCGGCCGCTGCGCATCCTGCTTGGCGCGTGGCTGTTCGGCGGGATGACGATCCTTCAGTTGCAAGGTCAGGCGCTGGGGCTGGACGTGCCATCCGAACTGCTCTCGGCCCTGCCGTATCTCGCCACCATCATCGTTCTGGTGCTGATCTCACGAAACCGCCAGATGCTGGCCCTGCACTTCCCGGCCTCGCTGGCAAAACCCTTTCGCCCGACGAGTTGACCTTCTGCGAAATGCTACTTCCCTTGCTGGAGAAGGCTCAAGTCGATCTCGGTAATATGCCAGCGACCCAGATTGGCGGTATAGAGCTTGTCGCCCTTGAAGGCGATGTTGGTGGGGTGCGCCAGCGTGGTTGCGGCGGGATCCTCGATCAGCACTTCGAGACCTTTGTCCTTTTGCCAGCGATAAATACGGCTGGGCTCATAACATGAGATGAACAATGAGCCGTCAGGCGCAAAGGCCACTCCGTCCGGAACATTGTGCACGCCTTCGACGACGATCTCACGAGCCCCCGCCGATCCGTCAGCAAGGATCGGCACATAGCTGATGCAGGGTGCGTCGCTTTCCACGACATAGAGGCCGTTGCCGTCCGGCGCCATCGCCATGCCGTTGGCGAACGACATCGCCTCCCGGCACCACAGGCCGCCCTCGCCCGTCTTGAGATCGTAGCGGAAGATGCCCGAGCGATTGTCCTGGCCAACGCTGTCCGAAACGAAGAGCCAACCCCTCGCCTCGTCGACGATGGGGTAGTTCGGCACGCGAATGCCGGCCGACGCGAAGCGCTCCATGCGCGCTGTCGCGGCATCCCAGCGGAAAATCGCGGCATGCCTGAGGTCGCAGGCAAAGCAGTTTCCCGCGCTGTCGAAAGCGATGCCGAGCAGAAAACCGTCGGTGCCGCCCATGCGCTCGACCGAGCCGCCATCGGCGGCCAGCCGCAGCAGGTCGCCGGTTTCGGTGCCACACCAGATCGAGCCATCGCGGTGAACGGCCACGCCCTCCGGATGCGCGACGCGCGGGCTGGTGAAGATGCCGTCGAAGAAAACGCGCGCGGCTGACATGTCGAGCAACGGCTTGGCCATGGGATCTCAGCTTTCGACAAGCGCCGTCTGCGCGGCGATGCAGCGTTCGACCATCGCGCGGTCGGCTTCAAGAATCTCGGCGATCAGCGCGCCGCGCTCCTTGGCGCTGACGAACTCCAGACGGCGCAGACCGAGCGGGTCGATGCGGTTTCGCAAGATGGCGAGCGTGCTGTCGGAAGGCAGCGAGACCTCGCGGCAACAGGCGTCGAACGACACCGCAAATCCGGTGGCGTCACGGATCTGCTGCTGCGTAACGCCCGGCATGGTTTCGATGACGATCAATTCCCTCGAAGTCTCGTCGAGCCGGAAGACGCAGAGATCAGTGAAGACCAGCGCCCTGCCGGTGCGATAGCCCATCGGCTCGCGTTCGGCCGCCGTCAGCAACCCCCGGGCGGAACTGACGATCTCGACCTCGTCCACCAGCGACTGGATCGAGTGGCGGGGGATGTAGAGCAGGTAATCGCGGTGCATGTTGGCGACATCGGCCATGCCGCCTTGCCCCGGCAACCGGATGAGGCCGCCGCTTGGTTTGCGCAGTGCGATCGTGTTGACGCGGCCGCGCCGGTCGACCTGTGCCGCGCCGACGATCTCGTGCGTCACCGCGCCGGCCTGGTAATAGGTCGAGTAGGTGTCGTCGCCGCCGGCATGCGCGACAGCCGTTTCGCAATCGAAGCTTTCGATCAGCGAGAGGATCATCGGGCTCGGCGCGATGTCGAGATGGCCGCAGCTCATCGTCGCGATGATCATGTCCGGCGCGTGCGTCGCCTTGGCCAGGCGATAGGCGACATTGGCCAGCGGCGAGACCGCACCCGCGCTGGCGAAGCTCTCATTGGTGAGTTCGGCGGCGATGCGAGCGGCGATGATCTCGTCGACGGATGCTTTCTCTTCGGCGCGCGCAAGCGCCGGCATGGCAAGCACTGTGTCAGCTCGAACCTTCGCGGCTGTTTGCAACGGCTTCGGCACGCCCTCGGAAGGCGGGCGCAGATTGTCCGCCAAAGGCGTTTGCCGGTCGGCGAACGCCTCCGACAATAGCTGATAATCCGTGACGTAAAACGGCAGGCACGAGGCCGGATAGGCGCCGGCCGGCGCCAGCGCAATCGCCGAAACCTGGTTGCGGGTCAGCACGCTCTGGCGGCCGTCCTGGCGCAGCGTCCCGCCCGGCACGATTTCCTCGACCGTGACCAGCACCTTGCGCGCCGCACCCGCCATGGCGAAGTCCAGCGCGCGGGGCCCGATGATCTGCACATTGCCGCTTTCATCGGCGCGCTGGGCATGGACGACGAATGTGTCGAGCCGCAGCGGCGGGACGAATCCGTTTTCGGTACCGGCAATCGGATCAGGTCTGGCGCTCGCACCCGGCACGCGCGCCAGCATGCCCGATCCCAGCGGAAGCTGGAACGGCATCGAGGGCAGGTTCTGCTGCGCCGCCCGCAGCGCCTGGATCATGGCCAGCGCCGTCCAATCGCGAACCGGTATCGCGCCGCTCTCGGCAGCGGCCCGAAACCGGGGCGGCAAGCCAAAAATGTCGAGGCTGGAAAAGCAGAGGTCGATACGCGCCACAGCATCCGCTTCGAGCAGCATTTCGAGAGGCAACCCGCCGGCCCAGCAGACGTAGTGCAAGTCCCTGATGCCGGACAGCGCGATCGCGCGCAGCAATGCGATCGGCAGGCGTGCGAAATGGTGGCCGCCCACGCCAAGCGAGTCACCATGGCCAACCATCGCGGCCAGTCCCTCGACATCGGTGAAGCGCGGCCTGTTCGGCTTTACCAGGGACGTTGCGGCACAGTTCGTCACAGTGGGGAAGCCTCGATGCGATAGCGGGTCACGAACGGCCTTTCGGGTGAGAATTCCAACGCCGTCGCAATGCCGGATTGGGCGATGGGATTGTCGGCCAGCGCGGTCGCCGGTCCGAGGCCGAAGGGTGAGCAGATCGGCTCGATGCCGATGGCGACATGGCGCCCGTTCCAGGGTGCTGCTTTGCGGCCACGATTGGAGTACCAGAGCAAAAGGCTCGGGAAATGCTCCTTCTGCCAGGAAAGTTTCACGCGGTACCCGTCCGCATGATTGGCGAGCGCCACCGTGCCATCCAGGCCCTCGATCTGCAACAATTCCTCCGTGTCGGCCACCAGCGGCGGTCGCGAAGCATCAGCCATGCCGCCCGCGCGGGCCGGTACGCTCGACAAGTCAGTGAAGGACGCGTTCCGGGCGAACAGTTCAGCGCTAGTTTCGACATCGTGTGGATAGGTGCGACCGTGATCGAAGGAACCAAGTTCCAGCGCGGCGGCGCCGATCTCCGCTGGCAGCCGGAACACCGGATGCAAGCCGATCGGCAATCGGCAGGCATGGCGAACGACGATCTTGAATTCAACGTCGACGGCTGGCATCGACGGATCGGGCGTCACCGTCCGCTCGACACGCCCGACCGGGCTTCCGGCTGGATAGGCGAGTGTCAGTGACAACGATCCTTTGGCGCTCTCGCGCCATTGCCAGTCATGGTTGGAGCTATGGCCATGGGCTTCCTCGCCCTCCTCCGGCGAGCCCATCACCCGAGCCCAGTCCTCGGACCATCCATCGGCCGGCACCGAATAGCCGAAGGGCACGCAGGGCCATTCGCCGCGCAACTTGCGCAGGATGCCTGGCAGCGCTTGCGCCTGCGGCTCGTTCGACCACGGCGCAATGTGCATCGGCGAAACCTGCCGACCGTCCTCCAGAATGAACGTAACCGGCGCCAGCATCGCGCCAAGCCGCTGGACAGTCAGCGCGCCATGCGCCCAGCCCAATCCGCGATAATCGTCGCCCGCGTTCACGGCCCGCCCTTCTTTGCCTTTGTCGTGCTCCGCTCGGCGAACTCCTTGACGCGCTGCTGGCCGATCTCGCTGCGATAGAGCTCACCCAATATGTCGCGCTCCATGGTGAGCCCATCGTCCAGATCACCGGACACGGCATGCGCCGTCAGCGCCTTCAGTCCCTCGATTGCGGCAGCAGGCTCGGCGGCGATCATTTCGGCCAGTTCCAGCGCGCGCGGCATCAGCCGGTCGACCTCGACGATCTCGTTGACCAGACCGGCAGCGACGAATTCCGAGGCCGGGACGATGGCGCCGGTCATCAGCAGGAAATTGGCGCGGTTGCGGCCGAGCTTGGCCACGCTGCGTTGCGTGCCGCCGCCGCCGGGGATCAGCCCGAGCTTGATTTCCGGCAGGCCGAGCTTGGCGAATTGGTTGGCGATGACGAGGTCGCAGCACAGCACCAGCTCCATGCCGCCGCCCAGCGCGAAGCCGTTGACCGCCGCGATCACCGGTTTGCGGTTGTTCTCGATGGCCGCGTACATGCGCATGCCGGCAGCCTGGAAAATGTCGAATTCCGGTCCGGTCTGGGCGGCGTATTCCTTGATGTCGGCGCCGGCCATGAAGCCGCGCCCTTCCCCTGTCACCACGATCGCCCCGATGCTTGCATCGCCGGATAGCGACTCGAAGGTTTCAGTGATCTCGCCTTGCATCAGCCGGTTCATGGCGTTGAGCTGATCGGCGCGGCGGAAGGTGACGATCGCGACCCGGCCCGCGGTTTCGACCGTGAGTGTCTGGTAGGCGCGCATCGTCAGGCGGCGTCCACGGTCATGTCACCGGACGCCTCCAATGCGGCGATCTCGTCCTTGGAGAGGCCGAACTCGGCCAGGATCTCGCGGCCGTGCTGGCCGACCAGCGGCGCCGGCCGTTCTATGGTCGCGGGCGTCTCGCTCATCTTGACCGCCGGGGCGACCACCTGCACCTTGCCGCCGCGCGGATGGTCGTAGCTGGTGATCATGCCCATGTGCTTGACCTGCGGGTCCTCAGCGGCGCGGCGGATATCCTTCACCTCGGCGCACCAGATATCGGCTGCCAGCAGCCGCGCCAACAAATCCTGCGTGGCGAATTTCCTGGTCTCGGCATTCACCTTCTCGAAGACTTCATCGCGCTTGTCGAACAAAGTCTTGAGATCGTCGTAGACGGCAAGCTGCGGCGCCTCCAGCACCTCGTAGAGCGTCTTGAACGGGCTCATGGCGATCGACACGTAGCCGCCGTCGCTGGTCTCGTAGATGCCAAACGGCGCCTGCATGCCGGGATGGCCGATCCCGGAATTCGGCCGCACGAAGTCCTCACCAAGGTTGAGCACCGCGACATATTCCTGGTTGAGGTGCGCCAAAAGGCCGGCCAGCAGGTTGACCTCGATCTTCTGGCCCTTGCCGGTCTTCTCGCGATAATAGAGCGCCGACAGGATGCCGTAGACCATGTTCATGGCGCCGATCTGGTCGGCGAGGCCGGCGCCGGCGGGAACCGGGGCTTGATCGCCGCGGCCGGTGTTGGCGATCAGCCCTGCGAGCCCCTGGATCAGCATGTCCTGGCCGGGGCGCTCGACATAAGGCCCTTCCTCGCCATAGCCCGAGCCCGAGCAATAGATGATGCGCGGATTGACGGTCTTGAAATCCTCATAACCATAGCCGAGCTTGGCCAGCACGCCTGGGCGGAAGTTCTGCACCACCACGTCGGCGCTTTTCGCCATTTCCATGATGATGGCATGCACCTTGCGGCTCTTCAGGTTGAGCGCGATCGAACGCTTGTTGCGGTTCCAGGCGAGGAAGTTCGGGCTCTCCGAGCCGCCGACCCATTTGGCGAAGAAGGTCATGCCACGGAACATGTCGCCGGCGCCGGCGCGCTCGATCTTGATGACATCGGCGCCCATGTCGCCGAGCAGCTGGGTAGCGAACGGCCCCTGCAGCAGATGGCTGAAATCGAGGATGCGGACGCCTTCGAGGGCCTTGTTCATGTCATGTCTCGTTTCAAAATTTTCAAAGCAGTTCGGGAACGTAGCGCGGCGCCGCCGTCAGCCCGCCATCGACGCGCAGGTCGGTGCCGGTGGTGAAGCCGGCGGCATCGGAGGCAAGATAGACGGCGGCCTCGGCCACTTCCGAAGGCTCGCCGATACGGCCGAGCGGATGCATCTTGACCCAGGCCTTGGCAAGATTGCCGCCGATCTCCTTGATGAGTTTGTCGTTCATCGGCGTGTTGATGGTGCCCGGCGAGATCGAATTGACGCGGATGTTCAGCGGCCCGAATTCAACCGCCATCTGGCGTGTCATCGCCATGACCGCGCCCTTGGCACCGGCATAGGCGGTCCAGCCATCAAGCCCGATGTGGCCTTGCGCGGAGGCCATGTTGATGATCGAGCCCGATTTCTGCGCGATCATGTGCGGCAGCGCGTATTTACAGCCGCGAAACACGCTGGTCAGGTTGACTGCTATCAGCCGGTGCCACTGCTCGTCGGTCATCTCGTGCACCGGCATGCCGCCAATGGCAATGGCCGCGTTGTTGACGAGGATGTCGAGGCGTCCCGTCTTTTTGACGGCACTGTCGATGAGGCCTGAAATGTCGGCCTCCTGCGAAACGTCGCAATGCAGATAGTCGGCGCGGTGGCCGGCGGCGCGAAGTGCGGCCGCGAAATCCTCACCAGCGCTGTCGGCGATGTCGCCCAGGAAGACATGCGCCCCTTCGCGCGCCATCGCTTGCGTGATCGCGTGGCCGATCCCGTCGGCCGCACCAGTGATGACGGCGATTTTTGCTTCAAGACGAGCCATCTTCAGCCTCCATTCGCACGCCGGCGTTTCGCTTCATCAAGGGCGACCGCGGCAATGATGATCATGCCGGTGATGACCAACTGCCACTCGGTCGGCAGGCCAAGCCCGCGCAGGCCGTTGGACAGGAATTGCAGGATCAGCACGCCCAGCGCCATGCCGGTCAGGCTGCCGATGCCCCCCGCAAGGCTGACCCCGCCGAGCACGGTGGCGGCAACCACCTGGAATTCGAAATTGAGCCCCGCCGTATGCTGTGCCGAGCCGACCCGCGCGGCCAGGATGATGCCGGCGACCGTCGCCAGCAGCGCGCTGATGATGAAGCAGATGAACTTGACCCGCCGCACGTCGTAGCCTGCAAGACGGGCCACTTCCTGATTGCCGCCGACGGCATAGATTTGCCGTCCGAACGGCCGGTGCTGCATCATGTAGGCGAAGGCGGCGAGCAGGACGATGGCGATGACGGCCGAATAGGGGATGACGTTGAACAGGCGGCCATCCGACAGCGCGATGAAGCTGTCGAGGCTGGCATCGTCAGGGATCGCGCGCTGACCAGTGTAGAGATAGACGCCGCCGCGCATGATGAACATCGTGCCCAGCGTCACGATCAGCGAGTTGATGCCGGCATAGGCGGTGAGATAGCCGTTGACGACACCGATGATCAGCCCGAACAACAGCGCGCCGCCGACGCCGAGCAGCAGCGAATTGGTGTCGTTCATGATGATGATCAGCGGCAGTGCAATGGTCGCCAGCAGCGATCCGATCGAAATATCGACCTCGCCGGAAATGAAGACGATGGCGCAGCCAATGCCGGCGGTGAGCGCGAGCGAGGCCTGGCCGAGCACATTGGTCATGTTGCGCACGGAGAAGAAATTCTCGACGGTAACGGAGAAGAAAGCCAGCACCAGCACGAGGCAGACCAGCAGCGCCAGTTCCTGCCGGGCAAAGAGCCGCGCCAGCATGGACGGCCGGGCTTTCGCGGAGACTGTATTCACAACGCTCATGTCTTATCCGATCGCCGCATTGAGGATCTTCTCCTGCGTGGCTTCGTCGCGCGGCATGATCGCGGTCAGGCGGCCTTCGCACATCACCGCGACCCTGTCGGCAAGACCGAGTAGCTCCGGCATTTCCGACGTCATCATGATGACCGCCAGGCCTTCGCCGGCGAGCCGGTCGATCAAGGCGAATATCTCCGACTTGGCGCCGACATCGATGCCGCGGGTCGGCTCGTCGACGACGATGACCTTGAGGCCACGCATCAGCCAGCGCGAGATCAGCACCTTCTGCTGGTTACCGCCTGAGAGGTTTTTCACCTCTTGGAACAGGCTGGGCGTCTTGATGCGGAAGCGGTCGACGTAATCCTGCACCGCTTTGTGTTCCCTGGCCCTATCGACGAAGCCCATGCGGGCGAAGGCGCCGAGCGAGGCGAGGCTGGCATTCTGGTAGACAGGCAGCTCGCCCATCAGCCCTTCGCTCTTGCGATCCTCGGTGAGCAGACCGATACCTAACCTGACGCCGGTGCGCGTATCGTGCGGCGAGAGGCGCTGGCCGTCGACGGTGATCGTGCCCGAAGTGATCGGATCGTAACCGACGATCGCCTTGGCGAGTTCGGTGCGACCGGCGCCCATCAGCCCGAAGAAGCCGAGCACCTCGCCGGCGCGCGCCTCGAAGGACACGCCGTTGAGCTTCTTCGCCGTGCTGAGCTTGTCCACTGACAGGGCTACCTTGCTAGCCGGTGCGCCACGCTTGCGGGGAAACAGATTTTCGATGCGCCGGCCGATCATGTCCTGGATCAGCGTGTCGTTGGTGTGCTCGCCGATCGGCTTGGTCGAGATGTGGCGCCCGTCGCGCAGCACCGTCACCGTGTCGGCGATCTCGAACACTTCGTCGAGCTTGTGGCTGACATAGACCACCGCGATGCCAAGGCCGGCAAGCCGGCGGATGACGGTGAACAGCAGCGAAACCTCGTTCGGCGTCAGCGAGGATGTCGGCTCGTCCATCACCACCACTCGGGCTTCATGAGCGAGCGCGCGGGCGATCTCGACCATCTGCTGCTGACTGACCGGCAGCGAGCCGGTGCGCGCCGCCGGATCGACGTTGAAGCCGATGCGGTCGAAGAGCGCGGCTGAATCGGCGCGGATCTTCTTCCAGTCGATGGAGCCCGTCCTGCCGGTCGGATAGCCTTCCAGGAAGATATTCTCGGCAACGGTGAATTCGGAGATCAGCGCGATCTCCTGGAACACGACCTTGATGCCTTGCTTCAAGCTGTCGCGCGGCGACTTGATGTCGACCTCGCGTCCGCGCATGCGAATGGAGCCGGCGTCCTTGCCGTAGACGCCGGCCATGATCTTGATCAGCGTCGACTTGCCGGCGCCGTTCTCGCCCATCAGCGCATGGATCTTGCCGGGCTCCAGGGTGAAGTCGACATTGTCGAGCGCCACGACGCCGGGAAAGCGCTTGCCGATGCCGCGCAATTCCAGCGCCGGCACATCGGTATCGATGGCCGCGCCTTCGCCAGGATGCAGGAAATCAACGGACATTGGCTCTGTTCCGGATGATGTCGAGATAGGTTGCCAGGATGATGACGATGCCCGGCACCACCATCTGCAAATCCTGGTTCCAGCCGAGGATGATGATGCCGTTGTCGATCACCTTCAGCACCAGAACGCCAAGCAAGGTACCGAACAGCGAACCGCGGCCACCAAGCAGGCTGGTGCCGCCGAGGATGACGGCGGCAATCACCGTCAGCTCGAAGCCACGGCCGGCGGTCGGCTGGCCGGCATTCATCAGCGACGACAGGATCATGCCGGCAACACCGACGCACAGGCCGGTGACGACGAAGGCCAACAGCTTGAGCCGTTCCGAGCGAATGCCTGACAGGCGCACCGCCTTTTCATTGGCGCCGACCGCGTAGAGGTAGCGGCCGAGCGTGGTGAAGCGCAGCGTCACATAGGCAACCACGAAGATCAGCGCCGCCAGGATGACGGGAACCGGCACGGGGCCGACATAACCGGCGCCGAGATCGGTGAAGTTTGCCAATTGGTTGTGGTTCTGCACCGCCTCGCGCGTGAAGAGATAGACGCCGCCCTGCAGCATCATCATCGTGCCGATGGTGGCGATCAGCGAATTCACCCTGAGCCTGGTGACGACCAGCCCGTTGAACAGGCCGACCCCGCCGGCAAAGGCGAGCGCCGCCAGCATGCCGAGCGTAAGACTATGGGTGGAATTGAGCACCGCCATGCCGATGCAGCCGACGAAGGCGAGCGACGCGCCGACCGACAAGTCGACCTCGGCGGTGATGATGAGCATGGTCATGCCCGAGGCGACGATCAGCACCAGAGCGCATTGGCGCAGGATGGCGATGATGTTGGCCTCCGAATAGAATTGCGGCGCCGCGATCGAGATGGCGATGCACAGCACGGCCAGGATTGCGCCCAGCACGAGCTGGCTGCTGCCCAGAAGGTTGCCGCCGATGAAACGCTTCGACGCGGAGGCCTGTGTAAGCTCGCTCATTTCAGTCCATTCCCGGCCGTTTGCCTGGTCCCTCTGGAACCTGTCGTGTCGAACCCGGCATTTGTCTTGGCCACCGAAAGGTCCTGGCCGCCTGCCCTTCCCGCAACACGGGAAGGGCGATATCGGCCGGCCTTATTTCTTCAGGTCGGCGGAGGTCTTCATGCACTTTGCCGGCGGCTGCAGCGCGTTGACGGCATCCCATTTGATGGTGCGGGTGGTGCCGTCATAGTCATAGAACTTCTTCCAATCGTCGCCGTTCATCGGCGCGGTCGGGCTGACGATGTGCTCCGGCACTTCCTCATTGTTGAAAAGCTTCACCGCGGCATCGATGGCGGTAAAGCCTTCCTTCTCGGGGAACATCGCGGCTTCGATGCGGTAGGAAGGCTCGTTCTGCATCGCGTTGATGAAGGCAAGCCCTTCGCCGCCCGTGCCGACCGTCAACAGGCCATCCTGCGACTTGCCCGCCGCTTTCCAGGCCTGCAGGCCACCCAACGAAGACGAATCATTGATGCCGTAGATGATGTTGATATCGGCGTTCTTGGCCAGTGCCGCGGAGGACACTTCGAGAGCGCGGTCCGGATTGCCGCCGCCGTCGAGATCGTGGACCATGACCGCATCGGGGATGATGGTCTTCAGCCCGTCCATGAAGCCGTGCGAGCGCAGCACGGTGGCGGAAAGCAGCGGCAGGCCGACATTCATCACCTTGGCAACGCCGCCGAGCTTTTCCTTCGCGTATTTGCCGGCCTCGACGCCGGAGAAATAGCCGGTGTCGTAGTCGCAGATGGCGACCATGGTCGTCATGCCCTTGACCGGATTGCCTTCCAGCACGACCGGCACGTTGGCGGCCTTGGCCTGGCGCAGCAGCGGCACCACGCCTTCTTCGTTCACCGGGGTGATGATCAGCACGTCGACGCCCTTGGCGATGAAGTCTTCGGCCGCGGCAACCTGCTTGGCTATGTCGAGATTGGCATCCTGCACCTCGACCTCGATGCCGAGTTCCTTGCCGTGAGCCTTCATGCCCTTGATGACGTTCTGATACCACTCATGGGTGGCGTAGTTGGTGACGTAGCCGATGCGCTTGGGCATGTTCTCGGCATGCGCGGCGGCGGCGCCGAGCGCCAGCACGGCGGCGGACGCAAACAGGATTGACTTGGACCAGAGCATTTTCTTCTCCCAGATTTATCGCTTTTGTTAGTCGCTGAACGGATAGTCCCGCCGTTCCGGGTCGGCACGTAAGGAGTTGGTGGCTTCGCCCCAGCCGAGTGCCGCCGATATCTTCTCGGCGGCGGCGCGGGTGCGTTCGAAGACGATTTCGCTGTCGAACCGCGCCGCCTTCTGCGGCAGCAGCGGCACGGTTAGCGCGGCGATGACGGCACCGGTGTGATCGTGCACAGGCATGGAGATGTTGGTGCAGGCCGCAACGGCCAAGGAAGCGCGCATCTCGTAGCCGAGCCTGGCGACCTCGTTCAGCCGCGCCTCGATTTCGGCCCGCGTGCCCTGGCCCTCACCGGCGGCCACGATGCGCTCGACGATGCGGTCGCGCTCGGCCCGGTTCGAATGGGCGAGCAGCACGGCACCCGAACTTGTTTCGAGGATCGGGAAATGCGACCCGAGTGCTACCGAGTAGCGCATCGGCAGCGGCGAATCGATCTGCAAAACCACCAGTGCGTTCTGGCCCTCGCGCACCACGAGATGGCAGCTCTGGTCGGCATTGGCGGTCAATTCGCGCATCACCGGCAGAGCGCATTCCACCAGCCGGTTTACCGGCGGATGCATGTGCGCCAGTTCGAACAGCTTCAGCGACAGCCGGAAACGGTCCGATTGCGTGCGAAAGATATAGCCCCGTTTCTCCAGCAGAAGCAGGATACGGTAGATCTCGTGAATGGAGCGGCCGAGGCCGGTCGCGATCTCGGTCTGGGTCAGCGTTTCGGCGCTGGAGGCCATGAATTCCAGAACGTCGAGCGCCTTCTCCACCGCCGGCACGCGATAGCCGTTGCGGCCGCTTTCGCCCTCGTCGAGCGTCTCGGCAACGCTGGCGGCCATCAGGCGACGCTCCGTTCCGGCTGGACTTGCCTGGTTTCGCGGTAGAGGCTGTTGACGTGGCCTGCGAGTTCGGTCGCCGACATGTCACCGGCTATGGCTGCGGCGGCATGCGGCGCGCATTCGCGGAAGAAGGCGATGAAGCCCGGATGGGTCGGACGCAGATAGGACGAGGCGATCGTCCGCAGCGTCGAGCCGAAGAAATCGCCGGAAAGACCATTGACCCCGGCATCCTTCCAGGCAGCCAGCGAACCCGGTTGTCCGCCAGATTTCACATAGTCGCCGCGCTGGTATTCGGGCGAGCACAGGAACAGTGCGTAGTCGATCGCGGCCTGCTTGTGCTTCGATTGGGCGCTGACGCCGATGCCGGCACCGCCGAGCAAGGCGCCGGCGGCTTGCGGGGTGGGCACGTCGGCGAAGCGCAGATGGGGCCTGTCGGGTTTCGAGGCGTAATTCACATAGCCGAAGGCGAACGGCACGTAGACAACGTCGTCATGCGCGATCATGTGGTCGTAGCAGCGGATCGGATTCCATTTCGACGAGTCCGGGTGCGAAAGCGCGACAAGCTCGCGCAATTGCGCAATCGCCTGCTCGACCATTTCCTTCGCGATGAATTGCTCGCCATCTTCCTGGGGACGGCCAAGCGTCAGAAGCAGACACATGGCGTCGGTCGGCACGAAGGGCAGGCCGAGCCACTTGCCGTCGCTGCGCGCGCGCCGGCCAAGCTCCAGCACGTCCTGGTGCGTGCTGGGCACCGGCCCGTAGCGCTCCAGCAAATCCGGCCGATAGGAGGCGACCTGGCAGGCGGCATCGATCGGCAGCGCCCACTGACGGCTGTTCTTCTGGTAGGAGCGCCAGGACGCCCCGACTGAGTCACGTTCGAAGAAATGGATCTGTTCGGCCGACAGATAAGCGTCGAACGGGACCATCAGTTCATCCTGGGCGATATCGCCGATGAAGGGATGGTCGAACACGACCAGATCGTAAGTGCCGAGCACCGGACCGAGGGCGCCCTCACCGAATTCATAGAGGCTGCGGCGGTCCCATTGGATCTCCAGGCCGGGATGCGCGGCGCAATAGGACTCGATGCTGGCGTCCAGCGGACCCCAGCATCGTCTATGATCCCACGCCAGTCCGCGCAGCTTCGTCATGCCACTCAAATCCTCCCGGCACCGGCAATAGCCGGCTCGCCATCGACACTAGCACCATTTTTCATATGCGCAACTTGTTTTCATTTGCGCAAAAAGCACACACATCCTCCCGACTGGCCGATGCAGGGTTCAAGCCAGATCGAAACGCTCCACGGCGCGCATGATGCCGCGCAGTTCAGCCAACCCCTTGAGCCGTCCGATAAGCGAATAGCCGGGGTTGATCTTTTTCTTGCCGATGTCGTCGGCAAGCAGATGCCCATGGTCCGGCCGCATCGGGATTTGCCAGTCGGCCCGGCCTTGCTCGCGACGACGCTTTTCTTCCTGCATCAGAGCCAGGATGACGTGCGCCATGTCGGTGCCGCCTTCGAGATGCTCGGCTTCATAGAACGAGCCGTCCTCTTCGATGGTGATGTTGCGCAGGTGGACGAAATGGATGCGGTCGGCGAATTCCTTGACCATGGCGACGATGTCGTTGTCGGCGCGCGTGCCATAGGAGCCGGTGCAGAAGGTCAGTCCATTGGCGGGACTGTCGACGGCGTTGAGGATGAAACGCGCGTCCTGTGCCGTCGAAACCACGCGCGGCAGGCCGTAGAGCGAGAATGGCGGGTCGTCGGGATGGATGCACATGCGCACCCCCTCCTCTTCGGCCGCCGGAATGATCTCGCGCAGGAACCAGGCGAGGTTGTCGCGCAACTCCTTCGGCCCGATCGAATCGTACTCAGCCAGGGCTTCGCGAAAACTGTCCCTGTTATAGCTGCGTTCGGTCGCCGGCAGGCCGGCAATGAGGTTGCGCTCGATCCGGTCGATCTGCTCTGGCGTCAGCATCTTCAGCCGCTTCTCGGCCTCGGCGATACGCGCCGGCGTATAGCTTGCCGCACCGTTCTTGCGCTGCAGCACGAAAAGATCGTAGGCCGCGAAATCGATCGCATCGAAGCGCAGCGCATAGCCGGTTGTCGGCAGGCGATACATTAGGTCGGTGCGGGTCCAGTCCACCACCGGCATGAAATTGTAGCAGATAGTCTCGATGCCGGCCTTGGCGAGCGCCCGGATGCTGTCGCGGTAGTAGCCGGCATAGCGCTCGCGCTCGGGCGCGCCGATCTTGAAGGAATTGTGCACCGGAATACTCTCGACGACCGACCATTTCAGGCCAGCCGCCTCGATGATCCGCTTGCGCTCGAGCACATCGGCCTCAGGCCAGGCGCGGCCGTCATAGATCTGGTGCAACGCGGAGACAACGCCGGTGGCGCCGGCCTGCCTGACATGTTCAAGCGTCACCGGATCATCGGGACCATACCAGCGCCAGCACTGTTCCATGAAGCCTCCTCAGGGTTGGCGGCGACCATATTGTCGGACCACAAGCCTGTCAACAGAACCTTTCCTTCGCCATACAGTTGATTTCCTGTGGATCGAGCCCTAGGGTGGTCCAACAAATAGCAAGGAGTTCTGCGGTGGAACAGGCGAGCCACGATTCGATGGAGGCGGCAGACGAAGCCGGGATCAGCAGTTCCGCCGTCGACCAGACCGTGCGGCAGATCCTCGACCTCATCCGCAATCGCGCCATGTCCATCGGCGATGTGCTGCCCACCGAACGGGAGCTTGGCGAACTGTTCGGCGCCAGCCGCAACACGATACGCGAGGCGCTGCGCACCATCCGAACCTATGGGCTGATCGATCCCAAGCCGCGCGTCGGCGCGGTGCTCGCCGATCGCCAGAATGTCGCGATCCAGAATTTTTTCGCCGCGCAAATGGACATATCGAAAACGTCCTTTCACGACATACAAGGATTTCGCCGCATCATCGAAGTGAGCGTCGGCGACCACATCATCCTCAATGCCAGCGCCGCCGAACTTGAAGCCCTGGACGAGGTCAATGGCCTGATCGAGACCAGCAAGGATGTCCAGGAAGCCGCGCAACGCGATTTCGATTTCCATCTGGCGCTGATGAAGCTCGCCGGCAACCGCATGCTGGTGCAGACTTATCAGTTCCTGTCGCCGGTCATCCTGCACATCATGACCGTCGGCAAATCCATCCGGCCGGTGCTGAGCGAAACACGCCACGCGCATGGCGAGATCATCGCGGCGCTGCGCGCGCGCGACCGCATTGCCTACTGCTACCTGATGAGCCGGCATCTCGATTTTGGCTTGCGCTTCGTTCCCGACGACCTCGAAAACGCCCGTATGTCGGCGGCAAACCCGGTGCATCCGGGTCCGGCATCTTCCAAGGATTTGCATCATGTCTGATTTTGAGAACAAGGTGGCGCTGGTCACCGGCACGACCGGCATCGCGCTCGCCACTGCGAGTCGCCTGGCGCAAGGCGGCGCTGCGATCATCGCCTGCGGCATCGACCGGGCGGCCAATGCCGCCATGCAGGAGAGCCTCGCCAAGGCCGGAGCGAATGCGCTGGTGCAAACGGTGGATGTCTCCGTTTCCGACCAGGTGCGCGACGCGGTCGCAGCGGGCGTCGCGAGGTTCGGCGGCATCGACATCATCGTCAATTCGGCGGCGGTCCACCCCTACGGCACGGCGACCACCACCGACTGGGAAACCTGGAACCGGGCGATGACGGTCAATGTCGGGTCGATCTACCTGACCGCGCATTTCGGCATTCCCGAAATGATCCGCCGAGGCGGCGGTGCCATCGTCAATGTCGCCTCGGTGCAGGGGTTCGCCTGCCAGCAGAACGTCGCCGCCTATGCCACGACCAAGGGCGCCATCCACACGCTGACGCGTTCGCTGGCGCTCGACTATGCCGCGGCCGGCATCCGGGTCAATTCGGTCAGCCCGGGCTCGATCCGCACGCCAATCCTCGAGAAGGCAGCGCGTGGCGACAATGGAAGCGACGCCGATGTCGAAGAAGCCTACAGACGCTTCGGCGCCGCCCATCCGCTCGGCCGCATCGGCGAGCCGGAGGAAGTGGCGGAGCTCATCGCTTTCCTGTGTTCATCGAAAGCCGGCTTCTGCACCGGCGCTGACTACAAGATCGATGGCGGCCTCACCGCCGGCATCGGCGTCAAGTAGGGTAACGCGGATGAAGATCGGACTTGGCCTCTATCGCGATTCGCTGACGCCGGAGAATTTCCGCTTTGCCCGGCAGGCCGGCGCAACGCATGTCGTTGCGCATCTGACCAACTATTTTCGCGGCCGCGATCCCTCGCTGTCGGCCGGCACCGAAACGGATGGCTGGGGCGATTGTTCAACGGATGGATTGTGGAGCTACGAGGATTTCACCGGACTGGTGAAAACCGTACGCGACAACGGCCTGGAGATCGCCGGCATCGAAAACCTGTCGCCGCGCTTCTGGTCCGACGTGCTGCTCGGCGGCCCCGATCGGTCGAGGCAGCTCGACGGCCTCAAGCGCCTGGTGCGTGACGCCGGCCGGGCCGGCATTCCCTGCATAGGCTACAACTTCTCGATCGCGGGCGTGTGGGGCTGGCAGCGCGGGCCATTCGCGCGCGGCGACGCCATGTCCGTGGGGCTCGATTTGTCCAATATCGATCCCGACCTGCCGCTGCCCGACGGAGTGGTCTGGAATATGCGCTACCGGCCGGGCCGAGCCGGCGCCGCGCCTGTCAGGGTCTCGCAAGAAGAACTGTGGGAACGGCTTGGCGTCTTTCTGCGCGAAATCGTACCGGTGGCCGAAGAGGCCGGCGTCGTGATGGCTGCGCATCCGGACGATCCACCCGCCGAGGCGCTGCGCGGCACGGCGCGCCTCGTCAACCGGCCGCAGAAATATGATCGGCTGATGGATATCGTCGACTCGCCCGCCAACGGGCTGGAGCTCTGCCTCGGCTCGCTGCAGGAGATGCCGCAGACCGAGGAGATCTACAGCCATGTGCGCCGTTTCGCGCGGCGTGGCCGCATCGGCTATATCCATTTCCGCAATGTGCGGGGCAAAGTGCCGAAATATCACGAAACCTTCGTCGACGACGGCGACATCGACATGGCCGAGATCGTGCGCATTCTGCGCGACGAGAATTATCAAGGCGTCATGATACCCGATCACACGCCTGAGATGGCCTGCGACGCGCCATGGCACGCCGGCAAGGCCTTCGCATTGGGCTACATGCGCGCACTGGTGCAGAACGCCGACGCGCTAGGCCCGGTACGAAGCCGGGCACCCGACATGGCAGCGGAGTGAATAGGGGACGCACGACTGACATTTTTCGAGCCCGAAGGCGCCGCAAAAGCCCGCTTTCGATGGAGAGCGGGCTTTTGTTAGTCGGCTCGGTTCCTAACTCAGGATAGCGACGATCTCATATGAGTTCGGATCGACAATAACAATCCTGCCATCGGCCAGGAGGAAATATTCATAGCTCTCATAGGCAGGAACGATTTCGACGATCCGGTGCGGAAGTCGATGCAGCCGCACCTTCTGCTTCGGCACTTTCACGCCGACCGAAATGTCCACGTCGAGGTTCGAGACCGGTTCCACCTTCGTCTCGCGGATGACGTTGGTGATTTCGGTCTTCTGCTCGACGGATATATTGTTGATTGAAGCGGTTGAACTCTGGTCGGTAGTCGTACCGGCCTTGCCCTGCGCTTGCTGATCGGTAGTCGTACCGGCCTTGCCCTGCGCCTGCTGGTCGGTTGTCATACCGGCCTTGCCCTGCGCTTGCTGATCGGTCGTCGTACCGGCCTTGCCCTGCGCTTGCTGACCGGTAGTCGTACCGGCCTTGCCCTGCGCCTGCTCGTCGGTCTTCATGCGGGGCTTGCCTTGCGCCTGCTGATCGGTCTTCACGCCCGCCTTGCCTTGCGCCTGCTCATCGGTCTTCGCTCCGGCTTTGCCTTGCGCCTGCTCGTCGGTCTTCATGCCGGCCTTGCCTTGCGTCTGCTGCTCGGTGCTGCCGCCCTTCTGGCAATCGGCCGAGCCGGCTGCGCAAGTGTCTGCCCCACCCGATTGGGCCGCTTCGCCCGACTGCTGCTGGGTCTGCGCGATTGCCGCCCCACATCCGAGGGTAAGCGCTAGCATGCTGGTTATCAGAGTGGTTCTCATGGGAGGTCTCCTAGGATGGCAGTCCCTTCGCGGCAAAACTTTGCCGCCCCGCGATTGTTCCACCGCAGACTAATATATTCCGGAGCGGATGGAACTGCCGGCATTTTGCGAAGTTCGGCGCATGGGGCGCACCTGCCGAAATGCCGGTGGCGTCGTCGGCTCGGCGCCCTGCGCAACATCTGATGGAGACAGAAGTGGAAAAATATCTACTGGGAACGGCAGTGGGCATCCTGTTTCTTGCGGGGGCCGGAGCGGCCGCGGCGCAAGATGTGGTCATCCAGCCGGAGCAAGAAACCGTTATCAAGGAGTATGTGAAGAAGCAGCCGCTGGCCTCGGTCCAGCTGCCCGGCGTGGAACTCAATGTCGGATCCACCGTGCCTGATACGGTCGAACTTCATGAAGTTCCCGATGTGAAATACCGCTACGTCGTGGTCGACAATCGAACAGTTCTGGTCGACCCGGAAACCCGGAAAATCGTCCAGGTCCTTCAATGACCGCATGTTCCAAAGCGCCCGCCCCGGCATGCGTCGAGGCGGGCGACGTGTGTCAGGTTTCTGTTTTCATGCATGTCTTTGTTCCAAACCGAGGCGTTTTGGGCGACATGCATGAGCATGGCTACGACTGCAGGTCAAATGCGATGTTGCGATGCTTTTGAATTGCTGAGCTGGCAACAATGTCCGCCAGTTCTTTGTCGGAGAGAGTGCATTCTGGCAGTTCGTAACGGATGGCTGACACCGCCTGCGCCGTGGAAATTGGCCATTCGAGATTTCTGCGGGAATTGATGTAGTGATCGATGGCCCGGATCAGTTCCTTCGAGGTCATATCGATCACAGGCATCGGTTCCTCCTCCTTATTTCCCCGTTTTTCTCACTGTGTTGACGGACACCGAAACCTGCCATCACAATTGTTAAAACGGCAGACGAAAAAGATGTCGATTCAGGAAAATAGGGGCTGGCGGTGGCTTTGGAGTTCACCTCCGCTGCATCGGTGGAAATATAGCTGGGAGTGCAGCGGGTTGCGGTATAGTGTCCCAAGTGATGGCCGCCGCAAAGGGAGAGTGCTTGCACCATGGACGGGGAAGCGGCGAAATCAGCCTTTCTGGGCGGGATTCGCGTTTTGATCGTGGAAGACGAATATTTTCTCGCCGATGACCTGCGTAAGGCTCTGGTCACACAAGGGGCGACAGTGCTCGGCCCGGTCGCCACGGTCGAGCCCGCAATCGAATTGCTGAACAGCGGTCAATGCGATTTTGCGATTCTCGATATCAACTTGCGCGGCGAGCAGACATTCGAGATTGCCCGCGAGTCGTTGGCGAAAGGCGTTCCGATCGCCTTCGCCACCGGCTATGATCAGACGGCCATTCCAGCAGAGCTCGGCGGGATCAGGCGATTTGAAAAGCCTCTGGAATTCGGCAGCATTGTCGAGTTCGTTGCCGCGACGGCACACGATACGCGATGAACGAGAGAAGCGAGCCGGCGGTTGGCCTGAGAGCGAAGACCGCGCGGCACCCGCTTATCCGCAAGCTGTCCAATTTCACGGTCCTGTCCGTGGAAGAATGCGACGCCATCGAGAGCGCGACAACAAAGGTCGCCGAATTCGCCGCCGGCGATGACGTCATCCAAAGGGGCGACCGGACAGGCGGGGTCAACCTGCTGCTCGAAGGATTTGCCTGCCGCTACAAGATTCTCGAAGACGGTCGGCGACAGATCCTTGCCTATTTGGTGCCGGGCGACCTTTGCGATCTTCACGTGTTCCTGCTGCGGCGCATGGACCACTCGATCGGTGCTCTCAGCCGCTCCAAGGTTGCGGTGATCCCGCAGAGCGCCATCCTCGGCTTCACCAACAGCTATCCCAATCTTACGCGTGCGCTCTGGTGGACCACGCTGCTCGACGAGGCGATCACCCGCGAATGGGTCGTCAACATCGGCCAGCGGACTGCTTATGAGCGGATGGCGCACCTTTTTTGCGAGCTGTTCCACAGGCTTCACGCGATTGGTGAAACGGCCGGCAAGAGCTATCCCCTACCGGTAACCCAGGCGACCCTGGGCGATACGCTCGGTCTTTCGAACGTGCACATCAACCGTACGCTTCAGGATCTCAGGCGCGACGGCCTCATTTCGTTCAACAACGGCACTGTAACGATCAAGAACCTGGCGAAACTGGAGGCGGCGGCCTTTTTCAATCCTGACTACCTTCATCTGTTGGACGCCAGGGAGCCTTTTGCATGACCAGGCACGGGCTCATCGAGTGGAGCGCAAAAATGAAACATCATAGGGAACCTGGCCGGCTTCTGCCGGTTCGGCGTGACCGGAAGCGGTAGCGAGCGATGGCCAAGCGCGATTTGATCGGCGGTTCGGCAGGTACGATCGATCTGCTGGGGTCTACCTCAATGACATCGCTGGGGAGTTGGCCGCTGCGATCGCCTTCCATATTTCCGCCGACAGGGGCGGCATTAATGCTCCTGCCGGCTCGACGGTGTCATCGCCGCCGGCTGAAAACCGCGCGCGGCGGCACGAAAGCCAATCCTGCTTGCGTGAACGCGAGCCAAAGGTTGACGAGACGATGCGCCTGGCACCGCGCATCATCGAGGAACGGTTGAAAGACTGACAGGTGGCTGGAAAAAGACCTCGCAAGAAGGACGTCGCGGGTACACCCTCCCGTCCGCAAGGTCTGTCCGCCGAAGAACGCGATGCTTCCGCGTCGATGCGGCTCAGCCATGTCGATGAACAGATGGACGAACGTGACGATCATATCGCCCGGCTCGAAGCCGAACTCCAGGTCACACGCGACCGCCTCCAGGTGACGAAGGCATTTGCCGCCGAATTGCAGCACCGCGTTCGCAACACGTTGAGCATTGTCCGTTCGATCGCTCGCCGCTCGGTTGAAAACAGCGACAATGTCGAGGACTATGCCTTTCACCTCGAGGGCCGCATCAATGCGCTCGCACGCACGCTCAATGTGCTGATGCGATCGGCCTCGGCCACCGTGCAGCTTGACATGCTTGTCCTTGACGAGCTTGCGTCCCAAGGCGGCCGGACCGAAGATCAGTTCACCATAGATGGCCCGGATATTTCCTTGTCCGGAAAGGCGGCGGAGACCTTGGGCCTGGCTTTCCACGAACTCGCCACCAACTCGATGAAATATGGCGCGCTGTCGGCAGCCGACAAATCAATCAGCGTAAGCTGGAAAGTGGATGGCACGCCCGCCAGACAGGAGCTGAAGATCCGCTGGATCGAGGACCTGCATGGTCCGGCAGCAATACCTGCGCGACGCGGCTTCGGATCCGAGCTGATCGAAAAGGTGGTGCCCTACGAGATCGGCGGAGCTGGCTCGCTGCGCTTCACCGATGCCGAGGTGATCTGCACGATGGATATCCCCCTCTCGAACGAAATTCACCCCAGCAGGAGCCTGGAGGACCCGCCCGACGATCTCCAGCATTGAACACCGACACTCCTGCGCCGAAAGGCGGTCGGGGCCAGGAGCGTGGAGTTGGAAGGGGCTGACCCAGCACCGACCGAGGTGGCGCAACGGCCCCGGGGTTTGCCGAGTTGCCGCCGCACCGGCCTTCAAATTCTCAAAATGATGGAACTTCAGCGACAACAAAGAGTTCGGAGCGCGGCGACGGCGAGCGCGCTGTCGTGATCTCGCGACTCACCTTGAAGCGGGAGGAACCTGGATCAACAGGAGCTGACCATGAAGTCCCATACACTCGAACAACTACACGCAATCGCGGAAGTTGATACGGTGTGCCCGACAATGACGCGGAACCAACGCCTGGAGCGCTGGGCAAGTCTTCTTGAGCGTCATCCTGAACGGCGCCTCGGAGCGCTTCCGGGCACCGAATATATGAGCCCCGACATGCGCGAAAACGCCTACTGCGTGCAATCCCCCATCAGCGTCGCGTTCGAAGATCCGATACTGCGGGCGCAGGGTCTGGAAGGCGACACCTATGGCGAGGCAAAGCGCTTTTTCGAACTGTCCAACTGGCAGTTGCACAACATCGTCTGCGATTGCCACGTCGGTGCGACCATGAAAGCCGGGTGGGTCGCCGTTCGCGTGCGCGCCGCCATGGGCGAAGGTTTCAATATCTTCGCCAGGCTCAGGGCGCTGCTCGGACGTTGACCGAGACGCCATCTCGAATGCGTCGACGGAATGAACAGTCGGTCGACGCATTTTTCCTCCTTGGCGGCAAGTGACGTCGCTTCAGGAGCTTCGAGGCTCCGACCCGCTGCCGATGGTCGGATCGGGCACCACCGGACCGCGCTCGGCTTCCGATCCTTCCGCCTCTATTTCCTGCACGGCCTGGTCCCAATGCTCCTGCTCTCGGCCCGGCGGGCGGCCTTCACGCTCCCAGATCTCGTAGGCTCGTCGCTTTATGAGTTCTTCCTTGTCCATTGGAAACTCCTCCTGCGTGCCCCAATCTCCGGCAGGCCGCTTTGTTCCCTCCGGAAACAAAGGCAACGCTTTTGGAGCGATCCGGACTAGCCGCACCGGAGCGACACGGAACCCTTGGGGGATTAGGCCGTTTCCGAGCATCGGCGCAGTGGTGGATGACTTGGGAATGCCCGCCGCCCGAACTCTTGGCGACGAACACGCCAATGATGTGCCTGCGCCACGCCTTGCCGCCCCGTGTGGCCTCGGCGGGACCCGAGAAGGCGGGCGCGGCGTAAATATTGGGCTTGAGATCATGACTATTGTTTTTTCGGATCGTCGCGAGGCCGGACGCGTTCTCGCTGGCAAGCTCGGCCACTTCGCAGCGCGCGATGATGTCACCGTGCTGGCGCTGCCGCGCGGCGGCGTGCCTGTCGCCTACGAAGTCGCACAGGCATTGAAGGCACCGCTCGACGTTTTCGTCGTGCGCAAGCTCGGCGTTCCCGGTTACGAAGAATTGGCCATGGGCGCGATCGCGACCTCCGGCGTACGCGTCCTGAACGACGAGATCGTCGAAGGCCTCGCCGTGCCGCCCCATGTCATCGACGCGGTCACGGCCAGCGAGGAGAGGGAGCTTTTACGCCGCGAGCACCTCTATCGCGGCGAGCGGGTGCCACTCCTTGTGGAGGAACGCACCGTCATTCTCGTGGATGATGGGCTCGCCACTGGGTCGACCATGCGCGCGGCAGTCAGGGCGCTGCGGGAAAAGCGGCCGGCCCGCATCGTCGCGGCCGTTCCGGTCGGCAGTCCCGACACCTGCGAGGCGATGGAGAGCGAGGCCGACGAGGTCGTCTGTGCGACGACGCCGCAGCCGCTCATCGGCGTCGGGCGCTGGTATGAAGACTTCTCCCAAACGAGCGACGACGAGGTCCGCGCCCTTCTCGCCAAGGCGGGGCGACCAACCGCACCGTCCGGCCGCGATGCGCCGCAGAATACGGCAAGTCGATTGCACAAGCACGTCGTTCGGCTCTCCGGAGACGCGCGAGACTACGACGAGCTCTTGGCGGCGATCGGCGAGGCGCGCTTCGTGTTGCTCGGTGAAGCTTCGCACGGCACACACGAGTTCTATGAGGAGCGCGCGCGGATCACGCGGCGGCTAATCGAGGAGCAGGATTTTGCCGCCGTCGCTGTCGAAGCCGACTGGCCCGACACATACCGGGTCAACCGCTATGTTCAGGGAACAGGCGGGGATATCGACGCCGAAGAGGCGCTCGCCGATTTCCGACGCTTCCCGACCTGGATGTGGCGGAACAGGGTCGTCGTCGATTTTGTCGAATGGCTGCGCCGGCACAATGAAGCGCCCGGCAAGGGCAATCCGAAAGCCGGGTTCTACGGGCTCGACCTCTATGCCTTGCATGGCGCGATGAAGGCGGTGCTACGCTATCTCGAAAAGGCCGACCCGGCCGCGGCGGAGATCGCGCGTCGCCGCTATGCCTGTTTCGACCATTTCGGCCCTGACCCGCAGGCTTATGGCTTCATAGCCGGCAATGAGGTCGACAAATCCTGCCAGGAGGCTGTGGTCGCACAGCTGGTCGAGATGCTGAAGCGGCGCCCGGCGAAGGCCGAGCCGCGCGAAGGCGCCGTCGCGGACGAACTCTTCGCGGCGCAGCAAAACGCCCGCCTCGTAAAAAATGCGGAGGCCTATTATCGGGCCATGTTCCTGGCGCCTGAATCGACCTGGAACCTGCGTGACCGGCACATGGCCGAGACGTTCGAAGCTCTCACCGCTCATCTCGGCCGGCTCGGGCGATCGCCGAAGATCGTGGTTTGGGCGCATAACTCCCATCTTGGCGACGCCAGGGCGACAGACAGGAGCCTGCATGGCGAAATCAACCTCGGACAGCTTATCCGCGAAAAGCATGAGCGCGAGGCCTTCCTCGTCGGCTTCACGACGTATCAAGGAACGGTGACGGCCGCGTCGAACTGGGACGGTCCGGCGGAGCGCAAGGCTGTCCGGCCTGCCCTGGCGCGCAGCTATGAGGCGCTGCTGCATGCTGTCCCGGCCGATCGCTTCCAGCTCGATCTGCGCGGCGACGGCGAAGCCCTGCCGCGACGGCTCCTGGAGCGCGCGATCGGCGTCATCTACCGCCCTGAGACCGAACGGGCCAGCCACTACTTCCATGCCGACCTTGCCGCGCAATTCGACATGCTGCTGCATTTCGACGAGACGCGGGCGGTTGAGCCGCTGGAGCGCAGCTCGCAATGGGACGCCGGTGAGCTCGCGGAGACCTATCCGTTCGGGGTTTAGGGACCGATCCAGTTGAGATGGAGATCGCCATGGTCTCAGTCCTCAAGACAAACGAGAAGGCCGTGCAGGTTCCCGCCGGCGGCGCAATGCTCGCGGGCAACCTGTCGCTGCCGCAGGAAGCCCGTGGGCTCGTCCTCTTCGCTCACGGCAGCGGCAGCAGCCGGCACAGCCCGCGCAACCGCTATGTGGCCGGACGGTTGAACGAGGCGGAACTCGCCACGTTGCTCATCGACCTGTTGACGACCGAAGAGGAGCGTATCGACCAGATTACCGCCGAGTTGCGGTTCGACATCCGCTTGCTCGCCGATCGACTGGTTCAGGTTACCGACTGGCTGCACATGTCCGAGGAAACGTCGGCGCTGCGCGTCGGTTATTTCGGCGCGAGCACAGGGGCTGCCGCGGCGCTGATGGCTGCGGCAGAGCGCCCGGATCGAGCGGCCGCCGTCGTCTCGCGCGGCGGGCGTCCGGATCTTGCGGCACCTGCCCTGCCCCGCGTCCGGGCACCAACGCTGCTCGTGGTCGGCGGCGCAGACACGCAGGTGATTGCGCTCAACCGTTCGGCGTTCGCGGCGCTGCGGTGTGAAAAGGAGCTGGCCATCGTTCCGGCTGCGACGCACCTGTTCGAGGAGCCCGGCGCGATGGAAGAAGTGGCGGACCTCGCGATCCAATGGTTCCTGCGCCAACTGCCCGCGTGACGCCGGCGCCAACGCCTCATCAGAGAGCCAGATCGATTGGGTCGTCGGCGCGTTAAAAATCATTCCGCGGAGAAGCTTCCATGACAGTCAGGGTTCTGCAATTTCTCGCCATTGTCATTTCGGCCCTCGCGCTCATCCCGGCAGGGGCCCATCTCGCCGCTCTTCCCAACAAGATATCTCTGCCGCAGCCGGAATATTTCACCGTCCAAGGCATCTATTACGGATGGGCGATTCTCGGGTTGCTCTGGCCTGCCGCGCTGATCGTGAATGCACTGCTGGCGATCTCCGTGCGCGCACAGGCTTGGCCGTTTTGGCTCGCCCTGCTTGCGGCGCTGTGTTTCGCGATCATGCTTGCGATCTTCGTTGTCTGGACGCTCCCCGCCAACCAGGCGACGCAGAACTGGACGACAGTTCCTGCAAACTGGGAAGCGCTCAGGCAGCAATGGGAATATTCTCATGCGGCAAATACTGCGATTGTATTCGCAGCGCTCTGTCTCGCGACGACGTCGGCGCTCTCGTGGCGTCCGGCCGGCCCGTAGATCCTCGCCGGAGAAAGTCTCTTTTCCTCCGGATCATTCGCGCCATCGATGCGTTGGGTTTTCTGGAGGTCGCGACGTCGCACCGCCACCAGTCTCGCTGCATCCAACAAGGAGAAAGCGATGCCGGATAAGAGAACCATCGAGAAAGCGAAAAAAGACAAGCGCGAAGGCAAATCGCCCACCACGCAGGCCGGCGAATTCGTGCATGAGGAGATCGAGAAGGTCCGTCGCGGCAAGCACGGTGCGCGCTCGACCAAGCAGGCGATCGCCATCGGCCTTTCGGAGGCGCGCCGCGCAGGCGTCGACCTGCCTCCGCCCAAGAAACGAAGCGTCAAGGAGAGCACCCGCAAGAGCGCCGAATACGCCTATGAAGTTGGCCAGGGCGAACGCAAGCCAAAACGCCGCCCCAAGGTCTCGAAGGCCGTTTCCGAGGTTCTCAAGCACGAACCCAAGAGCACGGCATCCCATGAGGCGCTCTCAAGACAGACCAAACAGGCGGCGTCGCGCCGGACGGATGAGGAGCGCTCGGCCGCAGCCAAGAAAGCGTCGGAGACGAAGGGCGCTGCCGGCCGGTCCGCCGCCGCACGCAAGGCGGTCCACACCAAGGGTGCTGCCGGAAGAAAGAAAGCAGCGCAGAAGGCCGCCAGCACGCGTGCGGGCCAAAGCTAGAAGATCGAAAACCCGCTGCGCGCTCTCTCCAGCCGGCTGGTGACAGGTAGCTGGACCGCAGCCAGCCTCAAGCGATGCGCACTATGGCGGCTGGGACAGTGCGATCGTGTGAGATACGGCCGTCCTTGTCTTTGTCTCGATCCGGCGGGAACAACGGCCCGTGTTCAAGGTTATGGAAAGCTACACCGGTGGTGGAGCTTTCATGACAACCTTAGGGAGACGAAAACATGGCGACTGCGAAGAAGGCGGCGACGAAAGGGCTGGAAGCCCTGTTCCTCGACGGGCTGAAGGATATTTATTACGCCGAAAAGAAAATACTAAAGGCGCTGCCCAAGATGGCCAAGGGTGCCGAGTCCGAGGAGGTCGCGGCGGCGTTCGAGAAACATCGCGTGGAAACCGAAGGCCAGGTCGACCGCCTCGAACAGGTGTTCGACCTGATGGACAAGCCAGCCCGCGGCAAGACCTGTCCGGCAATCGACGGCATTCTCGAAGAGGGGTCGGAGATTCTCGACGACTATAAGGGCGACCCAGCATTGGATGCAGGACTGGTCGGAGCGGCACAGGCGGTCGAGCACTATGAAATCGCACGCTACGGCACGTTGATCGCGTGGGCTGAACAGCTTGGCAAGAGCGACGCGGTCAAGCTCCTCAACGAGACGCTCAAAGAGGAAGTGGCAACCGATGAAGCGCTTACAGGCTTAGGCGAAGGCGGGGTCAATGAGCGCGCTCTTGAGAAAGCCGCTTAGCCGCGGGGCAGCCCGGCGCTAAGCGCCCGGCAGCCTTCCTGTCCAGAGCGGGGTGTGTTCGAGTTGAACTGCGGGTCCTGCTCTGGATTTGGCTGCCGGGACCTCGACAAAACAGGTTGTTAAAATCATCGAACCTTACAGGAGGATCCGCGCAATGCCGGAAGACCTGTCTCGCGAGGAAGAGCAACGCGGTACCGGAAAGCTCATCACCTGGGGTGTCGTGATCGCCGCCGTGTTTTTTATTGGCCTCTTGGCCATATTCGTCCTCAAGCCGCTTATGACGGGATCTTAGAATCCTTTCGAGCCGCAGCGCGCTTAGCCGCGCCGGAACGTGCTCGCAAGCAATTCGATGACCGCAAACAATTCCGGCACGCTTTGCGAGGCGGCGGTGATGCGATCGAATGTTCCCCAAAGGAGTGCGAACCATGCCCCTGACGCTCAGCAGCCCCGCCTTTGCCGACGGCGGAGAGATCCCCGAAGCCTATACTCGTGACGGCAAGAACGTATCTCCGCCTCTGAAGTGGGCCGGGGTACCGGACGGCACAAAGAGCCTCGTCCTTGTCGTCCAGGATCCCGACGCGCCGAGCGGAATGTTCGGCCATTGGGGGGTGTTCAACATTTCGCCGGAGGTGCAGGAGTTGCCCGAAGCGGAAAGCGGCAGACCGGGTCCACAGGCCCTCAGGCAAGCGCGGAACGATTTCGGCAACGCCTATTACGACGGCCCTGAACCGCCTGCGGGCCACGGTGTCCATCACTACCACTTCCGGCTGGCGGCGCTCGACGCGCCGAACCTTGCTATCCCCGCAAGCACGGGCGTGGAGCGTATCTGGCAGGAGGCGCAAAAACATTTGCTGGAGCAGGCAGAACTCGTCGGAACCTACGAACGTGGCCGGTAATTGAAGGCAGTTGATCCGGGCGCCGTCGTCCACGCGCGGAACGGTTCTTCTCCTTGCCGGTTGTGAGGGAAAGGAGACGTCCCATGTTTGAAAGCGTCATGTGGTTGATCGTCGTCGCCGGCGGGCCATTGTTGCTGCTCGTATTGCTGGCCTACGTCATTGTCACCCGACGTCGCCGCGGTCCCGCAGAACGCAGAGAAAGCGATCGAGCCACCGATCGGCTCTATCATCAGGACAAGGATTGATTGTAGCTACCGTGGCCCACAGCAAACTCGATCAGCGGACCAAACATCCCTCGTACATGTCCCGAAGATCAAATTTCGGGCGAGGCACCCACGCCGGCCTGGCTACAAAGTGCCCCGCCACCCTGGCAGGCTTGTTCTTCAGGGCCGGTTTATTGCCCTGCCGCCGTCGCGCTCAGGGGCATAGTCGCCCGCGTTGACGTCAAAGCCAGTCCAGCCATCCGCCTCGTATGCCCTGCGGCGTTCCATCACGTCAACCGAGCTGGACTGACCCAGAATGTCCTCGGCTTCCGGAACAAGCTCATCGTCCACCTTGGCCGTCACCAGCGTACCGCCACGACGTACGCCCTCCGCATAGACATTTGCATCGTTTTCGGAAACGCCCGAATCCGTCAGAGCGCCAATGATACCGCCCGCCGCACCACCAGCCACCGCGCCGGCAACCGCTCCGGTGGCGGTAGCGGCAAGCCATCCGGCCGCAACCACAGGTCCGACGCCCGGAACGGCCATGACGCCCAACCCTGTCAGCAAACCGCCGGCGCCACCGACCACGGCCCCTATCCCTGCACCGCTCGCGGCATCTTCAGCGGCTTCGGAACGATCTCTCTCGTACCAGCCATCCGAGTTGTTGGCGATGATGCTGATATTGGAATGTGGCACTCCGGACGCTTCCAGTTCGCCGACCGCGTCGGCTGCGTCGTCATAGTTGTCGAACAGTGCAGTTACGGTTTTCATTTTGATATCTCCTGATCGTGCTCATTTGCTGTCGGCGACGACGTTGCCCTGATAGTCGAGCCCGACGGCGACACTTTGGCCTGACTTGGTCGCCTGGCCGCGCCAGATGCCTTGATCGTCCTTGGCAAGCTTCGACACATTGGAATAGCCGGCATCCTCGATGCGGCTCTTTGCCTGGGTCTCGGTGAAACTGTTTGCGCCGGGCACCAGGGCCGCGGCATTGGGCGTGTTCGTGGTTTTCACAGCGGGCGTTGTCGCTCCCGTGATGGAGTCCTGGCCGGCGGCGATCTTTTCGATCATCTGCCGATGCATCTTCAACGTATCGACCGTCTGCTGGGCGAACGCCTTGAGGGCCGCGTTGTCGCCGTCGCGGGCGTAGCTTTCAAACAGATTGACGGCATCGGCGTGCGCCTTGCGCTGCATGTCCACATAGGCCGGATCGATTGGCGGCTGTGCGTTCTGGAGCTTATCCAGATCGGCCTGATGCTGCGCATCGAGCGCCGTCGGCATCTTCAACTTCTGTTCGCCGGCAATTGTTTCCAGCTTGGCGTTGGCCGCGCCGTGGTCCCGGATCATCGTCTGCGCGAAATTCTTGATGCTTTGATCCTGGGCCTTGTCCTGGGCAATCTTGCTTGAGTCGACTTCGAACTTGCCGCCGACGGCGGCCTTGTCGACGAAATCCTGGGCGCTGTCGGCAGCAGCCAAAGCAGGCATTGCGATAAGCATGGAAGCAGCGGCGAGCGAGGCAAGAAGGTGTCGCGTTTTCATTGGCTTTGTCCTTGTCGATGCGCGAACTTACGATGCGCCCTAACAAGCCAGGATGGGCTTTGTTCCGGCGCCGTGCGATGCGCTGCAAGCGCCTTCGGACAGACCCCACAGCCGGCCAGGAGACCTTCAACATCGGGACCGCGGCGCGGAACAAATCGGCGGCTGCGAGATTTGATTTTAAATGCGACCCATGAGCGTCAATCTGTCGACCGAGCGAACTTGCAGAATTGGGTTCCGAGGAGAGTTCATGGCCAAGATTTCAAATTCCACACCTGCCGCAGCCAGGGGAGAAGTTCAGGCCGGAGCCACACGGGACAAAACGCCCGGATTCGATCCTGCAGTTGCCCCGTTCGAGACCGACGCCGAGGCGGCGGACACGCAGAACCCGGTCACTGAAGCAGGTCCGCAGCGTTCTCTCCGGCCAAAATTCGAAAACGATGCCAGCTTCGCCAACGCGATGCGGCCGGTGGAGAACGAGCCCGAACTGCAGCCCCGCAGCAACTGGCCGCTAATGATGATTGCGGCCGTCGTGCTGATAGCGGCCGCGGTGTTCCTGGCAGCCAGCCTGCTGCGGTAAGGCGCATCATCCTGAGTGCAGACAGCATCAGACAACCCTTGGCTGAGTTCGAGTACTTTCGCGCGGCCGTCCGCCTGGGTCGTCATCGATCCTGCCTCCCTCGTGGATGAATTTCGGGGGCGCCCTTCATGCCGGAAAGTTCCGTTGTCGAACACAGCAGCCGCGGCCGTGCAGGATCGGAGATGTCGAGCTTGTCCCAGGGAATACGGTACAGGCCGTCGCGACGGCGCAGCCGGAAGAAATCCAGCACCGCCGTACCGATGGTCGAGGCCGAGAGACGCTCGAAAGCGGCGTAGATACCGACATGGTATTCGGTAACGACGAAGTCGTTGCCGGCCGGTTCGGCTCGTATCTCCTCGATATAGCCGATGCTTTCGCCTTGCCGCGAGAGAACGCGTCGCCCGGCCAGATGTTCGAGGTTGACGGTGGACATCATCAAGCTCCAGGAATGCGTCCGATGACATGGTCGCGCAGCCAGTCCTGCCAGGCGAAGATCGAGGTTTCGCGCACATCGATATCGAACTGGATGTCGACGCCTATGTCCTGGACCTTCCTCCAGGCGATCCGGTGCGGCTTGCGATGGCGTTTGCCGCCCCACGCTGCCGCGAGATGCGTCATCCAACGCCCTGGCCGTGCGCCCAGGCGACGCGCCAAGGTGACGGATCCGAGTTCGACCGCGACGATCCTCGGCGGCCTGCTCGGCCGCAACTCGGCCACCAGCCCGTCGATCTTGCCGATCTTGACCTGCTCGCGGTCGACGATCTGCTTGTCGAGGATGTCGCGCAGCAAATCCATCACGTGCCTCCGAATATCTGCAGGGGAATGGTCACCACGGCGAGCACGAAACCAAGCCCGATGATGAAGATCACCGCGGCATTCGAGACGATGCCGTTGCGGTGCTCGCCGACATAGCGCTTGTCGTTCAGCAGAAAAAGGAAAGGAATTACCGTCAGCGGCAGGCTGGCGGCGGTCAGCGCCATGGAAAAAATGGTGAGCTTCAGCGGATCCAGGCCAAGCATGATGGGGATGGCGGCCAGAAACAATGATACCGTGTAGACGGCACTGAAGCCAGGATCGTCGCGTGGCTTGAGGTTTTCGCCCCAGTTCCATCCAAACCCTTGCGCCACGAGATAAGCCTGTTGCAGCCCAACCTCGAGTGCGGCGCCGAAGCAAGCGATGGCGAGCGAGGCAACGAACAGGACGAAGCCCCAGAAGCCGAATATCGGGATCAGCATCAATGGTAATTGATGATAGTCGTCGACCTGATCGATGCCGTGCGTTGCAAGCACGAGCGCGGCCACCATCAAGACACCGATCGAAATGGTGCCGCCAAACGCCATGCCCAGTCCGGCGATGGCCCGATTGGTTCCGAGATAGCTTCTGTCCCACTGGTCCTCGATAGCCCCCGAGGAATAGAACATGAACAGGTAAGGCGATATCGAAGCGCCAAGAATGCTGACCGCCATGTACCAGTAATTCGCCGCGTCGTGGGCCGGCAGTGTAGGCACCGCGCCGGACGCGACAGCTGTCCAATCGGGCTTCAGCATCACCGCTGCGACCACGAAGCACAGCGTCACGAGGCCGAGTATCGACACGCCTTTCTCGATCAGTCCGAACGTGCCTTTCCACAGCAACAGCCATGCCATCAAAGCCACGGGTAAAGCCCACCATTGGAAGCCAATGCCGGTGGCAAGTTCGAGCGCGATGGCAACACCACCGATCTCGGCGGACAGCACCATGAAATTGACCAGCAGGGCGGCAAGCAATGGCCATAGCGAAACGTTGAAGCCAAATCGTTCCCGGATCCCGTCAGAGATCGTGTGATGGCTCACGGCGGCAAACCGGCCGGCCATCTCGACCAGAAAAATGATGCAGATGGTGCCGAGAACCACCGCCCAGATCAGCTGAAACCCGAAGGTCGCACCTGCCTGGGCTGCCGTCGCCATCGATCCGACTTCCAGGAAGCCGCCAACACTGGTGACGATGCCCAGCGATATTTCCAGGAGCTTCTTCATGGCTTCGGCGCGAAATATCTGAAGTAAGCGGCGGCCAGGGAGCGCGTGGCCGTCCGAATATCTTCCTGAGCCTCCTGCACTTGCGGGCGGCGGTCCGCTTGCACTCCCGCCTGGGCGCGGTTCACCGCGATCGACAGGTCCTTGACCGCCTCCGCCAACGCAGCCTGCTCGGCAGGTTCAGCCGTAGTGGCCGATCGGATCTTCGCGTCGATATCGGCCAGTGTCGTGCCGGCCGATTGCAGCGTGCCCGAAGCATATTTGGAAGGGGCAGCTCCCGCCGCCCAGGCATCAAGCGTCATTGATACGGTCTGCGCCGTCGAGGCGGCAGTTCGGGATTGCTGTTCGATCTGGTCCGAGGACGAGCACGCGGTCGACATGGCCATGAGCAACAGCAGGCATGCGCTGTTGCGGCCAAGGCGACGACCGCTAAGAATTAGATCCGGCGTTGGACCCGCCACACGAATGACCTCCCCCACCAACGAAAACCATGTTCGGCGTAAGTTTTGATCTAGCGCGCCCGCCCTCCCCGTCAACCGAGGCCACGATCGAGCCCAGCACGGAGTGCAAGTCTGTCGGCCGCGGCAGGTGCCAAGCGGCAGCGACGGGGACCAGCTCGAGCGGAACAAAGGATCGGCAATCGGATTAACGAGGAGTCGGGCGGTTCGACTTCCATCCTGATCGCCGCGCCGCCCGAACGATCGACTGGCAGGGAAGGACCCCTCGATGCCCCGTCTCATTGCCTGGATAGCCATCGTGGTGATTGTGCTTGTCGCGGCTTGGATATGGTTCGGGCGCGATACATCGGGCAGCGGGGGCGGCAGCCAGCCGGCGCCTCACGCGATAGACCAGAACGGGTAGTTCAGTCTGGATGATCCTGCTCGGCGGCGCTCCGGGTGCGCTCGGCTTTGTACTCGTGGATCAGGCCCAGAATCTGAGCCTTGACCGTCTCGCGCGCCTCAGGTTGGACGAAAGGCATCAGCCGTTCGACAATTTCGCCGACCGTCTGCGGGAGATCCGCGGCGGAATCGGTGAGCTGGCTGCCATGTTCGTAGACATTGTCCGTCAGTTTCTTGTCGAGGTCGGATAGAAATCCCATCATCGCACTCCCCATCGCTGCCATGCCCGCTCGCTCAATGGCCAGCCCGGCAGAAATGTTCCGCACAAGGATGCTGGCATTGCGGACCGGCGGGATATCCGACGCCGGCGGCTGGAGGGGTGCTGCCGCGCGATCCGTGTCAACGCCATGTCGTCTGGCCCGGATCTCCTCGCCTGGCCTTCGACGGGATCAGTTTCCCGGCGTTGGCCCGCAATCCCCTGACGAGCTCTTCCAGATAGGGAAGCAGTTCGAAAAGCAGGATCACGGCCATCACGCAGGCAATGTAGATCACCGGCAGCTGCTGCGATTTCCAGACAAGTTCGAAGCGCGCGGTTTCCGTCCCTGCCCCGAACAAGGCGAGGAACTGTCCCCAGTGGAGGGAAATGACGCTGACCAGCCCCATCAGCGGGATCATCTCGAGGAAGCTGTGAACGTGCTGCTCGATCGGCGTGACGGTGCGGGCGGTGGTGGCGTAGCTGACGTCCCACATCGCTGTCGCCTCGTGGACGAAGAAGGTAACGATCATGACGAGAATGATGAGAGCATTCACGTCAAGAAACATGGCGGCCAGCAAAGGTATTCCGACCTCGGCGAACATCAGAAGGTGGATCAACGATTCCTTGGCGCCTGTCGTCGATTCGATGTGAGAGGCGCGATGGCAGAGCCAGTCGGCAAATCCGGCGGCCAACCAGACCGGCAGCAGAAAATACATCAAGATCAGCACGGTAGGATCTGACAGCATGACATCCTTTCGCGCGGGATCCCGTTCGAGGTCGCTACTGCTGCCCCGGCATTTCGGTGTTTTCCTGGGGATTTTTCCGGACACCCGCGGCTGGCGAAGTATCCGTCGGCGCGTTACCGCCCCGGTTCTGTTCAGGCGCCCGCTTCAGTGGCGAGGTATGCCAGCCCATGTCGGCATAGAGAAATCCTATGAGGAAGCCGATGATGATGATGGCGGCTATCACGAGCGAAAGCACTGCATTGCGTCGCACCATTGCCAGGCTCCCTTCCCAAGCCGAACAGCCGATCACGAAAATAGTTCCACAACCAGCCGCGATCGCTCCTCGGTCGCGTCGGCTTCGACACGCAAGATTCGACGCCAATACTGCACGGAGCCGCGGGAACAATCGGTGACGGGCGAGGTTCGGTATCGGTTCTTCAAGGACGATCTCGATGAAACCTGCCGTAACCGACCGTATCGAAACAAAAAAATACAACCATCCCACCGGCGGATGGGGATCCCTGAGGTCGTTGGTCCGCAAGGCATACGGCGAAGGCCTGCTGATGTCGGGCATATGGAGCACGCTGCTCAAGCAGAACAAGGCCGATGGCTACATGTGCGTTTCCTGTTCATGGGCCAAGCCGGCCGATCCGCGGCCCTTCGAGTTCTGCGAAAATGGCGCGAAGGCGACCATGTGGGATCAGACGAAGCTGCGTTGCGGCCCCGATTTCTTCGCACGACATACGGTCACCGAACTGCTCGACTGGCCGGATCGTGACCTCGAAAAACAGGGCAGGCTTACGGATCCCCTGCGCTACAATGCCGTAACCGACCGCTATGAACCGGTTTCCTGGGATGACGCGTTCCTCGAGATCGGGATGGAGCTCCGGCGGCTCGATCCGAAATCGGTCGTCTTCTACACATCCGGCCGGGCCTCGCTGGAGGCTTCGTTCATGTATCAGCTCTTTGCGCGTATCTATGGCTCATCGAACCTGCCCGATTCTTCCAACATGTGCCACGAATCGACCTCGGTCGGGCTGCCCGAATCGATCGGCTCGCCGGTTGGAACCCTGCAGCTCGAGGACTTCTCCCAGTGCGACATGATGTTCTTTTTTGGCCACAACACCGGGGTGACGGCGCCGCGGCTGCTGCATCCGCTGCAAGAGGCTCGTCAACGCGGGGTGCCGGTGTTCACCTTCAATCCCTTGCCGGAAAGGGGGCTGAAGCGCTTCAAGAATCCGCAAGATCCCCTTGAGATGCTGTCGCCGGGGCCCGGCACGAAGATGTCCAGCGACTTCTTCCAGGTCCGCAGCGGCGGCGATATCGCCGCCATGACCGGCATCGCCAAGGCGGTGCTGGCGCTCGACGACGCGGCACGGGAACACGGGAATCCGCGCGTCCTCGACGTCGATTTCATTGCCGAGCACACGGATGGTTTTGCCGAATTCGAGGCTTACCTGCGGGCAGCCAGGTGGGACGAAGTCGTCAGGCGCTCGGGAATAGCGCAGGCGGATCTCGAACATGTTGCCGAGGTCTACAGCCGCTCCAACGCGGTGATCGGCAATTACGGCATGGGTTTGACACAGCACCGGCACGGTACCGAGAACGTCCAGATGCTATGCAACCTGCTGCTCATGCGCGGCAACATGGGAAAGCCCGGCGCCGGCATTTCACCGCTGCGCGGCCATTCCAATGTCCAGGGCCAGCGCACTGTCGGCATATCCGAAAAGCCCGAGCTCGTTCCGCTCGACAAGTTCGCCCGGTTCTATGATTTCGAGCCGCCACGCGAGAAGGGTCTCGACACGGTCGAGGCCTGCGAGGGCGTCATCGCCGGCTCGGTGAAAGGCTTCATCGGACTCGGCGGCAATTTCGTTCGCGCCGTTCCCGAAACCGGCCTGATCGAGAAAGCATGGCGTCGGCTTGGGCTGCATGTCGAAGTCGCCACCAAGCTCAACCGCAGCCATCTGCTGCCAGGGGCGGTGACCTATCTGCTGCCCTGCCTGTCGCGGCTGGAAAGGGACCATCAGGCGAGCGGCGACCAGACCGTTTCGATGGAGGACTCCACCGCCTGTATCCACGGCTCCTTCGGTTCGCGTCCGCCGGCTTCACCGCATCTGCTTTCCGAACCGAAGATCGTGGCGGAACTGGCCAAGGCCACCGTATCGGGGGTGAGTTCGATCCCGTGGGATAAATGGGTCGCCGATTATTCCCTTATCCGCGATGAGATCGAGCGTTGTTACCCGCAGCATTTTCGTGAGTTCAACAAGCGGTTCCTGACGCCGGGAGGCTTTCACCGCGATATCAAGGCCTCGAAACGGGTCTGGGAGACGCCGAACAAGAAAGCCAATTTCAAGCTGCCGACGACGCTTGAAACAGACCCGGACATCGATGTTTCGGGTCACAATGTGCTGACGCTCATAACGGTGCGCTCCAATGACCAGTTCAATACCACCGTCTATGGGTACAATGACAGACTGCGCGGCATACACGGCACACGCATGGTCCTGTTGATGAACGAGGCCGACATTCAGCGGTTCGGATTGAGCGCCGGGCAGGAAATCGATCTGGAAACCCATGCCGACGATGGCGTGGAGCGGCGGGTTCGAGGTTTGCGCATCACCCCCTACTCCGTGCCCGAAGGCAACTGCGCCGGTTATTATCCGGAACTCAATCCCCTGGTTCCTCTGTGGCACCGGGCCAAGAAGGCTCACGTCCCCGCCGTAAAGTCGGTTCCCGTCAGAATTGTTGCCAGGGAACCCAAAACGAGAAGCTCGGCGCGCCACTAAAGCAATCCAGGAAAAGTGTGTACGGCTTTCCGGGGAAAAGCGCGGTGCGCTTTCCCTTAGGAATTGCGCAAAAACAACAACACAGAGTGGTTAGCCGTTTCCGCAGACGATGAACTGCTCTATGGCGGTCCCAGTCTGGTGGGCCAGGCCGGTAGCTAGCCGCCAGCCGGCTTAGGGGATGCCGGCTGGGCCGGTTGGGTGCCTTGCTGATCTCCGCCGGTGGTGGTTTGTGGGGTGGGGTTCGTGTCGGTTGTGGGGTTTTTGTCGACCGGCTGACTGTTCGTATCCGCTTTGGATTTGTCGGGATCGGGATTGTTGCACCCGGCCAGACAAACCAGTGCCAGCATCAGCAACACGGCTCTCATATCGATACTCCTTCGGTGGGAGATGGCGAAGCAGCCTGCCAAGCTTCCATCCGGTCGAATCGCACCGAAAGCCCCTGCCTGGCCGCGCTTCTGGCCAACATGCGATCCAGTTCGGCATCTTCGATGGGGCTGCGCATCACCTCACGAATGGCCCTGCAAGCCAGCTCCGTCGACACGAAATCATATCGCCTGCTCCTGGTCAGCACATATTGCTCGACCAGCATTTTCACACGCCGGAGCGCGATCTTATCAGCATGTTGCATCATGTTCCTCCTGCACGCGCCGAACTGCGGGACCAACCCGTTGTTCCCGCCCGAATTCCGAAAATCCATCGCCCGGCCAAGAGCAGAAGTCAGACTCCCGGCGGGCGCCGACCGGACGATACCGATCCACGGAACAATCATCTCCTCTGCTGGTTCGGCCGGCACGACGGAGGAAATCATGACGGATGCAAAACTCGCAGTGGTCACCGGCGCCTCGAGCGGCATAGGCAAGGAACTTGCGAAACTCTGCGCGAAGGACGGCTACGATCTCGTCGTTGCGGCTGATGAACCGGCAATCCAGCAGGCCGCCGAGGCACTCGGCTCACATAATATCGCAGTCGAAGCCGTCGAGGCCGATCTCGCGACCGTCGAAGGCGTGGATCGGCTGATCTCCCGAATCGGCGAGCGTGACATCGACCTGCTGTTTCTCAACGCTGGACGCGGGCTCGGCAATGGCTTCGTCGACCAGGACTGGGGGAAGATCCGGCGCATCATCGACACCAATATCACCGGAACGGTGTGTCTCGCGCATGAACTCGGCGCCAAGATGGCTCGCCGCGGGCGCGGGCGCATTCTTTTCACCGGGTCGATCGCCGGTTTCATGCCCGGGACTTTCCAGGCCGTCTACAACGGCACCAAGGCATTCATCGATTCCTTCGCGATCGCCTTGCGTCACGAATTGCAGGACACCGGCGTCACGGTGACCGTGTTGATGCCCGGCGCCACGCAGACACGCTTCTTCGAACGCGCCGAGATGATGGACACCAAGGTCGGCACCGACGAGAAGGACAATCCGGCCGACGTTGCCAAGGCCGGCTACGAAGCGATGATGACTGGCGAAGAACAGGTGGTCAGCGGCTGGAAGAACAAGCTTCAGGTCGCCGCTGCGCATGTCACGCCAGCGGGTACGCTGGCCGAACAGCACCGCGAGATGGCTGCGCCGGGCTCGGCGTCCCAGGACTGACCGGCGGCATCTTCGGCGCCACGCACGAGAAACGCGCGTTGAAACGCGCCCTCGAAACTCAGGAGCAACATCGTGAAAGCCCTTACATGGCACGGCAAAGGCGACATACGCTGCGACCAAGTGGCCGATCCCGTCATCGAGGATGACCGCGACGTGATCATCAAGGTTACCTGCTGCGCCATATGCGGCTCCGACCTCCACCTGATGAACGGTTACATGCCGACGATGAAATCGGGCGACGTGCTTGGCCACGAGACGATGGGCGAAGTGGTGGAGGTTGGTCAGGGCCATTCGAAGTTCAAGAAGGGTGACCGGGTGGTGGTGCCGTTCAACATTTCCTGCGGCGAGTGCTGGTTTTGCCAGAACGGGCTGTTTTCGCTTTGCGACCGCTCGAATCCCAACGCAAAACAGGCCGCCGAAGCGATGGGTCAATCGCCGGCCGGCCTTTTCGGATATTCGCATCTTGTCGGCGGCTATTGGGGCGGACAAGCGGAATATCTGCGGGTTCCGTTCGCCGATGTCGGTCCGATCAAGGTGCCGGAGGGAATGGAAGATGAACAGGTGCTGTTTCTCTCCGACATCTTCCCGACCGGCTACATGGCGGCAGAGAACGCCGGCATCGAGCCGGGCGATACGGTCGCGATATGGGGTTGCGGCCCGGTTGGCCAATTCGCCATCCAGAGCGCGTGGATGCTCGGCGCCGGCCGCGTCATCGCCATCGACAAGGTGCCGGAGCGGCTGGCCATGGCGCGTGAACACGGCAAAGCAGAGACGCTCGACTTCAGCAATTCCAATATCTACGATGCACTGATGGCGATGACCGACGGCCGCGGCCCGGATCGCTGCATCGACTGCGTCGGCACTGAATCCGACCCCGGCGCCAGCGCCGACGCCATGCTCGACAAGGTGAAGGCCGCCGTCTATCTCGGCACCGATCGGCCGCATGTGCTGCGAGAGGCGATCTATTGCTGCCGCAAGGGCGGCACCATCTCGGTTCCCGGCGTCTATATCGGCCTGGTCGATCACATCCCGTTCGGCGCCGCGATGAACAAGGGGCTGACCTTCCGAATGGGCCAAACCCATACCCAGCGCTATCTCGAACCACTTCTGGCCAAGGTCCAGAATGGCGAGATCGACCCGTCTTTCGTCATCACCCACAGAGCCGAGCTCGAAGCCGGGCCGGACCTCTACAAGACCTTCCGAGACAAGCAGGATGGTTGCATCAAGGTGGTTATGCGGCCGCATGGCTGAGATGTCGCAATTCCAGAGGCAAGAGCTGTCTCATTCCCGGCATCCGTTGGACGCCCGCCCGATCGGCATTGGCAGTTCGGAACCTTCTGCTGTGTCGGCGATTGACCCGCTGAGTTCGGTTCAGAAGAAGGGTGCCGCCATGGCCAACGAGAATTCTCGCTCGAAACCCGTTATTCGGTCTCCGAACACCGATGGTTTGCCACACCCGAGGCGAGACGCCGGTGATACGGACGCAGGGGCGAAATCGCCGACGCCGAAGACTGCCGGAGGATCTCACCCTTCAGCCCCTCCCCTGGACAATCCCACAGCCAATCGAAATGCCGGTCGTCCCCGTCAGCCCAGCACGACTCCGCGACCGACGGACAAGCCCTTGGACTGATCCTGTGGCGCCCTTCGAGTGCCCGTCAACGCGAAACGTCGCGCAGCGACCCCAGGTCGGCCAGCGCAGCCAGGATAGCTGCTTCAGTCGCCGGCTTGGGCACGAATTTGCAGTCGCGAAAGGATGCCGGTAGGTCGCGCGCGCCAAATCCCGTCATGAGGGCGAAGGGAACACCCTGCGCCTGCAATGTCTCCGCGAGGGGCAGGCTCGTTTCACCGTTCAACTGAATGTCCAGCAACGCCATGTCGATCTTGTCCGAGCCGACGAGACGAAGCGCCGCGGCTACCGAAGGCGCGGGACCGACCACCTGGTAACCGGCGCTACGCAGGACTAACGCGGTGTCTTCCGCGATTAGCCATTCATCCTCGACAACCAGGACGCGCGGTCCGTCGTTCACGACCCCTCCTTCCGGTTAACGGGAAATGCGATCTGAACGTTGAGGCCTTCCTTGCGAAAAACGGTTTCGACATGGCCGCCAAGCCTGTAGCCGATCTCTCCCTGCAGCAGCGTGAGGCCGAAGCCGCTGCCGACGGGTTCATTGACAGGGGGACCGTCCTTCTCGCGCCAGGTAAGCGTAAACATGTCGTCAGCGATCGACCACATCACCACCACCTTGCCACGAGGTTTGGAAAGACCGCCATATTTGGCCGCGTTGGTGGCCAGTTCGTGGACGGCCATGCTAAGGGAAAGGCCCTGTTGCGGTCCAAGTTCTATCTCCTGGCCGTTCAGTTCGAACCGTTCAATGCCAAACGGCTCGAGCTCCTGGTGAAGCAGCTCGCTGACCGAAGCTTCCTTCCAGCTTTTCCGGCTCAATAACCCATAGGCCCGCGACATCGCATGCAAGCGCCCGATCAAGGCTTCCGCGAATTCATCCTTCGACACGGATTTCTCCCGCGTGCGGCTCGCAATGCTGACGATCACCGCCAACATGTTCTTGACCCGGTGGTTGAGCTCAGAGATGAGAACCTGCTGATGTTCTTCCGCCTGAGCCAGAGTGGTGACGTCGACCAGTGTCACGACCACACCCTGAACGCGGTTGCTCTTGTCCCGATAGGGATTGATATGGACCATGTGAAACCGCCCGGCGCTGTCGCGCGCAAGGTGGTGGTTCAGGGTCTCGCCTGTCTCGAACACCTCGGCGATATGCTGCTTCAACTCGGGATACTCCAACTGGCTCGACAGGTCCGTCAGCGGCCGGCCGACGTCGGAGGGTCGCAGACTGAAGAACGACGAAGCCGCGGGCGTGAAGGTCCGCACCACCAGATTGCGATCGAGGAAAATGGTCGCGATCTCCGTGCTTTCGAACAGGTTGCGCAGATCGCTGTTGGCGTGATCGAGTTCCTCGATCTTGTTCGTCAACTCGGCATTGATAGTGTTCAGTTCCTCATTGAGCGACTGCATTTCCTCCTTCGAGGCCTCAAGTTCCTCATTGGTCGACTGGGCCTCCTCGTTGACAGAGACGAGTTCCTCGTTGGACGATTTCACCTCTTCCAGTGCGGTCTCATATTCCTCGATCGTCGATTGCAGGCGCTCCCTCGCATCGCGCAGTTCTCGCTCCAGATCGGCGGTGCTGTCGGTGTCATGGCTGCCGCCTTGGTCTGTGCGGATCTGCGTAGGTCCCGACGGTTCGAACAGGACGAGATAGAGCGGCTCGCCATTGTCGCGTTCCGCCAGCGGCTCAATGGTGAGCTTGATCGGCTGGATCCGCTCATCATCCTCCTCGACCGTGAGATTTTCCCGTATGACGGTCCGGCGCGTCGACGTCGCTTCCCGCAGCGCGGCGCGCAAGTCGAGTCGCAGCCCACGGCGCGCCATTGTCAACAGTTGCCGGCTGGGAATGCCTTGCGGCGCTTCGAGATATTTGCCGGTGCGAGCTGAGTAGTAGACGACATCGCCCTCGGCGTTGACCAGCACATGCGGGGGGGCGAAGCGCTCCAGCACCTGCGCCTCGACCGCCTGGCGTAGGGGATAACCGGCGGCTCCCTTCCTCAAGCCAGTGCTCTCGGACGGGAATGCGCCTGAACGGCCATCGCCGATCAGGGCCGGCAGCCTGACATGCGGCGAGGCATGCTCCCGCGCCTGGAAGATGCGATGTTTCTTGTCGACGGTAGCGAACAGATCGTCGTTCTGTCCGACGCTCTCCGAGGTGCCGAGGAAAAGGTAACCGCCAGGCTTCAGGGCGTAATGAAAAATAGGAATGACCCGGCTCTGAATGGCTGGGCCGAAATAGATCAGCAGGTTGCGGCACGAGACCAGGTCCATGCGTGAGAAAGGCGGGTCGCGAACGACGCTGTGCGGCGAGAAGATGCACAGCTCCCGTATCTCGTTGCTGATGACATAGGTGTCGCCGTCGCCATTGAAAAACCGTTGGCGGCGTTCGGGGGAAAGTCCCTGCAGCAAGGCTTCGGGATAGCGCCCTGCCCGCGCCACCGCCAGCGCCGGTTCGTCGATATCGGTCGCGAATATCTGGATTCGCGGAACGACCGGGAGCTTTTCCACATGTTCGCGTAGCAGGATGCCGATGGAGAACACCTCTTCGCCTGTGGCGCAGCCGGGAATCCACACCCTGATGATGTCGTTGGCGGTCTTGCCTTCGAAGAGTTGCGGTACGATCTTTCGCTCGAGCATTTCGAAGGCCTCGGGATCGCGAAAGAAGTTGGTGACGTTGATCAGCAGGTCGCGAAAAAGGTTCATCACCTCGCGAGGGTCCTTCTGCAGCCATTCCACGTATGCGCCAATGGATTGCATCTGCGCGATCTGCATGCGCCGCTTGATGCGTCGCAGGAACGTCTTGGTCTTGTAGCCCGAGAAATCATGGCCTGAGTGGCTGCGCAGGATGCCGTAGATCTGAGACAGGACCTTTTCCATACCCGCCGTGCGGACGCTATCCTCCTCCGCCAACCCATTCAACGCGTCGAAGCCGCGCGTGAAGGCTTCCAGTTTCGTGCCGATCTCCTCGGCGGGCGCGGCTATATCGATAAGTCCGCTGGTGATGGCGCTCTGCGGCATATCGGGGTTGCGCGGGCCGTAGCCGTCGGAGATCTGCGCGACGGTGAGCCCGCCATGCTCCTTGATCGCCTTGGCGCCCAAGGTTCCATCGGAATCTCCGCCCGACAGGATGACGCCGACGGCATGTTCGCCCTGGTCTTCGGCCAGTGCGCTGAAGAAGATGTCTATGGGTTTGCGCTCCTGGCTGAACCCATTGGGCCGGCGCAGGCGCAGCATTCCCTTGTCGATGGTCATGGTCACGTTCTGCGGCATGACATAGACGTGGTTCGGTTGAACGACCATGCCGTCCGCCGCGATTTCGACCGCCATTTCGGTGTAGCGGCCGACGACCTCGTGCAACAGGCTCTCTCGCTTAGGGCTGAGATGAGTAATGACGACGAACGCCATGCCGGGCTGATCGGTCATCCCCTTGAACAGCCCTTCCATCGCCGGAATCCCGCCGGCGGACGCGCCGACGCCCACGATGGGAAATCTTTTCGCCTGGGCTGTCACTGGAAGTTCCCCTTTCGGCACCTTTGTGCGAAATCACTTATGAGCAGGCTGGACAGCAGGTAAGCATAGGCGCGGCGGAGATACGGAACAAGTCGCGACGGATGGCGTTGAATTTGGAGTTCACGTGTTCAATGACCAAACGTCCATCTGAAACAAAGCTCCCGACGCACATGGAGTCAGCGGCGTGGAATTGCCGGGCTCGTGCCGAAACGCCAGCAGGCTCGGCGACACTGTTTCCACCAGATACTGCTCGAGAAAGGATGACCGGGTGCGCGATCTGCAAGGGGTGCATCTTCTGATCGTCGAAGACGAATGGATGGTAGCCGGAGATCTCGCCCGCTATTTCAGCAATATGGGTGCGATCATCCTGGGACCGGCAGCGACGGTCGAACAAGCATCATTGCACACTGAATCGGCCGAGGCTGCCATCCTCGACGTCAACCTCAACGGGCGACGTGTCTTTCCGATCGCGGACGAACTGATGCGCCGCGGCGTCCCGTTCGTGTTTTTCAGCGGTGACAGCGATATCGCCATTCCCGAACATCTCCGGCATGCCAGCAACCTGCGAAAATCCTCGGGCAGCGGGGCTGTATTCAACGCCCTTTTCCCGCCGCAAGGCCCGGCTGAGGCGAGCGGCTTTGTGCCAAGTTCGCCGGATGACGTGTTTTCGCTCCTGCCCAAGCTCAGGCTTGCGGCACGTCTGTTGCTGGGGGATGTGGAAGCCTCCGACCGGCTTGTCGAAAGGACGCTCGAGCGAGCGATCCGTGACATCGACCAAAGGCGGATCGGCCAGTCCACCGAAGACTGGCTTAACGCCATCATGCGCGATTTGGCAAAGTCCGGCGGCGCAAGGCTTCTGAACTGAGCCGAACCAGGTTTCCGATTGATCGCCAGCCGGCCCTCGGTCAGCCCTTTTGGTCACGCTCGACGAACTTGTTGAAACGGCTGGTTTGCCCGCCGCCGGTGTTGGCCTGGTAAAGAAAAGCCAGACGGTTCTCATCGAATATCCGAAAGAACTCATCCCATTCGACTGGTTCGAATGCCTCCTCGGGCTCGCCGAAATCGATCCGCAGGATGCCGCCCTCGCCCTTGGTTCGCACCACTGCCGGCCGGCCGTTCCGCTCCTCGGCCCATTTGCGAATCTCCTCGTGATTGGTGGTCGTCTGCGATTGCGACATTGAAATCTCCTTTCAGCCAGCTCTCTCGCCGCGCACGCACCGCGGCAACTGTTGAGCGTCCTAACAGCACACGGCAGGCAATGTTCCAGCACCCGTCGCGTGGTGCGATGCGCCTGCTGTCGAATGAAACCGCCAGGAGAACTTTGTTGATGCGCAGGGAACAAAGCTTTTGCCGAGAAGTTGGGGGCGCCGAGGTCACCAGTCCGAGGAGTTGTCGTGAAACGTATACTGGTCACAGGGGGCTGTGGTTTCATTGGTCGCCACGTCGCACAAGAATTCGCCGATCACGGTTATTCGGTTTGCATCCTAGATGCATTGCTGGATCAGGTGCATGCCGGCGAAGCGGTCAACCTTCCCGCTGGAGCCGAACTGATCAAGGGCGACGTGCGCGATCGCGAAGCCGTCACCAAGGCGCTGAAGGGCGTCGACGGGGTGGTTCACCTGGCTGCGGAAGTCGGCGTCGGCCAATCCATGTACGAGATCGCCCGCTATGTCGGCGCCAACGATCTCGGCACTGCAACACTGCTCGAGGTGTTGATCAAGCACCCGGTCGAGCGGATCGTCGTCGCGTCCTCGATGAGCGTCTACGGCGAAGGTCTGTACGCCACGCCCGACGGCCGGCGCGTCGGCAACGCCCGGCGCAAGGCCAACGACCTCAAAGGCGGACAATGGAATCCCTTGTCTGCGGACGGTGAACCTCTCTCGCCATTGCCGACAGACGAAGAAAAGCCGATCGATCTCGCCTCCATCTATGCATTGACGAAATATGCCCAGGAACGCGCCGTGCTGATCTTCGGCGAAGCCTATGGCGTCGATGCGGTGGCGCTGCGCCTGTTCAACGTTTTCGGCGCCGGACAGGCGCTTTCAAACCCCTATACCGGCGTGCTGGCCAACTTCGCCTCGCGTCTGGCCAACGGCAAGCGGCCGATGATCTTCGAAGATGGCCAGCAGAAGCGCGATTTCGTTCATGTACGTGACGTCGCCCGCGCCTTTCGCCTGGCACTGGAGCAACGCCAGGCAAAAGGCCACGTCATCAACATCGGAAGCGGCCGGGCTTATGCGATCCGCGATGTCGCGCGCCTGCTGGCCGAGGCCATGGGAACGCCGGACCGCTCGCCCGAGCTGCTCGGCAAAGCGCGTTCCGGTGACATTCGCAACTGCTTCGCCGACATTTCCAAGGCGCGCGAACTGCTGGGTTTCGAACCAGGGCGGCAATTGGAGAATTCGCTCGGCGACTTCGTTTCCTGGGTGCGCAACACGATTGCCATCGATCGGGGCGCCGACATGAAACGCGAGCTCGAAGAACGCGGGCTGGTGTCATGAAGCCGGGTAGGCGCAACCGTCGCGAAGCACCTGTCGCCATCGTCGGCGGCAGCGGCTTCATCGGGTCCAATCTTGCCGACAGCCTGTTGTCGGACGGCGAGCCGGTGCTGGTGATCGACAATCTCAGTCGCGCTGGTGTCGAACAGAACCTTGAATGGTTGTCGCACAAGCATGGAAGCCGCCTCACCGTGGAAACCGTCGATGTGCGCGACGCCAACGCCTTGGCTTCGGCCCTCACGGGGTCGAAAGCCATATTCCACCTGGCCGCGCAGACCGCCGTTACCACCAGCCTGGTTCGGCCGGGCGAGGATTTCGACATTAACCTTAGAGGAACTTTCAACGTCCTGGAGGCGGCGCGACAGAGCGGCGAACGAATCCCGGTGATCTTCGCCAGCACCAACAAGGTGTACGGCAGCCTCCCCGACATTGCGGTTCGCCCGGAGGGCGAGCGCTATGTGCCCTGCGACCCTGCGATCCGCACCGAGGGCATCGGCGAGGGCCGCAGCCTGGACTTTTGCACACCCTATGGCTGCTCCAAAGGCGCGGCCGACCAGTACGTGCTCGACTACGCCAAGTCCTATGGCTTGCCGACGGCGGTCCTGCGGATGAGCTGCATCTACGGCCCGCGCCAGTTCGGAACGGAGGACCAGGGCTGGGTTGCGCACTTCCTGCTTTGCGCGCTTTCGGGGCGGCCGATAACCATTTACGGCGACGGCAGGCAGGTGCGCGACATCCTGCACGTCTCCGATGCAGTTGCAGCCTACAGGGCCGTGCTCGACCGGATCGAGACGATCACGGGCCAGGCGTTCAATCTCGGCGGCGGACCGAAAAATGCGCTCAGCCTGCGCATGCTGTTGAGCGAGATCGGCAGCCTGACGGATCGAGCACTGTCGATCCGTTATGAGGCAGAGCGGACGGGCGACCAGCCCTTCTTCGTCGCCGATACCAGGAAGATGCAAACCACGCTTGGCTGGACGGCGCATGTTTCGTGGCGCGAAGGCATCCGCGACCTCGCCGAATGGTTGCAGCGTCACCGGCTCGAACCCCACGCCGAAGCCGAGAGGTACGTCGCATGAAAATCGCGTTGGTCAACCCATTCTGGACCTACGACGACAGCATCTATTTCGGCTGCCGCCAACCGCATCTACCCCTGGAACTCGGCTACTCGAAAGCCTTGCTCGAACGGGCTGGCCATGAGGTTCTGATGCTGGACGGACAGCTTCAGAAGCTTGACAATTCCAGCCTTTCCGAACGGGTGGCCGAGTTCGCGCCGGCAATGACGGTCGTCACCACCGCGCCGACCTATCTGTTCTGGCGCTGCGCGCCGCCGGAATTGCGCGTGCCGGCCGATTTTCTCAACCGCCTTGCCGGGCGGGGCGGGCGCACCGTCGCGGTCGGGCCGCATGGCTCGGCGACACCGGCGCCAACGCTGCGCAAGCTCGGCGTCGACATCATCGTGCGCGGCGAATGCGAGGAGGTCGTGGCCGACCTTGCACGGCGCGATGATTGGAGTGCGGTGTCGTCAACCGCCTACTTTAGCGAAGCAAGGCTGGTCTCGAACGGCGGCGTCCACGCCAGTTCGTTCATCGACCATCCGCCGCTCGAATGGCCATCGGACTGGATCGCCGCGCACGCGCACCACCATCACAGGTTCGACGACCACCAGGTGGGGTTCGGCGCGGAAGTCGAGGCGTCGCGCGGCTGCCCTTACAATTGCAGCTTCTGCGCCAAGATGGATTTCCGCGATGCCTATCGCCGCCGAAATCACGAGGCGGTCGTGACGGAAATAGACCGGCTGATCGCCCAAGGTGTCGGCTATATCTACTTCATCGACGAGATTTTCCTGCCGCAGAAAGCCTTGCTGGAGGCACTGGTCGACCGTGACGTGAAATTCGGCGTACAGACCCGCATCGACCTGTGGAAGCCCGAACTGCTGGAATTGCTTGGCGCGGCCGGTTGCGTGTCAATCGAAGCGGGCCTCGAAAGCCTGACAGTGGAGGGCCGGGCCATGCTGGCCAAGCGCTGCCGCCTGGGCACGGAGGAACTCGCCGCGCTGCTCGTCGATGCAAGACGCCATGTTCCGTTCGTCCAGGCCAATCTGATCGGCGTGGTCGAAGATGACCCTGCCCTGGTCGACTACTGGCGAAACCACCTGATCGACAACGGCGTATGGGCCAATGAGCCGGTACCGCTCTATCCCTACCCGAGTTCGCCCAGCTATCGCGAGCTTTGGGGCGAGCCCGATGACATCGCGTGGGAGCGCGCGCATGAACACTATCTCGCCTCGTTCCAAAAATTCAGCGACATCCAGGAGAAGCGCCCGCGTCCGCTGGCGGAACTGGAGGCGACATGTTGCGGACACTGACCCCGCGTTCGCGGCGCATCTTGATGACGGTCGATGCCGTGGGCGGCGTGTGGCGGTACGCGCTTGATCTGGCGCGGGAATTCGTGGATGGCGGGGACAGCGTTTTGCTCGCCGGTCTCGGTCCGGAACCATCCACGCAACAGGCCGAAGAAGCACGGTCCTTGGCGACACTGAGCTGGCTGAACACGCCGCCGGACTGGATGACCCGCAATGCCAGCGACCTCGATGCGTTGCCGGGGGAGCTGCATGCGCCCATTCGTGACCACGCCATCGACCTTGTTCATCTCAATGCGCCGACGCAGGCAGTGGGGCTCGATGCGCCCTGCCCTGTCGTGGTGGTCTCGCATTCCTGCGTGGTCACATGGTTCCATGCCGTCAAGGGACAGGCGGTGGACAGCGCATGGGATTGGCAGAAGCAGCGCAACAGGCGCGGCTTCGACAGGGCCGACGCCGTCATCGCGCCGAGCCACAGCCACGCCGGCATGCTCGAAACCTGCTATGGACAAATCGCGCATCTTAATGTCGTCGCCAACGGCGCCCGCCCGGTAGCGAAAGCCGAAAAGCGTCAACCGCTCGTCTTCGCCGCCGCTCGCTGGTGGGATGAAGCCAAGAACGCCGCGGTGATCGACCAGGCCGCGTCGATAACGCAATGGCCCGTCTTTGCAGCCGGTTCCACGCTAGGTCCGGACGGCCAGCGCGCCGGCTTCAGCCATGCCGTCGCTCTCGGAGCGCTACCGCATGATGAGATGCGCTCCCTGATGGCACGCGCCGGAATCTTCGTGTCGCCATCGCTCTACGAGCCGTTCGGCCTGGCGACGCTGGAAGCGGCCATGTCGGCGACGCCGCTGGTTCTATCCGACATCGCCACCTACCGCGAGTTATGGGACGGGGCCGCGTTATTCTACGACGCGCGCGACCCGCACGACCTCGCCGCCTGCATCAACCGTCTCTCCGCGGATGCGCAGCACAGGCGGGAGCTCGGACGGGCAGCCCTGCGCCGGAGCCGCAGGTTTTCGCTGGCGAGGCAGGCAACGGCCATGCGCGACGTCTACGACAAAGCGGCCCTAGCGATGGCGGAGCGCTGATCATGCGCTTTCTGTTCTATACCCATTCGGTCGTTTCCGACTGGAACCACGGCAACGCACATTTCCTGCGCGGCGTCATGCGGGAGCTGGTCGCACGCCAGCATCAGGCGATCGCGCTGGAGCCGGCGGACGGCTGGAGCCGCTCGAATCTGCTGGCCGAGAAGGGCTCCTTCGCCATCGAGCGCTTCAGGAACGATTTCCCCGAGCTGATGCCGGTGACTTACGATGCCGGCTTTGACCACGAGGCCTGGATCACCGATGCGGACGTGGTGGTCGTCCATGAATGGACCGAGCCGGACCTCGTGGCGCGCATTGGTCGCGCCAGGGCCAGCGGCGGCAATTTCATCCTCCTGTTTCACGACACCCACCACCGCGCCGTGTCGGCGACCGAGGCGATCTCGGCGCTCCAGCTGGAGCATTACGACGGCGTTCTGGCCTTTGGCGAAGCGTTGCGCGAGAGCTACCTGCGCGCCGGGTGGGGCAAACGCGTCTTCACCTGGCACGAGGCGGCTGACGACCGCCTGTTCAGACCGCATCCTGAGATCCGCCCGACCTCCGATCTGATCTGGATTGGAAACTGGGGCGACGACGAGCGTACCGCGGAGCTCACGGAATTTCTGATCGAGCCGGTGCACGAACTCGGCCTCGATGCCACCGTTCATGGCGTGCGCTACCCCAGGCAGGCGCTCGCCGATCTCGCAGCCGCCGGCCTGCGCCATGAAGGCTGGATCGCCAATGCCGACGTGCCGAAAGCGTTCGCAGCGCATCGTGTCACGGTGCATGTTCCGCGCCGCCCCTATCGGGAAGGCCTGCCCGGCATTCCGACCATCCGCGTGTTCGAGGCGCTCGCCTGCGGCATTCCGCTGATTTCCGCCCCGTGGTCCGACACCGAGCAAATGTTCAGACCAGGCGTCGATTTCCTGTTCGCGGACAATGGCTCCCAGATGCGGCGACACCTCCGGGCCGTACTCGGCGACGCGGATTTCGCTGCCTCCCTGGCGGCGTCTGGTCTCGAGACCATCCGCCTGCGGCACACATGCCGGCACCGCGTGGACGAGTTGTTCGGCGTGCTCGCCGAATGCGGACCTCAACACATCACCAATCCGACCGCCGCAAAGGAAGCTGCTGAATGAAGATCGCTTTTTATGGATCGAGCCTGTTGTCGTCCTACTGGAACGGCGCCGCTACCTATTACCGTGGGTTGCTCAAGGCGCTTTCCCAACTCGGCTACGAAATCACCTTCTATGAACCTGACGTCTATGACCGCCGGAACAACCGCGACATCGAGGCGCCGGAGTGGTGCGCCGTCGTCGTGTACGAGGCGACCCGGCACGCGCTGATGCAGGTGGCGGCGCACGCCGCCGAGGCGGACATCGTCGTCAAGGCGAGCGGCGTCGGTTTTGAGGATGAGGCGCTGCTGCGCGCCGTGCTCGATCACGCGCGTCGTGACGCGCTCGTCGTGTTCTGGGACGTGGACGCTCCGGCGACGCTCGGCCAATTGCGCGATGAACCGGACCATCCGCTGCATGCCGCGCTGCGGCAAATCGATCTTGTGTTGACCTATGGCGGCGGCGACCCCGTGGTCTGGGCCTATCGCGCCATTGGAGCGAAGGAATGCGTGCCGATCTACAATGCGCTCGATCCTGAAACGCATCATCCAGTCGCCAGTCAGGCGCGTTTTGCTTGCGACCTCGCCTTCCTCGGAAACCGGCTGCCGGACCGTGAGGCGCGCGTCGAGGCGTTTTTTCTCGATCCGGCCAGCCGTTTGCAGGAGCAGCGTTTCCTGCTTGGCGGATCGGGCTGGGGCGACAAGCCGCTTCCCGGCAATGTCAGTTGGCTCGGCCACGTCGGCACCCGCGACCACAACGCCTTCAATGTCACGCCCAAGGCGGTGTTGAACATCAGCCGCGACAGCATGGCCGCAAACGGCTTTTCGCCCGCCACCCGCGTTTTCGAGGCGGCGGGCGCTGGTGCCTGCCTCATCACGGATGCGTGGCTGGGCGTCGAACTGTTCCTGAAACCCGGCGAGGAGATCCTGGTCGCACGCGACGGCGGCGATGTCGCCGAAATCATGCGCACCTTGACCCCCAATCGGGCAAAGGCGATCGGCGCGTCCGCGCTGCGCCGCGTCCGCGGTGAACATACCTACGCCATGAGAGCGGCCGTGACCGATACGGTCTTGAGGCGGCACTTCGAGCGCGGGACCGTGGAGGCGGCGTAATGACCAAGCGGCTCAACATCGTCTTTCTCGGCCTGTCCCTCTCCTCGTCCTGGGGAAACGGCCACGCCACGACATTTCGAGGCCTGCTGAAAGGCCTGCATGAACTCGGTCACCGCGTGACCTTCCTGGAGCGCAACGTGCCGTGGTATGCCAATCACCGCGACTTGCGCGATCCCGATTTCTGCACTCTGCGCTACTACGAAACGACGCAGGAGTTGCAACAGGACTGGGCACGATGCTTGCAACAGGCCGATGTCGTGGTCGTCGGGTCCTTCGTTCCGGAGGGGCGCGCGGTCATCGACATTGCCGTGGCGCTCTGCAAAGGGGCGCTCTGCTTTTATGACATCGACACGCCGGTGACCCTGGCAAAGCTTTCGACGGATGAATGCGACTATCTTAGTCGGCGGCAGATTCCGTATTTCGATGTCTATTTCTCCTTCACCGGCGGGCCGACGCTTGGCCGACTGGCGCAGGATTTCGGTGCGCGCCGTGCCGAACCGCTCTACTGTTCGGTCGATCCGCAACGGCATCACCGAACCGCCGACCCAGTCGGCTGGGACCTCGGTTATCTCGGCACCTACAGCACCGACCGGCAGGCAACGCTCAACGCGCTGTTGCTCGAGCCCGCACGGCGCATGCCGGAGCGCCGTTTCGTCGTCGCCGGCTCGCAATATCCGTCCGACATCGTCTGGCCTGAGAATGTCGAACGAATCGAACATTTGCCGCCGGCCGACCATGCCGCATTCTATAGCCGCCAGCGCTACACGCTGAACGTCACGCGCAGATCGATGATCGCCGCCGGATGGTCGCCCAGCGTACGGCTTTTCGAGGCTGCCGCTTGCGGCACGCCGATTATCAGCGATCGCTGGCCGGGTCTCGACAGCTTCTTTCCTGCTTCGGCGATCCGCACGGCCGACAAGGCGGATGACATCGTCGATATCCTGCTCAGGGAATCCGAGCGCGCCCGGCTCGCCATGGCCGGCCGGGCGCGCGAACTCGTCCTGGCAGCACATACCGGTGCGGCCAGGGCCCGCGAATTCGTGTCGCTGCTGACACGACCGAGAGCGGCGATGATCGATCTCGATATCGGAACCGCAGCATGACTGAAAGACAGGAGAAAACAGCGATGCGGCAAACAAGAAAAGCGCGAAGGGCGAAGACAGTGCTTGTCGCCGGCGGCGCGGGTTTCCTCGGCTCGCATCTTTGCGAAACGTTGTTCCGCAACGGCTGGCGTGTGATCTGCGTCGACAATTTCCTTACCGGCCGCATGGACAACATCGTCTCGATCATGGACCAGCCGCGCTTCCGGCTGATCGAGCAGGATATCTGCCGGCCGCTGAACCTCGGCGAGCCGGTCGATCGCGTTTTCAACCTGGCATGCGCTGCTTCGCCGCCGCGCTACCAGGCCGATCCGATACACACGACACGCACCTGCGTCATCGGAACGCTCAACCTGCTCGAACTCGCCGCCCGCAACAATGCGCGATTCCTGCAGGCGTCGACAAGTGAAGTTTATGGCGACCCGGAACAACATCCGCAACGGGAAGACTATGTTGGCCATGTGAACTTCACCGGCCCGCGCGCCTGCTACGACGAAGGCAAGCGCACCGCCGAAACGCTTTGCTTCGATTATCTGAGAGCAGCAAAAGCCGATATTCGCGTGGCTCGCATCTTCAATACCTACGGTCCCAGGATGGACCCCGCCGACGGCCGCATCGTCTCGAACCTGATCATGCAGGCGCTTGAGAAGCGCTCGATGACGATATTCGGTGATGGGTTGCAGACAAGGTCCTTCTGCTACGTCTCCGATCTGATCGAAGGTATGATGCGCCTGATGGATCTCGACCCCAATCCCGGAAAACCTGTCAACCTGGGCAATCCCGGAGAATTCACCATCATGCGACTGGCATCCATGGTGAGAGACATGACCGGAACCAAATCGGATCTGAAATTCCTGCCCTTGCCGCAAGACGATCCCCGCCGCAGGCAGCCCGACATCTCGCGTGCAAAGGCGCTGCTCGGCTGGACGCCGAAAGTGCCCCTCAGGCAAGGGCTGATGCAGACGATCGGATACTTCTCCAATCTCGAAACCAGCGAGATCGACGGCCGGATGACAGCTATTGCGACAAACGCAAGATCGGGCAGGTTGCAGGACCTTCCGGCCTGAGGCCAGGCCGCCGCAGCCACGTGTTCCGGCATGACCGCTTAAGCACGGTCATGCCTCCTGCCGCACTTTTGCGGATTGCGCGGAACATCCTGGCAAGCTCGGGGTTTGACGATGAGATCCCGCTATGGAGAACGGACCTGTGCAACCCAAACGATCCGCAAAGGATATCGAGCAGATTGCGGAAAGAGAGACGGCTGCCTTTCTGCGACGGGCCTCCATCACCTATCTCGAGTGCTGCGTCAGCCTGATGATGACGCATCTGCAGCGCGAGGAAGTGGCCACCATTCTCGAACGCGAAGCGGACATGCTGCGAAGACTGGACTGATCGTCACGGCCCGGACCTCTCCAGGAAGCGTAGCAGCCCTTTCTTGTACCGCGTTGCCGCAGCTACCAGCCTTGGCTTCTCCGGGCCATGCTCGGATCGGGCAGCAACGTTCCAGAGTCCCAATTGAAACGCCAAGTAGCAAGGTTCGAGATAGTCAATGAGGCCGGTATCGATATTGAGCCGCTCCCCGGCTTCCATGCGGTGGACCAACGTCGCTAGCTCGCTGTCGGAAAATCCATGTTCGACGCGAGCGCCGGCAATGTCCCATTCTATGGGCTGGCAGCCGATCAAATCATGCCCGCGGCAGTGATCGACGGCATCCGTCTTGATCAACATCCCGTCGGCAGAAACGAGAAACTCCCACGGGTGAAGCCTTCCGTCGATCTCGACCCGTGGCAGCGCTTGCGCAGGGGCACGCTTCGAGAACCAGTTCCGCAGCTCCGCCGCGCGCCGCTCACCCAGGGCTTCGGCGCCATTGTGGACGGCCATCTCAGCGAGTTCCGGCAATCTAGCACCCAGTTCCGGAGTTCTGAGATTGGCCGCACGCCAAGCGAGATAGCGTGCGAGCTCCGCGGCAAGCCTGTCTCTCGACAGGCTTGCCTGATCCATTGTCTTTCCCTCGATCCACCGTTCAACCAGAAAACCGTGACAAAGCCCGACGACCTGCGGTCCGAAGCCGGCTTCGTGCAGCATCTCCGCGGTTTGCATCTTGCGCTGCCCGGTTTGACCGAGGCCGGCAAATTTGACGAGCCACCGATCGCGTCCCGCGGACGCCAGGAATTTTCGCCGCTCGATGCCGCGTTGACTCGGCGGCCAGAGCCTCTCCTCGGCGTAGTGGAGGTTTCGCCACTCTCCAGCGGATATTTCGGTCAGGGCCAAGTGCGGGCTGCCGGCAGCCTCCGCCACCCAATCGCGCAGCGTCGGCATTTGCGCGCCGCCCGGGAAGGTGCGTTCGAAGGCCCGCGCCACATGTTTTCGGCAACCCGACCATGTCTCACGAACCTCCTTAGAGGCTTCGGCACCCGGGCCGCCGGAATGGCTCGGGAACAGGTGAATGCGATCCCTATCGATGCCCAGCCGCCGCAGCCATGCGACGACGGCGTGCATTGAACTGCCCGACAGGCCGGGGCCCTCGTCGACGACAGCGAAGCAAGCCGACGGCTTGCCCCTCCAGGCGCCGATCAATTCCGGATCGGCGTTGACATACCTGCGGAAAGGATGGCCGATCGGGCGCACGCTGATGGGTGCCGGCGCGTCGATCGCCGCGGCGACCAAGGCGGCAAGCCCGAGGCCAATGCTGCGGATGCCGATGACGCATGTATTCGAGTCGAGGCCTGATGCCCGCCCCGCGCCGAGATAGCTTTCAGGATAGAGCGCATAATGGGCGTATCCCTCGGCCGCGCCGGTAAGAACCTCGCCCCGGCAGTCGAGCGCGGCCAGCATATGCCTCAGCATGGGATCGACGGCGCCGGTCACTGTGAAGCCGCTTCGCCAGGACCTCGCCACTTCCGCCGCAAGGCCGACCAGCAGCTTGGCACCTTGCCGCTGCCTCGGCGAAGGGGTGTCCCCGCCGCGGGCCTCGAACTCGACATCGGCCAGTGCCTGGACCAGTTCCGAGACCTTGACGAACAACCCTACCAGCGCAGCGTGGCGTTGAATGCCGCAGGGCCTGCAATCGAGGCTTTCAGCCATTTCGCTTGCAGCCTCGCGAAGCTGTCGCGCGTCTTCCGTTCGTTTGTGGTCGCCGTAGACGATCATCCACCGATTCCAAGCTCGCCGTGCGCCAACGCGGCATGCGCGGCTTTGATCCATCCTGCCGCGCGCAATTTTTCCACATGCCAAGGAACATTCCGGCAAGCTGACGGTTCGGGCCCAGGAACTTACCTTGGACAGCACAGGACGGCAGTTTCGTGGGATCGAAGAAAGTTCGTGTCGGTATCGTCGGTGTAGGCAATTGCGCATCCTCCCTGGTGCAAGGCCTTTCCTATTACCGAGACGCAAAAGGCAACGAGCCGATCCCCGGGCTGATGCACGCCGATCTCGGCGGGTACCACGTCGATGACATCGAGGTCGTCTGTGCGTTCGACGTCGCCAAGGGCAAGGTCGGGTGCGACGTGGCCGAAGCGATCTACAGCGCCCCGAACAACACGTTCCGTTTTGCCGATGCGGTTGCAACCGGGGTTCGCGTGGAGCGTGGCCCCACGTTGGACGGCATCGGCAAATATCTGCGCACGGAAATCGAGGAAGCGCCGGAGCCGGTTGCCAATGTCAGCGAAATCCTGCGGAACAGCGGTGCCGATGTGCTCGTCTCGTACCTGCCGGTGGGGTCGGAGGAAGCGACGCGCTTTTATGCCGAATGCGCCCTCGAGGCCGGCTGCGCCTTCGTCAACTGCATACCGGTTTTCATCGCGTCACGGCCCGAATGGCGCCTGCGTTTCGAGGAACGCGGGCTGCCGCTGGTCGGCGACGATATCAAGAGCCAGGTCGGCGCGACAATCGTGCATCGGTTGCTGGCCAATCTCTTCCGCGAGCGCGGCGTCCGCATCGACCGCACTTATCAGTTGAACTTCGGCGGCAACACCGATTTCCTCAACATGCTGGAACGCGAGCGGCTGGAATCGAAGAAGATCTCGAAGACGCAGTCCGTGACCAGCCAGTTCGATGTTCCCCTGGAGCCGGGCAACATTCATGTCGGCCCCAGTGACCATGTGCCATGGCTCACCGATCGCAAATGGGCCTACATCCGGGTTGAAGGCACGACCTTCGGTGGAGTGCCGCTCAACGCCGAACTCAAGCTGGAAGTCTGGGATTCGCCCAATTCGGCCGGCGTGGTCATCGACGCCGTGCGCTGCGCCAAGCTGGCGCTTGACCGCGGCATCGCCGGCGCGCTGACCGGTCCGTGCAGCTATTTCATGAAGTCTCCGCCTGAGCAGTTCACCGATGCCGAAGCTCGGCAGCGCACGCTCGCATTCATCACAGGCAGGGACGAGCCTATGCTCGATGCCGCGGAATGACGACGACCTTCTTCCTGATCCGGCACGCGGCACACGACAATGTCGGCTCCTATCTGGCCGGACGGATGGGCGGAGTTCGCCTTGGCGAATCCGGCAGGGCTCAGGCGGCGCATCTTGGCCGCCGCATGGCCCGCGAGCCGATTGCCGCTATCTGGTGCAGCCCACGCGAGCGCACGCAGGAAACCGCCAAGCCGATCGCGACTGCCTGTAATGTCGGCGAAATCGCGATCTGCGCCGAACTCGACGAGATCGACTTCGGCATCTGGTCGGGAAAGACGTTCGAGGAGCTGAACGGCGATGCCGGCTGGCAGGCGTGGAACAGCCGGCGGCAGGAAGCAAGCACCCCAAGCGGCGAAACCATGCTGGATGTCCAACAGCGTATCGTCTCGCTGATGGATCAGGCTCGCGAGCGGCATCAGAATCAATGCGTCGCGCTGATCAGCCATGCCGACGTGATCAAGGCAGCCATCTGCCATGTGCTTGGTCTGCCCGTCGGCGACAGTTTTCGCTTCGATATCGACCCCGCCTCAATCACGACGATCGTGTCCGGAGACTGGGGAGCAAAGCTCATCCGTCTGAACGAACTTGCCTGACGAGGACTTGCCGGATGCAGATGGTCATTTTCGGTCTCACCGTCACGTCTTCATGGGGAAACGGCCACGCCACCCTGTGGCGTGGCCTGATCCGCGCGCTGGCCCGGCACGGCTGGTCCATCACCTTTTTCGAGCGCAACACCCCCTACTATGCCGGTGCGCGGGACCTCGATCAACTGGATGGCGGCAATATCGTGCTCTACCCCGACTGGGAGGACATCCGGAGGGTCGCGGAGCAGACGATCAAGCAATCCGACGTCGTCATCATTACCTCCTACTGTCCCGACGCCGTGGACGCTTCGCGCCTGGCGCAGCAGGCATGCCGCGGGCTGCGCGTCTTTTACGACTTGGACACTCCGGTCACTCTGGCGCGCCTCGATCAAGGTGAACGCCCGCCCTATTTCGGGCCCGAGGGCCTTGCCGATTTCGATCTCGTCCTGAGTTACACGGGCGGCTCGGCAATCGATGCACTCAAGTCGGTCCTCGGTGCACGCCACGTGGTGCCGCTCTATGGCCATGTCGATCCCGACCAACACCGGCCGGCAGTACCTAGGCCGGAATTTGCGGGCGATCTGTCCTATCTCGGGACCTATGCGGCAGATCGCCAGGCCGGCGTCGAGAAACTGCTGGTCCGTCCGGCCGCACTCCTGCCTGACCACCGCTTCATCATCGGCGGTGCACAATATCCACAGGAATTCCCGTGGAGCGACAACATCTTCTTCGTCAGGCATCTTCCGCCGGCAGATCATCCAGCCTTCTTTTCGTCGTCCCGCCTGACGCTGAATGTGACGCGCGAGGCGATGGCGCAAAAGGGGTGGTGCCCTTCGGGCCGGCTGTTCGAAGCAGCGGCATGCGGCGTGCCGATCGTCACCGACACCTGGCCGGGCCTCAGCAGTTTCTTCGAACCCGGTAGCGAGATCCTGCTGGCGTACGACACAGACGACGTGATCGCGGCGCTCAAACTGCCATCGCACGAGCTCGATGCAATTCGAAGCCGTGCGCGTGAACGGGTTCTGGACGAACACACATCCAGGCGGCGCGCGGCGGAACTGGATCGCATCCTGAACGAAGCCTTGCAGAGGTCGGCCGGCGAACCGATGAAGGAAGCAGTCTGATGTTGGGCATCGTGCCCGCTGCCGGACGCGGCAGCCGCATTCAACCGCTCGGCTTCTCGAAAGAGCTGCTGCCGGTCGGGAGCCGGATCGATGGACAGACAGAGCGCCCATGTGCCGTAAGCGAGTACCTGGTGCGGCGGATGGTGCGCGCCGGCGTCGACAAGGTCTGTTTCATCATCGGATCGGGTAAATCCGACATTCTCGAATACTATGCCGCGGGCTACGGAGCGGCGACCGCTCTGTTCGTGGTACAACCCAACCCTGTTGGCCTTTGCGACGCCATCTTCCGGGCAGCACCCCTCGTCGCACCGGACGAGACGGTGTTGATCGGGCTTCCCGATACGATCTGGTTTCCCGAAGACGGCTTCTGCCGTCTGCCGGACGACCGGCTGTCATTCCTGCTCTTCCCGGTGGATCGGCCGGAATTCTTCGATGCCGTGGTTCTCGACGAGGAGGGCCGGGTGCGGGAAATCCAGGTCAAGCGGCAGGACGCGGCGACGAACTGGATATGGGGCGCGTTCAAGATGCCGGGCCATGTCCTGCACCAGCTCGCGGCACTCTGGCGCGAGCGGGATTGCTATGACGAATATATCGGCACGTTGATCAACGCCTACCTGACGGCGGGCGGTCAGGCGTATGGGGTGAAGGCAGGGGCCGCCTACGTCGATGTCGGCACTTTCAACGGTTATCGCGCGGCCCTTCGGCTGCTCGACGACGATGCTGCGTCCAAACAGCACCGGCCCACGATGATCGCGCCTACGGCACATTCGCATGCCGTTCCGGGCGAAGGAGCTTAGCCATGCTGCATTCCCATGCTGAAATCCAACGCCGTATCGATGCCCTCGGCCCATGGTTCCACAACATGGAACTGGCCGGCGTCGAAACTGCTCCGGACCATTTTCTCGGTAACTACCCGCTGGTCAAATGGCGCAAGTTCGCCTATGCCATTCCAGCCGACCTGTCCGGCAAGTCCGTGCTCGATATCGGCTGCAATGCCGGTTTCTATTCCATCGAAATGAAACGGCGCGGCGCCGGTCGCGTCCTCGGCATCGATTTCGACGAGGCCTATCTGGCACAGGCGCGCTTTGCCGCCGAGATCGCGGACTGCGACATCGAGTTCCAGAAGCTTTCGGTTTATGACGTCGGCGCCCTGCGCGAGACATTCGACATCGTGCTGTTCATGGGGGTTCTTTACCACCTGCGCCATCCCCTGCTCGCGCTCGACCTGATCCGCGGGCATGTCGCCGGCGACCTGATGATCTTCCAGTCCATGCAACGCGGCAGCGCCGATCTGCCTGCGCTTGAGCAGAATTATCATTTCTGGACGCACGACCTGTTCGAGCGGCCGGAATTTCCGAAACTGCATTTCATCGAACATCGATATGCCGACGATCCGACCAATTGGTGGATTCCCAACCGCGCCTGCACCGAAGCGATGTTGCGCAGCGCCGGCTTCGAGATTTTTTTGCACCCCGAGCAGGAGGTTTATTTTTGCCGTTCCGCCGGCGATCCGGCCGGCGGCGGCGCCGTCTACCCGTCGAAAGGACAGATCCATGATTGAAGCCGCGATGATCTGGAACGAGCCCAACAACAAATCGCATTGGGATCCCGAGCTCGACCCCGATTGGAGCCGATTCGCCGCCATGGCAATGTTGTCGGCGGATGCGATAGCGTCCGAGAACCCGGCCCTGACCAAGGTGCTCGGCGGCATCTCTCCGATCGACCCCGGCTTCGTCACGCGCATGAAGGAACTCAGATTGCTGGACCACGTCGATGCCGTCGCGGTGCATGGCTTTCCGCTCGACTGGAACCTGTGGCAGATCCAGGAATGGCCACAGAAGATCGGTGAGATCGCGGCCGTCACCGATCTCCCGATCTGGGTCAGCGAAGTTGGCGTATCGACCTTCGGCGCCGACGAGATCCAGGTCTGGGGCCTCAGGCGCACCGCTGAATTGCTGCTCGGCAACGCTCCGCGCATCCAGTGGTACAGCCTTTATGATCTTCCGCGCGAATGGGAAGCAACAACGCGCCATCGCGAAGCGGAAGGCTCCTCCTACTATCGTCACTTCCATATGGGGCTGCTGCGCCAGGACGGCACGCCAAAACCGGCACTGGAGGAATTCCTGCGCCATACGCCCGAGATGGGGCTGGTGCAGTGGTTTCATTTCGAGGACCCGCGGCTGGACGACGCCGTCGCCTGGATGAAGCGGCTCGGGGTCACCAATATGCGGACCGGACTTTCCTGGGCCGACAGTTTCAGGCCGAATGCATTGAACTGGTTCGACCGACAGATGGAAGCGCTCGCCGATTTCGACGTGACCGTCACCTTCTGCTTCACGCCAGAGCATCGCGGGATGATGCCTCACCACACCAGTCCGCCGCTGGTGCCGGAGGAATTCGCCGAATTCTGTGCAACCATGATCCGCCGCTACGCGCCCGGCGTGGCTTCCACGTCGAAGCGGCGAGCCTCGGCAGCGTGAGGCTCCCATGCATCAACCATCGGCAACCCTGGGCGAATTCGCGGCCCTGTTGACGGGCAGTGACGCAGCACATGGCTCCGCCCTCATGGTCGTCGTCGCGCATCCGGACGACGAGACAATCGGCATCGGCGGGCATCTTGCCGGACTGCGGTCATGCCGCATCGTCCATGTCACGGACGGAGCACCACGCGATCTTGCCGACGCGCAAGCGCATGGTTTCGAGACATGGCAGGACTATGCCGATGCCCGCCGTGCGGAACTGACGGAAGCCTTGGCCGCGGCCGGCATATCGCCATCGGGCCTGACCGCTCTTGGCTATCCCGACAAGGAGGCTGCGGCGAATCTCGTGGCGCTCGCGCAGGAACTCGCCTGCCTTGTTTGCGACCCCGACATCCGCTTCGTCTGCACACATCCTTTCGAGGGAGGCCATCCCGACCACGACGCGACCGCTTTTGCCGTTCACGCGGCCTGCCATCTTCTGCGCCGTGACCGCCGGCCCGTGCCCACCATCATCGAAATGGCCTTTTATTCGGCTGGCCCGGACGGCCCGGTATTTCAGGATTTCGCCAGCGGCACCGGCAGTGATTGCATAGAGGTCTGCCTGACCGAAGCGGCCTTTCAGCAAAAGCAGCGCATGCTGGCCAGCCACCTGACGCAGCAGCGGACGCTGGCGCCGTTCTCGACCCGCACCGAGCGTTTCCGGCTGGCGCCGACCTATGATTTCCTGAAGCTGCCCAACGATGGCAGGCTCTACTATGAATCGCTGCCGCTGGGTTTCGAGCCCGGCACCTGGCTGCATGCAAGCGCCCGTGCTCACGAGGCGCTCCGGCTCGACCAGCCATGACGCTCACAGTGCTCAATGTTGCCTATCCTCTCGCGCCGGTGGGACCGAACGCCGTTGGCGGCGCCGAGCAGGTGCTGTCAATGCTCGATCAGGCCCTGACCCGCGCCGGTCACCGGTCCATCGTCATCGGCTGCCAGGGTTCCAGTGCAAGCGGCATTCTGGTGGAAACGCCCGCCGAAGCCGGCGTGCTCGACCAGTCAGCAAAAAACCGGGCACAGGAGTCCCATCGCGCCGCGATCGCCGCTGCCCGCGCCCAATGGCCGATCGACGTGGTTCACCTGCATGGCATCGACTTCGACGCCTACCTGCCTGCCGACGGTCCGACCCTGGTGACGCTTCACCTGCCGCTCGACTGGTACCCGGCCGGGGCGCTGCGCCCAGGGCGCGACGATCTCTGGCTTCACGCCGTCTCGTCAGCCCAGCAAAGAACCGCACCGCCGGACGCAAGCTTGGTTGCCCCGATCCCGAATGGTGTCGATATCGACGCGCTGAACCAGCCGCGGCCCAGGGGCGACTTCGCCGTCGTGCTCAGCCGCATCTGCCCGGAAAAGGGCATACACCTGGCATTGGATGCCGCCAGGCAGGCTGATGTGCCGCTGGTCATCGGCGGGCGGGTCTATCCTTACGAGACGCATATCCAGTACTTTCGCGATGAGGTCGAACCTCGCCTCGACGGCCGGCGCCGCTTCCTCGGTCCGCTCGGCTTCGCCGCCAAGCGGCGCTTGCTCAATGCAGCACGCTGCCTAGTCGTTCCGAGCCTCGCCGCCGAGACCAGTTCGCTGGTCGCGATGGAAGCACTCGCCTGCGGCACACCGGTGATCGCCTTTCCAAATGGTGCGCTTCCCGAAGTGGTCGAGCACGGCAAGACCGGCTTTATCGTCAACAATGTCGACGAGATGGCGCAAGCAATTGTCGCGGCACCCAGCCTTGATGCCGAGACGTGCCGAAGCGAGGCGCGCCGGCGGTTTTCGCTCGAGCGCATGGTCTCGTCCTACATGAGCGCCTATCTGGCGCTGGCCCGGCTCGGCGCCGACCGCAGGCGTCTCGCCGCGGTGCGGTGAAAGAGCAGATGCTGCGCAGCGAGATCATCGGCGATCCAGAGCAATTGCATGCACTGGCGCCGCACTGGTGGAACCTGTGGGAGCAGAGTTCGTCGGCGACGCCCTTTCAATGTCCCGCCTGGCTGCTGCCGTGGTGGCGCACATTCGCTCCGGGGGAGCTGGCGACGGTCGCCATCTGGCGCGGCAACGATCTGGTGGGCCTGGCGCCGCTCTATCTCGAACATGGCACGGAAGGCTCGAAACTGCTTCCGATCGGCATTTCCCTCAGCGACTATCTGGACGTGCTGTGTGTGCCCGGCAGCGAGGCCCAGGTCGCCACTGCCCTTGCAGAGAAGATACTCTCGATCGAGTGGTCGCAGTGGATCCTGCCGGATCTGCCGCAAGGCAGTGCCGGTCTGGCGATCGAACATCCCGAATTGAAAGCCGATGGACTGGTCGGCCACGCCGTTTGTCCCGTGCTTGCCACCGACGGCGATGAAACGCTGGCGGGCTGCGTCCCTGCCCGGCGCAGACGCCAGTTGCGCCGGGCGCGCCGCGCCGCATCCAGACGCGGCCGGGTCGAGTTGTCGCCGGCACGAGGCGATCCTCAACTGTTCCTCGACCACCTGATAGGCCTGCACGGCGCGCGCTGGGCCGGAAACGGAGGCGGCGTGCTGGCCGACCCCGCCGTCGAGCAATTCCACAGGTGCTCGCTTCCCCTGCTCGACGCTCGAGATCTGACCCGACGCTGGGTGCTCGCCATCGACGGCAAGCCAATCGGCGCCTACTACGGATTTCACCATCGCGGCCGTGCCTATGCCTATCTTGGCGGTTTCGATCCTGCCTATGCCGAGGAAAGTCCAGGCGCGATCCTGGTCGGCCACGCAATCGCCGAATCGATCCGCGAAGGTGCGCGCGAGTTCGACTTCCTGCGCGGCCAGGAGCCGTACAAATATGGCTGGGGCGCTGGCGACAGGTGGACGATGCGAAGGACTTGGACGCGGAAATGAGACCATGGTTTCGATGGAACCAACATCCGTGCGCCGCCGGATAGCGGTCAGGCTGGCGGTCGAGGACTGTATGGCGGACGCTGTCAGTGCCGAGGCCGTCATCGCCAGGCTGGCGCTGCATCTCCACCCAGGCATCGGGGCAGTCGAATTGGCGGAGATCGTGGCGGAGATCGATCCGGTCGATACTCGAGACAGGGAAAGGCTCCAGCAGATAGCCGGGCTGCTTCGCCGCGGATCGAAGGTTTTTGCCACGTTGCAGAAAACGGGTTCTGCCGTTCGTCACGAACGCGACGACGACGAGACGGATGCAGATGTCGTGACGCGGCTGGCCTCGGGCTTTGATGCCGCGGCAGCGATTTCCCGGGTGGCGAGTGTCCAGTTGGCTTCCCTTGGCGATGAGGAAAGGCTGGCAGCCACGACCGACGAAATCGTTGCATGGCTGACAGCGCAAGACTTCACCGGTGCTGGACGCAACATTCTGGACATCGGTTGCGGCATCGGGCGTTTCGAACGCGCGCTGTCGGCATCCTGTGGGCGGGTCGTCGGTATCGACATATCGTCGAGGATGATATCGATCGCCCGTGAGCAATGCGCAGCGCTTGGCAATGTAGAGTTGCGGCGGACCTCAGGCCTGGATCTGGCGGAGTTCGGCGACGCGAGTTTCGACTGCGTTCTGGCGGTCGACAGTTTCCCCTATCTGGTGCTAGCCGGCGTGGCGGAGCGGCATTTCGGCGAAATTGCGCGCGTCCTCAAAAGGCCGGGCAGGCTGGCCTTGCTGAACTACTCATATCGCGAATCACTGTTTTTGGACCGCTCCGATATCCGTCACCTGGCGCAACGTCACGGATTGCAGGTCGTCATCGATGGCGAAAAAGCGTTTCGGCTGTGGGACGGCGACGCCTTCCTGCTTGCCGGCGTGACGGAACATTACCAGCCAATGCCAGTTCGGGCGTCGAACACAGCGACGCTGAAGAGCGGCGCCAATTCGAAGGAGGACAGCATGGCATCCGGCAGCAAGAAACATATCGGCCGTGGCAGCCACGGCAAAGGGGCCGGCGCCGGAGCAATGACCGAACTGGCCAAGGACAAAATCGAAGAGAATGCCGTTTTATCCAACAGGGACAAGAAGCAGCACAGCGAGGAACGCGGCCTGGACGGCAATCAGATCAAGTCCGATCAATATCAGGATCATGCCGCAAATCGATTGCCGAAGGACTGAAAGCGCCGCAGTGGATCTGTGACCTCGGCAATCGAGAGTGGAAGAAAAACCTGTGCAAGGGCTGCCGGCAACGGTTTCGGCACCGGGCATCTCCTTGTAATGGCGGTTGCTTGTCATCACAATAGGATGACGGACTGCCATCCATCCAGCCAGGGAATACGATGTCTCGTTCGAGCGATGATAGAATGGACCCGCGCGCAGGAATGGCGATGGATCAGGAGATTGCCTCTCTGCTGATCGCGATCGAGCAGGAAAAGGTTCCTGATCGCTTGACCAGACTGGCGATCGAACTGCAAAACGCGCTCCTTGCGAAACGCCGGCGCGACATAAAGAACTGACTATCTGCGGTTGTCGGCATCAATATCGATCTGCCCGTCCGACAGATGATTTCGTCTTTCCATCAGCGTCTGCAGCGAACTCTCCCCCAGGAACTCAAGAACGGCGGCGCGGGCACGGTTGAGCCGGCTTTTGACCGTTCCCACCGCACAGCCACATATCTCGGCCGTCTCCTCATAGCTGACACCTAGGACGCCGATCAGCATCAGCACCTCGCGCTGGTGTTCAGGGAGCCTCTGGATGGCGCCGTGAACTTCCTTGCTCTGAACGGTCCATTCCTGTGTGGCTTCCGAAATCGGCCTCGAGGACGCGCAGTCGAGCAGGCCAGGCGCTTCCCTGGCCGCGACCTTGACCCGGGTGTAGTAGGTGTTGCGCATGATGGTGAAGAGCCACGACTTCATGCGCGTGCCGGGTTCGAACTTGTCGATGTTGGCAAGGCCCTTCGTCAACGTCTCCTGCACCAGATCGTCGGCATCGTCGGGGATACGGCAGAAGGTGCGCGCGAAAGCCCGTAGCGCGGGTATCAGGTCAACGATGGAAACTTCATGGGTTTCCTGGTCGGCCAAAAGATAGCCTTCGCCTGACAATGGTCCAGCTCCCAGAAAGAAGTATGAATGCAGACCCCAGCTAAATGCATGGACGTTTGTATCGTTCCGGGCGTTGAAGACAACTCTCCAGAAAATTCTGATGCGGCCGAACGATCCTGCTGCGGCCGCGCCCCCTTGCGCGCCGTCCACCAGCGTGTTCGCGCTGGCTTAGGATAGGCGCGACGCGCCGTTGTGCGGGAACAAAGCCATGCACCGGCAGTTCGGCGCCTTGAGCCAAGTCAGCCCACGGGCGTCAATCGAGGAAAAAATCATGGCCAAATCCGCACACCGTTCAGCTCCCAAATCGGCGCGTATGCACGATCAGAATGCCGCGCGCGGAAATGGCGGCGAATTGCACCAGATCGCGGAAGCCGACACGCCTGTTCTCACGACTGCCCTGGGAACGCCTGTCTCCGACGACCAGAACACATTGCGAATTGGCGAGCGCGGACCGTCTCTGATCGAGGACTCCCACTTTCGCGACAAGATCTTCCACTTCGATCACGAACGCATCCCGGAAAGGGTGGTGCATGCCCGTGGTTACGGCGCTCATGGCTATTTCGAGACTTATGAATCGCTGGCCAAATACACGCGTGCCGACATTTTCCAGCGCGCCGGCGAAAAGACGCCTGCCTTCGTGCGGTTCTCGACGGTTGCCGGCAACAAGGGCTCGTTCGACCTCGCCCGAGACGTGCGCGGCTTTGCCGTCAAGCTCTATACCAAAGAAGGCAATTGGGACCTCGTCGGCAACAATATTCCCGTGTTCTTCATCCAGGACGCCATCAAATTTCCGGACCTCATCCATGCTGCCAAGCAGGAGCCAGACCGGGCTTTCCCGCAGGCCCAGACCGCACATGACAATTTCTGGGATTTCATCAGCCTGATGCCGGAATCGATGCACATGGTCATGTGGATCATGTCGGATCGAGCGATACCGCGCTCCTTCCGTTTCATGCAAGGCTTTGGCGTCCACACGTTCCGCCTCGTCAATGCCGACGACGAATCCACATTCGTCAAATTCATCTGGAAGCCGAAACTCGGCATGCAGTCGGTGATCTGGAACGAAGCGGTCAAGATCAATGGCGCCGATCCCGACTTCCACCGCCGCGACCTGTGGGAAGCGATCCAGTCAGGAAACTTCCCGGAATGGGAGCTGACGGTGCAATTGTTCGACCAGGATTTTGCCGACAGCTTCGACTTCGACATCTTGGACGCCACGAAGATCATCCCTGAAGAGATCATTGAGCCAATCCCGGTCGGGCGGCTGGTGCTCGACCGTATGCCGGACAATTTCTTCGCCGAGACCGAGCAGGTTGCATTCATGACCCAGAACGTGCCACCCGGGATCGACTTCTCCAACGACCCGCTTCTGCAGGGCCGCAACTTCTCTTATCTCGACACCCAGTTGAAGCGGCTGGGCAGCCCGAACTTCACCCATATTCCAATCAACGCTCCGAAATGCCCCTTCGCACATTTTCAGCAGGACGGGCACATGGCCATGCACAACCCGGTCGGCCGCGCCAACTATGAGCCGAATTCGTGGGGCTCGGGTCCCCGCGAGGATCCGCAACGCGGCTTCCGCTCTTTCGCCGACGCCGAAGAGGGGCAGAAGGTGCGTCTGCGGGCGGAGAGCTTCGCCGACCACTACAGCCAGGCGCGGCAATTCTTCAACAGCCAGACAGCGCCGGAGCAACGCCATATCGCCATGGCGCTGACATTCGAATTGAGCAAGGTGCAGGCACCGGCGATCCGCGAACGCATGGTGGCGCATCTGCTGAACATAGATGAAACGCTGGCGACTCAAGTCGCCGACAAGCTTGGCATTCGAAACATGCCCGACCCCGCCGAGGCCGCCGTCCCGCCGCGCGACGACCTGCCGCCGTCTCCGGCTCTCAGCATTATCGAGAACGGCCCCGACAGTTTCAAAGGCCGCAAGGTCGGCGTGTTGCTGAGCGACGGGGCCGACACGGCCCTTTTCGAACAACTTCGCTCGGCCATCGAAACGGAAGGCGCGGTCATGGAGGTGATAGCGCCCAAGGTGGGCGGCGTCGAGGCCGCAGACGGCACCCACATCGAAGCCAGACACATGATCGACGGCGGTCCGTCGGTCCTGTTCGACGCCGTGGTACTGCTCCTGTCCGAGCCGGGCGCCGAGTTGTTGGTCAAGGAGGCAGCCGCGAAGGACTTCGTGTCGGATGCCTTTGCGCATTGCAAATTCATCGGCCTCACACCGGGAGCCGCGCCTCTCCTGGCCAAGGCAGGCATCGCAGCCGATGCCGATGAGGGATTGATGCGGCTGGACTCCGCAGCCTCCGCCAACACATTCGTGCAGGCTTGCCGCAAGCTGCGGCTGTGGGCCCGGGAAGCGGCCGTCAAGCTGTGACGCTATCGACCGGCACGGATTCCCGTCCGTGAGCGGCGGTTCGGCCAGCGGGATTCCAGTCGGTGCGGGCTAGGGGCGGTCTTGCTCCTTGGCCTCCCGCTGTTTTCTCAGCACTTCGTCGGTTCCGACCAGCTTCTTGGCTCCGCCTGGAATGGAGGTGGACACCACCGCTGGCGGGTCGCTGGCGGGAAAGGAATCTTCCAGACCGGCCTGCAGCTGATCCTCCAGCGTTTGCGGCTCTTCCGAGCGGCCGGGGGTTCTGCGGTCCTCTATCTTTTCCAGCGGTTGCTTCTTATCCGGCGATTCGTTCGCGTTCCTGATCCAGGCATAAAGCTGTTCGATCGCGAATTCCTTGATTGCCTCGAAATCGGCTCGATCGTCCTTGGTCGCCTCGATCTGATCGACCATGGCTTTCTCGAACCGGGCAAGGCTATCACCCCCGCAGGCCCGGGAAAGACGCAACAATGCCTCATGCAGCATCATCGGGGCGAAACGAGCCGAAGCCTCGAGTCTCAGTTGCTCTAAATGCTCTTGAGTGGCGGCTTGGAGCTTTGACATGGACAGCCCTTTCTCTCACACGCATTTCAACGAGAGTTGACCGTGGATGTTCCACTGCGCCTGAACGTCCTTCCGCGCCGGCGAACTACATGAACCAGGTCGCCACCAGTCCCGCGGACGCCGCAAAGACCGCTATGGTCGTCACGCCGCCCAGAATGTTGGTGGCCCTGCTGTTGACCTTGTCGCCCATGATCTTGCGATTGTTGGTCATGATGAGCATGAGAAGCAGCAGAGGTGGCGTCGAAAAACCCTGCACGATGCCGGACCAGACCAAGGCTTTCATCGGGTTGAAGCCAAAGAAATTGAGACCCACCGCCACCAGGGTGATCACTCCCGTCGCGATGTAGAATTTGGGCGCATGCCGGGGCTTGGCGTTCAAGCCATTCTTCCACCCCATGGCCTGCGCGAAATCGAAAGCGGCGCCGGCAGTCATGACCGGCACCGCCAGGAAGCCGACGCCGATCACCCCGGCCGCAAAGAGAATTCCTGCCGCGTCGCCCGCAAGCGGCCGCAGCGCTTCGGCCGCCTGCGCTGCCGTTTCGATCTGGGTATGCCCCGCCTCGTACAGCGTCGATCCGGTCGAAAGGATGATGAAATACATGATCAGGTTGGAAAAGATCATGCCGATCAGGATATCGCGCCGGGACCGGCGGAGTTCACCCTCGGTGGCTCCCTTGCGCTCTTCGAGGCTCGTCCTGCCCTTGGCGATCTCCTCCTCCACCTCCTGATTGGACTGCCAGGTGTAGAGATAGGCGGACAGCGTCGTGCCGATGATGGCGACGATGATGGACAGATATTCGCGGCTGAACTCGATTTTCGGCAGCAAGGTGCCGCGCAGCACCGAGACCACATCCGGCTTGGCGAGCACAGCGGAGACCACATAGGCGAGCAGGGCCAGTGCCAACCATCGGAATATGTTGCGGATTAGCTTGTAGGATCCGAACATCTGCAAGGCAAAAATAATCATCGCGACACCGATGACGACCGAGTTTGAAGGCAGCGGAACGAACAGCACGACAGCCGCCGACATCGCGCCAAGGTCGGCGGCTGCCTCGATCGTGTTGCCGATCAGCACGCCCACCAGCACGGACCACAGCAGCCAACGCGGATAGAAATCGGAAATGACCTTGAAAAGACCACGGCCCGACACCTGGCCAAGTTTGGACGAGAGATAGACGACGATGTACATCATCGGGAGAGTGACAGGAGCCGTCCACAAAAGGTCGGGCCCGAACCGGGCTCCGGCACTCGCATAGGTGCCAATGGCCGAGCAATCGTCGTCAGCCGCCCCAGTGATCAGTCCGAGCCCGAGAGCGCGTGTGATGCCGCCGTCTTTTCGCTTTCCCTCGCTTCGGCCGGCATCGTCAGCTGCTCCACTCATGGGAGATGCGTGTCCAACGAGGCCACACGGGAAAAAATCATGTCGATTGTTCCGACCAAGTGCCGATGCCGAGATTGAGGTTCGAACCTCCGGTCAAGCTTTTTGTTCCTGTGGAAGCCAACCGCCAATGAAACGCAGCGCCCGCCTTGGCCGTTGATGCGGCTGGAGCCGCATCGCCTTGAAGATCGACATGGATATGCCTGGGGCCGACGGTCGAAAAGAGTGCGGTGAGGCTCTTCACCCGCACCTTCCCCTAGCCGGCCTGATCTATGGCGGGGCGGCGCTGCTCATGGCGACCCTCTGGATCCGGGAAAGCGGAAGGCGGCAGGCCCGACACGACCTGCGTGCCGTCTGACACCGATGAATCGAAACAAAAAGCCAACCGCGGGGCGATCCACAGCCGCTGTCAGGCGGAACCTCGTCCCGGTAATTGCGTCTCTTCGCTGACCTGCTTCCGCAGCTCCTCACGCGCGCGTTCCACCTGGCCCTCGCCCGCGGATTGCGAGGCGCTGCGCCCCGACCGATCCAGCCTGTCCAACTCGTGCTCGACCGTTTGGCGAGAGCCCTCCGCCGGATCCTCTTCCGGATGGCTGTCCGCAGCCTGTTCCTGCCGCGTCTCTTCCCTGCCTCGGCGGTCGTTGCGCGTCGCGTCCTGGCTGTGATCGTCCTTGCCTGCGACGCTTCGATTTCCGCCGGCCGTTTTGTCTGTGTTGCTCATGGCTAGTTCCTAAGCTTTCGCGGCGTGGAACCGTCCGATGCGCGTCCCGCGCCTTTGCCTGGAGAAACGGACATATCCGCCATTTGGTTGCGCTCCCGGCGCGCAAGCATCGGCCCGGCGCCAATCGCATGGCGGAGAAAAGCCGGCCATCGTTGCCAGGCATCCTTTTACAGCGATTCGCGTTATCGCCTTGGCATCCATGGGGATTTCACATGGCAAGATGCACGGGCCCGTCCATCCGCCTGCGGCAACGGCGGCAATGGCCCATTGCGTCCGCCTTTGCACGTCCAGCTCGAAGCACGTCCGGCAGCCGTCTTCCAGGCGTCCTGAAATGGCTCGGCCTCGCGTCTACAGTGGTCTCGGCACCGGTCCTGAGCGGGTGCAGCGGCTGGCAATCCGCACTCCACGCACATGGTGCGAATGCCCGTGCGATTCTCGATCTCATCTGGTCTTTTGGCGCGGTGGCGACCATCACCTGGCTGCTCGTCATGCTGGCCCTGGCAATGGCGCTCTTCCATCAGCGCCGGGCACAAGCAGGACCCCCGCCGCTGGTCATCGACAGCCATCAGGAGCACAGGTTTAGCCGCGCGGTCGGAAGCGCCGTCGCGGCGACCGTGCTGGTTCTCGCCGCGCTGACGATAACGAGCTTCTTCGCCGGCAAATCCATTGCCTCGCTGGGCGGAAAGGAGACGCTCACCATCCGCATCACAGGGCATCAATGGTGGTGGGAAATACGCTATCCCAACGATGATCGGTCGCGCATGATTGTCACGGCGAACGAGATCCATCTTCCCGTCGGCGAACGGGTAAAGGTGGAACTCGATTCGACCGATGTCATTCACAGCTTCTGGGTGCCAAGCCTCGCCGGTAAAAGGGACCTCATTCCGGGCCGGCCGAGCGAGATCACCCTCATTGCCGACAGGCCTGGTATCTATCGCGGCCAGTGCGCCGAGTTCTGCGGCTACCAGCATGCTCACATGGCCGTCACCATCATCGCGGAAAGCCGCGAAGCGTTCGAGGCATGGCGGTCCAGACAAGACGCCGCCGCCATCGCGCCTGCCAGCGAGGAGGAACGCCGCGGCCAGCGGGCTTTTCTTTCCACCGGTTGCGCGCTCTGCCACACGATAAGGGGGACGCCGGCCAAGGGAGCGGTCGGGCCCGACCTTACCCATCTCGCACACCGGCGTGCATTGGCCGCCGACACGCTGGCCATGACACCCGGCGCGCTCGCCGCGTGGATCGCCGATCCGCAATCCATAAAACCCGGCGCGAAGATGCCGCGCATTGCTCTCAGCGCCGACGATCTTCGTGCGGTCGTCGCCTATCTTGGAAGTCTTGAATGAGTGGCGTTGCCAGGAAGACGGCTAGGCGAAAACAGGAAGCGGCCCTGAAAGGCATCCGCGACACCGGGCTCGACGAGGCAAGACTGCACGACTATCTGGCGCATGCCTGGCGGACGCCGAACGGCCTCTATGGTTGGCTGGTCACGGTCGACCACAAGCTGATCGCCCGGCGCTATATGGTGACGGCCTTCCTGTTCCTCGCCCTTGCAGGCCTGTCGGCACTTGCCATGCGGTTCCAGCTTGCCACGCCGGAGGCACGCCATATCGGCCCCGATCTCTACAACCAGCTCTTCACCATGCATGGCACGACGATGATGTTCCTGTTCGCCGTACCGGTCATGGAAGCGTTCGCCATCTACCTGGTGCCGCTGATGATCGGCACCCGAAACGTCGCCTTCCCGCGGCTCAACGCCTTCAGCTACTGGGTCTATCTCTCCGGTGGGTTGATGATCTGGATCGCCTTCGCTTTCGACACCGGCGCGGATGCCGGCTGGTTTTCCTACGTGCCGCTCGCCGGACCTGAATATGGGATCGGCAAGCGCCCCGATTTCTGGGCGCAGATGGTGACCTACACCGAAGTGTCCGCACTCGCGGTCGCCGTCGAGATCATCGCGACTGTGTTCAAGCAGCGCGCCCCTGGCATGTCGCTCGATCGCATCCCGCTCTATGTCTGGTCAGTCCTCGTCATGGCTTTCATCATATTGTTCGCCATGCCCGCGGTGATGGTGTCGAGCACCATGCTGATCCTCGACCGGCTGGTCGGCACCAGGTTCTTCGACCCGGCGGCGGGGGGCGACGCACTGCTCTGGCAGCACCTGTTCTGGTTCTTCGGCCACCCGGAGGTCTATATCATCTTCATTCCCGCGACCGGCTTCGTCTCGGCTATCCTGCCGAGCTTCGTGCGCCGTCCGGTCTTTGGCTATCTCGGGATCGTGCTGTCGCTGGTTGCGATCGGCTTCCTATCCTTTGGACTATGGGTGCACCATATGTTCGCCACGGGCCTGCCGCAGCTCGGCGAAAGCTTCTTCACCGCCTCCTCGATGATGATCGCCATTCCGAGCGGCATCCAGATCTTCTGCTGGATCGCGACGATCTGGGGCGGCCGGCCGATTTTTGCCACGCCGCTGCTTTTCGTGCTCGGCTTCATCTTCACCTTCGTGATCGGCGGGCTGACCGGGGTCATGGTCGCCTCGGTGCCGCTCGACCTGCAGGTGCACGATACCTATTTCGTCGTCGCACATTTCCACTATGTGCTGGTCGGAGGCGCCGTCTTCCCCCTGCTCGGCGCCGTCTACTACTGGTTTCCCAAGATCACCGGCCGCATGCTGTCCGAGAGGCTCGGCCGCTGGAATTTCTGGCTTGTCTTCATCGGCTTCAATCTCACCTTCTTCCCGATGCACATCCTTGGCTTGCAAGGCATGCCGCGGCGCGTCTACACCTATCCGCCGGCGAGCGGCTGGGGCGGCACGAACCTGTTCATCAGCATCTCGTCGCTGGTGGTGTTCGCCGGCTTCGCGCTTCTCGTCCTGAACATGCTGCTCAGCCTTCGCAACGGTCGCCTCGCGGGAGACAATCCCTGGGGGGCGAGCACACTGGAATGGGCAACGACGTCACCGCCGGCTTCCTACGATTTTTCGCGCCTGCCAGTGGTGACCCATCGCGAGCCGCTCTGGGCCGAACCCGACATACTCCCGGTGGTCGAGGGCCTGCGCGTCGATGCGCGCGAAGTGCTTGCCGGCACGGTCGCCGATGCGGTGCCGCAACTGCGCGTGCCATCGGCCGACAATTCGATCTGGCCGCTGCTCTCGGCCATCGCCGTGGGTGGCGCGTTTCTGGGCTCAATATACACGCCATGGGCGGTGGTCTGGGGCGCGATACCGGTCTCGATCGGCTTTATCTGCTGGTTCTGGCCGAAAGGCGAGCCGGAGGACGAAGAATGAGACACCGGCCAACCGTCGACGTCAGCCACCTGCCCACCTATGATTTTGGATCGGCAAGCCCGATCTGGTGGGGAACGGTGGCCTTCATCGCCCTTGAAGCAACCGGTTTTGCCCTGGCGATCGGTACCTATTTCTACCTGGCTGTGCAGGCGCGGCATTGGCCGATCGGAGCGCCGGCACCCGATCTCCTGCCGGGCACGGCAATATTGATCATTCTGCTTGCCAGCGCCGTCCCCAACCGTCTGATCGATCTTTGGGCGCGGCGGCAGGACCTTGTGAAGGTGCGCATCGGCATCGTCGTCATGTCGATCGCCGGAATTCTTCCCCTGATCGTGCGCATCTGGGAATTTCCCGCGCTCCGGATCTCCTGGGACCAGAACGCCTACGGGTCGATCGTCTGGCTCCTGCTCGGCCTGCACACGACACACCTCCTCACCGATGTCGGGGACACGATCGTGCTCGCGGTTCTCATGTTCACCAAGAAAGGCAACACCGGACGCCACTTCAGCGACGTGTCGGACAATGCCTTCTACTGGGACTTCGTGGTCGTCTCATGGGTCGTGCTCTATCTCGTAATTTACTGGGTTCCGAGGATGTAACATGCAGGCGATCCGCACGGGCGTTTCCTGGGCAGGCATGGCCACCGGACCAACGGCGTGGGCGATATCGCTGCAGCTCGACTATTCAATCGCATATTGGCAATGCGACGCCGGGTTTCGGCCCACTGTTCTGTTCTCGCTGACAGGCGCCGCCGTCGCGGCGCTGGGCGTCCTGTCGTCATGGCGCGCCGTTCATGATCCAGGGCACGGCACGAGCCCGCCCCTGAAGGCGCGCACGCGCGCGTTTCTGGCCAGGACTTCGGTAGGCATCGGGGCCCTGTTCACGCTCGTCATGCTGGCGCAAATGGCGGCCGGATTGATCTTCAGCGGATGCGAACTGTGACTGTGCAGCGGAGCCGACGAGCGGTCATCCGCCATGGGCAGCGTTTGCGGTGGCCTGCTGCGAGCGTTCCGTTCCTCGCCGTTCTCCTACGTGTAGTCGCGGCCGTCATGGCGTCGCTGGCGCCTGGCACGCCGCTGCGGGCGAACGAGATCCAGAAAGGCGAATATCTTGCCCGAGCCGCCGATTGCGTCGGCTGCCACACGTCCAATCCGAGCCGGCCTTTCGCCGGAGGCTATCGGGTGCCGACGCCGTTCGGCGATGTCTATTCCACCAACATCACACCGGACCTCGACACAGGCATCGGGCGCTATTCCGCCGACGAATTCGTGCGAGCCGTGCAGAAAGGCGTCAGACGCGACGGGGCCGATCTCTATCCCGCCATGCCATATGACAGCTTCGTCGGGATGAACCGCGAGGATGTGCTCGCGATCCGAGCCTACCTGCTCACGACCGCGCCGATTTCTCAGCCGCCGCCGCCAAACATACTGCCCTTTCCATTTAACCAGCGCTGGACGCTCTGGTTGTGGAAACTTGCCAACCTCCACGCCGGCGGCTTCGGACCAAATCCAAGCCGAACCGGCGCATGGAACAGGGGCGCCTACCTGGTGGAGGTGCTTGGCCACTGCGGCGCCTGCCACACTCCAAGGAATACAACGTTCGGCATGGATGAAGATCGCAAGCTTGCCGGCGGCAGCGCCGGTATCTGGCAGGCGTTCAACATCAGCAGCGACAAGATCGCGGGCATAGGCGGCTGGAGCGATGAGGAGCTGTTTCGGTTTCTCAAGACCGGCGCCATGCCTGGAAAGGCATATGCGGGCGGTCCGATGGCGGAAACGGTCATGAACAGTCTGCAATATCTTTCGGACGACGACATTCATGCCATCGTCGCCTATCTCAGGACCGTGCCCGCCCAATCGGGAGACGAGAAGCGGCCGCGCTTCGCGTGGACCAATCCGCCCGCAGCCGCCCGCGATGCCGGGACGAAGACCAGCGTGGAGGGCAGCGGGGTCGCGGTGGGCGACGATCTCTACCGGTCGCTCTGCTCGGGATGTCATGGCCTGAATGGAGGCGGATCGGCGGATGGCACCTATCCATCACTGACCAACAACAGCACTCTCGGCGTAACCTCGCCTGAGAATGTCGTCATGACCATCCTTGAAGGCGTCAAGGCAGGCGGCGTCGCGGGCCGCAAATCGATGGCGGCCTTTGACGGCTGGCTGGACGACGGCCAGGTGGCGGCCCTTGCAAACTATGTGACAGCGCGCTTCGGAAACCCGCAAGTCAGCGTCACGGCAGCCGATGTGCGCCAGATGCGGGCAGGCTCGACGACAGAGCAGACGGTGCTGGTTCTGGCGGCCCAGGGGCTGGTGGGGGGCGGCATCGTATTTGTGCTTGGTCTGGCGCTTCTGCTCGCCAGACGCCTTCGCCTGAGAAGGCACCAGAGGCATCTCACATTCGTGTCAAGGGGCAGGCCATGAGACGGTGTGCCGAAGCGTGGCGGACCTGTTCCGCCTTTCCGTGCAACGATGAACTGCCTCAGCTTGATATCTCGACCGAGCCCTTCTGAGAGGAACTCCCGGCAACGCCGCGAGGGGCCCGAAAAACCTCCGCCAGCCAATCAATGAACACCCTGATCCGCGAAGACAGATGGCGGCTCTGGGGATAGAGCACGGATACGGGTATCGGCGGTGGTGGGAAGGCTTCCAGTATCGGAACCAATTGCCCGGTGGCGATCTGATGCTCTACGCGATAACGCGGGACCTGTATCAACCCGAGCCCGGCGACGCCGGAGGCCGTGTAGATTTCGGCGCCCCGGACGACGATATCGTAGGGCAGTGGAACCTCCCTTGCCGCGCCGTCCTTATAGAATTCCAGCGGGTACGGCTGCCCTGTCGCGGAGGCGGTATAGGCAACCATGCGATGGCCGCCGAGATCATCCGGTGTTGAAGGGACGCCGTGACGTTCAAGATAGGCTGGGTTCGCCAGGGTGAGTTGCTCGAATGCGGTTATTCGGCGACCGATCAGAGACGAGTCGGACAGCTCGCCGGCTCGCACGACGCAATCGACGCCTTCAGTGATGAGGTCGACCATCCGGTCGCCTTCGCTGAGGCTGAGCGAGATGCCGGGATAGCGCGTGATGAACTCGGGCAAGGCGGGCATGACGAAAAACCGCGCGATGGTCCCCTGCATATCCACACGAAGCGGACCCTTGGGTTCAGCATTCCTGAAGACGCTCTCCACCTCATCCAGGTCCGCAAGGAGCCGGATGCAGCGTTCATGGTAGAGTGCGCCATCGAGCGTCGGCCTCACATTTCGGGTTGTCCGTTCGAGGAGCCGAACGCCGAGATCCGCTTCCAGGCGCTGGATCGCATGAGTGGCAGTGGGCCGCGGAACCTGCAGGTCCCGCGAGGCCTGGGCAAAGCTCCCACGCTCGACGATCCTGACGAAGAGCCGCATGACGTCGATACGATCCATGACCATCTCGTAGTCGATTGTTATGGTTTTTGAAATGGTGGTGTTGAAATCGGCTTTCTAGTGCTGGTTTTAAAAACGGCTACCTTCACACCATTCAAGTCCTCAGATCGACAGGAGTGAAGATCATGCCTTTCGTCAATTTCAAGGTTCCCGAGGCGGCGCTGAACCGGGCCCAGAAAGAAGAGATCGTCCATCGGGCCACCGCGATGCTCGTGGAATATTTCTCCGAGGCCGCTCGGCCGCATACCATGGTCCTGATCGAGGAGGTCAAGGACGGCGGTTACGCCCGCGCCGACGAGGTCTTCGTGATCCCGCAGGAATATCGAGCGAAGGATTGATATCGGCAACAACACGGCAAAGGAACAACCACAATGACCACCTCAACGAATAGGGTTGCAATCGTCACGGGAGCCTCTCGCGGCATCGGAGCGGCCATCGCCCGCCGGCTGGCGAGCGACGGCCTCACGGTCGTCGTCAACTATGCAGGCAGCGCCAAAGCGGCCGCCAAGCTGGTGGACGAGATCGAAAAGGCCGGCGGTCGGGCCACCTCCTTCCAGGCCGATGTCAGCGACCCGCAAGCTGTGAGACGGATGTTCGATTCCGCCGAAGCGGCCCATGGCGGCGTCGACGTGCTGGTGAACAATGCCGGCATCATGAAGCTCGCGCCGGTCGCTCAATTTGATGATGCGACCTTCGATCAGACCATCGCGATCAATCTCAAGGGCACGTTCAACGGCCTTCGCGAGGCGGCGAGGCGCCTGCGCGACGGCGGCCGCATCGTGAACTTCTCGACCAGCGTCGTCGGACTCTACCAGCCGACCTATGGCGTTTATGCGGCCACCAAGGCCGCGGTCGAAGCGCTCACCCACATTCTGGCGAAGGAGTTGGGATCCCGCGCCATCACGGTCAACGCGGTTGCGCCGGGGCCGGTGGCCACCGAGCTTTTTCTCGAAGGCAAGGATCAGGCTACGCTCGATCGTATCAAACAGATGAACCCGCTCGGCCGTCTGGGCGAGGTCGACGACATCGCGCGCGTCGTCTCCCTGCTGGTTGGACCGGACAGCGGCTGGATCAACGGCCAGATCGTCCGAGCGAATGGCGGGGTCATCTGAGGAACAGGATCATGAAGCAAGTCCGGCTCGGATAGGGGAAGGCTTTCCGTGAACGCGCTGCCTCGGACGGAGGTCGACAAGAGCGGCCTGATGGTCGCATGCCAAGGAACCCGATCGCGCCGTCCTCGTTGGGCAGGGATGCAGACCCACGCGCGCTTCATCATGCCGTCAACCGCGGCCACAAATGCTCGACATCGCCTTTCTGGAGGAAGGCGCGAAGCATGACACAGCGGCTTTGCTGCTGCACGGCTGGCCTGACGACGCTACCACCTGGGTTTCTGTCGCCGAGAGATTGTCCAGGGCCGGAATTCGCACCATCGCACCATGGCTGAGAGTTTCGGTCCGACCCGCTTCCTGTCGGATTCCTCGACAAGTCTCTGGATACGGAGGACGAGATGATTGCGAACTGGACTCTGCCTGAACGCTTCATCTACCGCGGTCATGCGATCGCCTGGGGCACGCTCGGCGAGGGACAGGCTGCGGTCCTCTTGCACGGCTCGCCATTTTCCTCGCTGGTGTGGCGGCGAATTGCACCGTGGCTCGCGCGGCACCGTCGGGTTTTCTATTATGATTTGGTAGGTTTCGGGCAGTCCGACAAGCCGGATACCGACGTTCTGCACGGTCTTCAGAATGGACTTTTCGCGGCGCTGGTAAAGCACTGGGGTATAGAGCGCCCGGACGTCGTCGCGCATGACTTTGGCGGGTCTGCCGCGCTGCGCGCCCATCTCATGGACGGCATCGACTACAGCAGCCTCATGCTGATCGATCCTGTCGCAATCAGCCCGCAGGGATCCGCGCTGGTGCAGGCGGCCAAGACGCACCAAGACGTTTTTGCCGGTCTACCGGCTTATATCCATGAAGCCGTCCTGCGCGCGTATATTGGTGCCGCAGCGAAGCACAAATTGCGCGAAGAGAAGATGCGGCTTTACCTCCAGCCTTGGCTTAGCGAGGAGGGCAAGAAGGCGTTCTGGCGCCAGGTGGCGCAGATGGACGACAAGTACAGCGAGGAGATCGAAGATCGTTACGGCGAAATCCGCTGCCCCGTGACCATTCTTTGGGGCGCCGAGGATGAATTCATCCCGCTGAAAGATGGTGAGGAACTCGCACGGCGCATTCCAAACGCTCCACTCGTTGTCGTACCGGATGCGAAGCATCTTGTTCAGGAGGACGCGCCAGAGGCTATTACCGCAGCCGTTCTCGACTTCTGGCACCGGGACGGCGCGCGTCACGATGCAGCGCGGACGCCGCCGTTTTCCGAGCCTCGAACAACGGCCCGGGCAGGCCCGCAGGCCGGAGCGAATAGATGAGCTGAAGCGTATCGGCGATGTCTGTGACTTGACGGTCGATGATCGATCGCACCGCCGTCGCCACGCAGGGCCTGCGAAGAGTGCGCTCGCTGTCAGCATTCGCATCCAGGAAGGGGCCGTCTGCACTGGCCCGCTTTGGTAATTTAGAATGTGTCGACCAAGGGACGAACGAAGCGCTCGAAATCCTTGTCGAGCGGCCAGAGCGGGCGCGGCGCGTGGATATAGGGGCGCCGCTCTGCCCGCGGCGTTGCCAGCGCGCCTGCATCGCAGACGATGACCTTGCCCGATATCGGCTCGAATGCCGCCCGGAAATGCTGCATCGATTTCAGGACCAACACGCGGCGAGCCGTCGGTTCTATCCCGAAAGCGCGCAATTGCTGAAGGTCGACCATCTGCTGCGCTTCTGAAACGACCAGGACTTCGATCCCGTCGACGTCGATTACGGCGGTGGGGCCGAAACTATGGGTGAGCCCGCCCTGAATCGGTCCGTCGCCGACATAGGCGCCGTCCGAAAGCCTAGTCAGCACACCCGTCACCGTCAGCGGGCCGCCGCCGAAGTTGGCGTCGCCCTTGCCGCCAATCGTCACCGTCACGGTTTCGCCTTGCCGGTGACGGTGCAATTCATTTGCCGCTTGAGGATCGATCATCGGCGCGAGTACCGCACCCTTTACTCCCGCATCAAGCAGGCCCTTCAACAGCGCGGTCGAGTCGCCGTAGGAACCGGCGCCGGGATTGTCGGCGTAATCGGCGATAACAAGCGGTTTGTCGCCGCGCCAGGCATGCGCCTCGGCAGCAGCCTCGTCGACCTCGATGAAAACATTGCGCTTCCTGGTCCGGCCCTGCCAGATCCTGTCCGCAAGTTCCTCTGTCACACGCATGGCGGCTGGCTTGGCGCCGGGATCACGGCTGTCATAGGTTGCGAGCACGGTGGGACCGACGCAGGACACGTCGGCGCCCGTGAAGGCTGCATTGACGGAAACCGCGAGCAAGCCCTCGGCCTCGGCCTCGCGGGCGCGGTCATAAAGGGCCAGCGTCTCGGGAATGTCGGTGCGGCCGGAATTCGCTTCGTCCAGCATCGGCACATGCGCCCTGACGGTCCGGGGCGCGATTTCACCTTTCATTGCGCGATCCAGGATACGGGCGGCATGCGCGCCGATTTCGCGCATGTCCACATGCGGATAGGTCTTGTAGGAGACAAGGATCTGCGCGTCCCGGACCATGTCTTCCGACACCATCGCATGAAGATCGAGCGTTACCGCGACAGGAATGTCCGCTCCAAGTTCGGCCCGCAGAAGGCCTAGCAGATACCCTTCCCCGTCCGGGCAAAACTCAGGCACCATCGAGCCATGAAGTCCAAGCAGCACTCCGTCGAGGCGGCTCTTGTTCGAACGCGCTGCCTCCAGGATAATACCGGCGATGTGGTCATAGGCAGCTTTCGTCACCCGCCCCCCGGGCACGGCATGTGCCGAAATCGCGTGGATCACGTTCCAGCCCGCCGGTTCCGCCACATCCATGAATCCGGCAAGTTCGGTATTGGCGTTGCGCCGGGCGCGGATCGCGTCGTCGCCAAGGAGAAGCGTGTCCACCTGAAACTGCGGCAAGTCGGTACGGAAGCGCGAGAACGTATTGCTCTCGTGCATGAATTCGCAGGTAAGGACATTGAAGGTCATGGGCAATTCCTATTGCGCGAGACGCACGCGATGACCGCGGCCGATCTCGACAAGCTCGCTTGACTCGGGTTCTTCGTCGGGGTCCGGACGGCGCGAAATGTCGGGCGAAAAGCGGGCGGCGTCTGGGACGAAGGCAGCATCCGGCAAGGCGCGTGCCCCGGTCAGGATCGCGTCGGGATCGGGAACCGAACCGATCAGGCGACGCGTGTAGGGATGCGTCGGGCGGCTGAAAATCGAATGCCAGTCACCCTCTTCCACCACGCGGCCGAAATACATCACGGCAACCCGGTCGCTAACATGCTCGACCACGCTCAGATCATGGGAGATCATGATGTAGCTCAAGCCCAGCGTTTCCTGCAGGTCCATCAGCAGGTTGATGATCTGCGCCTGGATAGACACGTCCAATGCCGACACCGGCTCGTCCAGCACCAGGATCTTCGGATCAAGCATCAACGCCCGCGCGATGCCGATCCGCTGGCGCTGCCCACCGGAGAATTCATGCGGATAACGGTCGGCGTGATCGGGCGTCAGGCCGACGCGGGTCAGCATCTCGGCGACGCGGTGGCTGGCCTCGCCTCCCTTGGCGATTCCGTGCAGGGAAAGCTGCGAGGACAGCATGCGGCCGATGGTCTGGCGCGGATTCAGCGACGCATACGGGTCCTGAAACACCATCTGAGCGATGCGCGCGCGCTCCTTGCGGGCGGGAGCGCCAGGGCCTGTCAACGGCTTGCCCTGGAACAGGATTCTTCCCGAAGTCGGCTCCTGCAGACCCATCACGGTCAGCGCGGTGGTGGATTTTCCGCAGCCGGATTCACCGACGATGGACAGGCACTCTCCGTCGTTCAGGGTCAGATTCACGCCCTGAACGGCACGAAGCGTCCGCTTTGGCCCCAACAGCGAGCGACGCGGCAGCGGGAAATGGACGTTGAGGTCGCGGATTTCCAGAAGAGGCTGGTTCATGCGGTCGCCTCCAGACCAAGGCCGCGCGGCGTGGTCAGCGTCGGTGCGTCGCGTCCACGCTCCTCGCTGCCCACGACCTGGTCCAGTTCGGTCAGGCGGGCGCGTCCCACCAGCGTTCGCGACCCCAGGCGAGGGCGTGCCGCGAGCAGGCCTCGGGTATAGGGATGCAGCGGATTTTCGAACAGAGCCTTGGTGTCCTGCTCCTCGACGAGCCGCCCCCGGTCCATGACCCCGACGCGCCGGCACATATTGGCGATCACGCCCAAATCGTGACTGACCAGCAGCACGGCCGTTCCTTCAGCCGTGCAAAGCTCGGCAAGCAATTCCAGGACGCCTGCCTGGACCGTCACATCAAGTGCGGTGGTCGGCTCGTCCGCAATCAGCAGGTCGGGACGGCAGGCCAGTGCAATGGCGACCATGACGCGCTGGCGCATCCCTCCCGACAACTGATGGGGGTAGGACAGGGCGCGTTCCTCGGGCGCCGGCACACGAACGCTTTCCAGCGCCTCGACGGCTTTCCTGCCCGCATCCGACCACCCGAAGCCCCTGTGAACGACGAACATTTCCGCGATCTGACGGCCAATCGCCATCAGTGGATTGAGCGCCGTCATGGGCTCTTGAAACACCATCGCCATACGGTCGCCGCGCAGACGGCGCCTGGCACGGCCGCCAAGCTTCAACACGTCCTGGCTCCGGAAGAAGATCGAGCCGCCGGTCACCTCCAGCGGGCGCTTAAGCAACCCCATCACCGAAAGGCCGGTGATGCTTTTGCCCGAACCAGATTCGCCGACAAGTCCGTAAGTTTCCCCAGGCAGGATATCGAAAGACACGCCGTGAAGGATTTCGTTCCGCTTGCCGACGCCGATGCGCAAGTCGCGGATGGACAGAACAGGATCGGGAAGAACGCCGCTCATGCCTGCCTGATCCTCATATGCGGATCCAGCATGTCGCGCAGCCCGTCACCGAGCAGATTGAAGCCAAGGACCGTGGCGAAGATTGCGAGGCCGGGGAACAGCGAGGCCCAGGGGGCGGTGCGGATCAGTTCGCGCGCATCGGTCAGCATGTTGCCCCAGCTCGGCTGCGGCGGCCGGATGCCGACGCCGAGGAAAGACAGTGCAGCTTCCGCCAGAACCGCGCCGCCGATGCCAAGCGTCGCGATGACCAGCACCGGACCGACGATATTCGGCAGTATCTGCGTGCGCATGATATTGGCGTCGCTGAAGCCGGCCGCCCTGGCGGCCTGCACGAAGCCCTGATTCTTGAGCGACAAGGTGGAGCTGCGGGCGATGCGGCAGGTCCAGGACCAGTTGGTCAGGCCCAATGCGATCAGGAGGCTTGGCAAGCCGGGTCCCAACACCGCCATGATGGCGAGCGCGAACACCAGGGATGGGATCGCCAGCATGACGTTGGTCAGCCCGTTCACCAGGTCGTCCCACCAGCCTCCGAAATAACCGGCCGAAACCCCAAGCGCCATACCGATGCACGAGTTGATCAACTGCGAAACGAGGCCGACGGTCAGCGACACCCTGGCGCCGTAGAGGATACGGGAAAAGACGTCGCGACCCTGCCCGTCCGTGCCCAAAAGATGGTCCCAGCTCGGCGGCATTTCAGAATTCATCAGGTCGGCGTCGAATATCGGGTTGTACGGGGCAATCCAGCCGGCGCTGACGGCTGCGGCGACCACGAGCAACGCCAGCGCCAGGCCAAGGGCGAAATTGAAACGCAACCGCATGGATCAGGCCACCTTGATGCGCGGGTCGATCATGGCATAGGCGATATCGACCAGCATGTTGATGACAAGGAACCACAACACGATCACGATGACCGTACCCTGAACCACGGGAATGTCGCGTGCCGACACGCTGTCGACCAGAAGCGACCCGATCCCTGGCCAGGAAAACAGTTTCTCGATCACGATCGCCTGCCCCATGAGCGAACCGATCTGAAGGCCAAGCGTGGTCAGGATCAACACCAGCACGTTGCGGGTGACGTGACTGCGCACCAGACGCGGTTCGGTCAACCCTTTGGCTCGCGCCGTTCGCACGAAATCCGCGTTCATCACGTCCAGAACGCCAGCGCGGGTGGTTCGCGCCAGGAGCGCCATCGGCGATACGCCGAGCGCGATGGCAGGCAATATGATGTAGCGGATGCCGCCGGGCTGGTAGCCGAAGCTCGGCAGCAGACCGAGCTGCAGCGCAAAGACGTACATTAGCAGCAAACCTAGCCAGAATTCGGGAACCGACAGGCCGGAAACCGCCAGCATCATCGTGCCGGTGTCCAACACGCTGCCGGGCTTCAGCGCGGCCAGAAATCCCAGAGGAATACCGACTGCCGCGGCAAAGCCCATCGCCGCCAGCGCCAGTTTGATCGAAGGCCAGAGCCGCGGCTCGATCACGTTCCACACCGGTTCGCGGGTGCGGTAGGAAATTCCAAGGTCGAAATGCGCCAGCCCCCACAGATAGTCCCACAGGCGGACCGGCAGAGGCTTGTCCAGCCCGAACTGCTCGTTCAGATGCGCCATCACATCGGCATTCGTGGCGTTGCGCCCCTCCGACATCAGGCTCGATATGAAGCTGCCGGGGACGACGCTGAATATCACGAAAATGATCAGCACGACCGCCAGCAGGGTCGGGATCATCTGCAGCGTGCGACGAAAGATGAAGCGCGACATCCGCGAATCCTGCCTTTCAACAACTGGGCGCCATGCGGCGGGCGAGGAGTGGGCGCCATGCGGTGGGCGGGGCCGTACAAACCGGTCCCGCCCGCCAGCCATGCCATCGCGCTACTTGCGTGATGCGGGTGCGCTGTCGTCGATCCAGATGTCCTCGTAATCCTGGATAGCCAGTTCCGCGCCGTTCGGCTTCAGCCCGTGGACCCATGGCTGGTAGGCCATGACGGCCTTGTTGTAATTGAAGAACCAGACCGGAGCCTCGTCCTGCAGCAGGTTGTTGGCTTGCCTCAGAAGATCGTTCTGCTTGGCCGGATCGGTTTCGTTGCCTGCCTGCTCGATCAGCTTGTCGAAGTCGGCATTGTTGAACTTGACGTAGTTGCAGGCGGTCTGCGATGTCTTCGAATAGAAGCAGTTCAGATATTTCAGCGGATCCGGGCCCGACGAGTTCGACCAGATAAAGGCATCAAAATTGTCGGACAGGATCTTGTCGGACAGGACCGAGCTTTCCACCGGGTCGGTCGTCACGGTGACGCCCACCTTGGCCAGCATCGGGATGATCGCCTCGACGATCGGCAGGCCCCAGCTTTCGTTCGAGGTCGCGGTGACCGAGAACTTCAGACCGGTCTCGAACCCTGCCTCCTTCAGCAGTTCCTTGGCCTTTTCCGGATCATAGGCATAGGGCTTGGCGTCCTTGTCGAAGGCCGGCGATGAAATCGGCAGCCAGGAGACCGCGGGATAAGCCTTGTTCTTCAAGAGCTTCTCGACAATCAGGTCCTTGTTGATCGCATAATTGATCGCCTGCCGGACGCGCTTGTCCTTGAATGCCTCGACCTTCGGATTGAAGCCGATATTGCGGGTGTAGACTTCGGCCACCTCAAGGATGTGATCCTTCAGCGCCGGATCCTGGCTGTAGGCCTCATACTGCACAGGGCCGAGAACGTTGGTATCGATCTCCGCGTTGCGGAAGGCGACGTCGCGAGCCGAAGCTTCGCCCATCAGCATGATGTCGAGCTTGTCGAGATGCGGCTTGCCCTTCTCATAATAGCCGTCGAACTTCTCCAGTTCGACCTTCGAGCCCGCAACGTAATTGGCGAGCTTGAACGGGCCAAGGCCGTTCGGCTTGGAGGCCAGCTGATCCTCCGGATAGTCCTTGGAGTAGATCGGCGCATAGTTGGACATCAGGTTCCAGCCCGGATCGGCCAGGTTGATGAAGGTGATTTCGATGGTCCTGTCGTCGATCTTCTTCAACCCGGAAATATGATCGGCCTTGCCTGCCTGAAATTCGGCGACGCCGGCGATCTGCAACATCTGCTCGGCGCCCGGCAGGGCCTTCTTGGGATCGGCAAGACGGTTGTAGGACCAGATCACGTCATCGGCGTCGAGCTTGTCGCCATTGTGAAAGGTCGCTTCCCGGAGCTTGTAGGTATAGGTCTTGCCATCCGCCGACTTCTCTACCGTTTCGGCGAGGTCGAGCTCAGGCTTGCCGCTTTCCGGGTTCCATTTGTAGAGGGAGCGGTTGATCGCTTTGGCCACGATCTCGTCTTGCGTATGCGGTGTCGCCGTGATGTCCAGCGATGTGATGGAGTTGCCATAGGGCGCGGTGAACACCAATTTCCCCCCATCCTTCGGTGTGGCGTCCTGCGCCAGCGCGGCGGTCGCCGTTCCAAGCGCAAGCGCCGCGATCAAGCCAAGTCTGTTCAACATCCCTCAATTCCTCCCTGTGGTTCGTTGTTGATTTCCTGTCAGAGACGGGCCCAACCGGCATCCCGCCTCAACTTCCTTCATAGACGATGCGCCCATCCAGAATTGTCATCTCACAGCGCGTTTCACGCAGGATTGTCTCCGGTGTGGCCGTCAGGAGGTCGTTGGAGAACACGGCGATGTCCGCGAGCATTCCAGGCTCCAACCGGCCCTTCACCATTTCCGCGCCCTGGGAGTAGGCACCGTGTTCGGTATAGGCGCGCAACGCCTGCTCGGGCGTCAGTATCTCGGAAGCGTCCATTACCGTGCCCTTGTGCGTCTTGCGCGTCAGCATGGCGTAGAGGTCCGGGAAGGGATTGGGCGAACAGACCGGCGAGTCGCTGCCGGTGGACGGCTTCATGCCGAGGCGATCCCAGGTTCCGATCGGATAGGAGCGCAACCCGCGCTCCGGCCCGAGAACAGAGACGTAGGCGTCGCCGAAATCATAGATGAAGGCCTGCTGCGGCGCAGGCAGGATGCCTGCCTTCAACATCCGCTGATTGATGGCACCATCGACATAACCGCAATGCTCGATCCGGTGCCGGTGCTTGTGATCCGGCCTTGCGGCGCGCACACGTTCATAAGCCCGCACGAGCTGGTCGATGGCGGCATCGCCAATGCCATGGCAGACCATGGTGTAGCCCATTGCGGTGTAGCGGTCGACCAGTTCGAACAATTGAGCGTCTGGCAGCATCCGGACACCGAAATTGTCAGGCTGGCCAATATATGGCTGGCGCATCCAGGCCGTGCGTCCGCCGGCCGAGCCGTCCGTGAATATCTTCACGCCGCCTATGCGGAACATGTCGCTGCCGACCCCGGTAACGAGACCCGCGGCATGGCAAGGCTCGACGATGGACGAACCGGGGTCGCCCAGAAGTGTTGCCCAGACCCGTACCGGGAGCCGGCCGCTGCGCTCGGCCTCATGATAAGCCTCGATCTCGGTCATACCGTCGATCTGGCCAGTGGCCGCGTCCATGCAGGACGTTATGCCGAACCGCAGAAGGTCACGGCCCCCCGCTTCGATAGCATCGAGTATCTCGGCGAAAGAGGGTGTCGGCTGGACGTCGTAGACGAGGTTCTGGGCGTTCTCAGCCAGCATTCCGGTCAGTTGCCCGGCCTCGCGCCCAATGACGCCACCATCCGGATCGGGCGTGTCGATATCGATTCCCGCCAGCGCCAGCGCCAGCGAATTCACGACAGTGACATGGCCGCAGGCGCGCGTGACCGAAACGGGATGATCCGGCAGGGCGGCGTCCAGCTCCTTCACGGTCGGCATAAGTGCGTCCGGATATCGGGTCTGGTCAAAACCGCGCGCGGTCACCCATGCGCCTTTGGGCGTTTCGGCGGCCCGTGCCCGCAGCGCAGCCATCAGCGCGCCGCGGGTCGGCGCGGCATCGGGCGTCGCATCGACCTTGCCACGCAGGAGCCCCGTCGAGATCAGATGCAGGTGCGCATCGTTCAAACCGGGCATTGCGAAGCGCCCGGCCAGATCCACGACCCTCGTGCCCTTTCCGATCAGGGGCTTGATATCGGCGTTGGAGCCACTGGCCACGACCCGGTTGCCCAAGACCGCAATCGCCTCCGCGATCGGATTTCCGTAACCGGTCCAAATCTTGCCGCCATGCAAAACGAGATCGGCTTGGTTCTGCGAATTCATGCTGCCTTTTCTTCTCCCCGGCGTTCACGGACGTCGCCGACATAGATTTGACTTTGAGTGGCATTCCGTTTCGTGTGCGGTCAGATTCTTCTCCCGCGCTCGACGTCACGTTCCCCTGCCACCGGCTCCAGTTGCCAGCTTTTTCGTTTTGCAGACGTTGGGGCGTCGGCGATCACAAGGCCAATTCGGTTTTCGCAATCAAGCATGCAAAATTTGCATAACATAGCAATTATAATGAAATATGTTCCCCATTGCGGTTCGATCAATGCTCGAACGCAGTGGAGGAGAGGCCGCGTGGAAATCAAATGGCTCGAAGATTTCGTGACACTTGCAGAAACATCGAGCTTTTCGCGGGCAGCCGAAATCCGCAATGTCACCCAGTCGGCCTTCAGTCGGCGCATCAAGCAGCTTGAGACGTGGCTCGGAGCACCGCTCATCAGTCGTGCCACCATGCCGGCCGAACTGACATCGGCCGGACGCAATTTTCTTCCCATGGCGCAAGACGCCATCAGGATGTTCTATTCGGTGCGCGAGTCTCTGCGCCCGCCTGCGGAACAGGGGCTTGTACGCTTTGCGGCCCTTCACACATTGACCATCACGTTCTTTCCGGTTTGGCTGCGGGAGGTGCAGCGGAACACTCGCACCTTCGGCACATCCTTCATGGCTGACAGGGGTGGCATCGAGGCGAACCTGGCTGCACTGACCGATGGCGAAACCGACTTCTTCCTGACCTATGCGCACCGTGAAGTGCCGTTTCACCTGGATCGCGACAAGTTTTCTCATCTGGCTATCGGATCGGATCGGCTCATCCCGGTCGCGGCGCCGGAACTGCGCTTCGACAAGTCGACCGTGCCCGCGACGGGCATTCTGGACAGTCCGGAAACGGCAAAGCGAGCTTTGCCCTATCTGGGCTATGGTTACAGCTCTTTCTTTGGCGTCGCCCTCGGAAAACTCTTCTCGAAGCACTCGCCGTTCCGGCGTCAGACAGTGCATGAAAGCACAATAAGCGCCGGACTCAAGGAACTTGCGCTGACCGGCGCGGGCATCTGCTGGCTGCCAGAAAGCCTCGTCGAGAACGACATCTCCAATGGAGCCCTTGTCATCTGTTCGAATGACAGCACATGGACGCTCGATCTCGAGATACGATTGTATCGCAGCTCGGAGAAGACGCGAAGCACCATGGTAGAGGCTCTTTGGCAATCATCCAAGGCGCTGGCGCAAACGTTGAAGCCCGCCGCGCCAGCCGCGGGCACGGCGACCTTCAGCTCTTCATGAAGCGGAAGGCGCGCAGCACCTCGAAATAGTCGTTCGATGCAAAGGCGACGGCACGTGGCCCGTGCCGGCGCACTCCGGGATACCAGGAGGCGCGATAGGCATCGACGGGGTTGCTGAATTCGATGATGATCTCGACCCTTTCCGGCATTGACGGCAAAGCTTGCCGCGCCCTGTCGCGCAACGCCCTTTCAACGCCCTCGCATATTGCGCCGCGCGCCGCCGCAGGCGCCAGGGAGATGGTGGCCGCGCCGATGCCTTTGAGGGTTTCGACAGTGGCTATCCCCGGGACGAGGGCTCTGGCGTCGGCGCAAATGCCTTCGTCGCCGGAAAGAAATACCGAGCGCACGCCATAGCGCGCGGCGCACAACGCATTCAATGTGAATTCGGACGCTGTTTCGCCATTCAGGATCAGCCGCGATATTCGCAATGTCGATGTGTGTGCAAGCGGGTTGTCCTCGACGCCGGCCTTGGAATGGTAGCCGGTATAGAGCGCGGCATCGAAGCTTTCATCGATCCCGAACATCATTGCGTCCGGATGTCCCGACCAGCCCCTCACGATGCGCGCAAAAGGCGGCATGCGTTCGAGAATAAGGTTGCGCCCGCTGTCATGCGCATCCTTGATCATGATTTCGGTGGCGCCAGCGGCTCGCGCTCCTTCGCAGGCGGCCAGGACCTCCCCGGTCATCAGTTCGCGGAATTCCCTGTGGTCGGCATGCGTTCTTTCCGCCTCGTCCCAGGATTGAATGCCCGCGGTGCCTTCGATATCGGCCGAAATGAAAATCTTCATGCTCAAAGGGGCTCCTTCAGCCAGTCGGTCAACGCCGGAATCCTGCGTCTATTTCGTCCAACCACGCCTTGCGCGGCGCACAGGGCGTTCAGAACGGCCTCGACCGTGGTTTCCACAACCGCTTCGAAAACGAGGTCGATGTATCTGTCATCGACACGCGAAATCGAAATGAACGGTGAAGGCGAGACGTGCGGCAGAGGATCGGCGGTCGTGAAGGCGATGGCGATATCGCCACTGCCGTGTCCCCAATACGAACCGAGGCGGGCAATGCCGGCGCCGGCCCGGCTGGCGGCACGGTTCAATTGCCGGTCGTCAAGAGGAATATCCGTGCCGAGAATGATGATGATCGACCCGCTTTCAGGCTCGCCGAGCCCTCTGGGATCGGCTCTGCGGCCATCCGGGAGGACAAGATCCCCTGCCCTGCCGAAGTTGGACAACACCAGAGCGCCAAGCGTGAAGGCGCGAGACCCGATCTCGACAGACCTGGACGCGCTGCCGATACCCGCCTTGAAGCCAAACGACGTCATTCCGGTGCCGGCGCCGATGCTGCCCTGTTCGACCGGACCGGCGCTCGCGGCATCCAGCGCCGCTTCGGCGTCATGCCGGGTGACCGCCATTGCCTGAATATCATTGATGCCGCCGTCGTTGCATTCGCAAACGACGGGGTTGACCGTGCTGGTCTTGCGCCCGATCTCCGGGTTGGCGGCAATGGCACGCTTGATCAGCGCCTCCGCACATGGTGCGACCGAGAACGTGTTGGTCAGAAGGATCGGCGTTTCGATCGTGCACAGTTCGGACAATTGCATGAGCCCGACGGACTTGCCGAAACCGTTGATGATATCGACCGCCGCCCTGACCTTGGATCTGAACAGGTCGCCGCCATGGGGCAAGACGGCGGTGACGCCTGTCGCCAGCCCGTCGGCGATGATCGTCTTATGGCCGACCAGGACACCCGGCACGTCCGTGATCGCATTGTTCGGGCCGGGCGGCAGCCGCCCCATGCAAAGGCCTAAACGCCGTGCCGCGCCCATTTTCACATCCCACTCATCAAGCAAGGGCCGCTCTTCCGGCCGCATGCCCGTTCATCTCTGCAAAAGCTGTCTGGACGTAAATTTCCTGCAGGCGGCGTGTCAATGGACCAGGTTGGCCGTTTCCGATCCTGTGGCCGGCAATACGGATGACGGGGGTGACCAGGCTGGAGGCGGAGGTCAGGAACGCTTCCGCCGCCGAAAACGCCTCCTCTGGCGAGAACGCACGCTCTTCAAACAAAATGCCCTGGTCTTCACATAGACGCGCCACTGCTCGCCGCGTACAGCCGGGCAGGATGGCTTGAGAATTGGCGCGAGTAATGACACGGCCGTCGTGCGTAACGATGAAAGCCGTCGCCGATGCGCCCTCGGTCACCTGTCCACCCTCGACAAACCAGACATCATCGAAGCCTTTCTCGCTTGCAGCATGCTTTGCCAGAACCTGCCCCAGCAGCATGACAGTCTTTATGTCGCGCCGCGCCCAGCGCGGATCAGGCGCCAGGTCGACGGCGACGCCTTCGGCCTGAGCCTTGGTTCCTACGAGTTTGCGGGCGCTTGTGAAGGCGACCATGGTCGGCTCAAGATCATCGGGAAACAGGAAATTGCGCTTGGCTTCGCCGCGCGAAATCTGGAGATAGACCGTTCCTTCATCCAATCCGTTGAGCGAGATCAGTTCCAATTGAATGGCTTCCATCTCAGGCAGCGTCACGGGCATGGGAATACATATCTCGGCAAGCGACCGCTGGAGACGATTGAGATGGAAATCATTGTCTATCAGCCTGCCGCCGATCACGGCGGTCACCTCGTAGACCGCGTCTGCAAAGAGGAATCCCCGATCGAAGAGACCGATGCGCGCCTCGTCTTCGGGCATGTAACGCCGATTGCAATAGACTTGCGCCACTTTGGCCATCCTCGATCCCAGCTTCAACTGACTGCTCGATAAATGCCAAGGCAGGTCGGCAAAGACCAATTCAAAAAATGCAATTCGGTATGCCGATCACGTCAAAGCGCAACGGACACTCCCTGCGACGGCCGCATGGTTCACGCCACGAGCGAGCGCAGGTCGCTGAAATGGTTTCCTTTAATCCGCGGAGCCGGACGGAGGCTTGGATGACGCATCGTTGACCTCCCGATATTGACAGATCGCGGCCATCGATTTAAGTTCGTGTTAGTGGTGACTAACGCGAACTACTGGACAGCGCTCGGAGATCCGACAAGGCGCACGATCTTCGAACTGCTGGTCGAACAGCCCTGCTCGGTCAGCGGACTTGCTCGTGCCCTGCCTGTAACCCGGCCGGCTGTCTCTCAGCACTTGAAGATACTCAAGGCTGCCGGGCTTGTGGCCGACACGCGCTCGGGCAAGGAATGCATATACCGTATCGATCAGGATGGGCTGGCAGGCCTGCGCGCGGAAATCGACCAGTTCTGGAGCAAGACCCTGGCGGGCTACAAATTAGCCGTCGAGTATCCAAAAAAGGATCAAGCATGAGTAAGGATCCTGCACTCGCGCCCGTAAGGCATTTCGTCGTCGTCGAGGCATCCATTGTGCATGCCTTCAAGGTTTTCACCGAGGATTTCGGGAGATTCAAACCTCGAGAGCACAATCTTCTTGCCGTTCCGATCGCAGAAACGATCTTCGAACCCCGGGTCGGAGGGCACGTTTACGACCGAGGTGTGGATGGCAGCGAGTGCCGCTGGGCTCGTGTGTTGGCCTACGATCCGCCCAGCCGGCTGGTTCTGAGCTGGGACATCAGCCCTCGGTGGCAGATCGAGACCGACCCGAACAAGACGAGCGAATGGGAGGTCCGATTCACGGCCGAGACCGAGAACAGAACCCGGGTTGAGATCGAGCACCGGCATTTCGAGCGCCATGGGCAAGGCTGGGAGGGCGTGAGGGGTGCAGTTGATAGCGATCAGGGCTGGCCGCTCTACCTGCAACGGTTCCACGGCCTGTTCAACCATCGGGCAGCCTGACAACCGCGTTGCAGTTCATGGGGGTATGACTCGCAAGCACCGTATCGCCCACTGAGATTCCAGGAGCAGAGACAACATGGAAGTCTATTGGTTAAGCATCCTCGGCGTGCTTACGCTTTGTTTGCTGTCGGTGGTGTTGGCGGTCTATTCCGGTTCGTCCAAGGGATTTGCAGGGGTACTTTCAGGACCGGTAGTCCCGGCGGACGACCACAACAGGCTCTACAGGATCGACCGCGTCCACATGAACTCGGTTGAGGCGCTGGCGCCCTTTGTCGTGCCCGCGGTGCTGGCGATGATGGTTGGTGTTGGACCGACCACTTTGGCGACGCTTGTGGGGCTGCACCTGGCGATACGCCTGATTCATCTGGGAATCTACCTACGTGGCGGAAACGCCGCAAAGGGAGGCAGTGTCAGGACGGTTCTGTACGTTTCGGGAGCGCTGGTTACGCTTGCCCTTATCCTTGTGACTGGATGGGCAGCATTCCATTGACGCGTTATCGGCACTTATCGGAGGCTACATCCGTTTTATAGTCCGCGTCCGGCATCCCCGTTCGGCAACAGCGCCACCGTCTCGGCCCGGGCAAACGTGTCCAACTGTTGGGAACCACTGCGCGATTTTTCAAAAAGAGCCCTCACCGCTCCAACCAAGGCATTTTTCGTTGCAGCCGATCGGCATTCTCCCACCCCCATCGGCCCCGTTGTTATGTGTTATTTTTGCTACATGTCGCTGCTCATGACTGGGAAAACCCATTTAGAGTCGCCTAAATTAATATTCGCTCACGTATTTTCTGAATATATCGGGTAATTCGGCAATGGTGGGCTTGGGGTTGGCCCGCTTAAGCGCCTTGAGGAAGGCGTTGGGGAAACGGGTGGGCTAAATGAACAGAACTGGCATGTCGGCCATAGGCAAGCGCCTTGGTCTTTTGATGGCGGCTACGATGCTGACTTGCGGGGGGGCGAACGCCCTCACGCTCAAGGAGGCGGTGGCGGTAGCGGTCGAATCCAATCCGGAGATCGGCCAGGCGATAGAAAATCGCGAAGCGATCGAGTTCGAATTGCGTCAGGCAAAGGGCCTCTATTTGCCCAGCGTCGACCTGCAGGCGTCGGCTGGCGCTCGTCGTCTCGACAATTCATCACGGCGCGCACTCTCGATAGAGGACGACGCGCTTTACCCGGCAGAAACCGACCTGACCGTTTCGCAGACGCTCTATGACAGCGGCGCAAGGCGCGCAGAATTGAACCGCCAGGCCTCCCGCGTCGATGGCGCGTCGTTTCGAGTGCTGGAACGGTCGGAATTCATCGGCCTCTCTGTTGTCCAGGACTACCTCGAATACATGCTCCAGGCTTCGATTGTTGCCGAGGCAAAGAAAAACCTGGGCTTCCATCAAGCAATCCTCCACGACATCCAGGAAGGCATTGCCGGCGGCGGGTTGAACGAAGCCGACCGGCAACAGGCCGAGGAGCGGCTGTTCGCGGCCAAGGCCCGCATGCAGGAAGCGTCGGAGGAACTGGAGGCCGCGCGGATACGGTTTTTCAAGACTGTCGGCAAGCCGCTGACCAATGCAGCGAGGCCGGCCGACGTGTCCGGCACGCTGCCAAGGTCGCTGGACGATGCGCTGGGCCTTGCGCGCGAGAGCAACCCGCGCGTCCACATGGCCAACAGCGATATTGCCGCGGCGGCCTCGCTGGTGGACGCGGCGCGCGCGAAATACGGCCCTTCGATCATTGCCGAAGGCTCTGCCCGGGCGGGCTACGACATTGACGGCGACAATGGAGACGCATCCGATCTGCAGGCACGTCTGGTGTTGCGCTGGAATCTCTATCGGGGCGGCATCGACAAGGCCAATGAGCAGGAGCAGATCCGCCGCACCAGCGAGCAGCGGCTCGCGATGCACCAGGTTCTCCGAGAGATCGAGGAAGCCGTTCGCACGTCATGGGATCGTCGCTTCCGGCAGGCCGATCTGGCCAAGACCCTGAAGCTACAAGCAGCCTCCAACGAAAAGCTGGTCGCGTCCTATCGCGAACAGTTCAAGGTCGGTCAGCGCTCGTTGCTCGACGTGCTCGATGCGCAGAACACGCGATTCAACACCGCGACACTGGCCGACACCGCGTCCTACGCATCCCTTTTCGCGCAATATCGGCTTCTGGCGGCGACCGGGCAGTTGCTGAAAACGATGGACGTCCACCCGCCAAAACAGGCTACGGCATACGCGCGGACCGAGTTCGCCGCGCCGGAAACGGCCGACACCGAAACCTATGCGCGCACGCCCTCGGAACAGAAAAACGACGTGCCGTTCGATATTCTGGCACCGGTCAGGAAAAAATAGGCGGGCCTAAGGATCGATCGAGAGTCCCCGCGGGCGGATCGTGAACCAGCAACCCAACATCCTGTCACCGAAAGAGGCTTTCAAGGCCTGCTTTTCGGCCGTCGCCGCATATCTCGGCCGCCCCAGCGCCGAAACCGTGCTCTTTGCCGGCGTGCCGCTGGCGGAAACGCGCATCGACATCGACGCGATCCGGCATCTTGCCGAGCGCGTCGGCCTTGAAATAACCGAGTTCAGCCAGCGCGACTTTGTTCGGGGGCGCATCGACCTCCCCGCGATCGTCTTTCGCGTCAGCCAGCTGCCGGTCGCGCTGCTGGCCGATGGTGAAGCCGGCGAATATTTCACCGCTCCCCAGGAGGACGGGCGCACCACGATCAGCCGGTCGGAACTGGCCAACAGCTATATCAGCGGCGGTGCGTCCTTCTCGATCACCTACGCCAACGCGACGGAGGCCATGAGCGTCGGCTCGGCGCCGAAAATCGAGCGGCGACATTGGCTGACGGGAACGATGGGGCCGTTCTGGCGCACCTATTCGAAGGTTGTCCTGTCGGCGGTGTTCATCAATCTGCTCGCCATCGCCTCGCCGATCTTCACCATGAACGTGTACGACAGAATCCTGCCGAACAAAGCGATATCGACGCTCTGGGTGCTGGCCATCGGCATCGGCGCGGTCATCCTGTTCGACCTGCTGCTAAAGACCTCCCGGGCATCGCTCATCGACTATGCCGGGCGCAAGGCGGATCTGCGCATTTCATACATGCTGTTCGAGAAGGTGCTGAACTCGTCTCTGGCGGCACGGCCGGGCTCGACGGGCGAATACGCAAATCGCGTGACCCAATATGAATTCGTGCGCGAATTCTTCACGTCCAACACCATCAGCGTGTTCATCGACACGGCTTTCGTGTTTGTTTTTCTCCTCGTCATCTATGCGATAGGCGGCTGGCTGGTCATGATACCCGCGCTGGCCTTCGTCGCGTCGGTGATCGTCGGACTGGTCACGCAGCGGCGCATCGGCAAGCGTGTGGCGGCCTCCATGAACGAGGCCTCGCAGCGCCAGGCGCTGCTGGTCGAATCCATTTCCACGCTGGAGACGATCAAGTCGCTGCGCGCCGAAGCCTACCTGTTGCGAAAATGGGGAGAGCATTCCAAAAACGCCTCCAACACCTCCGAGAAGATCAAGCAGCTTTCGGCCGCCGCCGGCAATATAACGCAGGCCATCCAGCAGCTGGTCACCGTCGCGCTGGTGGTGGCCGGCGCCTACGCCTTCTCCGAAGGACATGTCTCCACCGGAGCCATCATCGGCACCGTCATGCTGGCCAGCCGGGCTGTGGCCCCGCTCGGGCAGATCGCCATCACCTTGTCCAGATTGCGCCAGGCCATGCTCTCTTTGCGGATGGTGAATTCGATCATGGCTCAGCCGGAGGATCGTCCGGACACTGTGGGCTTCGTCAACCGGCCCATCCGCAACGGCGCCATGGTGTTCCGGAACGTCGGCTTTACCTATCCCGGCTCCGAGAACGAAGTCCTGACCGGCCTGAATTTCTCCGTGAAGCCGGGGGAGCGGATCGGCATCATCGGCCGCATAGGATCGGGAAAGACGACGATGGGGCGGCTGATCGGCAGGCTTTTCTTGCCGAGTTCCGGCGAACTGCTGCTGGACGGCATCGACATCCGTCAATACCACCCCTCCGAGGTTCGCGCCGCCGTCGGCATCGTCGCGCAGGCGAACGATCTGTTTTCAGGCACCATCAAGGAAAATCTTTTGATGGCCTGTCCGGAGGCGACCGATGAGCAGATCGTCGAAGCGGCCAAGGCCGCCGGCGTCGACGATTTCGTCTCCCGCCACCCGCGTGGCTATGACATGAATGTCGGCGAGCGCGGCACCAATCTCTCGGGCGGCCAGAGACAGACGATGGCGATCGCCCGGCTGTTGCTGACGAAACCGAAAGTCGTCTTCCTGGACGAGCCGTCCGGCTCGATGGATCTGGCTTCCGAGCGTCAACTGATCAAGCAGCTCAAAGTGGCTTTCGATCGAAACACCACGCTGATCGTCTCGACGCACCGCTTCAGCATGCTCGAACTTGCCGACCGGCTTATCGTCATCGAGCAAGGCAGGATCGTTGCCGATGGACCAAAGGACCAAGTGATACAGGCGCTGCAGAAAAAAAGCACCTGAAGAACGAAAACTATCAAAGTATTCAATGCGTTGGGGCCGTGGGAAATGCTTGCAAGAGAAGACCGGCCGCCGCTCTTTGCGTCGGCGTCCATATTTATCATAGGTGCACTCTTCGTGTCTTCCGTCGCTTGGGCGTCCTTTGCCGAGGTGGATGAAATCGCACGCGGCGACGGCAAGGTCATACCTGCTTCCAAAACGCAGATCATCCAGGCCAGCGAGCCGGGCGTCGTCCAGGAAATTGCCGTCAAGATCGGGCAGGTCGTGAAGAAGAACGACCTCATCATCCGCCTCGACAATACGTTCAACACCTCCAGCCTTGGCGAGCAACAGGCCAAGGCACGGGCATTACAGACCCGCATTGCACGGCTGAAGTTCGAGCAGAGCGGCGATCTGCAAGGCGAATTTCCATGTCCAGCCGAAATCCAGAAAGTCGCCCCGGAAATCTGCGACAACGAGCAGAAGCTGCTCGTGGCCCGCCGCGACAACTTCGAAGTCAAGCTGTCGGTTCTCAAGTCGCGCCTCGATCAGCGCGAGAAGGAATTGGACGAGGCGACCGCCAATTCCGATCGCCTCACGAAGAATCTGGTCGTCAGCGACCAGGAGGCAAAGCTGGTCGAAGCCATGGTCAAGAAAGGCCTGATGGCGCGAACCGAGCAACTCCGGGTCGAACGCGAGCAGACCGAGCTCAATGGGCAGCTGACGCTTGCTGGAGAAACCACCAAGAAAGCCAAATCGGCTATCACCGAGGCCCAGCTTCAGGTCGACGAGCTCGGCCTGCAGCTGCAACAGGAGGCGCTGAGCGACCTCACGCAGGCGCTGGCTGACCTCTCGGTGGTCGATGAAACCATTCGCGGCGCGACCGACAAGGTGGCCCGCACCGACATCCGTTCTCCAGTCGACGGTATCGTCAACACGCTTGACATCAATACGGTTGGCGCCTTCGTGCAGCCCGGCGCGGTGGTCGCCGGCATCGTTCCGACTTCGGAGACCTTGCTGGTCGAAGCGCGGGTTTCGCCCCGCGACGTTGCCTTCATCCGGCCGGACCAGGAGGCGCTGATCAAGGTCACCGCCTATGATTTCTCGATCTTCGGCGGCATCGAAGGCAAGGTCTCGAACATCACCGCCGACAGTCTCGTCGACCAGAAGACAGGCGAGCCCTATTATCAGGTGCGCGTCGCGACCGACAGGTCGACGCTGACGCGGGATGACAAGACCTATTCCATCATCCCGGGCATGATCTGCTCCGTCGACATCAAGACCGGCCGCAAGACGATCCTGACCTACCTGCTGAAACCCATCAACAAGGCACGAGAGGAGGCGATGAGTGAACGATAGCGCCACGCCTCCCGCTGTTCTCGAGCGGTTGCTCGTGCCGATGGCCACGGAAGACCTCGGCATGGAGTTCCGGGTTGTCGCGCGCCGCGGCATCCGCCGCGGCATCCGCCTGGAGCGGACGTTCTGGACGTCGCTCAGGCAGATGGCGGAAAGCCGCAAATGCACGATCGGCATGCTTGTCGATGAGATCGCCGAGAGCCAGCCTCCGGCCGGCAATCTGACGTCGGCGATCAGGGTTGCCTGCATTCGTGACTTGACGGAAGAAAACCTGACGTTGAAGAGGCTTGCATCGATCAGGACGATCACCGCGATACTGGTCGCCTGCCCCTCGCCCGCCTTCGCCCTTTCATCGTCGAAAAAGATCCTGACCTTCAACGCTCCGTTCCAACAATTGGTAAAGCGCCAATTGCCGACGGCGCCGAGCGATGACGGGCGTCAGGATCTCAGGCTGGCGCTCGATCTCAACGTGGCGGACATCTTCGCGCGGCTGGATGCCAATGGCGAGATTCCGGTCGCCAGCGGGTTCGTCATCGGCGCCGGCGAACGCCGATATCGCGGCCAATTGAATGCCGTGCGAGCACCGCTGGTCGGGCAGGACCTGCTGATGGCATTCGTCAGCGGCTAGCAGCAGTTCCAGGAAAAGTGCGAAACGCTTCCCGGGAAAAGCGTGTAGCGCTTTCCCTTGGGAATTGCGCAAAACAAAGAGATAGAGCGGTTCGGCGTTTTCCATAAAAGCCGGCGAACCGCGGTTGCTCACCGACGGGCAAGCGCTCCAGAAGCCGTGTCGGGCTGCAATCCCTCGCCGGGCGCGACGCCTGCAAAACCGCCCTTGATCTCCGCGACCTGCGCGCTGCCCGATCTCGAACCATGGATCCAGGCTCGGTCCGTGCTGAAGGAATAAAGCGGCACATAATCGGGGAGATCGCTGTCGCGCAGCACGGTGTTGTTGAGGCTGTCGAGAATGAACACGCCACTTGCCGTGCTTACCGACAGGACCGCATGGAAGAATCCCCGCCTGCGATCCTGGAGAACAACCAACGCCATGCTTTGCGCGGGGATGCCGGCCCTCAGCAGCGCCGTCATCTTCAGTATGACGAAATCCTCGCAGTCGCCGGCGCGCTTATCGAGCACCTCGGTGGGCTTTGCCCAGTAATCGAGCTTGCCATAGATGACGCTGTCCTTCCTGTAGGCGATCAGGTGATTGATGCCGCTGTTGACGAATGACAGTTTCTCGCTGAACCCTTTGCCCTGTGCCGACGAGATCAGCCTGGCAAAAGCCGCGCTCTTCTGCTCGCAGGCACTGCCCGCCGAGCAGCCGACAATTGCCTGGTAGACCGGTGCCCACCGCGCGGCGACGGGAAAGTTATGCATGGACAACGCGACCGAGCCGAACACGCCGGGGATAATCGTTGCCGTCTTGATGGGATCAATTCCGGCATTCGCAGGCGCCGGCGCAACGCCCGCTTGGGCATCGTCGATCGTGTAACTCATGGAAACCAGGTCGGGCTGGTATCCTACCGCCGATCGCCAAGGCTGGAATCTTTCCAGGGAAACGCCGCCCAGGCTGGGCGGCATCCGCACGTCTTCAACAAGCCCGCCGACCGAAGCGGTGTCCTCTAAATGGACGCTCGCGAGCGATGGCTGCGGCAGGCCTGCGAGGCTGATCGTCAGCAAGAGTAGCTTGAGGCCGGCTGTTCCCGGCGCGGTTTTTTCTTTTTTCATAACGCCCACCTTTTGACTGTGGACGGTACCGATCTTGTCTCAAATTATTGGCAATGAAGGTAGATAATGGCGACGAAACTTGTTTCCCCTATTTTTCGTAAAATTTTATTTGAATTTATACTTCTATTTACCATGCAACCGGGGGCGAGGCCTCATCCGCACTGGCACCTATCGACTTATATAACAGAATATATGCTCCCAGTTTACCACGCGTAAAAAATGCCATTGTAGGCATATAATGGTATATAAAGTAGATTGACGGACGGTTGCAAAGTAATGGTTGCCGCTGTCTCTTTCGGGGAAATGCCGGAGGGGTACAAGCAATGACCATCAATAACGAATTGGACGCCGTTTCGGGTTCGTGGGACGAGCATTCCATGGCCAGTGAACGTCACGACCAGACCTCGCCGGCAGAGTTCCAGGTCGCACAGGCGGCTTCGACGCAACAGGCCGCGCCGGCAGCGGCCGAACCAGTGCCGGTCGATGTGGGCAGTGGCGCGCCGGCGGAAGCACCCGCGGAGGCGAAGGCCCAGGCGGCAGCCGCGCCGCACGAATACGTCGCCGACGCCGGCAACGTCGTGAAGCTTCCGGCGAACGTCTCGATCGACAACATCAAGGTTGACGGCCACAATCTCGTGCTCGAACAGGCCGACGGCTCGGTCATCGTGATCAAGGACGGCGCGCTCAACGTGCCGACCTTCGTCCTTGGCGATGTCGAGGTGCCGCGCGTCGCCTTGATCGCCGCGCTCGAGGCGAGCCATGTGGATGTCGCCTTCGGCGCCGATGGTTCGATGTCGGCTGGCCCTGGAGGTTCGACCTCGAGCGCCGGTGGAAATTTTGAAATTCCTCCTGGCGGCATCGGCGATGGATTTGATCTTTCGGCGCTCTTGCCGCCGACCGATCTGCAGTTCGGGCAGGCCGAGAGGCGGGAACTGTTCCTTCCCAATGCGAACCCGGAATTTGGCGATCTCACCGTCCGCGTGTCGGAAGAAGGGCTTTCCGGCGCAAACCCGGACGGCGATCCCGGCTCACCCTTCGACGAATCGAATCTTTCGGTGATCAACGGCAGCTTCGGCGCTACGGATCCCAATGGCGATCCGCTGACCTACGGCCTCGGAGTGCCTGCCACGACGCTTACCTCGCACGGCACCGACGTCGTGTGGGAACTGGTCGATTCGACGCATCTCGTCGGCAGGGTCGGATCGGACGTCGTGATCAGCGTCACCATCACGGATGCGAGCACGGGAACCTTCCAGATCGCCCTGCTCGGTCCCCTCGACCACCCGCTGGCCGGTTTCGAGGATGACCTCTCCATCGTCGTCCCGGTTACCGTGCAGGATCCGTTCGGCGGCTCGGCAACGGCCAACATGACCGTGATCGTCGAGGACGACAGCCCTGCCCTGACGGTGGGCAACACGGCAGCCAGTTCCGCGGTGCTCGATGAAACCAATGCCGGTTCGCCGGCCGGCTTTCCGATCGATGTGACGAGCGCCAACCCGATTATTTCCGTTGCATCCAATTTCGGTGCCGACGGCGCCGCCGCCGGCGGCGGCATCGCCTATGCGCTGGGCCTGACCGGCAATGTCGCATCGCTCGATTCGGGCCTGAAGACGGCCATTGGCGATTTTGCGATCACGCTGCTGCAGACCAATGCGACGACGGTCACCGGCACTTATCAGAACGGCGGCACCCACACCGCCTTTACCATCGTCATCAACGGCAATGGCACGCTTACGGTCACCCAATACGCTCCGCTGGAGCACACTGTCGATGGATCGAGCGCTGCTGCCCATGACGACGTGCTGACCCTCTCGGGCAAGATCACAGCCTCGGTGACCGTCACCGACTTCGATGGCGACAGCGCATTCGGCGGTGCCCAGATCGGCGGCGCGATCCAGTTCCACGACGATGGACCTTTGGTAACAGTCGTCGCCGACGCCGGCGCCGTGGTCTCACTCGACGAAACGCAGGCCTTGAGCATGGCGGCTGCGATCAACACAGGAACCATCGTCAAGGGCGATGATCCCGATATCGGCGGTACCGGGGCGATCACCTCCGGCACCAGCAACGGCGCCCTGGTCAATGTGACGGCGCTGTTCGGCGGCGACGGCCCGGCGGCAAGCACCGCCACCGTCTATCAGCTGAGCGTCACGAACGCCGTTTCCGGCCTGACCGTCACCGACGGCTCAACGATCACCTTGCAGACGCTTGCGAACGGAGTGGTTGTCGGAGTCGTGCAGGGCGGCGCGTTCAAGGGCGAGGCCGCGTTCGCGCTGTCGATCGATCCGGCCACCGGCAAGGTGACCGTCGAGCAATATCTGTCGCTCCACCATTCCGACACCGGTAATCCCGACGACACGGTTGCACTCACCGCCGGCTCGCTGGCCGTGAAGGTCACGATCACGGATAGCGATGGCGACTCCGCCAGCGCCAGCGCCGACGTCTCGGGCCAGATCAGTTTCGACGACGACGGGCCGAAGGTGACGGCTGTCGCCGCCACCGGCGTTACGGTAGCGCTTGACGAGACGGCGACCAC